>CAWEUR010000023.1:0-39266 GCA_963812285.1 uncultured Alphaproteobacteria bacterium | reverse complement strand
CCAGATCACTGCCAACCGTATGATATTGCGAATAGATACTCGTTCGTGATGGGTGCATGCCCGGCGCCGATTGACACCCCACCCCGAGGAGGGAATTCGCAAGCGAATCAATGCGCTGCGTCGGATTTGGATAGTGTCATGCTTCGGTGCCTAATCACACCGTGGTCGACTTCAACCAGATTGAAACCGACCAGCAGAGCCTGAGAGTAGCTTAAAGCACCCCGGAAACTGCCCTAACGATACCGGGTACCTCAGTCATGACGCGCCCGCAAGAACGTCTTCGATCCAAGTCAGAGCGCGGATCGCTTGCGGAAAGCCGATCGTCGGGACGGCAAGAAGGGCGACCTGCTTCAGAGCCTCGGGCGAGGCACCTTCGGCCAGACCCTGGCGTGTGTGCGAGTGGACCGCGCCTTCCGACGCCGCGCCGATTGAAAGCGCCAGCTTGACCAGGCGGAGTGTCTCGCCATCGAGCGGCCCCGCCTCGGCGCAGGCCTTGCCGAGGGCGGCATAGGCCTTCCAGATGTCCGGCTGGCTCTCGGCGATGCGTCCGGCGGCGGACGGCAGCTTGGTCTTGGTGTCGGGCATCGGAACCTCCATGCTGAACGAGAGACCGGTATCGTCGGTCGGCGTCACGACGTCAGGCGTGGCCGCAGCAGCATCGGACCGAAGACGAGCACAAATCCGGCAAAGCCGAGGATCCAGCCAAGGCCGGCGATCGAGAGAAGCATCATTGTGACGTCCGGCGCAAACGGAGCCGCCAGCCGGCAGAGCGCGGCGATAAGAATAGCGCCATAGATTAGTCGGGTCAGGGGTCCTGCGACGAGATCGCGGCCGGTGTGGCCGAGCGTGGCGCGGGTCATCATGGCAAGCGTCATCATGGCGACTGCGCCGACCGTCCAAGCGTGCAACGCGTCGGTGGTCGGAACGACGTCCGGCCAGAGAATCGAGACCCCGACCAGGACAAAGCCGATCGGCACGAAGAGATAGCCGAGATGCAGCACCAGGACGAGCGGCTCGTGCCGCGCCGACAGGCCAGCCCAGCGCCAAAGTCGTGCCGCCTGTATGGCGCCGGCGGTCAGGAGGATCACGCCAGTGGACTTGGCATCCGGTGCGAAGAGCCAAAGCGCCAAGGCCAACCCCGAGACGATGAGAGCAAGGATGTCGAAACGGCCGAAGGACGCGGGCAGATGCGCTGCGCCCTGGCGGGCCAGCCAGTTGCGCGTGAAGCTTGGCGTGACGCGGCCACCGATCAACATGATCAGCCCTATGATCGCCGCGGTTCCGGCGCGGATCGCAACGTCCGGCGCCCCGGTCCGGAGCACTTCCCAATGAAAGCCGACATTCGCCGCTGCAAGCATTAGGACGAGCAGCACCGTCTTGAGGTTCCGCCAATTCCGCCCGGCGACGATCTCGCGCAGGATGACCAAGGCGAAGACGATGAGGAAGGATGCATCGATCGCCATCGCTGCAACGAGGCCGATCCGATCGACGCAGAGCAGTGCCACGCGGCCGGCGAGCCAGAGGAGAAAGAGCGCCATCAGTGGTCCGCCGCGCACCGGCAGTCGCCCGGTCCAATTGGGGATGGTGGTCAGGAGAAAGCCGGCAACGATGGCCGAGACATAGCCGAAGAGCAGAGCGTGGGCATGCCAGGCAACCGCGCCATAGCTGCCGGCGAAGCTCCAGGCGCCGGAAAGCTCGCCGACCCAAAGCACCATCGCCACCGCCGCCCAGGCCGCGCCGCCGAGAAAGAAGGGGCGGAAGCCGTAGCTGAAGATGGCGATGCGCGCCAAGCCCGTCTGTTCCCGTTGCATGTCCAGTTTCCCATCGGTCTATCTCGCGGCGGCGAGCACATAGGTGAAGGCGCGCTTGAGACAGACGGCGCCGGGATCTTCTGCCCGACCGAGGACGCCGATGAGCTGGGTCCATTCGTCGTCTGGCGCATTGTCGGCGTAGTGGCGCACGGCCCAGGTCGCGTAGCCGCCGAGCGAAAGACCGGCATCCGCCGCGCGCGTCGTCATCTCGGCGATGAGGCCGAGATCATCGAGACGCACAATCGTCTCGGTCGCGATCGTCTCGTCTTCCAGCCGCGCAATGATGTCGCCGAGAAGCATGGCGTGGGTCTCAGTTTACTCGCTGCGCACTGGCGCCGGCGATGGCGACGCCGGTAATCTCGGCGCGCTCCACCAAGCGCGCCAGATATTGCGCCGTTGCCGTGCGGCGTGCGCGTTCGCTGAAATAGTCGGCAACTCGGATCTTGACCGACTCGAAGGGCAGCGTTCGTGCTGGGATTCGCCGCTCGAGCCGGATGAGATGGAAGCCGTAGCGTGTCTCGACGGGCGCGTGGCTCGTCTCGCCTTCCTCCATTGCCGGCGACTGCCTCGGCGAATTCGGGCGTGGTTTCCTCCGGCGTCAATTGCCCGAGGAAGCCGCCTTCGCCCGACGACGCGCAGTCGGAATGGGCGCGCGCCAGTTCGGCAAAGCTATCCGGCGCAACGGCCACAGTCTCCGCAAGCGCTTCGGCCTTCTCTCGCGCCGCTTCATAGGCGGCCGAGTCGTCTGGCGCGCGCCGCGATCAAGATATGGCGCGCTTCGATCAGTTCCGCCGCGCGGAATTTCCCGAGATTGGCTGTCGTAATAGCGCCGGAGTTCCGATTCGGTCGGTGTCGGGGCCTGCACGGCGTGCTCGATGAGGCCGCGAATCAGCGCTTCCTCTTCCGTCTCCCGCCGTCCCTTGTCGTCCGTCACGGCTTGGCGGCGATGCCTTGCCGCTGCGCCTCTTCGAGAAGAAGCGCACGCAGGACCAGCGCCTCCGCCGCCTTCTGCCAGGATTCGGCCGGCGATCCGGCCGGGTGATACTGGATCTCGCGCGTGATTGCCTTTGACGGAATGGCCGTTCCGTTCACCGAGACGATGGTCGGGGCAGTCGATACCTTCTTGCGCGGTGGAAGGATGTTCATGACCGCCGCTCCCGCGGCCAGGCCGTCGGCACGGCGCCTACGCGCGCGGCTTGAGGGCGCGTCCGTACGATCTGATAGCCGCGCCGACCGAGGTACCAGACTGGCGCGCTCCAGATGTGCACCAGCCGCGTAAAGGGGAAGACCAGGAAGATGGTCATGCCCAGAAACAGATGCAGCTTGAATATCGGATTGGCACCGACGATCTGTGTCCAGGCATCCGGCTGGAGCGTCAGGATGCCCTGCGCCCAGCCCATGAACTTCACCATCTCATGGCCATCGAGATGCTGGAGCGACACGGCGATGGTCGACAGTCCGAGAATGAGCTGCGCGTAAAGGATCAGCAGGATGGCGATATCGCCGAAGGATGAGGTCCTGAGGATGCGCGGGTCGAACAGCCGGCGGTGGATGAGCAGCGTCAGCCCGACGAAGCAGGCAATGCCGGCAACGCCACCGACGACGATCGCCAGCATCTGTTTGAAGCCATGCGAAATGCCGAGCCAGTCGAAGACGGCAATCGGCGTCAGTAGGCCGACGAAGTGGCCGGCGAAGATGATGAGGATGCCGACGTGGAATAGGTTCGAGCCCCAGGCGAGCTGACGGCGACGCAGAAGCTGGCTGGAGCCCGAACGCCAGGTATATTGCTCGCGATCGAAGCGGATGACACTGCCGACGATGAACACCGTCAGGCAGAGATAGGGGTACCAGCCATAGACGAGGTGGTTGAGGAACGTGTTCATCGGGACCTCACTGTGCCGGGGCTTCCGGGGCTGGCCGACGGGCGGCGCGGAGCTTGGCGATGAGACCGTCCTTGCAGCCATTGCCGTCGTCCGGGGCCGAAGGTGACCGGCTCGTCCTCCCAGGCTGCGTCGAGAGCGGCGAAGTCGGTCGGCTCGACATCGGGCTCCTCGAGAAGGGCCGCGACGTCGGCCGGCGTCCGGCTTCAGCGCCGACAGCGCCACCAGTGCGTCGAAGACCGCCGCATAGGGCGATTGGCGCTTGGCGAGGCGCTGGCCGATCGCCGCCAGGATGTGGGCGGTCTGGCCGAGCGTCTTGCAGGCCTCGTCGAGCGGGCAGATCGACAGGAATTCCAGGAAGAGCGGCAAATAGTCGGGCAGCTCAGCGGCGCCGATGACCAGGCCATGCTTCTCATAGAGCGCCTGCAAATCGATCATCGCCTGGCCGCGGTCGCGGCTCTCGCCGTGCACATGCTCGAAGAGATGCAGCGACAGCGAGCGCGTCCGGTCGAAGAGATCGACATAGCGTTCCTGCAGATCGATCAGGTCGCCGATGGCGATATCGTCGATCAGCAGGTTGATCGCGCGCCGCGCGTCGCTGACGACGAGATTCGTCGTCGAGCAAGGCCGTCGCGCAGCTCGCGTACCGACCGCCGCAGATCCTCGCTCGGATAGGAAAGGAGCGCGGAGAGCACCTTGAATGTCTTGACCATCACATCACCTCCATCGGTGTCTTCCCCCGCTTCGGCGAGCCGAAAAGATTGGGCTCGCTCGTGCCGCCGGCGCAGCCATTGCCGAAGGAGAAACCGCAGGAGCCGCGCATGTCGTAGGCGTCCTCGCCGAGCTCGCGATGGGCGGTCGGGATGACGAAACGGTCCTCGTAATTGGCGATCGCCATGATCTGATACATCTCGTCGATCTGATCGGGTGCGAGACCGACGCGCGCCGCGATGCCTTCGTCGATCACCCCGTCGACCGTCTTCGCCCGCATATAGCCACGCATGGCGAGCATGCGCTCCAGCGCCAGGGCAACAGGCTCCTCCTTGCCGGCGGTCAGCAGGTTAGCGAGATATTTCAATGGGATGCGCAGAGAACGCACGTCCGGCATGTCGCCGTCGATGCCGATCTTGCCGGCCTCGGCCGCCGATTGGATCGGCGACAGCGGCGGCACGTACCAGACCATCGGCAGCGTTCGGTATTCGGGATGGAGCGGGAAGGCGACCTTCCACTCCATCGCCATCTTCCACACCGGAGAGCGGCGGGCAGCCTCGAGCCAATTGTCCGGCACGCCATCGGCGCGCGCCTGTGCGATCACCGCCGGATCGTTCGGATCCATGAAGACCTTGAGTTGGGCTTCGTAGAGATCCTGCTCGTCGGCGGCGCTCGCCGCTTCCTCGATCCGGTCGGCGTCGTAGAGGATGACGCCGAGATAGCGGATGCGGCCGACGCAGGTCTCGGAGCAGACGGTTGGTTGGCCGGCCTCGATGCGCGGGAAGCAAAAGATGCACTTCTCCGATTTGCCGCTCGACCAGTTGTAATAGATCTTCTTGTAGGGGCAGCCGGAGACGCACATGCGCCAGCCGCGGCACTTGTCCTGATCGATGAGAACGATGCCGTCCTCTTCGCGCTTGTAGATCGCGCCGGATGGGCAGGCCGCCACGCAGGCCGGATTGAGACAGTGCTCGCAGAGCCGCGGCAGATACATCATGAAGGTATTCTCGAAGGCGCCGTAGATCTCCTTCTCGACACCCTCGAAATTTAAATCCTTCGAGCGCTTGGCGAATTCGCCGCCGAGAATCTCCTCCCAGTTCGGCCCCCACTCGATCTTCTCCATGCGCTTGCCCGAGACCAGCGAGCGCGGTCGTGCCGTCGGCGAGGCCGTCATCTCCGGCGCGGTTTGCAGATGCTCGTAGTCGAAGGTGAAAGGCTCGTAATAGTCGTCGATCTCAGGGAGATCCGGATTGGCGAAGATGTTGGCGAGCACGCGCCACTTGGCACCGATGCGCGGCTCGAGCTTGCCATTGCGCTTCCGCCGCCAGCCACCCTTCCAGCGCTTCTGGTTCTCCCAATCCTTCGGATAGCCGATGCCGGGCTTGGTCTCGACATTGTTGAACCAAGCGTATTCCATGCCCTCGCGATTGGTCCAAACGTTCTTGCAGGTGACCGAACAGGTGTGACAGCCGATGCACTTGTCGAGGTTCAGCACCATCGCGATCTGCGCGCGGATCTTCATGGGTCAGGCCTCCACCGGCGCAGGCTGATCGACGGCCGGTTCGTCGAGCCAGTCGACCTTCGCCATCTTGCGGACGATGACGAACTCGTCGCGGTTCGAGCCGACAGTGCCGTAGTAGTTGAACCCGTAAGATTGCTGGGCGTAGCCGCCGATCATGTGGGTCGGCTTGAGCACCGTGCGGGTGACCGAATTGTGAATGCCGCCGCGTCGTCCGGTCTGCTCGGAGCCCGGCACGTTCACGATCTTTTCCTGGGCGTGGTACATCATGCACATGCCCGCTTTGACGCGCTGCGAGACGACGGCGCGGGCGACCAGCGCACCGTTCGAGTTGAACGCCTCGATCCAGTCGTTGTCGACAATCCCGACCGACCTTGGCGTCCGTCTCGTTGATCCAGACACACGGGCCGCCGCGCGACAGGGTCAGCATCAGCAAGTTGTCGGTATAGGTCGAGTGGATGCCCCATTTCTGGTGAGGCGTGATGAAGTTGAGGACGATCGGCGCGTTGCCGTTCGGCTTGCGGTCGATGACCGGCTGGACGCTCTTTGTGTCGATCGGCGGGCGATAGACGCAGAAGCCTTCGCCGAAGGCTCGCATCCACAGATGATCCTGGTAGAGCTGCTGGCGGCCGGTGAGCGTCCGCCACGGGATCAGTTCGTGGACGTTGGTGTAGCCGGCGCTGTAGCAGACCTTGTCCGATTCCAGACCCGACCAGATCGGCGAGGATATGATCTTGCGCGGCTGAGCGACGATGTCGCGGAACCGGATTTTCTCGTCCTCCTTGTGGATCGCCAGATGCGTGTGCTCGCGTCCGGTGAAATCGCCAAGCGACGCCCATGCCTTGACCGCGACCTCGCCGTTGGTCTCCGGCGCGAGGGAGAGAATGACCTCACAGGCATCGATGTCGGTCTCGATCCGCGCCAGCCCCTCGCTGACGCCTTCTTCGAGAACCTCGCCGTTGAGCGATTTGAGGAAATCGACCTCATGCTCGGTGTTCCAACTCATCCCCTTGCCACCGTTGCCGAGCTTCTGCATCAGCGGCCCCAGCGAGGTGAAGCGCTTGTAGAGGTTGGGATAGTCGCGCTCGACCACCGTAACCGCCGGCATGGTCTTGCCCGGGATCGGATCGATGTCGCCGGTCTTCCAGTCCTTCACGTCGAAGGGCTGGGCGATCTCCCCGGCGGTATCGTGCATGATCGGGGTGAGCACGACGTCCTTCTCGACGCCGAGAACCTCCACCGACACCCGCGAGAAAGCCTCGGCGATGCCCTTGTAGATATCCCAGTCGCTGCGCGAGCCCCATGCCGGATCCACCGCGCTGGTCAGTGGATGGATGAAGGGGTGCATGTCTGAGGTGTTGAGGTCGTTCTTCTCGTACCAGGTCGCCGTCGGCAGAACGATGTCGGAATACATGCATGTCGTCGACATGCGGAAATCGAGCGTGACCAGCAGGTCGAGTTTTCCTTCCGGCGCTTCCTCGTGCCAGACGACTTCGGCAGGCCTGGTCTTGCCATCCTCCCCGAGGTTCTTGCCCATAACGCCGTGCTTAGTGCCGAGCAGATGCTTGAGGAAATACTCGTGGCCCTTGCCCGACGCACCGAGCAGGTTGGAGCGCCAGACGAACATGTTGCGCGGCCAGTTCTTCGGATTGTCCGGGTCGTCGCAGGACAGCTTGAGCTCGCCGGATTTCAGGCCTCTGGCGACATAATCCTTCGCCTCCAGGCCCGATGCGGCGGCCTGTTTGGAGACCTCCAGCGGGTTGGTCTCGAGCTGCGGCGCCGACGGCAGCCAGCCCATGCGCTCGGCCCGCACGTTGTAGTCGATCAGCGCACCTTTCCACGGCCCCGCCGGCGCCGTCGGGGAGAGGATTTCCGACACATCGAGCGTCTCGTAGCGCCACTGATCGCTGTGCGCATAGAAGGCGGAGGTCGAGTTCATCTGCCGCGGCGGGCGGCTCCAGTCCAGGCCGAAGGCGAGCGGCAACCAGCCGGTTTGCGGCCGGAGTTTTTCCTGCCCGACATAATGCGACCAGCCACCCCCGGACTGGCCGACGCATCCGCACATCACCAGCATGTTGATGATGCCGCGGTAGTTCATGTCCATGTGGTACCAATGGTTCAGGCCGGCCCCGAGGATAACCATCGAGCGCCCGTTGGTCTTCTCGGCGTTGCGCGCGAATTCCCGCGCCGTGGTGATGATCTGATCACGCGGCACACCGCTAATCTTCTCTGCCCAGGCGGGCGTGTAGGGCGCTATCTCGTCATAGTCCGCCGCCAGATGCTCGCCGCCGAATCCGCGGTCGACGCCGTAGTTGGCGACAAAGAGATCAAACACCGACGCCACCATCGTTTCGCCGTCGGCAAGTTGCAAGCGCTTCGCCGGGACATTGCGAAGGAGAACGTCGGGATGGTCAGTCCCGAGGAAATGGTCGTGTTCGCGATTGCCGAAATAGGGAAAGCCAACGGTCAGAACGCTGTCCTTCACCTCCGCCAGCGATAGTCGGAGCAAAGTATCGCGGCCGTCCCCGGCCTTCTCTTCGAGGTTCCACTTGCCCTTCTCGCCCCAGCGGAAGCCGACGGAGCCCTGCGGCACAACGATGGCGTCCGTCGTCTCGTCAATCGCCAGCGTCTTCCATTCGGGATTGTTGGTCTCCTTGCAGTCCGCGAGGTCGGAGGCGCGGAGGAACCGCTCCGGCACATAGTACGCGCCCTGCTTCACAAGGCGCACGAGCATCGGCATGTCGGTGTATTGCCGCGCATAGTCCTGGAAGTAGGGAACCTGACGGTCGACATGGAACTCGCGCAGGATGACGTGGCCCATGGCCATGCCGAGCGCCGCGTCGGTGCCCTGCTTCGGCGAGATCCACAGATCGGCGAATTTCGATGCCTCTGAATAATCCGGGCAGATCACGACGCTCTTGGCGCCGCTTGTAGCGGGCCTCGGTGTAAAAATGGGCATCCGGCGTGCGGGTCTGCGGAACGTTGGAGCCCCACAGGATCAGGAAGCTTGAATTGTACCAGTCAGCCGATTCCGGCACGTCGGTCTGTTCGCCCCAGGTCTGCGGCGAGGCCGGCGGCAGGTCGCAATACCAGTCGTAGAACGACATGCAGACGCCACCGAGCAGCGACAGGTAGCGTGACCCAGCCGCATAGCTGACCATCGACATCGCCGGAATCGGCGAGAAGCCGAACACCCGGTCGGGCCCATAGGTCTTGACAGTGTAGGCGTTCGCCGCCGCGATGATCTCGTTGACCTCGTCCCAGTCGGCGCGGACAAAGCCGCCAAGCCCACGTTTCTCGACATAGGAGGCGCGCTTGGCCGGGGTCTCGGTAATCGACTTCCACGCCGCCACCGGCGCCATCGACGCCCGCGCCGCGCGCCATAGCCTGAGCAGGCGAGAGCGGACCAGCGGATATTTCACCCGGTTGGCGGAATACAGATACCAGCTGTAGCTCGCGCCCCGGGAGCAGCCACGCGGCTCGTGATTGGGCAGGTCCGGACGGGTGCGCGGGTAGTCCGTCTGCTGGGTCTCCCAGGTGACGATGCCGCCCTTGACGTAAATCTTCCACGAGCATGATCCGGTACAGTTCACGCCGTGGGTCGAGCGGACGATCTTGTCGTGCTGCCAGCGCTTGCGGTAGCCGTCCTCCCAGCGACGATCTTCATTGGTGGTGATGCCGTGGCCGTCGGCGAAGTCGCCCTCGATACGACGGAAGAAGGTGAGGCGATCGAGAAGATGGCTCATCGCGTCATGCCTTTTGCGTATGAACGGTTGCCAGGGCGGCGCGTCTGTCGAGGCGCCAGAAGTACAGCGAGACGCCGATGGCGATCACCGCCAGCACGACATAGGCGAAGAAGCCGCCGGCATAGCCGCCGCTCCCCAGCGCATCGACGACCGCGCCGAGAAAGATCGGGATGACGAAGCCGCCGGTGGCTCCAAGTCCGCCAACAAGACCCGCGGCGCCGCCGACCGCTTCCGGCACGTATTTCGGCACCATCTTGAAGACCGCCGCATTGCCGACGCCCATGCCGAGCGCGATCAACAATTCGCCGATCAGCGCCAGGGTGAATCCTTGGGTGAAGGTGAGGATCAGCGCACCGCCGAGCACGCCGACAAAAGCGATGATCGCCGTGCGCTCGCCGCCGATCTTCTCCGAGATGACACCGCCGACGACGCGGATGATCGCGGCGAGCAGGGAGAAGCCGAGGCCACCAAGCATGGCCGCGCTCTTCACGTCCATGCCATGCAGATTGATCCAATAGGTCGGGAACCAGGCCGTCAGCGCAAGGAAGCCGCCGAAGGAGACGAAATAGAGCGCGACGAGGCCCCAGGTGCGCGGCTCTTCGGCCGCGGTGATGATCGCGTGCCAGACCGCGTTGGAGGGAAACAACTCCTGTCCCTTCTCCCGAGCGATCCGCCGTCGCGTCGCCTCGTCAACACCCTGCGCGCGAAGCTGGAAGCTGTAGGCGTCGCGCGCCAGCCAGGCGTAAATCGCCGTGCCAATCAGCAGGAAGGTGAACCAGGCGAAATAGGACCCGGTCAGCCCCCAGGTAGCGATCGCGAAAGGCAAAAGCAGGGTGAAGAGGCCCGGCGCCAGATTGCCGATGCCGCCATAGGCGCCGAGCACGGTGCCCTGGCGCGATTGCGGAAACCAATAGGAGACCTGCGGGATGCCGACCGAGAAGGAGGCGACGCCGCAGCCGCTCAGGAAGCCAAACATGATGATGATCGGATAAGCGCTGATCGTCAGCGTCTTGGCGGTCAGTAGAATGAACACCAGGCCCCACATGCCGGTGAGCGACAGACCGAACAGGGTGAGCATCGGCAGGCGGCCGCCGACGCGATCCACCCAGGCGCCGAAGGGTATGCGCAGCAGCGAGCCGGTGAGCTGCGGCGCCGCCACCAGCAGGCCGAGCTGGAGGCCGCCGAGATGCATCTGCTCCTGGAAATACTTGGCTGCCGGTCCGTAGAGCGCCACGGCGGCGAAACCGACGAAGAAGCCCCAGGTGCCCATCGTCAAGCCGGTCATCGGCGTCCCGGAGAGATGATAGGAAACCTCGGAGTCCCCGACAGCGGGTGTGGATGCGTCGCGTTCCATTGTGTGTCCCCACGGATTTGGCAAGACCCTCGCGGAGAGTGGCGAGCAGGGTCGGCTCTGTATTGATCAGAATCAAGGAGACAAGCTATTTTTCCGGAAGAAAATATGACATGTACTTAGATCAACAGTGAAATACGAAAGTGATAGGCATAAATTTGCTATTAATCGATTTGTCACTTAACATTTGTCAAGCGAGTTCAACTTCAATAGGCAGCCAGCGATGCGCAGCAGCGAACTGGATGTGATCCGTGCTCTGCCACTCTTTGCCGAGATGGCGGATCCGCGCTTCGAATTGTTGATGCAGGCCGCCTACTTTCAGCGCTTCCCGGCATCGGTGGATCTGATCACCGAGGGCGAGCCGGCTGACTTTCTCCATGTCGTCGTCGAAGGGATCGTCGAGCTCTATGCGCGCAGCAGCGACCGCGAAACCGTCATGGAAATCGTGCGGCCGATCGAGACCTTCATCCTCGCCGCCGTCGTGCGCGACCAGGCGCATCTGATGTCGGCCCGCACGCTGGCGCCGTCGCGCATCCTGATGGTGCCGTCGCGCAACGTGAAAGCGATCTTTCTCGAGGATACGGTCTTTGCCCGTGCCGTGGTCGGCGAGCTCGCCGGCCGCTATCGCGGCATGGTCAAGGGGCTGAAGAACCAGAAGCTGCGCACATCGGTCGAGCGGCTGGCAAATTACATCCTGCGTCGCGACCGCGAACAGGGCAGCACCGGCACCTTCCACTTGGAGATCGAAAAGCGCACGCTTGCCTCGCTGCTGGGCATGACGCCGGAGAACCTCTCGCGCGCATTCTCGGTTCTGGCCAAACATGGTGTCGCAGTGGACGGCGCAGAAATCAGGATCGAACGGCCGTCAGCGCTGTCGGCCTACGCGCATCCAGACCCGCTGATCGACGATAGCCAAAGTTGACCAGCATAGATTTGGGTCGGCGCTTCTGTAAGGACGCCTGCCGCCAAGATATTGCTGATCGTCAAAGCTGGCCGCGCTCGACAGCCTTGTCCCCGATCTGAGTGAGCGCCTTCTCAGACTGCCGCGCGGGATGGGCGTAGCTCTTGCGTTGTAATCGCCGCTGGGTCACCAAGCGGTCTGAATGTTGTGAAACGGCTTCAAACACGGACCCCAGCCAGATCGCCGCCAACCGTATGATATTGCGAATAGATTCTCGTTCGTGATGGGGTCATGCTCGGCGCCGATTGAGACCCCACCCGAGGAGGGAGTTCGCAGGCCAATCAATGCGTCGCGTCGGATTTGGACGGGGGCACGTCTCGACTCTTATTCACAATCCATCGCCAAACGGAATCCTTATTGAGTGCGGATCCTGGACCGTCCATGACGACAATCAGGACTAGCGACCACAGCGCCAGACCGAGGATCGTCCCGGAAGATCAGCCTGAGGATCCTCTTCCGCCAGTCTCTATGTGAATAAGCGTCGAGGTGCGACAGATCAGCAAGCATCCTTGCCGTTACCCCAGGAGTTACCCCGAGGTCGCCACCTGATCTCGCATTCGCCTCTAAGTCTTTGATTTGTTTGGTGGGTGTACACGGACTCGAACCGTGGACCCGCTGATTAAGAGTCAGCTGCTCTACCAACTGAGCTATACACCCGACCTGCCGGTGCGAAATCGCATTCGCAGGCGGGCGTTGTTTAGCAAAGCCCCCCACCCCTGTCCAGCTTTTGGCCGCATCGCGGCATACGGAATCAGCACGGGCGCCTTCGGCCCGTACTTATTTTCCAACAGATTGAAACATATAGGGTTTCCGGCCGTGTGACCCCCATCACTGCGACTGTGGCCGCCTCGGTCTACGACTCTTGCCAACAAGGCGGGACAAACGCCGTGGACCGCAACGACCGGTCGACCGCACAAGGAAGCAAGCCATGACCGTCTATGCTGCGCTCCTGACCGAGATGTCCGACACCGGGATCCACACCGCGCGTCCATACGAGGCATCGGCCAACGAAGGCTCGCTGCTGAACCGCTTCCGCCGGTGGCGGGATGGCCGCAGTCCACAGGGCCGGACGCGGGGTGCTTCCAGCGAAATGCTCGAAAATGGCGCTTTCGCCTCGTTCCTCGCCGCCGGTGCCGTGCTCTTCGCCAGCCTCATCGTCGGTTCCTCCGGCAGCCTGCTGGTCACCGGCTCCGATGCGATGCTCGCCGCGATCGGCCAGGCCTTCCTCTCGCTCGGCCTGAAGGCACTCGGCGCCGGATTGGCCAGTGTCGCCCTTGCCCTTGCCGCGGCCGCGCTCTGGCGCCGCTACCATCGCTGAGGCCAAACCAGCCTCAGGCGCGGGCCTGCCGATAGATCTGGATGCGGTGGCCCTCGACCTCGATGCGGCCTTCCTTCTGAAGCGCCCGAAGCTGCTTGTTCACCGCCTCCCGGCTCGCTCCCAGCATCTGCGCCAGCGAGCCCTGGGTGATATCGAGATCGACGATCGCCATGTCCGCCTCAATCCGCCCATGGAGAACGGCGATCTGGCGCAATAGCACCAGCAACCGGTGTCGAAGATCGTGGAAGATCGCCTGATCGACCTGGGCATTGGCGGCCCTCAGCCGCTCGCAGAGTGTCAGGATCACCTGCCGCGCCAGCGTCGTGGAACTGTCGAGCAGTTTCATGAAGGGGTCGCGCGGAATGAAGATCAGCTTGGTGTCGGTCAGCGCCGCGATACCGGCGCTGCGCGGCAGCCCATCGAGCAGCGCGATCTCGCCGATCACCTCGCCGTCCTCGAGCAGGTTGATCGTCGCCTCACGGCCGTCTTCCGCCGTCAAGTAAACACGCAAGATCCCCGAAACGATGAAATAGAGCCCGTCCGATTCATCGCCCTGCTCGAACAGCGTTTCCTCCGTGTGAAGGACTGTCTCGCGGGCAATCCCTGCTATCCGGCTAAGGTCATCGGCCTCAAGCCCGTCGAAAAGCATCGTGCGCCCAAGCCAAGCCTTGAGATCGCTCACCGACAAAGGATCGCCCTCCTCTCGCGAAATATCCGCCTGCAAGCAAGCGTTAGCACCTCACTGGTTCGCTGGCGAGTACCGCTTTTGGGCGCCCTCCGGCGTCCTGGCGCACCGTCGCGAAGCCCCTTAGGCTCGTCGACTTGACGATGGGAGGGCGCCGTGGAGATCGCGATCGTCGGATGTGGCCTCGCAGGCATGGCGGCGGCTCTGTTTCTTGGGCGCGCCGGCCACCAAATCCACCTGTTCGAGCGCTTTATCACTCCGAAGCCGGTTGGCTCCGGATTGCTCCTTCAGCCGACAGGGTTAGCGGTCCTTGAAAGGCTCGGGCTCGATCAACGGATCGTCTCGGCAGGCGCCCGAATCGACCAGCTGGAAGGCCTTAGCATGCCGTCGGGCCGCAAGATTCTCGACGTCGCTTATGCCGCTCTGAGCCCGGACCTGCACGGCGTAGGCGTCCACCGGGCCATCCTTTTCAACGCACTTTACGGCGCGCTCGAGGCGAAGAGCATTGAGGTCGTCTCGGCCACGCGGATGGTAGCGGTGGAGGAAGCGGCCGATCGTCGGCCCGTTCTTATCGACGAAGCGGGAAAGCGACACGGTCCGTTCGACCTTGCCATCGATGCCTCGGGCGCTCAGTCGGTTTTGCGCGGCGCGGTAAGCACTCGGCGGCCGCACCCTTTCGCCTATGGCGCCTTGTGGACAACGCTACCGCTCGCCGGACATCCGTTCGCACGAAATATCCTTGCTCAGCGCTACGTTGCCGCGCGACGGATGATCGGTGTCATGCCGCTCGGCCAGATCCCAAACGCAACCGGTCCCCACGCCGCCTTCTTCTGGAGCATCCGCGCCGACATGATCGAAACATGGCGACGGGATGGCCTTGCCGCTTGGAAACAAGAAGTCGGAACGATCTGGCCCGATGCCGCGGCGTTGATCGACGATCTCGACGATCCCGAGCGCTTATCGCCAGCCTTCTACACCCACTACACCTGCCCGCGGCCCTTCGCAGCGCGGCTCGTGCTCATTGGTGACGCGGCGCATTCGACAAGCCCCCAGCTCGGCCAAGGCGCCAATATGGGCCTCCTTGACGCCTTGGTCCTGACGCAAGCCTTGGCGCGCCATTCAACGCTCGACGCGGCCCTGCCCGCCTACGCGGCCATGCGTCGTCGCCATGTCCGCTTCTATCAGGCGGCCAGTTGGTGGTTGACGCCGCTCTTCCAATCGAACAGCCGCGCCGGCGCATCGATCCGCGACACCGCGTTTCCGGCCTCGCGCGCGGTGCCTTACGTCCAGCGGGTGACCGCACGCACCCTCTCCGGCTTGAAAACGGGCTTGCTCACGCACGACCGTCCTGCGCTTCCCCGAATACGAATGGCGCGTCTGGGGGATCGCAAAACCTAGAACGAACGTAGTCCCCCGGTTTAAGCGGGAGACTACGCGCCTTCAGTTCGCGACTAGACCGCTTTCAGCACTCCCGGCTTCGACTTGGCCCGCCGTGTCGTCAGCTTGTTGATCGCCGAGACATAGGCCTTGGCCGAGGCAACCAGCGTGTCCGGATCGGCGGCGCGGGCGGTGACGAACTTGCCGTCCTCCTCGAGACGGACCGAGACTTCGGCCTGAGCGTCGGTGCCTTCGGTCACCGCATGGACCTGATAGAGCGACAGCTTGGCCGTGTTCGGAAAGATCGCCTTGATGGCGTTGAACGTCGCGTCGACCGGACCATTGCCGGTCGCCTCGCGGGTCTCCCGCTTGCCGTCGACGTCGAGCGTCAGCGTCGCCTTCTGCGGCCCGCCGGTGCCGGCGATAACCGTCAGGGCGACAACCTTGATCAGTTCGCTCTGGCCGGCGACCTCGTCGTCGACCAGCGCCATCGATGTCCTCGTCATAGACGTTCTTCTTGCGGTCGGCGAGATCCTTGAAGCGCTGGAACGCTTCCTGGAACTGCATTGTCGCCGAGATCGATAGCCGAGATCCTGCAGCTTCTCCTTGAAGGCGTGGCGGCCCGAATGCTTGCCCATGACCAGCGAGGTCGATTTGATGCCGACGCTTTCCGGCGTCATGATCTCGTAGGTCTGGGCGTTCTTGAGCATGCCGTCCTGATGGATGCCGCTCTCATGGGCGAAGGCGTTCTTGCCGACGATCGCCTTGTTGAACTGCACCGGGAAGTTCGAGGCCGCCGAGACCAGCCTTCGAGACGCGCGACAGATGCGTCGTCTCGATGTCGGTGTGGTAGGGCAGCACGTCGCCGCGCGTGCGGATGGCCATCACGACCTCTTCGAGAGCGGCATTGCCGGCCCGTTCGCCGAGCCCGTTGATGGTGCATTCGATCTGGCGCGCGCCGCCGGCGACCCCGGCCAGCGAATTGGCGACGGCCATGCCGAGATCGTTGTGGCAATGGGTCGAAAAGATCGACCTTGTCTGCCCCCGGCACCTTTTCCATGCACCTGCGGAACATGCGCGGCATATTCCTCCGGCATCGACATAGCCGACCGTGTCGGGCAGGTTGATCGTCGTCGCGCCGGCGCGGATCGCCGCCTCGGTGCAGCGGGCGAGGAATCGATCGGCGTGCGGGTCGCGTCCATGGCCGACCACTCGACGTCGTCGATGAGGTTGCGGGCCTGGGTCACGGTCGGCGTTGACGATCTCCAGCACCTCGTCCTCGGTCTTGTTCATCTGGTGCGCCAGATGGATCGGCGAGGTCGACACGAAGGTGTGGATGCGGCCGTCGCGGCGCCGGCTTCACCGCCTCCCCGGCCCGTGTCGATATCGGCGGGAATGGCGCGGGCGAGCCCGGCGATCACCGAGTTCTTCGCGCGCTTGGCGATCTTCGGCCACGGCCTCGAAATCGCCGTTCGAGGCGATCGGGAAGCCGGCCTCGATGATGTCGACGCCCATCTCGTCGAGCAGTTCGGCGATCTGCAGCTTTTCCTCGAGGGTCATGGTGGCGCCGGGCGATTGCTCGCCGTCGCGCAAGGTGGTGTCGAAGATGAAGATGCGGTCCTTGCCCGCTACGTCCGGCTTGGTCTCGGTCATAATACTGGTCCTTCTCGAAGGCGCGCCCGCCTGAAGGTCTCGCGGGCATGATCGGGGGTGTTGTGGAGGCGTCCCCTGAGTGCCCGCTCCAGACGGAGCCGCCGACGCTCAGGGGCGTCTAAGGAGAAGGAGCCGGCCAAGCAGAAGCCCAGCGCGGAAAGCGGTGCTCTCCGTCGCCAATGCCTTGAACTGATCGCACGCGATCGTCACGGGCTCTGCTCCCAACATCAGCCGGCCAACGCGATGGCAACCGACCGACAAATGTCCGGTTTCACTCCGAACAGAGTTCTTTTAGCCAAAACACCCAGCCTTCGGCAAGGGTATTGCGGCTGAAGAGGCTCAACCGAACGCCAGAACGGCGAAGAAAACCGCCAGCAATGACGAGAGGCCGGAAACCGGGCCGATCTTTGCCAGCCGCGCACCAAGGGCCATATTTCCGGTTCTCTTCATCTGGGCCATCGTCATCTCGATCGCAGCGGTAGCGGCCGTCAGCAACAGCACGAAGATGAACTTGACCCAGAACATACCCGGCAGATTGCCGATTCCGCCGTACTTGCTCCACACCAGAATGACGCCCGTCACCCACAGGAGCGCCAGCCCACCGGCTGCGACCTTGGCCAGGATTGGTGGCAGACGGCGTAATCCGGCCGCTTCCGCCGGCGGAACGCCAGGCGCGACGCGCATGATGACGAGATTTCCGATGCCTCCCGCGGCCCCCATCATGAGGCCGAGAAGATGCAGGAACAGAAGGACCTGGTTCATCGCATTCCCCCCGACAGAACCCGGCCGCGCGTCGTCGCTTGTGGCGCGGCCACCGAGGAGTGAGCGTACCACGAATCGAGAAGGGGCCGGCATCGCTGACGGCGGGATGGCTCAGGCGAACAGCGCCCCCTCGGCAACCACCACGGCATCGCCGCCGACGCGGCCGGCAACGATGCGGCCGTCATCGACGTCGATCTCGAGGCCGATCAGGCTCGGCCGCTTCATCTCGAAACCCTGCTCGATCACATAGTGATGGCTTCCGCCTGGCGGCTGATCGAAGCGATGGATCACGCCGGCGAACGCGGCCGCCGCCGATCCCGTGGCCGGATCCTCGGCGATGCCATGGCCGGGCGCGAACATGCGGGCATGGAAATGCCGGCCCTTCGCGACCGTCTCGCGACAATAGAGATAGGCGCCGACAGTCGTGTCGCTGAAGGCAGCCTTCCACCCCGCCACGTCGGCCCGCGCCTTGCCGATGGCGCCGAGGTCGCGGATTGGAACAAAGGCGTAGGGCACACCGGCCTCGAAGCCACTCGGGCGATGGTTCTCGAAGCCGATCTCCGCAGGCATCAGCCCCAGCGCCGCCGCAATCGCCTCCTTGTCCCCGATCCCATCCGTCGCGGCTGCCAGACGCGGCAGGTCGAAGATCGCGTGACCGCCGTCCCCCTCTGTCGTTACGCCGCAGCGGACCGGGCCGACCTTCTCCTCCAGCACCAGCACCTTTTCGTGCGGTCCCGGACCGTCGGGCGCGGCCTCGCGGGCGAGCAGCACCGCCGTCCCGATCGTCGGATGACCGGCAAACGGAAGCTCGCCGCCCGGCGTGAAAATCCGAACCCGAGCCGAGTGGATCGGTTTGGCCGCCGGCAGGACGAAGACCGTCTCCGACAGATTGAACTCGCGCGCGATGGCCTGCATCGCGGCATCGCTCAGTCCCTCGCAATCAAGGACGACGGCAAGCGGATTGCCTACCAGCGGCCGGTCGGTGAAAACGTCCAAAACAACATAACGGCGCGACATGGCGATCGATCCCTCGGAAGCGGTCCGCGCTTGTGGCGTGCGAAGCCGCGCCCGTCAAGCATCGCCTCCCGCGCGGTGCCTGAACCGGCCCGACCCGAGATCGGCAACCCCGCCGACACCGGGAGATTGCGACGACGATGTCACGATTGGGCCATTGTGCTGCCGTTTCTGCCGTTCAGGCTCTGTTCATCAGGAAAGAGCGAAATTCAGCCTACGCACAACGTCACCGCAAGTGGTGACTGATTTGCCGAATCTGGAGAAACAGAGATGAAGACCCTCGTTTCGGTCGCCGTGGCCGGCGCGCTTGCCGTTGCCTCCCTCACGGCCATCCCCGCCGCCGCCAATGCCGGCTGGCATGACCACGGCTGGCAACACGACGGCTGGCGCGACCACGGCTGGCGCGACCACGGCCGGCGCGACCATGGTTGGCATAGCGGGCCCGGCGCGGGCTTCGCCGCCGGTACCATTCTCGGCCTGACCTTCGGGGCCCTTGCCACGGGGCCCTATTACGCACCGCCGCCACCTCCCCCGCCGCCGCTCTATCCGCAGCGCGTCTCCTGGGCGGCGCACGTCAATTGGTGCGAGGAGACCTACAACACCTACAGCCCCGAGACGGACACCTGGTACGACTACAACGGCACCCACCGCTGCGTCGGACCCTAAAAGCCGCCCATCTGGGACAGGACCTGCCAAGCCCCCGTGCCCCAGGCGCGGGGGCTTCTGCTTTCGCCCGGTCAGCCTTCGATCTCGTCGCGGATCACCCGCCGCACCAGCGGCGTGATGGTCAGTCCCTGCACGACAATCGAAAAGACGACGACCGCGTAGGTGGCGATCAGGATCGGCTCGCGAACGTCCGCGACCGGCACCGCCAGTGCCAACGCCACCGAAATGCCGCCACGCACCCCGCCCCAGGTCAGGATCGGGATCGAGCCGCGCGTGAAGGCCCGGCGAAGCGACAGGAGCATGAGCGGCGCCGAGACCGATATGAGCCGGCCGGCGAGCACGATCGGTATGGCCGCCAGCGCCAAGCCGGCGAGCGACGGATCGATGGTCACGACGAACACTTCCAGCCCGATCAGCAGGAACAGGATCGAATTGAGGAGCTCATCGATGAACTCCCAGAATTGGAAGAGGTGCTCGCGCGTGATGTCGCTCATGGCCGTGCGCACCCCGCGATTGCCCATCAGGATGCCGGCGACGACGACCGCGATCGGCCCTGACATGTGCAGTCGCGCGGCGATCGCATAGAGCCCGGTGACCAGCCCGAGCGTAATCAGGATCTCGACTGGGTAGTTGTCGACCGTCTCCATCGCCCGCACCGCGACCCAGCCGACGACCAGGCCGAGGACCGCGCCGCCAACCGCCTCCCACAGCAGAAGCTCGCCGACATGCAGGAAGGTCGGGTCCGAGCCGCTGGTGGCGATCTCGAGCATGAGCGTGAAGACGACGACACCGACGCCGTCGTTGAAAAGGCTCTCGCCGGCGATCTTCATCTCGAGCTGCCGCGGCAGCTTGACCGACTTCAGAAGCGCAAGCACGGCGACCGGATCGGTCGGTGAGATCAGCGCGCCGAAGACCAGGGCCCAGATGAACGGCAGGTCGATGCCGATCAGCCTCGCGACAAGATAGAAGCCGGAGCCGACGATCGCCGTCGAAATGACGACCCCGACCGTCGCCATCAGGCCCACCGCATAGGCCTCGTCCCGCAGGCGGCCGAAATCCACCTGCAGGGCGCCCGCGAAGAGCAGGAAGGCGAGCATGCCGCTCATCACCGCGCCGTAGAAATCGACCGACCGGACAGCCTTCTCGACAACGCTCTGCAGGCCGAGCCCTGGCACCAGATGGTCGAAGACGATCAGCGCGAGCGATGTGAGCAGGGCCATCACCAGCAGCCCGATAACGTGCGGCAGACCGAAGAAGCGCTCGTTCAGCCATCCGAAGGCCGCCGAAAGGACGAGCAGGATGGCACCGATCTCGAAAAGGCTCAGCATGGCGCTCCCGTCCTCGCCGATTGCCAATCGTGTCCAGAATCAAGTTCAGAATAAACGAAAGCCGCGCCCGAGGGGCGCGGCTCGCGAAATGTCCAGGCCGGACCTGCGTCCGGCCGCGAAAGGCTCAGTTCTTTTCCTTGTCGACCAGCGCGTTCGACTTGATCCAGGGCATCATCGCCCTGAGCTTCTCGCCGACATCCTCGATCGGATGGGAATCGTTCATGCGGCGGGTCGCCTTGAACTTGGGCTGACCGGCCCGGTTCTCGCGCATCCATTCCGACGTGAAAGCGCCGGTCTGGATGTCCTTGAGCACGCGGCGCATCTCGGCGCGGGTCTCGTCGGTGATGATCCGCGGCCCGCTCATATACTCGCCGAACTCCGCCGTGTTGGAGATCGAGTAGTTCATGTTGGCGATGCCGCCCTCATAGATGAGGTCGACGATCAGCTTCACCTCGTGCAGGCACTCGAAATAGGCCATCTCCGGCGCGTAGCCGGCCTCGACCAGCGTCTCGAAGCCGCCGCGGATGAGCTCCACCAGGCCACCGCAAAGCACCACCTGCTCACCGAAGAGGTCGGTCTCGCACTCTTCCTGGAAGGTCGTCTCGATAATGCCCGACCGGCCGCCGCCAATGCCGCTGGCATAGGAAAGCGCAAGGTCGTGCGCGTTCTCGGACGCGTCCTGCTGAACCGCGATCAGGCAGGGCACGCCGCCGCCCTTCTGGTATTCGCCGCGCACCGTGTGGCCAGGGCCCTTTGGCGCGATCATGATCACGTCGATCGTCTTCTTCGGCTCGATCAGGCTGAAATGGACGTTGAGACCGTGGGCGAAAGCGATCGCCGAGCCGTCACGAAGATTGTCGGCGATATGGTCCTTCCAGATGTCGGCCTGGAGCTCGTCCGGCGCACACATCATGATCAGGTCCGCCCAGGCGGCCGCCTCGGCCACCGACTTCACCGGAAGGCCGTCCGCCACGACCTTCTTCGCCGTCGCCGAATCCGGGCGTAGCGCGATCGTCACCTCGCCGACACCGGAGTCCTTGAGGTTGAGCGCATGCGCCCGCCCCTGGCTGCCGTAGCCGACGATGGCGACCTTCTTCGATTTGATGAGATTGAGATCGGCATCGCGATCGTAGTAGACGCGCATTCCTTATTCCCTCTTCTTGACTGGGCGCGGCCCTCGGGCCCGAACGGCTTGGGCAGGCGGAAATCCCGGCGGTTCTAGCGGTCCTGAGGAACAAGCGCAACGGCGGCGGCACGATCCCTCGCCGACGCTCTGGCGCCTATTCGACGGCCGCCCAGCCGAAATTCAGCAGCGGCAGCGCCCGCTTGCCGAAATCGACGATCACCGGGATGAGTTCTGGCTTGGTGATCATGTCATCGGCGAGCGGCTCCCTCACCAGAAACGACTTCATCTTGAACGTCTCCGCCAGCGGCCCGTCCTTGAACTCCTCGAAACCGCGCGCGACCCTGGTGAGCCGGTCATAGTCGGAAAAGGCGACACCGCCCTTCTCCAGCGCCTTGACCATGGCGGTAAACCGCGCGGGCCTCGCCTTGATCGCGGCACGCAGTTTCGCCAGCCTCGGCGGCTCGGGCATGTGGAAACCGGCCGCGACGAAGCACCCGTCCGGCGCGATATGGATGTAGAGGAGCCCCGGATCGCCCTTGGTGCCCGATCGGGTCATCACCGCGCCCGCATGGGTCTTGTAGGGGCTCTTGTCCTTGGAAAAGCGCACGTCGCGATTGATGCGGAAGATCGATCGCTTGCCCTCGGCCTTCAATGGCACGCGGGCCTTGGCGAAGGTGGCGGTCAGATCGTCGAGCAGCGCCACCATCGGGTCGAGCACGTCGCCCTGATAGAGGCCGCGATTCTCGTCGAACCATTCCTTGTTCTGGTGGAACTTCAGCGCCGTGAAGAAGGCCAGCGCCTTCGGCCCGAACCCTTTGAACTCCGTCATCGCCACCCCCTTACGCCGCCACTTCGATCATCTTCGTCAGGTCCCGGTAGCGCCCGTTCGGCAGCTTCGCCACGAGCGAGAACGACAGGCTGTCGACCAGACCGGGGATGAAGCGGTTCAACTGATCCAGCGTCTTCTGCACCCGGTCGATCTCGGTCTTGGCGCTCGTGCGGAAGAACAGGTCGTAGAAATAGATGTCGAAGAGCGAGCTGCGCGTGTAGTCGATCTCCTGCCCGTAGCCGCCTACCCACAGAAGCCGGTTCGGCACGCGGAGGCCGCGAACCCGCGAGGGCCGCAGCAATTCGGTGAGGTTCTGCGCGTCGCCGAACTTGCAGGCACCGAACAGCACGCCCTTCAGCCGCCGCTTGTTCCGGTTCACCTCGCAGAAGGTGTTGCGGATGAAGGTGCGCGACAGCCGCGAACCGTCCGGCGCCTCGATCCGGCTGAAATCGCCATGGGCGGCAACATAAAGATATTCGGCGCCGCCGCTTCCCATGAAGCGCACCGACTCGCGAAAGGAGACGGCCCCGACGAACCGCTCATAAGTAAAGGCGTCGGAGCGATCCCTTAGCGCATAGGATAGGAACTCGAAGAGCGGCCGGACCGTGTGGTGCCGCTCGTCGAACCAGCGCGTTTCAACGATTCCGAGCCCCAAATGTCTGCTGAGCGCCAAACACTTACCCTCCGTGGCCACAGAATAGTGCCACGGATCGTTTCTCCAGCCGAGCGGTCATGAGGCCCACCGGCAACATTCCTGCCAGTTGGCTCTCTTTATTCAATCAAATGAGAGGCTTACAGCCGATTTCTGACTCACCTCGACGGCCTTCGACCGGGCTGACCCGGCCACCTAAAGCCGATCCTCGAGAAAGACCGGAATCAAGGACGCCGCGAGAGCCAGGGCCATCGCGATGTTGAACACGCGGACGGCCGTCGGATTGCGCAGAATACGGCGAAGCGCGGACCCGAAAAGCACCCAGGTGCAACTCGAAAACAGACCGAAAACACCGAAAAGACCGGCGATCAGGAGCATGTTCGCGGGAAACCCAAGGATCGCCGCATAGGCGGACACGCCGCCGATCGCCATCACCCAGCCCTTCGGGTTGATCCACTGGAAGGCGGCGGCCCGGAAGAAGGATATCGGCGTCCCCTCGCCGCTGCCTTCCCGCACCGGTCCGGAGCGCGCGATCATCCAGGCGAGATAGAGCAGATAAGCCGCCCCGCCGTATTTCAGGATCGTGTGGAGGACGGGAAACGCCGTGAAGACGGCACCAAGCCCCAGCCCGACGAGCAGCACCATGAAGGCGAAACCGAGCGTGACGCCCCAGACATGCGGCTGGGCCCGCCGGAATCCGAAGTTCAGCCCGGTGGTCATCAGCATGACGTTGTTCGGCCCCGGCGTGAACAGCGTCACGTTGACGAAGACCAGCAGAGCAATCAGCAGATCGCCAGCCATGGCAGGCGCGTCAGTCGGCGATCTCGCCGGCGGCCACCCGGTAGCGCCGCACGGCTTCGGCCATGCCGTGGATCAATGCGTCCCCGGTCAAGGCATGACCGATCGACACCTCGGCAAGGTGTGGCAGGGCTTCGACCAACGGCGGCAGATTATCGAGCGTCAGGTCGTGGCCGGCATTGAGCCCGAGCCCGGCGGCCTTGGCGGCATTGCCGGTCGCCACGACTTTGGCGAACTCGCGCGCACGCGTCTCTGAGTCGGAGGCACCGCCATAGGGACCGGTGAAGATTTCCACCCGGTCGGCGCCGACGGCGGCCGCGAGATTTGCGGTGTTGCTGCCTTCCGGCTCCGGATCGACGAAGAGCGATACCCGGAGGCCGAGGCCCTTCAGACCGCCGACAACGCTCGACAGAAACGTCCGGTGCGCGGCGACGTCCCAGCCATGGTCAGATGTTGCCTGCCGGATGTCGTCCGGAACCAGCGTCACCTGATCCGGCCGCACCGCCTCGACCAGTTCGACGAAACGGGCGTCAGGATTGCCTTCGATATTGAATTCCCGGTCAGGAAACTCGCTGCGGATCATCTCCGCAAGCTCGAAGACGTCAGTACGCCGCACATGCCGCTCGTCCGGGCGCGGATGAACGGTGAGGCCGTGGGCACCGGCCGCGAGCGCGATCCGCCCCATGCCGACGACGCTCGGCCACGGCAGGTCGCGCCGGTTGCGCAGGAGGGCGATCGCATTGAGGTTGACGGAGAGATAGCAGGTCATGACGGCACGCTCTCTACATCGCGCTCGCGGCACGGTCCAGCATGATGACGATCGCAGGAGCCGGGCGCGAGGCCCGGCCCGCAGGCGCGGGACGCCGCCCCGCTACCGCTGGATCGCTCCCGGATAGAGCCCATCGGCCACCTGGAGCAAAGCCGCGACATAGCCGTAGCAGAACGAGAAGGCGATCGGCTTGCCGGCGTTGCCGCTGATCGTCGGCACGTGGTCGGGCATCAGCATGTATTCGTAGCCGAGCTCGGCATAGAGACGCACCGACTCCCACATGTCCATGTCGCCCTCTTCCGGGAAGGTCTCCATGAAGGAGAGCTTGCCGCCCCTGATGTTGCGGAAATGGACGTTGAAGATCTTCTTGCGCTCGCCGAACCAGCGGATGACGTCGGAAATCTCCTTGGCGGGATCGTCGAGCATCTCGCCGACCGTGCCCTGGCAGAAGTTGAGCCCGTGATAGGGGTTCTCGCGCATCATCACGAACTTCTTCAGCCCCTCGACGGTGCCGAGCACCCGCGTCACGCCGCGATAGCCCGGCGGCGTATAGGGATCGTGCGGATGGCAGGCGAGCCTGACGCGGTTCGAACTCGGCAACCGGGACCACCCGCTCAAGGAAGTAGTCGATCCGCTCCCAGTTCTCGTCCTCGGACAGTTCGCCGACGAGGCTGGGCGGCGCGTTCTGGTCCATCTTGTCCCAGCGGAAGGTCGAGTTCCGCGATCCGCCGCGGCCCTCTTCCGGCTCGCTGCGCGGAATGCCGATGATGTTGAGATTGTATTTGACCGACGGGATCCCCGCCTCGTGGATCCGCTCGATCAGGCGGCAGATGGAATCGATCTGACGGTCGCGCTCGGGTCCGGCCGACAGGATGTCGGGACTGTCCTGCTCCTCGATCGGCCGCGAGTTGAGCGGCAGTTGCACCATGTCGAGGATCAGGCCGAACAACTCGATCCGCTCGCGATGGCGCTTGAGGTCGTCGAGCGACCAGTCATGCGGATTGCCTTCCGGATCGGCGCAGACATGGCGTACGCCAAGCTGCGCCAGTTGCCGGTAGCCGTCGTCATCCTTCTGCGGATCCTGAGTGCCGAGATACATGCTTCCTCCCCCGAGTGGTTATGTTCCGGCGAAGCGCGTCATCGCTGCGCCTGCCGCCGGTTTGAATGAATGTTACGAACGAAATTCCGTCGACATCGCGGCGGGCCCGCGATTGAGCGCGGCGACACCGGTGCGGCAGACCTCGACGAGCCCGAGCGGCGCCATGATCGAGATGAACTCATCGACCTTGGCCGTACCACCGGTGATCTGAAAGACGAAGTGATCCGTCGTCGCATCGACCACCGCCGCCTCATAGGCATCGGCGAGGCGCAGCGCCTCGACCCGCTTCGAGCCGGAGCCCGCCACCTTGACCAGCGCCAGCTCACGCTCGAGCGAGCGGCCATTGGCCGTGAGGTCAGTCACCGAATGGACCGGCACGAGCCGCTCGAGCTGCGCGCGGATCTGTGTCAGCACCATCGGCGTGGCGGTGGTCACGACCGTGATGCGCGACAGGTGCTTGGCATGCTCGGTCTCGGAGACCGTGAGGCTGTCGATATTGTATCCGCGCCCCGAGAACAGCCCGATGACGCGGGCGAGAACCCCGGGCTCGTTGTCGACAAGCACCGCCAGGGTATGGCTTTCGCTGCGGTCGTGTCGCTCCTCGAAGAAATAGGTCGAAGCCGGCGGCATCGGCGCGGCGGTCGCCACGGCCTTTTCCTTCGCCGCACTGGCGCGCGAGCGACCCTTGGCGCGGGCCGGTTTCGACGCGCCCGCGCGCACGGTCTTCTTGGTGGTGGTCTGACGAGCCATGATGTCCCCTTCCAGCGCCCGCCGGCCAATGCCGGCCGAATGTCGCGGCGCTCAAGCCGATCTTCTGTCTACCCGTGGTCAGTGTGTCTTCAAGGTGATTCCATCGTGAACGGCGCGCATCCGGGGAAATACGTCATCCCACGCTTCCCTTCGCGCGAATCCCAGCGTCAGGAGGCTGCCATGATCGAAAAGATGGAGCCACTGGACCGCGTCCACCGCCGTGCCGGTGGGCACATGGGTGCCTTCCGCGACGATCTCCACGGTTTCCGTGCCCGGGTCACCGGACACCGTTTCGGAAAGCACCTTGTCTAGTTTGAAGACCCTCCCCTGCAGGCGGAGGGTCGCCATGGCGACATCGTGTGGCGAGCCGGTCCTGCCCTGCTCATGGAACGTCGCGCTGATGACCAACAGCGGCTGCTCGAGCTTCGGCACGACATCGGCATCTCCGATCGTCATCACCAGGGTATTGCCCGCGAGCGTACGGACCGGCCTGAACGGCTTCGTCACCCCAAGCCGGTAGGGCAGCAGCGCGATCTGCTCGTCGATCGACGGCAGTGAGCCGACCTTCGCCGAGGCAAGCATCGCCCTGACGTCGAACTCATGGCGGCGCGACGGCGGCCAGGGCCTGCACGCGTCAACAGGATCGTCTGATCCGCCTGAATGAGAGCCACCCAGATCCGGAGCGAACGGATCCGGCTCTTGCCCTTGTGGCCATGCAGGAGCACCGCCCGATGGCCGTCGATGGTGGTCCGCTCGGCGGCGTCGATGGCAATTCCGACCGGTGCGAAATGCGGCCGCAGCCGCGCGAGATCGTCCGTGTCATAGGCATCGAAAGCCGCCTTGGCCATCTGCGTCACCACGATCGAGCCACCTGTCTCCCGGTCGATGAAGCCGGAGAACCGGTCGGTCGGCGTGTAGTTGTCCAGAGGCACGAGGCTCACCATGGTGCCCGGCACGGCGCGCGGCGCCTGGCCGGCCATGGTCTGGCCGGTCAGGACGAAAAGGCAGAGCACCGCGATCGCCGCCAGGCGCATGAATAGGCTCCTCTGGATCCGCTCTCCGCCGGCGCCGGCGCTAGACCAGCGCCTTGCCTTCCGCGCCAATCGCCGTCGCGATCGCCTCGTCCTCGGCCTCGTCCGGCAGCAGCATCTCGTTATGCGCCTTGCCCGAAGGGATCATCGGGAAGCAATTGGCGAGCGCCGCCACGCGGCAGTCGAACAGGACCGGCTTGTCGACCGCGATCATTTCCGCGATCGCGTCGTCGAGGTCGCCCGGCTTCGTCACCTGCATGCCGACGCCGCCATAGGCTTCCGCCAGCTTCACGAAGTCCGGCAGGGATTCCATGTAGCTGTGCGACAGCCGGTTGCCGTGCAGGAGCTGCTGCCACTGCCGCACCATCCCCATGTACTGGTTGTTGAGGATGAAGATCTTGATCGGCAGATCGTACTGAACGGCGGTCGACATCTCCTGCATGGTCATCAGCACCGAGGCGTCGCCGGCGATGTCGATGACCAGGCTCTTCGGATGGGCGACCTGGACGCCGACCGCGGCCGGCAGGCCGTAGCCCATCGTCCCGAGCCCGCCGGAGGTCATCCACCGGTTCGGCTCCTCGAAGCGGAAGAACTGCGCCGCCCACATCTGATGCTGGCCGACCTCGGTGGTGATGTAGACGTCCTTGTCCTTGGTCGCCGCATAGAGCCGCTCGATCGCATATTGCGGCATGATGACGTCGGCGTTCTGCTTGTAGGCGAGGCAGTTGCGGCCGCGCCAGCGGTCGATCTGGGCCCACCAGTTCTTCAGCGCCGCCCTGTCGACCTTCGGCTTCTCCGCCCGCCAGACGATCAGCATGTCCTCCAGCACTTCGGCGACGTCGCCGATGATCGGCAGGTCGACATGCACGTTCTTGTTGATCGAGGACGGGTCGATGTCGATGTGGATCTTGCGCGAGTTCGGCGAGAAGGCATCGAGCCGCCCGGTAATGCGGTCGTCGAAGCGCGCGCCGATGCAGATCATCACGTCGCAATCGTGCATGGCATTGTTCGCCTCGAAGGTGCCGTGCATGCCGAGCATGCCCAGCCACTGCGGATCGGCGGCCGGATAGGCGCCGAGCCCCATCAGGGTCGAGGTGATCGGATAGCCGGTCACGCTCGACCAGCTCGCGCAACAGCTCCGACGCGCGCGGCCCGGAATTGATGACGCCGCCGCCGGTATAGAAGATCGGCCGCTTGGCCTTCGCCATCAGTTCGACCGCCGCGCGAATCGCGCGCGGATCGCCCTTGATGCGCGGCTGATAGGTCTTGTGCTCGACGCTGCTTCGGCACCGATATAGGTGCCGATCGCGAACTGCACGTCCTTGGGGATGTCGACGACGACCGGGCCGGGCCGGCCGTGGGTCGCGACATAGAACGCCTCGTGCAGGACGCGGGCGAGATCGTTGACGTCCTTGACCAGCCAGTTGTGCTTGGTGCAGGGGCGGGTGATGCCGACCGTGTCGCATTCCTGGAAGGCGTCGTTGCCGATGAGATGCGTCGGCACCTGGCCGGTGATGCAGACCAGCGGGATCGAATCCATCAGCGCGTCGGTCAGCGCGGTGACCATGTTGGTGGCGCCCGGCCCCGAGGTCACCAGCACGACGCCCGGCTTGCCGGTCGAGCGGGCGTAGCCCTCGGCGGCGTGGCCGGCACCCTGCTCGTGACGCACGAGGATGTGCTGGCATCGAGTCCTGCTGGATGATCTCGTCATAGATCGGCAGCACGGCGCCGCCCGGATAGCCGAATATGTGCTCGACGCCCTGATCGATCAGCGCCTGGACGACCATTTCGGCGCCCGTCATCTGCTGTCCGTGTTCTCGACGGTTGACCACGCTTCTTCATCACTCGCTCCACGCGCCGGCATGCATCCGGCTCTTCTCTTCCAGCCATAGCGGCGATTTGACAATAAAAAAGGCCCTTCCGGGCCTCTGACGCGCACCACCAATCACGACGGTTTCAAACCATCGAGGCGGTGCGCTCCCTAAGTACGATGACGGATTTCCGGGCCATTGCGGCGTCCCTTTACACTCGAACGGCAAAATAGGCGCGCACACCGCTGCGGTCAATCGTCGATTTCGGTTTTGGCATCCAGCGCGACGATGCGCTTGCCAACACATGTGACCATGGCCGCAGCGACGCGCTGTGACCCGCGTCACAGCCAACCCAGCCGATGCGCGCTAGGTAAGGGTCATCGACGTCCTGACCCCGCCCCCCTCCAGGACGTCGCCCAGGCCGACCGGCCTCCCCAAGGCCGGTCGGTCTCTACCTCCCCCTGAAGCGTGAATGGGGTGCCGCTCCCTGACCCGGCACCCCATCCCGCCTTCAAGCTCCCCTTCGCCTCGCTCTACAGGACCAGCCGCAGCCAATCCGAAGTCTGGTGCCGGAACCACGTCTCCTGGCGCTTGGCGTAGCGGCGGGTTTCGGTCTTGATCGAGGCGATCGCCTCGTCCAGCGAGATGTCGCCCCGCGATGTGATCGAGAAGTGGCCGCACGCCGATCGCCTTCATGGCCGGCAGGGCCGGGTCGAGTGCACGTCGCGCCAGCGCCTCCACCTCGGCGAGCGCGCCGGCATGGACCATCGCTTCGGCCCGTTCGCCGATCCGCCGGTGGAGTTCGCTCCGCTCGGGGCCGATGACGACACGAACGGCCATCGCCGCCTCGATCAACGGCGGAAGCGGCTCCGCCGCCTGCCACCGGGCGAGCGGACGCCCGGTCGCCTCGAAAACCTCGAGCGCCCGCAGGATCCGGCTTCGATCGGTCTCGCGAATGACCGCCGCCCCTTCCGGATCGACCTCGGCCAGCCGCGCATGCAGGGCGGCGCTTGGTGTCCCCTCGGCCTCTTCGGCAAGCCGCGTCCTGACAGCGTATGGAATGTCCGGGATGGCAGCCAGCCCCTCCGTCAGCGCCTTGAAATAGAGACCGGTTCCGCCGACGACCACCGCCAGCCGGCCCGCCGTCGCGCACCGCGCCGAGAACGGCCGCGACATCGCTCAACCAGCGCCCGACCGAATAGCGTTCGCCGGCATCGACATGACCGTAGAGGCGATGCGGCACGCGCGCTTCGTCGTCGGACGTCGGACGCGCGGTCAGCACGCGCAGCGCGCCGTAGACCTGCATGGAATCGGCGTTGATGACCACGCCGCCGTGCCGCCCGGCAACGTCGAGCGCCAGCCGCGACTTGCCGCTCGCGGTCGGGCCGGCTATCAGAACGGCCGCCGCACCTTCTCCAACAGCTTTGTCGATCGGGTCCGTCACGGCCTCCGGTCGCCTCGTCGGGGCTTACCATGATCGATTGCGTCGCGACCTTGATAACACAGCCCGGCCGCGGTCCTGATCTGGCGGCGGCGCTGGCCCAGTGCACGGCGGCCGTCCGCCAGGCGCGCCTCGAATGGCTGTCCGAGGACGAGGCCTGCGACCTGATCTTCTCGACCCATGCGATCGAGATCCCGACATTCCGGGAGCGCTTCGAGGATCTGGTCAGCGACCTGCCGGTCGACGTCATCGTCCAGCCGGCGGTCGGCCGCCGCAAGAAGCTTCTTATCGCCGACATGGATTCGACCATGATCGGGCAGGAGTGCATCGACGAGCTCGCGGACTATCTCGGCCTGAAAGCCAAGGTTTCCGGCATCACCGAGCGGGCCATGCGCGGCGAGATTGCCTTCGCGCCGGCGCTGAGAGAGCGTGTCGCGCTGCTCGTCGGGCTCGACGTCAGCATCATCGACCAGGTGATCGCCGAACGCATCACGCCGACGCCTGGCGGGCGCGCCCTTGTCGCCACCATGCGCGCGGCTGGCGCCCATACGATCCTCGTCTCGGGCGGGTTCACGGCCTTCGCCGAGCGGGTCGGCGCGGATATCGGCTTCGAGGCCGTCCGCGCGAATGTCCTTCTCGCCGAGGACGGCAAGCTCACCGGCAAGGTCGCCGAGCCGATCCTTGGTCGCGAAACCAAGCTCGCCACGCTTGAGCAGGCCGTCGCGGCGCGCGGTCTCGAGCTTGGCGAGACGCTTGCCGTCGGCGACGGCGCCAACGACCTCGACATGATCAGGGCCGCCGGCCTCGGCGTCGCCTTCCGGGCGAAGCCCGCCGTTGCCGCCGCGGCCGCGGCACGGATCGATCACGCCGATCTCACCGCCCTCCTCTTTGCCCAGGGCTATCGCCGCGACGCATTCGCGGCATGACACCGGCACGCTACATCGAGACCGAACGACTGGTCCTGCGCGACTGGGCGGACAGCGACGCCGCGCCCTTTGCGGCGATGAACGCCGACCCGGAGGTTATGCGGCACTTCGCCAAGCCGCTGACTCGGGCCGAATCCGACGCCTTCCTCCGGCGAAACCGCGAGGCGATCGTCACCAATGGCTACGGCCTCTATGCGGTGGAAATGAAACAATCGGGCGCTTTCATCGGCTTCGTCGGCCTCGCCAGGCCGACCTTCGAGGCGCGCTTCACGCCAGCGATCGAGATCGGCTGGCGCCTTGCCCGCTCGGCCTGGGGCCAGGGCCATGCCAGCGAAGCGGCCCGCGCCGTGCTGGCCCATGCCTTCGGACCCCTCGGCCTCGCAGCGCTGGTATCCTTCACCAGCGCACTCAACACGCCTTCGCGGCGCGTCATGGAGCGGATCGGCATGATCCGCGATCCGGCGGAAGACTTCGTGCATCCGAAGCTTCCGCCCGATCATGCTTTGGCGCCGCACGTCCTTTATCGGATCGACGCGCGGCGCTGGCAGAGCGACGGGATGGCGTCACCGCTCAGTCGGTGAGGCGCACCGCAACGAAACGCAGGTCGCCGTCCTTGTTCGACAGAAGGAGAAGCGCCGTACGCCGGCCGTCCTTCTTCAACGCATCGATCCGGGTCTTCACGTCATCCGGCGACGAGACGCTTTCCTGCGAGACCTCGACGATCACGTCGCCCGGCTGGACCCGCTTCTCGGAAGCGGCACTGCCATCGGCGACGTCGGTAACGACCACGCCCGAAATCTCGTCCTTGATGCCGTATTTGCTGCGCATCTGCGGATTGAGGTCCGACAAAGTCAGGCCAAGCGGCCCGGCGACGACGGGCGGCGGCTGTTCGGCGGGCGGCGGCGTCTCGGTCGTGCCCTTGGTCTTGGCGGCCTCCTCGAGGCGTCCGAGCTTGACCGTGATGGTCTTCTGCTCACCCTTGCGCAACACCAGGACCGGGACTTCCTTGCCGATCGGTTCGTCGGCGACGAGCCGCGGCAGCTCATGCATCGCCGCGACCGGCTTGCCGTCGAATTCGAGGATGACGTCACCGGGCTCGATGCCGGACTCCGCCGCCGGGCCTTTCTCAGTCACACCGGCGACCAGCGCCCCCTTGGCCGAATCCATGCCAAGGCTGTCGGCAATATCGCTGGTGACCTCCTGAATGCGCACGCCCAGCCACCCGCGTCGGGTCTCGCCATATTCACGAAGCTGGTCGACGACATTGATAGCCGTGGCGGACGGAATGGCGAATCCAATGCCGATCGAACCGCCCGACGGCGAGATTATCGCCGTGTTTATGCCGATCACCTCGCCGTTCATGTTGAACAACGGACCGCCAGAATTGCCGCGATTGATGGCCGCGTCGGTCTGCAGGAAATTGTCGTAAGGGCCTGAATTGATGTCACGATTCCGCGCCGAGATGATGCCCGTCGTCACCGTCCCGCCAAGCCCGAACGGGTTGCCGATCGCCAGCACCCAGTCCCCCACCCGCATGACATCGGAATCGCCGAATTTCACCGAAACCAGCGGGTGATCGACTTTGACCTTGAGTAGCGCGAGGTCGGTCTTGTCGTCCTTTCCAAGCAACGTCGCGTCAAGCTTTGTCCCGTCGTTGAAGTTGACGGAAATCTCGTCCGCGTCTTCGATCACGTGATTGTTGGTGACGATCAAGCCACTGGGATCGATGACGAAACCGGAGCCTAGCGACTGGACCTTCCGGGGAAGATTGTCCGCGCCATTCTTCTTGTTGAAGAAATCGTCGAAGAACTGCTGGAAGGGCGAACCCTCGGGAAGCTGCGGCGTCGGCACCGCCTGCGACCCGGCGATGGTCTGGCTGGTGGAGATGTTGACCACCGCATCGAGCAGCGGCGCGGCGACATCCGCGATCGATTCCGGTCCTCGCGCTTCCGCCGGGGAGATGGCTGCGCCCGTGGCCGTAAGGCCTGCCGCAAGCGCGACCGCCAGAGTTCCAGCTCGGCACCGCGAAAGATAGAAAGCAGTTCGGGCCATGGGCCAACCTCCTTGGGGGCAGATAACGGCACGCGCGGTAGCGATCACCCGCCGCTTCCGAAGAATCCGTGGTCAACGATCATGCTTGAAATAGGGCGAAAAAGCGACGACGGCGACATCGAACGTTCGGGTCGGCGATGCGGACACCGCCGACCCTGAGGCAAGGCGTCGGATCGCCTATTGCGCCGGTGTTGCCGCATCCGGCGCGGGCTTGACCGGCGTTGGCGATACCGCGTCCGGCGCGGCCGGTGCCGCTGTGGCCGGATTGGCGGGTTTCGGCGCTGCGGTCGGTGGTTGCGCGGCGGCAGCCGGGCCAGGAACCGGCACGACTGGCGCCATCAACCGCTGATCACCGGACATCAACTTGCCCGACGGATCGTTGAAATAGCGAAAGAACTCCGAATCCGGCGTGATGACCAGACGCGTATCGGAACTCCGCATAGCGGTCTGATAGGCCTGCAGCGAGCGGTAGAAGGCGAAGAAGTCCGGATCCTTGCTGAATGCTGCCGCAAGAATCTCGTTGCGCTTGGCCTCGCCTTCACCGCGCAGCCGGTCCGCCTCGCCGTTTGCCTCGGCGACGATGACCGTTGCCTCGCGATCAGCCTCCGCCCGGATCTGCCGGGCGGCCTGCTCGCCGGTGGCGCGGATCTCGGTCGCCTGGCGCTGGCGCTCGGTCTGCATGCGCTGATAGATCGCCTGGCTGTTCGCCGCCGGCAGATCGGCGCTGCGGATCCTGACGTCGACCACCTGCACGCCGAAGCCCTGGGCTTCCTTGTCGACCTGCTGGGTGATGCGGGTCATCAGCTTGGCGCGCTCGTCACGCACGAGCTGAATGAAGCTCGCATCGCCAAGCACGCGGCGGACGGCCGAGTTGAGAACCACGGAAAGCCGCGACTGGGCGATCTGTACCGTGCCGAGCTTCTGATAGAAGAGCAGCGGATTGACGATCCGGTAGCGGCCGAAGGCATCGACCACCAGCCGCTTCTGATCAGAGGCGATGATTTCCAGAGGGGGCGAGTTGAGATCGAGCAACCGCTTGTCGAGGTAGACGACGTTATCGATCAGCGGCAGCTTGTAGTAGAGCCCCGGCTGCTCGACCGGCCCGAGGGCGTGTCCGAGAGGCGCCACCACCTTGCCGAAGCGTAGCACCAACGCCTGCTGGGTCTGACTGACGACAAAGACGCTCAGATAGAGCAGGACGCCGATAGCCGCGATGATCGCGAGGCCGAAGCCGCCAAAAAAGCCGCGCTTCATTGGGCTGCTCCCGAGCTACCGGACGTACTGGGCGCCCCGGGCGAGGCCGAATTGCTCTTGGCGCTGCCACTCGGCGATTTACTGAGCGAATCGAGCGGCAGATACGGGATGACACCCGAGCCTGTTCCCTTCTCGTCGAGAATGATCTTGTCCATTCCGCGGAAGACCTGCTCCATCGCTTCCAGATACATGCGTCGCCGCGTGACCTGAGGAGCCGCCTTGTAGCTCTGATAGACCTGATCGAAGCGCTGCGCCTGGCCCTTTGCCTCGGCGATGATCCGGTCGCGATAGGCGCTCGCCGCGTTGGTGATCTGCGAAGCCTGACCGCGCGCCTCGGGGACGACCTTGTTGGCGTAGGTCTGCGCTTCGTTCTGCAGGCGCTCCTGATCGGCGCGCGCCGCCTGGACGTCGCGGAACGAGGCGATGACCTCGCTTGGCGGATCGACCTTGAGAAGCTGGACCTGCGTGACAGTGATGCCGGCGCCATAGGCGTCCAGCGTCGCCTGCAGCAGCTTCTGCACCTGCGATTCCGTGATCTGCCGTGCCTGGGTCAGAAGATCCTGAATGTTGGACTGGCCGACCACCTCGCGCATGGCACTCTCCGCCGCCGCCTTCACCGTCCCGTCGGGGTCCTCCATGTTGAAGAGATAATCGGCACCGTTGCCGATCACCCAGAAGACCGAGAAGTCGATGTCGACGATGTTCTCGTCGCCCGTCAGCATCAGGCTCTCTTCGGGGATGTCGCGGCCATTGCCGTTGCTGCTGTCGGTCTGCACCATGCCGACGGTCACCTGGTGAACCTTGGTGACCTGCGGCGTATAGACCGTCTCGATTGGATAGGGCCAGCGCGCGTTCAGGCCCGGCGGTGCCTGGCGATCGAAACGGCCGAAGCGCAGGACCACGCCAAGCTCATCAGGCTCGACCCGGAAGGTGAAGAAATTGTAGCCGATCAGCGCCGCGGCGATGACCAGGATGGCAATGATCGAGAACGGGCTAAGGTTGCGACCCGGACCGCCACCTCCACCAGGCAGTACGCGCCTGAGCCGATCCTGGCTCCGCTTGAGAAGCTCCTCAAGATCGGGCGGGTTCGATCCGCCGCCACCGGTGTTGCGCGGTCCCTGTCCCCAGGGCCCCCCATTGCCGCCTTTCCAGCCGCCACCGCCGGATTGATTGGACCAGGGCATCGTGCTCCCTTCAGGAGAATGCGCCGCGGGGCGCGATCGTCGTGCGTCGCCCACCGGGCTCGGTTGGCGCGCCTTATAGGCGACTTGCCCCTGCCTTTCAACGCGACGGCACGCTGCAGCCGACCCGTCGTGCAGGTTTGGTTAGTCCAAGTCCGGCTTCACTTGGTACGCGCAACCGACTCTGTCAACTGGCAGCGATGGCCGCAATCCGCTCATAGAGGACAAAGGTCGAGGCAGCGCTGTCCTTGGGACCGGCGGGCGTACGCTCCGCCGAAGTGGCCTTCCAGATGCTGGGGTCAATCGCCGGAAAGTAGGTATCGCCCTCCGGATTGGCCTCGACATGGGTGATGTAGAGCCGATCGGCGACGGGCAGCGCCTTGGCGTAGACCGTGCCGCCGCCGAGCACCATGACTTCCTCGTCACCGGCCGCGCGCGCTACGCCCACTGCGGCGACAAGTCCGGCCTCGAGGCTCGGCGAGACCTGGACGCCGTCCGGCGCGTAACCTTCCTTGCCCGACACGACTATGTTGATGCGCCCGGCCAGCGGCTTTCCGATCGATTCGAATGTCTTGCGCCCCATGACCACCGGCTTGCCCATGGTCAGCCGCTTGAACCGCTTCATGTCCGCCGAAAGACGCCACGGCATCCCACCGGCCGCGCCGATCACGCCGTTTTCGGCAACGGCAGCAATGACCGAGACCCTTATGCCCACCATCAGACTGCGATTTCGGCCTTGATGCGCGGATGGGGATCGTAGCCCTCCAGCGTGAAATCATCGTAGACGAAGTCGAAGAGAGAATGCACGTTGGGATTGAGCGCCATCCGAGGCAGGGCCTTCGGCTCGCGCGAAAGCTGCAACCGCGCCTGATCAAGATGGTTCAGGTAAAGATGCGCATCGCCAAGCGTGTGGACGAAATCGCCGGGCTCCAGTTCCGTTATCTGCGCGATCATCATGGTGAGCAGCGCATAGGAAGCGATGTTGAAGGGCACGCCAAGGAAGACATCGGCCGACCGCTGATAGAGCTGGCAGGAGAGCCTGCCCTTCTTCGGATTCCCGGTCGCGCTTCGGCCGCTCCCCACCTCTGGCGGCGACACATAGAACTGGAACAGGCAATGGCAGGGCGGCAGCGCCATCCGGTCGACCTCGGCCGGGTTCCAGGCCGTGACCAGCAGGCGACGTGAATCGGGATTCGAACGGATCTGCTCAACCAATTGAGAAATCTGGTCGATCGATCCACCGTCCGGCGTCGGCCAGGACCGCCACTGGGCACCGTAGACCGGCCCGAGATCGCCCTTCTCGTCCGCCCAATCGTCCCAGATCGACACGCCATTGGCCTTGAGATAGGCGATGTTGGTGTCGCCCGAGAGGAACCAGATGAGTTCGTGGATGATCGACTTCAGGTGAACCTTCTTGGTCGTCACCAGCGGGAAACCGTCCGCAAGGTCGAACCGCATCTGATGGCCGAAAACCGATAAAGTGCCCGTTCCGGTCCGGTCGGTCTTGCGCGCACCATCGTCGAGGACGCGGCGCATCAGGTCGAGATATTGGCGCATGGAAGCGAATCCCGAGAACTGCACTCCAATTTAGGCTTGGGTGCTGATCAAGGCCAGTGACGCGACGCAACTACGCCATCGCTCTGTGGAGCGACAGGCGACCGAAGAAGAAGGCCGCCATCGCGCAACAGAACATCGTCGCCGCCAGCGGCAGCACGGTACCGTTGGAGATCGCGCTGACGATGACAATGACAGTCGCCCCAACGACGAGTTGCAGCGTGCCGAGCATCGCCGAAGCGGTGCCCGCCGTCGGCCCGTAGTCCTCGAGCGCCAGCACCGCCGTCGACGGGATCACCAGCCCCATGCTGCCGAAAGCGAGGAACAGCATGCCGATGAGGACGTAGAGATTGTCGACGCCGGCGAGGGTCACCGCGGTCAACAGCCCCGTCATCACCAGATAGAATGTGAGCGCCACGCTCACCACCCGCCTCAACCCGAACCGCCCGCCGAGCCGGCTGGTGAGCTGCGCCATACCGATGAAGGCGATGGCATTCACCGAGAAGGCGAAGCTGTACTGCGTCGGCGTCAGGCCGAAATGGTCGATGAAGACGAACGACGAGCCCGCCAGATAGGTAAAGAAGCTCGACATGCCGAAGCCGCCGATAAGAGCCACGGCGACGAAATGCCGGTCGCGCAGGAGCACCAAGTAGTTCTTTGTGACGCTGCTGAGGCTGCTCGCGATTCGCGCCTCCGGCGGCCGCGATTCGCGAAGGAAGATCGCGCCGAAGACGATCGCCGCCGCGCCGATCACCGCGATCACAACGAAGATGCCGCGCCAGTCGAAGAACTGCGAGATCGCGCTGCCCGAGAGCGGCGCGAGAATCGGCGACACGCTGAAGACCAGCATGATCAACGACATAAGCCGCGCCGCGTCGTTGCCGGTGTGAAGATCGCGAACGATCGCCCGCGGGATGACCATGCCAGCGCAGGCCCCCACGCCCTGCAGAAAGCGGAAGAGGATGAGCAGCTCGATTGTCGGCGCCAGGCTGCAGGCGGCCGCGAAGACAGTGTAGAGCGCCAGGCCGAAATAGAGCGGCACCTTGCGCCCGACGGCATCGGAAAGCGGGCCGTAGACGAGCTGGCAGATCGCAACGGCCGCGAAGAAGGCCATGAGGCTCATCTGCGTTGCCGCGGTCGTGGTTTGAAAATACGCGGTGATCGCCGGCAGGGCCGGCAAATACATGTCGATCGCAAACGGCCCGACGGCG
>CAWEUR010000022.1:0-32436 GCA_963812285.1 uncultured Alphaproteobacteria bacterium | reverse complement strand
TGGCGCGTCCCCAGCGCTTTCGTGGTTGACCCCGGCATGGACCGCCTTGACCAGAGAGCTCTTGCCCATGCCGCGGGCGCCCCACAACAGCACGTTGTTGGCCGGCAATCCCTTGGCGAAACGCTCGGTGTTCTCGTAAAGAATGTCGCGCAGCCGGTCGATGCCCTTGAGAAGGCCGATTTCGACCCTATTGACCACCGCGACCGGCTGCAGGCTGCGGCCGGCGGGCTGCCAGACGAAGGCATCGGCCGCCGAATAGTCGATGTCAGCCGTGTCGGCGGGAACGGCGCGCTCGATCAGCTTGACGAGCGTCTCCAGGCGGTCGGCGATCTGTCGCAGTTCTTTCTCGGACAAGGCGGCTATTCCAATGGCTCGGGCGGGCCGGAGCCGTAGCATGAGCGATGGTTCGGAGCCAAGCGGGCCGGTACGGCCGGGCGCTGGCTATTAAGTTTGCAAAGAATGCCGGCCCGGCTATAGTCCGCGCCGTTTCGGACGGGCCGCACAATACGCGGCAAGACAAGGAGTTCCTGATGTTTTCGACACCGGCCTTTGCTCAGACCGGCGCTAGTGGTGCGAGTCCGGACGTCATTGTGCAATTCCTGCCCTTCGTCCTGATCTTCGTGATCATGTACTTCCTGATCATCCGCCCGCAGCGGAACAAGCAGAAGCAGCATCAGGAGATGATCGCCAATATCCGTCGTGGCGACACGATCGTCACGACCGGAGGACTTATCGGCAAGGTGGTCAAGGTGTCCGAAGAGGGCGAACTGCAGATCGATCTGGCCGAAGGCGTGCGCGTACGTCTCGTCCGGGGGATGGTTGCGGAAGTCCGCGCCAAGGGTGAGCCGGTCAAGGAAAAAGACTGATCGGACCCCTAGGCCCGAGCCGGGCCGCTCAGGTATTGGACCTTACGCATGCTTCACTTCGCCCGCTGGAAGACCGCGCTGATCCTCTTGGTGGTTTTCGCCGGGATCGTGCTGACGATTCCGAACTTCTTCTCCAAGCAGCAGGTCAATAGCTGGCCGAGCTGGCTGCCGCACCAGCAGATCGTGCTTGGCCTCGACCTTCAGGGCGGCGCCTATCTCCTCTACGAGGTCGACCGCGCCGACTATATCCAGAAGCGGCTGCGCGAACTGGTCAGCGAGGTGCGCAAGGCGCTGCTGGTCGATCCACGCATCGGCTATACCGGCCTCGGCGTCCAGGGCCAGGCGGTTCAGGTTCGTATCCGCGATCTCGACAAGCTCAATGACGCCAGGCAGCGGCTCGAGAAACTGCGGAATCCCTTGAGCTCGTCGCTGCTCGGCGGCAGCAGCGTCTATGAATTCGATCTGACGGTGGCCAATGACGGCCTGGCACGCTTCACTTATTCCGACGCCGGCCTGGCGCAGCGGGTACGCAGCATCGTCGATCAGTCGATCGAGGTCATCAATCGCCGCATCAATCAGCTCGGCACGACCGAGCCGAGCATCCAGCGCCAGGGCGAAGATCGGATCCTTGTCGAGGCGCCGGGCCTTGGCGATCCGCAGCGCCTGAAGGCCCTTGTCGGCCAGACGGCGGAGCTGACCTTCCATCTGGTCGTCCAAACGATCAGCGCGGCGCAGGCCAAGACCCAGCAGGTCAAGCCGGGAACGATCGTCGTGCCCGACGCGAACAATCCCCAGGTCGCCTACGTCGTTGATGACACGCCGCTCATGACCGGCGAGGACCTCTCCGACGCGCAGGCCGCCTTCGACCAGCGGACCAACGAGCCTGTCGTCAACTTCCGCCTCAACACGGCGGGCGCGCGCAAGTTCGGCGATGTCACGGCGAAGAATGTCGGACAGCCGTTCGCCATCGTCCTCGACAACAAGGTCGATCTCGGCGCCGGTGATCCGCGAGCCGATCCTCGGCGGGTCGGGTCAGATCAGCGGCAACTTCACGGTCCAGATCGGCGAACGATCTGGCGATCCTGCTGCGCGCCGGCGCGCTGCCGGCGAAGCTGACGATCGTCGAGGAGCGTACGGTCGGCCCCGGCCTCGGCGCGGACTCGATCGAGGCCGGCAAGATCGCCGCGATCATCGGCACGCTTGCCGTCGGCTATCGCGATGTTCGGCGTATACGGCTTCTTCGGGCTGCTCGCGGACCTTGCCGTGATCGTCAACATCGTTCTGCTGATGGGCGTGCTGACGGCGCTTGGCGCGACGCTGACGCTGCCAGGCATCGCCGGCATCGTGCTGACCATCGGCACGGCCGTCGACTCCAACGTGCTGATCTACGAGCGAATTCGTGAAGAAGCGGGGCAGGGGCGCTCGGCTATCGCGGCGATCGACATAGGCTTCAAACGGGCGCTGGGCACGATTCTCGACGCCAACATCACGACGCTCATCGCCGCTGTCGTGCTGTTCTACCTCGGCTCAGGGCCGATCCGCGGCTTCGCGGTGACCTACGCCATCGGTATCGCTACGACGGTGTTCACCGCCTACACCTTCACGCGGCTTCTGGTTGCCACGTGGGTCTCCTGGCGACGACCTACGCGCGTGACCATCTGAAGCGCGCTCAAACGGTGAAGTAAGCAAATGCACAAGCTTCGTCTCGTCCCGGATCACACGAACATCCGCTTTATGTGGCTGAGGCGGTACAATTTCCCGATCTCGGTCGGGCTCTCCATTCTGTCGGTGATCATCTTCATCTTCATCGGCCCGCAATACGGCATCGACTTCAAGGGCGGCACTCTGATCGAGATGAAGCCGATCGAGCAGTCGGTCACGATCGGCACGATCCGCACGACCCTCGAGACGCTCAAACTTGGAGATGTCCAGGTTCAGGAAGTCAGTGACCTGACCTCCGGCACGAATGTCCTTGTGCGCATTCAGGCCCAGGCGGGCGGCGAGAAGGAACAACAGGCCGCCATCGCCCGGGTACGCGCGGCTTTCAAGGACAAGGTCGATTTCCAGAAGGTCGACATCGTCGGTCCGCGCGTCTCGCGGGAACTGGCCTTCAACGGCACGGTCGGCATGATCGTCGCGCTTGCCGGCATCCTGGCCTATGTCTGGTTCCGGTTCGAATGGCAGTTCGCGGCGGGCGCGATCATCTGCACCATCCACGACGTGCTGATGACCTTGGGGTTCTACACCGTCGTCAAGCTCGATTTTGATCTGTCCAGTATCGCGGCACTGCTCACTATCGTCGGTTACTCGCTGAACGACACGGTCGTGGTCTATGACCGAATCCGTGAGAATCTGCGGAAATACAAGAAGATGTCGCTGCCGGAGCTGATCGACCGGTCGATCAATGAGACGCTGGCGCGCACGACCACGACGTCGGCGATGACCCTCATCGCGCTGCTGGCGCTCTTCTTCTTCGGCGGCACGGTGATCCGCTCCTTCGTCTCGGCGATGATCTTCGGCATCATCATCGGCACCTATTCGTCGATCTTCATCGCGGCGCCGGTGCTCATCTTCTTCAAGCTGCGTGGCGACAGTCCGAGCGCCGATGCGGATGACGCGAAGTCGGCCGAGCCGGCCGAGGCGTAGAAGTCCGGACCTGGGCAGATGGCGAGCGAGCGCCCGCGCCACTTCCCCCACCTCGCGCCGATCGACACCTATGGCAATGGCGGGTTTCGCTTCGCGGGCATGTCGCATCGCGGCTCGCTGATCTGCGTGCCGAGCGGCATCTACGCCTGGCAAGCACCGGCGCCGGGGGCAATCGACGGACAGAGCCTGTCACTCGTCCTTGACGAGGCGGAGGCGATCGAGATCCTGCTCATCGGAACGGGCCGTGAGATCATGCCGCTCGGCCGGGATTTGCGGGCCGAGATCAAGGAGGCCGGCATGTCGGCCGACGCGATGTCGACCGGTGCCGCCGTTCGCACGCTCAACGTCCTTCTCGCCGAGGAACGGGCGGTGGCCGCCGCCCTGATCGCGGTGGACTAACCGCGTCGGCGCAGCCATATCTTGCCCGATGGATGTCTTTGCCCATTGCGCCGATGTGGTGCGGACCGGTGACCGCAATCGCTATCTCGCCGATCTGTTCGCACCGGAGGCGCTCCGCCCACATCTCTTCGCGCTGCATGCCTTCGATTTCGAGGTCGGTCGCGTGCGCGGGATCGTCAGCGAGCCGACGCTCGGCGAGATCCGGCTGCAATGGTGGCTTGACGCGATCGGGGGCGATGCCGGCGGCCATCCGGTGGCGACCGCGCTCAACGAGACGATCGCGACGTTCCAGCTGCCGATCGATGCCTTCGCGCGACTTCTGGAGGCACGGGGCGCCGACCTCTACGATGATCCGCCGGCGAGCCTCAACGATCTCGAGGGTTATGCCGGCGACACTGTCTCAGCTGTCTTTCAGCTGGGGGCGATCATTCTGGCGGGCGGCGCCGATCCGGGCACCGCCGATATATCCGGCCATGCCGGTGTGGCCCTTGGGCTGACGCGCCTGCTCAAGGCGCTGCCGCGTCACGCGGCGCGTGGCCAATCGTTCCTGCCGGCGGACCGGGCGGCGGCGCACGGGGTCGAGATGGCGGACTATTACCGGGGGCAGGCGAGTGCCGGCCTGCAGACCCTTTTGGGCGAACTGCGCGGGGCGGCCCGCGATCATCTGGGTCGCGCGCGCGCCGGATTTGGCGCGATCAAGCCGGCGGTGCGTCCGGCGTTCCTGCCGCTTGCGACGGTCGGTGCGGAGCTCGATCGCATGGGGCGAGCGGATTACGATCCCTTCCGCACTACCGTCGATCTGGCGCCATGGCGTCAACAATGGCGCATCTGGCGGGCGGCGCGGCGCGGGCTTTAGGCGACGCTTCGGCTATCCCTCATAGCTAGGGGCATGGAGCGGCCGATTTCGACGCTTGCCGTAACCGTCTGACGATTCGGCGCTATTCGGCCGCTTCGCTGAGCGAGACGGCGAGCCAGGCGTCGAGGTCGGCGAGGGCGCGGGTGGTGATGGCCAGCTTTTTCGCGCGGGCTTTCTCGTTGCCGGGCAGGCGCTTGCCTTCGGGGCGGGGCACCTGAATCGGCGGAAACAGGCCGAAATTGACGTTCATCGGCTGGAACGAGCGCTTGCCGGGCTCGTCGTTGGACGTGAGATGGCCGCCGGTTATATGGCCGAGAATGGCGCCGAAAGCCGTGGTGGACGGTGGCTGGACGATCGCTTGGCCGAGCCGTTCAGCGGCGGCGAAGCGACCAGCCAGAAGCCCGATGGCGGCGGATTCGACATAGCCCTCGCAGCCGGTGATCTGACCGGCGAAGCGCAGGCGCGGCATCGCCTTCAGACGGAGCGTGGCGTCGAGGAGCTTCGGCGAATTGAGGAAGGTGTTGCGGTGAAGGCCGCCGAGGCGTGCGAACTCGGCCGTCTCGAGGCCGGGAATCATGCGGAAGATGTCGGCCTGGATGCGGTATTTCAGCTTCGTCTGGAAACCGACGATGTTGTAGAGCGTGCCGAGGGCATTGTCCTGGCGGAGCTGGACGATGGCGTGCGGCTTGATGTCGGGCTGGCGCGGATTAGTGAGGCCGACCGGCTTCATCGGCCCGTGGCGCAGCGTTTCGCGGCCGCGTTCGGCCATCACCTCGATCGGCAGGCAGCCGTCGAAATAAGGGATCTTCTCCCAAGCGTGGTGGACATGTGGCTCGCCGGCAAGAAGCGCATCGATGAAGGCCTCGTACTCGTCGCGGGTCATCGGGCAATTGATGTAGTCGGCGCCGCTGCCTCCGGGCCCGGTCTTGTCGTAACGCGACTGGAACCAGGCCTTGTCCATGTCGATCGAATCGAAATGGACGATCGGCGCGATGGCGTCGAAGAAGGCGAGCGCCTCCTCGCCGGTGAGGTCCTGGATTGCCCGCGAAAGGGCAGGCGAGGTCAAAGGCCCGGTGGCGACGATGACGCTATCCCAGTCTTCCGGCGGAAGTCCGGCGACCTCATCGCGCTCGATCGTGACCAGCGGGTGGTCGGCAATCGCGCTGGTGGTCGCCTCGGCGAATCCCTCGCGGTCGACGGCGAGCGCGCCGCCGGCCGGTACCTGATTCCGATCGGCCATGCGCATGATCAGCAAATCGGCGCGGCGCAGCTCCTCGTGGAGGAGGCCGACCGCATTCGCCTCGCGATCGTCGGAGCGAAAGGAATTGGAGCAGACGAGTTCGGCAAGCCGGTCGGTCTGGTGCGCTTCGGTTCCGCGCACCGGACGCATCTCGTGAAGGATGACGGGAAGGCCGCGGCGGGCGATCTGCCACGCGGCTTCGGAGCCAGCGAGACCGCCGCCGATGATATGGATGGGTTTCATGCGGCCGCAAGCTAGTGCGGCGCCGCGATCGGTTCAATCAAAAGAAGGTGCCGCGCGGGCAAAAGAAAAACGCCCGCCGGGGAGGAAGATCGGCGGGCGTTTCTCTATAAGGGTGGCGCGGTTCGGGAGGAGGGAACCGCGTCACCCCATATCGTTCAGAGCGCGGGAGGAGGGCGCCCTGAGCGAATTGGAATTAGATGGTGGTGGCCTGGCGGGCGATCGAGGGAATGTCGACCCGATTGATGCCCAGGTCATCCAGTTCGCGCTGCGACAGCCGCATGAGCTCGTTGTAGGTCTCGCGGTACTTCCGCCAGCTGCGATAGGTCGTTACCAGTCTGTTCGTCATGATCAAGCGCCTTTCCGTATTCCGCATCGAATTTCGTTGTCTCGGGCTCTCGCCCTCTGTTGACAAGAACTTAGGAGGCCGACTTCGATATGTGCAGACGGGAATTTCGCATATCTGTCTTGCGCTTAGTGCAGAGCAACATGAAACTGCACATTCATATTGCAATGCAATATCCAAAGATTCGGCAGATCCTGAATCCGCCAAGTCCTTGCCGCGATTGAGCCCGAATGGTTAACGCGGATTCAATCCTCGCGGATGGGGTTCACCCGGATCAGGAGGTGCGTGAAACGCCGGGAGCGAGCATCAAGGTGACAACGCGGAACTTCCCGCTTTTTTCAAGGCGGGATCGCTCGCGCAGGCACCGCCCGATTGACTTCGCCACCGTCTCATTCGACGGTCGCGCGTCGCGAGGTTGCCAATGAACCGTCCCCTGCCGTCCAAGATCGGCTATTCCGCCTGTCCCCATGACTGTCCGTCCACCTGTGCGCTTGATGTCGAGGTGATCGACGCGCGCACGATCGGGCGAGTGTATGGGGCGAAGGAGAACGACTACACCGCCGGCGTCATCTGCGCCAAGGTGGCGCGCTACGCCGAGCGCATCCACAATCCGGATCGGCTGGTCCATCCGCTGCGGCGCAAGGGGGCCAAGGGCAGCGCCAACTGGCGGGATGCCAACGCCTGGGAGCAAATCTCCTGGGACGATGCGCTCGATCTCGTGGCCGAGGCCTTCCTCAAGGCGGAGCGCGACCACGGCTCCGAGGCGGTCTGGCCCTATTTTTACGCCGGCACGATGGGACTGGTGCAGCGCGACGGCATCCATCGCCTGCGTCATGCCAAGCGCTATTCGGGCCAGTTCGACACGATCTGCACCAACCCCGCCTGGACCGGCTATATCGCCGGTACGGGTCGGCTTGCCGGGCCCGATCCGCGCGAGATCGGGCGCTCGGACTTCGTGGTTATCTGGGGCACCAATGCCGTCGCCACGCAGGTCAACGTCATGACCCATGCGATCAAGGCGCGGAAGGAACGCGGCGCCAAGATCGCGGTCGTGGACGTCTACCGCAACGACACGATGAAGCAGGCCGATCTCGGGCTCTGTCTCAAACCGGGAACGGACGGCGCGCTCGCCTGCGCGGTGATGCATGTCCTTTTCCGCGATGGCTTCGCCGACTGGGACTATCTCGACACATACACCGACTGCCCGCGCGATCTGGAAGCGCATCTCAGGTCGAAGACACCCGAATGGGCGGCTTCCATCACCGGCCTGGCGGTCGAGGAAATCGAGCAATTCGCCCGGCTGATCGGCCAGACGAAGCGCACCTTCTTCCGGCTTGGCTACGGTTTCACCCGTTCGCGCAACGGCGCGGTGAACATGCACGCGGCGTCCTGCATCGCCGCGGTGACAGGCGCCTGGCAATATGAGGGCGGAGGCGCCTTCCATAACAATGGGGCGATCTACGCGCTCAACAAGCGCATGATCGAGGGGCTTGATGTCCGCGATCCGGATATCCGTCTGCTCGATCAGTCGCGGATCGGTGCGGTGCTGACCGGCGATGCCGAGGCATTGCAGGGCGGCCCGCCAGTGACGGCGATGCTGATCCAGAACACCAATCCGATGTCGGTCGCGCCCGAGCAATCGAAGGTGAAAGCCGGCTTTGCGCGCGACGATCTGTTCGTGTGTGTCCACGAACAGGTGATGACCGAGACCGCGGCCATGGCCGATGTCGTGCTGCCGGCAACCATGTTCCTGGAGCACGACGACATCTACAAGGGCGGCGGACACCAGCACATCCTGCTTGGACCGAAACTGATCGAGCCGCCAGGAGAATGCCGTACCAATCACCAGGTCCATGCGGGCCTGGCGGCGCGTCTCGGGGCGGAGCATCCGGGCTTTGCCATGAGCGAGCGCGATCATATCGACTGGATGCTGCGCCATTCCAAGCTCGGAACGCTGGCCGAGCTTGAGGCCAAGCGCTGGATCGACTGCCAGCCGAGCTTCGAGCGGGCGCACTACATCGACGGCTTTGCTCATCCCGACAGGAAATTCCGGTTCCGGCCGGATTGGCCAAAGGTGCGCGCACCCAACAATGGGACCATGGGGCCCTGGGAGAGGCTGCCGTCACTGCCCGATTACTGGCCGGCGATCGAGGAGGCGGATACGCGTCATCCCTTCCGTCTCGCCACCTCGCCGTCGCGTTCGTTCCTCAATTCCACGTTCAACGAGACGCCGGGCTCGCGCGCCAAGGAAGGGCGGCCGGAGGTGATGATCCATCCGCAGGACGCGGCCGATCGCGGCATCGCGGACGGCGCCCCGGTCCGGCTCGGTAACGAGCGCGGGGCGGTGCGGCTTCACGCGCGGGTTTTCGACGGGGTGCGGCGCGGCGTTCTGGTGTCGGAAGGCATCTGGCCGAACAGCGCCTTTCCCGACGGAAACGGGATCAACACCCTGACCGGCGCCGATCCCGTCGCCCCGTTCGGCGGCGCCGCCTTCCATGACAACCGGGTGTGGATCGAGGCGGCTTAGCCGGCTTCGTAGGACAGGGCCGACGGCGAGATGAGCATTGCCGTCGCGTCGTTCTTTCCGTTCTCGAAGACCACGCGCTCGCCAACGACGCGGGCGCGTTCGCTGGCGACCAGCGCCAGGGCCTGGGGGTAGATGCGATGCTCGGCGGCAAGGACGCGGCCGGCAAGGGTCTCCGGCGTGTCGTCGGGCAGGACCGGGACCGCGGCCTGGCCGATGATCGGTCCGTCATCCATGGCAGACCGGATGAAGTGGACGGTGCAGCCATGCAGCCGGACGCCCGCATCGATGGCGCGAGCATGGGTGCTGAGGCCGGTGAAGGCGGGCAGCAGCGAAGGGTGGATATTGATGACCCGGTCGCTCCAGCGGTCGACGAAGCCTTCCGAGAGAAGGCGCATGAAGCCGGCAAGGCAGACGATCTCGATGCCGGCCGTCTTCAGCCGCTGCTCGATCTCGGCCTCGGCGGCCGCCGATCCGAGCGTGGCATAGTCGACTGCCTCGGTTCGGATGCCGGCGGCGGCGGCGCGCTTGAGGCCCGCCGCGTTCGGCTTGCTCGAGATCACCAGCGTGATTTCGGCGGGAAAGGAAGGGTCGGCGGCGGCAGCGATCAGGGCCGACATGTTGGTGCCCCGGCCGGAAATCAGGATGGCGGTACGGCGGCGCGGCATCACGAGGTCCCGAGGTCGAGGGTGCCGTCATAGATGACGGCGTCGCGGTCACGGCGCTCGATGCGGCCGATCTCGACGACCGTCTCGCCTTCCGCTTCGAGCAGCGAGGCGACTTGCGCCGCCTCCTCGGGCGTGACGACGACGACCATGCCGGCGCCGCAGTTGAAGGTGCGCAGAAGCTCGGCCTCGGACATGGCGCCGAGTTCGGTGAGCCAGCGAAACACCGGCGGAACCGGCAGTCTGTCAAGGTTGATGCGGGCGGCGGCCGTGTCGGGCAGCACCCGCGGGACATTTTCCGTCAGGCCGCCACCGGTGATGTGGGCGAGGGCCTTGAGGCCATTCGCCGACTTCAGCGCGGACAGAACCGACCGGACATAGATGCGCGTCGGCGTCAGCAGCGCCTCGCCAAGGCTTGCCTGATTGTCGAAAGGCGCCGGCGCGTCATAGGAGAGGCCGGCATCGGCGACCAGTTTGCGCACCAGCGAGAAGCCGTTGGAATGGACGCCGGATGAGGCCAGCGCCAAAATCACGTCGCCTTCCGCGATATCCGAGCGCGGAAGCAGGCGGTCGCGCTCCACGGCGCCGACGGCGAAGCCGGCAAGGTCGAAGTCCTTGCCGCGGTATAGGCCCGGCATTTCCGCAGTCTCGCCGCCGATCAGCGCGGCGCCGGCCTGTCGGCAGCCTTCGGCTACTCCCCTGACGACTTCGGCGCCGTGACCGGGATCGAGGCGGCCGGTCGCGAAATAGTCGAGGAAGAAGAGCGGTTCGGCGCCCTGGACGACGAGATCGTTGACGCACATGGCGACGAGATCGATGCCGATCGTCGAGAACAGCCCGGTCTCGATGGCGATCTTGACCTTCGTGCCGACGCCGTCGGTCGCCGCGACCAGCAACGGATCGACATATCCGGCCGCCTTCAGGTCGAAAAGGCCACCGAAACCGCCGATTTCGGCGTCGGCGCCGGGCCGCTGGGTGGCGCGGACGAAAGGCTTGATCGCCTCGACCAGGGCATTGCCCGCATCTATGTCGACGCCGGCCGCGGCATAGCTGGTCGGCTGGCGCCGGACCTTCGTGTCGCCCGTCATGGAATCGTCCTGCCTCTTCGTGCGGCGCATCCAACCACAAGCGGCGGCGAACGCAAGGCGCGTATGTGACGCGGGCCGACCGTCCCTTCTTGGCAAGCGGGGGCGACGATGCCATGTATCGACCATTCGCCAGGGGGGAACAAAACCCGACCGCCGTGACCATTCCCAATTTCATCACCATCGGGCGCCTCGTTCTGGTGCCGCTGATCATCTGGCTGATCATCGCGCATGAGCCGTTGACGGCCTTCGTGTGCTTCGTCATTGCCGGAATCAGCGACGGCGTGGACGGCTTCATTGCCCGACAATTCAACAAGCGTTCGGCCCTTGGCGCCTATCTCGACCCACTGGCCGACAAGGCGCTGCTGGTCTCGATCTACATCGCCTTCGCCTTGACCGGGGAGATCCCCGCCTGGCTGGCGATCCTCATCGTCAGCCGGGACGTGCTGATTATCGGCGGCGTCATGCTCGCCTGGATTCTGGGCCAACCGATCGATGTTCGCCCTTTGATCGTCAGCAAAGTTAACACGGTCGCTCAAATCGTCCTGGCCGCGACGGTTCTCGGCGATCTCGCCTTTCCCCTGGATCTCGCCTATCCGAGGCTCGTTCTGGTTGCGGTCGTGGCGGTGCTGACGATAGCCTCCGCCGGTGTCTATGTGGTCGACTGGATGCGCCATATGGCCGGCACGTCGGAAGCGCGTCCGGGCGACCCGGGCGGATCAGAGGGCAGGGGGGAGACGCCATGAGGCTTGAGCGCAAGATCGCGTTCTGGTTCGCCGCCTTCGTCGGTTTCATCCTCTTTCTGCTGGTCTTTCGCCAGATCCTGCTGCCCTTCGTCGCCGGCATGGCGCTGGCCTATGCCCTCGACCCGGTCGCCGACTGGTTCGAGCGGCGCGGCTTCACGCGGCTGATGGCGACGCTGACCATCCTTGTCCTTTTCGTCATCATCTTCGCGCTGTCGCTGGTCCTGATCGTACCGGTCCTTGCCAATCAGCTTGCCGACCTCATTTCGCGCATCCCGACCTATGTCGAATCCCTGCAAGGGCTGTTCAACCAGTTCCTCAACAGTCGCCTGGCGCACTATCTCGGCGTCGACCCGGAATCGATCCGGACCTCGCTGGCGGGCCTGACCAGCGAGGGCGCGAAATGGCTGACGACGGTGCTGACTTCGGTCTGGAGCGGTGGCCGTTCGCTGATCGACATCCTGTCGCTGCTGGTGGTGACGCCGGTCGTCGCCTTCTACCTGCTCTATGACTGGGACCGGATGATCGCGTGGATCGACGATCTGTTGCCGCGCGACTATGCGGGCGAGATCCGCCGGCTGGCCTCCGACATCGACCGGACGATCGCCAGCTTCGTGCGCGGCCAGGGACTGGTCTGCATCATTCTCGGCATACTCTATGCCGGCGGTCTTGCCATTGTCGGGCTGAATTTCGGCCTGCTGATCGGCCTGGTGGCGGGGATCCTGAGCTTCATTCCTTATTTCGGCTTCACGGTCGGTTTCGTCGTCTCGATCGGTATCGCGCTTGTCCAGTTCCTGCCCGACTGGACATGGGTCATCGCGACCGTCGTCGTCTTTGCCGTCGGGCAGATGGTCGAGGGCTACATCCTGCAGCCGAAGCTGATCGGCAACAGTGTCGGCCTCCATCCGGTCTGGCTTCTTTTCGCGCTGTTCGCCTTCGGCCTGCTGTTCGGCTTCGTCGGGCTGCTGATCGCGATTCCGGCCTCGGCGGCGATCGGCGTGCTGGTGCGCTATGCCGTGGCCCGTTATCGCGCCGGGCCCTATTACCACGGGACAGGCAAGACGCCGCCTGCCGCCCCATGACGTCCCAATCCTCGCCCGGCCGGCAATTGCCGCTGGACCTGCCGCACAAGGCGGCGATGGAGCGCGCCGATTTCCTCGTCGGCGACGCCAATCGCACGGCGATCGAACTGATCGACCGCTGGCCCGACTGGCCGTCCCGCGTGGTCCTGCTGGCCGGGCCGGTCGGCGCCGGCAAGACTCACCTGGCCGAGATCTGGCGGGCGATGAGCGGTGCCCGCATGGTGCCGGCGAGGGCGCTCGGAGAAATGGAGAGCAGCGAGTTGCTGGCTGCCGGAGCGCTGGTTGTCGAAGACCTGCATGAGGGGCCTGTCGACGAGCGGGCGCTGTTTCATCTACTCAATCTCGCCAAGGAGCAGGGCGCGACCGTTCTCGTGACGAGCCGGGTGTGGGCGTCGGCCCTGCCGCTCACGATCCCCGACCTGGCATCGCGGCTGCGCGCGGCTCAGCCGGTCGAACTCGACGAGCCGGATGACGACCTGCTGGCGCGCGTGCTCACCAAGCTCTTCGCTGACCGCCAGCTCAACGTCGACGCGTCGGTGATTGCCTATATCGTCACCCGCATGGAGCGCTCGCTCGAGGCGGCGAACGCGATCGTTGCCTGGCTCGATCGCGAGGCGTTGGCGGGCCGGCGCGCGGTGACGCGGCGGCTGGCCGCGGAGGCGCTTGCCGCCGGCGCCGATGGGCAATCCGACGAAGCCCTCAACGAGACCTGAGCCGGCTCAGTTCGGTGACAGCAAAACAATTGGCCTGCGGTCGCCCTGGCGCATGGTGACCATTACCCCTTCCGTTCCGAGATGGGTCAGCGTCGCGCGCACGCTGGCCTGCTCGTTGTCGCCCGCCGGGTGGTCGGAGAGGATGGTCAGCGCGTCATAGGGGTGACTGACGCGCTCGATCGTCAGCGAGACCAGCGCGAGCGGATGGCTTTCTTTCTCTCCGCGGACGACGATATCGGAGGGCCAGACTCTCAGGACCACGCGCCGCGTCGGGTCGCCGTCGGCATGGATGAGGGTCAGGTCCGGCAGGCGTCCGCCATGCATCAGCGGCAGGGGTACGAACTTGTCCAGCGGTGCATTGGGGACGAGGAAGAAGAGCAGGTCGCTCGGCGTGAAGGGGGCAGTGCGCTTCCAGCCGTCCTTTTCGAGGAGGCCCGCCAGTGTGTCGGGTGGAAGCGTCGACTGGGCGATGATCCGTTCCTCGGTCTCGCCGAAGACGTCCGATCGCCTTAGCGGCAGGTGCTGCCAGCCGCCGTCCAGCCATTCGGCGACCGGCAGCTCCCGGATCGTGATCTTGGGCTGATAGCGCACCATGTCGCCCTGGAACGTCAGGGAAGCATTGATCGCACCGGCGATCAGGAAGCCGACAAGCCCCAGGATCGGCACATGGAGCCGGCCGACGATCTCGCTTTCGAAGTCACGGAAGATCAGGGCGAAGATGGCGGTGACCGCGAGGCCGATGAGCAGACCGGCGAAGACATCGGAGGGCCAGTGCGCATTGAGATAGATGCGCGCGCCGCCGACCATGGCCGCAACGACAAGCCCGATCGCCCAGGCGGCCACGCGGCCGGTCCGGTTGAGGTTCGGGGCGGCGAGAACGGCGAGCACACCCAGAAGAGCGCAGTGAAGGTCGCCTGGCTGCTCGGAAAGGTGAAGGCCTCGAAGCTCGGATAGAGATCGAGCGGGCGTTGTTCGTTGAAGGCGAAGCGGATCAGCGGGACGAAAGCGGCGGTCGCGATGAATACCGTGGCAACGAGAACCGCGGTGCGCCGGGCGCCGGATGTGACGAGCACGAGGAGAAGAACGATGGTCGCCGCGGCAATCGCCAGGCTGTCGCCGAAGGCGGCCGTGACGACCACCAAACGGTCGAGCAGCAGAGTGCGGAGCGACTGGGCAAGCTGGCTGATGGCCGCATCGGCGCGCACCAGCGGATCGCCGTTCATCAGGTCGCGGACGATGCCGCTGACGCCGATCGTGCAGGCGAGCAGGACCACGCCCCAGACGACATGCGCCCTGAGGTTCCTGCGGGCGGGATCGAGCCAGGCTCCGATGCGTCGCAGGCTCGGATTTTCCGCCTCGGCGAGGCCCGCGATTGCGGTGCCATAGGCGGCCGATAGGCGAGGCGCGATGACATTGGCAACGAGGCGGGCAAGGAACGCCGCGACGATGAGGAGGACCAGGAAGCCCAGCACCGCCCCGATCAGCCGGCCACTGATATGGCCGACGACGATGAGGACGACACCGGCGCCGGCGGCCGGGACGATGTGGATCGATGCCCAGGCGAGCGCCGAGACGAAGCTTGCCGAAAAGAAGATCACGCTCCGCATGCCGAGCATGCCGGCGGCGACCGGGATGACGGCGCGCAGGCCCGGCAGGAATCGTCCGAACAGGACGCTCTTGCCGCCATGGCGTTCGAAGAAGTTGGTGCCGTGATGGATCAGCTCGGGCCGGGTGCGGAATGGCCAGAATTCGCGCAGTCTCGCCCCATAGTGCCGTCCAAAGAAGAAGGAGCCGGCATCGGCGAGGATCGCTCCGGCGGTCGCGGCGAGAACGAGCGGCAGGATACGGCCATGCGCGGCGCCGACGAATCCGGCGAGGATGATGATGATCGCCGATCCCGGAACGAGCGCGCCGACGACCACGATCGCCTCGAACATGGCGGCCAGGAAGATCACCAGGCCGATCAGCGAGGGATGATGATGCGCGAAGCCGAGGATGGTCTGGGTAAAGCTCATCGCCACGGCCCGAGGCTAGGCGAGACGTTTGAATGGCTGATGAACGCGCCGCGGGCGTGATGGCCGTCCCGGCGGGGCCACGCGCCGCATCCAATGGGAGAATCGTCACAATTCAGGTATAGGATCACGCAGATTGACGCCCGTTTGGATGCCATGGATCAGAAAACCCCCGACGCCGCCACCGTGCAAGAGTCGAAGCGCTGCAAAGGCGGCAGTCGCTGTCGGTGTTGCTCTGCGTCAGAAGCCGGAACGTTTCATAAACCGGGAACTCTCCTGGCTCCATTTCAATCGTCGGGTGCTCGAGGAAGCGAGCAATGCCAACCATCCGCTGCTCGAACGCCTGCGATTCCTCTCGATTTCCGCAAATAACCTTGACGAATTCTTCATGGTGCGCGTCGCCGGCCTGAAAGGCCAGCAGCGGCAGGGAATTGCCATGATCAGTGACGATGGCCGGTCGCTGAGCGAGCAACTGGCGCAGATCGGCGAGGCGGTCGCGGCGTTGGCGAGCGATCAACAGGTCTGCTGGGCGAAGCTGCGGACGGAACTGGGCGAGAATGGCATCAACCTGATCGAGGCCGCCGATATCGCGGAGGAGGATGCCGAATGGCTCGAGCATCATTTCCTCGATTCGATCTTTCCTGTCCTCACGCCGCTCGCCATCGATCCGGCCCATCCGTTTCCCTTCATTCCCAATCTCGGGCTGACGGTCGCGCTTCAGCTTTCGCGCAATGCGAACGGCCAGCGCATGACCGCACTCATGCGCATGCCCGGCACGCTCGACCGGTTCATCCGCCTGCCGAGCACCGAGGCCGGGGTCGACAGGTTCATCGCTCTCGACCAGGCCGTGCGGCTTTTCGTGGCGAGACTCTTTCCCGGCTACACGGTGGAAGGGCAGGGCGCCTTCCGCGTGGTGCGTGACTCGGACATCGAGGTCGAGGAAGAGGCCGAGGATCTTGTCCGCTTCTTCGAGAGCGCGCTCAAGCGCCGACGCCGCGGCTCGGTCATCCGGCTCGAGATCGAGGCGGCTATGCCCGGCGACCTTCGTCAACTCGTTGCCAGTGCCTTGTCGGTCTCGAGCGATGAGATCTTCCTGGTCGACGGATTGCTGGCGCTCAACGACCTCTCGCAACTTGTCGCCATCGACCGTCCGGGACTGAAGTTCTCCTCCTATACGCCGCGCTTTCCGGAGCGCATCCGGGATCACAGCGGCGATTGCTTCGCCGCCATACGCCAGAAGGATCTGGTGGTCCATCACCCCTACGAGTCCTTTGACGTGGTCCTGCAGTTCCTGCGTCAGGCAGCGCAGGATCCGGATGTCGTGGCCATCAAACAGACGCTCTACCGGACGTCGAACGACTCTCCAATCGTCAGGCTGCTGGCGGAGGCGGCGGAAGCGGGCAAGTCGGTTACGGCGCTGGTCGAGCTCAAGGCCCGGTTCGACGAGGAAGCGAACATCAAGTGGGCGCGCGACCTCGAACGTGCCGGTGTCCAGGTGGTCTACGGCTTCATCGAGCTGAAGACGCACGCCAAATTGTCGCTGATCGTGCGGCGTGAAGCAGGGCAACTCGCCAGTTATGTGCATATCGGCACCGGCAATTACCATCCGGTGACCGCCCGCATCTATACGGACCTGTCATTCTTCTCTGCCGACCCGGCCATCGCGCACGACGTCGCCCGCATCTTCAACTTCCTCACCGGGTATTCGGAGCCGGCGGAGCTGGAGCGGCTGGTCATTTCGCCGCATATGCTGCGCAGACGCATCCTCAAGCTGATCGCAAACGAGGCCGAGCATGCCGCGGCTGGCCGCCCCGGGGCGATCTGGATGAAGATGAACTCGCTGGTCGACGGCCAGGTGATCGACGCGCTCTACGATGCCAGTCAGGCCGGCGTCGATATCGATCTCGTGGTGCGCGGCATCTGCTGCCTGCGACCGGGTATTCCCGGCCTGTCGGAGCGCATCCGCGTCAAGTCCATTGTCGGCAGGTTCCTGGAGCATGCCCGTATCTTCTGCTTCGGCAATGGCCACTGGCTTCCCTCGCCGGACGCGCTCGTCTATATCGGGTCGGCCGATATGATGCCGCGCAATCTCGATCGTCGTGTCGAAGCACTCGTGCCCATCCTGAACCCAACGGTTCATGAGCAGATTATTGATCAGATCATGGTCGCCAATCTCGCCGACAACCAGCAAAGCTGGAATGTGATGTCGGACGGCACGACGCAGCGGGTGGCGGCACAGGCCGGCGAACCGGCCTTCAACGTGCATCAGTATTTCATGACCAATCCGAGCCTTTCCGGTCGCGGAAAGTCGCTCAAGAGCAACTCGCCTAGGTCCCTTAGCAAGCGTGCCAAAGCCGGCTGACCAGTTGAGCGACCTCGTAGCGGAGGTCGCCCCGGGGCGGATCGTCGATGGCGGTCCGATCGCAATCATCGATATCGGATCGAACTCGGTCCGTCTCGTCGTCTATGAGCGGCTGGCGCGCACGGCGACGCCGCTTTTCAACGAAAAGGAACTTTGCGGCCTGGCGCGCGGGGTTGCCACGAGCGGCCGCCTCGATCCCACGGCAATTGCCTCGGCGCTGACGGCGATCAGGCGTTTCGTGGCACTGTCGCATCAGATCCGGGTTGCCTCGATCCACGTGCTGGCGACGGCGGCGGCGCGCGAGGCGACCAATGGGCCGGAATTCGTTGCCTCGGTCGAAGCGATCACCGGGGCTGCGGTACTGCTGCTCAGCGGCACCGAGGAAGCGCGATTGACCGCGCTCGGCGTCATCTCCGGCATCCACAAGCCCGACGGGATCGCGGGGGATCTCGGCGGCGGCAGCCTCGAGGTGGTCGACGTGCGCGGAACCGCGATCGGTGCCGGCGAGACCTTTCCGCTTGGTGGCCTGAGGCTGGAGGAGGCCTCGGAAAAGAGCATGAAGAAGGCGGAGAAGATCATCACCGATCAATTCGCCCGCTCGACGGTTCTTCCCGGCGGCGAGAAGCGCGCCTTCTACGCGATCGGCGGCACCTGGCGCTCTCTGGCGCGGCTGCACATGCGGACCAAGGGCTATCCGCTGCACGTCATGCACCAGTATTCGATCGAGGCGGGTGAGGCGAGCGACTTCTGCCGGATGGTCGCGCGGCGCGATTTCGACTCGCTCGATTCAATCGAGGTCGTCTCGCGCAACCGGCGCCCGCTGCTGCCTTATGGCGCGGCCGTGCTCGATCAGCTGATCAAGCTGATGCGGCCCTCCCATATCGTCCTTTCGGCGCTTGGTGTGCGCGAGGGCCACCTGTTCGATTTGCTCGACGCCGGGACCCAGGCGCGCGATCCGCTGCTGGCGGCCTGCGAGGAGCTGGCCTTTCTCGGCTCGCGCTCTCCGCGCCATGTGCATGAACTCGCGCCCTGGTCGGAGATGGTCTTCCGCGCCATGGGGCTGGAGGAGACCGACGAGGAGGCGCGTCTGCGCCAGGCGGCGTGCCTGCTCGCCGATGTCGGCTGGCGCGCCCATCCAGAATATCGCGGGCAACTGAGCCTCAACCTGATCTCGCAGGCCGCCTTCATCGGCGTCGACCATCCGGGGCGGGCCTATCTGGCGCTCGCCAACTTCTACCGCCACGAAGGCCTCATCGACGAAGCGCTGTCGCCGCATATCCGCGAACTGGCCTCGACACGGCTGATGGAGCGGGCGCGGGCGCTGGGTGCGACGCTCAGGGTCGCCTATCTCATCTCGGGGGCAATGCCCGGCGTGGTACCGCGCACAAGGGTCGAGGCGCGCGACAAGGCGCTGACGCTGGTCCTGCCGACCGACCTGGCGCCGCTCGCGGGTGCGCGGGTGACGCGACGGCTCGGCCAGATCGCCAAGCTCGCCGGCATGGAGCCCTCGGTCGTCATCGAGTAGTAGCGCCGCCCTTGTGTGACGCGCTTTACTGCCGTGGTTCCAAGTGGGGTGTACGCAATTCCGGTCCGTCGTTTCAGGAGACAGACCGATGCGAATTTCCCCGTTTCTTTCCTCACTCTCGTTTCCCGCGGCGCGCCTGATCGAGGCCGCCGCGGCAAGCCTGCTTCTGCTGGCCGGCATCTTCGCGACGCCGGCTTCCGCCGATGACGTCGCCGGAGCACAGGACTACCCCGCGATCTCACGCTATGCCGGCTCCGAGATCGTCAATTACGACCACGCCAAGTTCGACGATTACGACCTGCTGACCGGGCCCGTCGCGCAAGACGGCAAGCCGACCAGCGCGCAAAGTCTTCAGGGCGAGATCTATCGGATCACCTATCGGAATCCGGCCGGCAGGACCTCGCTCGAGGTGTTCGAGAATTACCGCAAGGCGCTCAAGGGGGCCGGAGCGAGCGAGCTCTTCACATGCAAGAACGACAAGTGTGGCGGTCGCGCATTCAACTCGGTGATCGTCGATCCGACCAACTATGTCCGACTCGGCGATCGCTATGACGACCAGCGGTTCCTCGCCGCCAAGCTGAAGGGCGATGGCAAAGATGTCTATGTCGCCCTGTTCGTGACCAAGGGGCCGGGCGGGGACGAACCGGCCTTCACCCAGCTCCACGTGATCGAGGTGGCGGCGATGGACCAGTCGATGGTCGTGGTCGATGCTTCGAAGATCGCCGACGAGATTGACCAGAAGGGCAGTATCGCGCTCTACGGCATCCACTTCGACTTCAACAGCGCCGCGATCCGGCCGGACTCGATGCCGACGCTGGACCAGGTCGCCAAGTTCCTCGGCGACAAGCCGTCACTGAAGCTGGTGGTCGTCGGGCACACTGACAATGTCGGCGGGCTCGACTTCAACATGAAGCTCTCGCAGCAGCGGGCCGAGGCGGTGCGCAAGGCGCTGGTCACGCAATATGGCATTGCGCCCGGCAGGCTACAGGCCTGGGGTGCCGGCTATCTCGCGCCAGTCGCCAGCAACAAGACCGATGAGGGACGCGCCAAGAACCGGCGGGTGGAACTCGTCGAGCAATAGGCGGGCCGGAAGGTCCCCCTATTCGGCCTTCGGACCCGCGGCGGATTCGTCGTGGGTCCGGAGCCTTTGCGCATAGACGTTGATGACCAGGGCGGCGAGCAGGATGAGGCCGCGGATCAGGATCTTCAGGAAGCTGTCGATCTGAACATGGTCGAGGCCGTTGTTGAGCACGCCGAGGACGAAGAGGCCGACGATCGTGTTGCCGATGCCGCCACGACCACCGAAGAGGCTGGTGCCGCCGACGACGACCGCGGCGATGGCGTCGAGCAGGAAGGAGTTGAACTCGTTCTGCTGGGCGCTGCCGAAATAGGCGACGGCGAGCATGCCGGCGATGCCCGAACAGACGGCCGAGATGATCATCACGGTCGCCAGGATGAACTTGACGTTGACGCCAGAATATTCGGCCGCCTCGCGATTGCCGCCGACCATGTACACGTAGCGGCCGAAACGGGTGTAGGTGAGCACGATGTGGGCGACCAACAGAATTGCCGCGGCGACGATGACGATCCATGGCACGCCGCCGATCGATTGCGAGCCGAGCGTGCGGACGAGGTCGGGCACGTTATAGGCGATCTGGCCGCGGACCAGCAGGGCGCAGACGCCGGCCGCGATCTGCATCATGGCCAGTGTCATGATGAATGACGGGATGCCGACAAAGGTGACGCCAAGTGCGTTGACGACGCCGAGGGCGAAGCATGCCGCGAGCGCGGCGATGATCGCGAAGCCGCCAGGCACCGGGATGTTGGCGATGTTCACATAGTCCGGCTGCAGCGTGAAATAGGCGACGACGATGCCGGTCGCGTTGGCGATCGCGGCGACCGACAGGTCGATCTCGGCGCACAATATGACGAAGGTCAGGCCGACGGCGATGATCGCGGCCACGGAGATCGTCGTCAGCACGTTCCAGAGATTGTCGAAGGTCAGGAACGACGGGCTGGCGACGGCGAAGAAGATCACCAGGAAGGCAAGAGTGAGGAAAGGCGCGATGTTGCGCAACTGGCTTCTCACCCAACGGGCGATGCCTGCAGACGGTCGGGAACGTGTATCGGTCGCTGGCGCGGCCATGATTGCTCACCCTACGCGGCTTCGAGCAGCCGGTCCTTGCTGACGGGCTCGCTCGCGAACTCGCGCGCGATCTCGCCCTTTCTCATGACTAGGATGCGGTCCGCCAGGGACAGCACGGTTTCCGGTTCGGTCGAAACAACGACCACGCCGATGCCCTGGTCGCGCAATCCGCGTACGATCTTGAGGACGTCGTCCTTGGCGCCGACATCCATGCCGCGGGTCGGCTCGCTGAGGACGAGGACCTTTGGCGGATAGGTCAGCCACTTGGCGAGGCCGACCTTCTGCTGGTTGCCGCCGGACAGGTTGCCGAGCATCGCGTCGGCATTGGGCGGCCGGATACGCAGGCGCTCGATCTGGGCCTGCATGAGTTGCCGCTCGACCGGGGGCTTCAGCCAGAGCTTCGAAATTCGCTCGAGGATCGCGATCGACCCATTCTTGTAAAGAGGCTCCTCGTGGAAGAGCATCGAGCGACGGCTCTCCGGCACATAGGCAATGCCGGCGGCCTTGGCGCTGGCGGTGTTCCTCAGCCGCATTGTCTTGCCGCCGATCGACAGGGAGCCGCGGTCCGGCCGGATGCGGCCGAACAGGGCGCGGGCCAGTTCGAGCTGGCCGCCACCCATGAAGCCATAGATGCCGAGGACCTCGCCGGCGCGCACGCTGAGGGAGATGTCGCGGAAGGAGCGGCCGCTGGTCCAGCCATGGGTCTCAAGGACGATCGGCGCGTCGGGCCGCGAGTTCGAGCATCATCTCGCGCGTATAGCTCTCCTCGAGCTCGGAATGACCGGCGCCGATCATGCGCTCGATCACCCAGGCCTTGTCGATGTCCCTCGGTCGAATGGGTGACGATCTTCTGCCCGTTGCGGAAGATCGTGATCTGATCGGAGACCTTCAGGATGTCGTCGAGGAAATGGGAAATGAAGACCATGCTGCGGCCGCTTTCCTTGAGGCGGCGCAGGACCTTGAAGAGCGTCTCGACTTCCGGCGGCGACAGGGCCGATGTCGGCTCGTCGAGAATGACGATGCGCGCGCCTGAAAAGAGCACGCGTGCCAGTTCGATGAGCTGCTGCAAGCCGATCGAAAGCTCGCCGATCGGCATCCTCGGATCGACGTCGATGCCGAGATTGGCAAGCTGCTCGCGGGCGCCGCGCACCATGCCGCGCCAGTCGATGCTGCCGAAGCGGGTGAGGGGCTGCTTGCCGAGATAGACGTTTTCCGCGACCGACAGGTCGGGCGCGATGCTGAGCTCCTGGTGGACCATGCCGATGCCCGCATCGAGCGCGTCGCGCGCGTTGCGGAAATGGACGGTCTGGCCGCCCAAGCGCATCGTGCCGGAGTATCCGGAGTGGACGCCGGCGATGATCTTCATCATCGTCGACTTGCCCGCGCCGTTCTCTCCGACGAGCCCGTGGATTTCGCCCTGCTCAAGCGAAAAGTCGACATCCCGAAGCGCCTGGACACCGCCAAACGACTTCGAGATGCCGACCATTTCGAGCAGCGGTTGAGTGCTGCCGGTCACAATGATGCACTCAGATCAGGAAGTGGTCTTCCATCCAGAGCATGCCGGGCGCGTTCGCCTTGGTGACGACCGGCCCGTCGGCGACGATGTTCTTCGGGATGCCCGCGCCGGTCTTCTCCCCGGCAACCGCGGCGACGCCGGCGACGATGGCGCCACCATGGATGCGGCAGGACGGGTTACGCACGGTGGCGTACATCCGGCCATCGGCAACGGCCTGGATCGCCGGGGGCATGGCGTCGCAGCCGCCGATCAGGATATCGGTCCGCTTGTGCGCCTTCATGACGTTATAGGCCGCGAGCGCCATGTCGTCATTGTGGAAGTAGGCGGCGTCGATCTTCGGATACTTGGTCAGCAGCGTCTCCCAGATGCGGGCGACCTTTGAGACGTCCCAGTCGCCCGGCTGCTCGTCGAGCACCTTCATGTCCGGGATTGTTCTTGATAACCGAATGGAAGCCGCGGGCACGACCCTGCGCACCGGTGTGGCCGAGCGCGCCCTGGGTCATGACGATGTTGCCCTTGCCGCCGAGTTTCGAAACCAAGGCCTGGGTCACCGAGGAGCCCATGAACTCGTTGTCCGGGGCGATGAAGGAATGGAGATTGATCTGATCGAGCGGGGCGATCAGCGTGTCCATGTCGATAACCGGGACGCCGGCATCGATCATCTTCTGGACCGGCGCGGTCAGGGTGCCGATGCCGAAGGCCTGGATCGCGACGAAGTCCCACTTCTGGGCGGCCATGTTGTCGATGGCGGCGCGCTGCTTGACGGCGTCGAGCTGACCGTCGAACCAGGTTACCTCGACATTGAAAAGCTTGCCCCAATACTCGGCCGCCTGCTTGCCCTGGGCGCACCAGGTGGCCTGCAGACCGGCGTTCGAGAAGGCAGCCTTGAGCGGCTTGTCCGACATACCGACGGCCATGGCACCGTCGGCCGCCAGTGCCGGATTGATGCCGAAACCACCGAACACGGCGGCTGCAGCGGCCGCGGAACCGGTGACGGTCTTGATGAATTCACGACGCGACTGTGGCGTCACTTCGAAGTCTTTGGACATGTGTTTCCTCCCAGACGCCGGTTCTTGATTTCTGTCCGTGGCGATAATCGCCCGGACGATTGGCCGATCGATGTCGATCGCCACCGGCAACGCGTCAAATTGTACGATGAAAGATCGGCTGACAAGCCCCCATTTGTTGCCTTGGCAACTATTTATCGGTCTATCGCGACGACCTGATTGGCGCTGACCGCAAGCGCCAGTTCACCGTGCTTGAGCTTGAGGGCGGTGTCACCGAACAGCTCGCGGCGCCAGCCGTGGAGGGCCGGCACATTGGCCGCGTCGTCGGCGGCGATCGCCTCGAGGTCGTCGACGGTAGCGATGACCTTGGCGGCGACGCCATGGGCCTCGCTGGTCATCTTGAGCAGCACCTTCAGAAGATCGACGGCGGCCCCATTTCCGTTGCCGTTCGGGCGATGCTTGGGCACGCGCGGGAGCTCTTCCTTGGGGATTTCGAGCGCGCGGCGAACGGCGGCGACGATTTCTTCGCCAGAGCGCGAGCGCTCGAAGCCGCGCGGAATCGTGCGCAGGTGAGCGAGCGCCGCCGCGTCGGTCGGCTGCTGGGTGGCGATCTCGTAGATCGCGTCGTCCTTGATGACGCGGCTGCGGGGGACATCGCGCGTCTGGGCCTCGCGCTCGCGCCAGGCGGCAAGCTCCTTGAGGATCGCCAGTTCCATCGGCTTGCGCACGCGCATCTTGAGCCGCTGCCAGGCCTCTTCCGGCTCGAGCCGATAGGTGTCGGGAGAGGTCAGGACCTCCATCTCCTCGCGCACCCAGTCCGAGCGCTTCTGCTCGGCCAGACGTGCCGCGAGGGCCTGATAGACGTCGCGAAGGTGGGTGACGTCGGCCAGCGCGTATTCGACCTGGCGGTTCGACAGCGGCCGGCGCGACCAGTCGGTGAATCGGGAGGATTTGTCGATCCGCTCGCCGGTCAGGCGATGAACGAGCTGATCGTAGCTGATCGAATCGCCGAAACCGCAGACCATGGCGGCAACCTGCGTATCAAAGACCGGGTGGGGGATCAGTCCGCCCAGATGGTGGACGATCTCGATATCCTGGCGCGCTGCATGAAAGACCTTGATGACACTCTCGTTCAGCCATCAGCTTGAAGAATGGATCGAGCGACAGGTCGGCGGCGGTTGCGTCGACGATGACGGCCTCTTCGGGGCTGGCCAACTGAACAACACAGAGTTTTGGCCAGAAAGTCGTCTCCCGCATAAATTCGGTATCGACCGTAACGATGTCGAAGCGGGCAAGTCTCTTGCAGGCGGCAGCTAACGTTGCAGTGTCGGTAATGATGCTCATGTCTTCCCTATAGCCGACGAAAAGCGACTTGTCGCGCCCGCCAAGTTCATTTGATGACACATCTTTTCGCCATTGACTGGATTTTCCCGAAATGCCTGACAAATCCTTGAGTGGATGCAATTCTTGCTCGAGCGCGGCACCGCCGAGGCCAGCGCCGCTGACCGTCCGGAGCCTTCCGGGAGCCGGGAAGCGCACAATTGGATCGGGCCGGTCGCGCGCCTTCCGACCGGTTGCGCGACCGGCACCTGCCGTGGCCCGTAGCCGGTTCCGGCCCGCGCCGAGCGGCCGTCGTCCGGTGCCCCGGGCGCCGGGGCCCGTATCCGCTTTGCAGCGCCTGCCGATTGGGCTATTGAGGCCCACCGTACGGGCCATTGCCCACGAATTCTAGCCTTCAGGACCGTCCATGCATCCCTATCGGAGCCACACTTGCGCGGATTTGCGCCCCAGCGACGTCGGAACCTCCGTCCGCCTGTCCGGCTGGGTTCATCGCGTTCGCGATCACGGTGGGCTGCTATTCATCGATCTGCGCGACCATTACGGCATCACCCAATGCGTCGCTGACCCGGATTCGCCGGCCTTCAAGTTGGCCGAGACCGTCCGCGCGGAGTGGGTCATCCGCATCGACGGCGCGGTCAAGGCGCGCACGGAGGATACGGTCAATGCGAACCTTCCGACGGGTGGAGTGGAGATCTTCGTCGATTCCCTGGAGGTCCTGTCGGCCGCCGACGAGCTGCCGCTGCCGGTCTTCGGCGAACTGGACTATCCGGAGGACGTGCGCCTGCGCTACCGCTTCCTCGATCTGAGGCGCGAGAAGCTTCACCGCAACATCATGAAGCGCTCGGCCATCATCTCGTCGCTGCGGCGCCGCATGATCGAGGGCGGCTTCTTCGAGTTCCAGACGCCGATCCTGACCGCCTCGAGCCCCGAGGGCGCGCGCGACTTCCTCGTGCCCTCGCGCCTCCATCCGGGCAAGTTCTACGCCCTGCCGCAGGCGCCGCAGCAGTTCAAGCAGCTCATCCAGATCGCCGGCTTCGACCGATATTTCCAGATCGCGCCCTGTTTCCGTGACGAGGATGCTCGCGCCGACCGGTCGCCGGGCGAGTTCTATCAACTCGATATCGAGATGAGCTTCGTCGAGCAGGAGGACGTGTTCCAGGCTGTCGAGCCGGTGCTGCGTGACGTGTTCGAGGAGTTCGGCGAGGGCAAGCCGGTGACGCAGAGCTTCCCGCGCATTCCTTACGCCGAGTCGATGCGCAAGTACGGCACGGACAAGCCGGACCTGCGCAACCCGATCGAGATGGCCGACGTGACGGATAGTTTCCGCGACTCCGGCTTCAAGGTCTTCGCCGGGCAGATCGCGGCCGATCCGCGCGTGGCGGTGTGGGCGATCCCGGCGCCAACCGGCGGCAACCGGGCCTTCTGCGACCGCATGAACGCCTGGGCGATCGAAGAGGGGCAGCCCGGTCTCGGCTATATCTTCTTCCGCGACGATGGCGAGGGCGCCGGACCGATCGCCAAGAACATCGGGCCGGAGCGCACCGACACGATCCGCCGCAGCCTCGGGCTCGGCGATGGTGATGCCGTGTTCTTCGTGTGCGGCCGGCCGGATCGGTTTGCCGCCTTCGCCGGCAGTGCCCGCCAGCGGGTCGGGCGCGAGCTCAAGCTGATGGACGAGGAGCAGTTCGCCTTCTGCTGGATCGTCGACTTCCCGATGTATGAGTGGAACGAGGAGGAGAAGAAGATCGACTTCTCCCACAACCCGTTCTCGATGCCGAACTACGATCACGATGCCTTCCTGGCGCTCGATCCGGAAGACAAGGACACGATCCTCGGCATCCACGCCATCCAGTACGATATCGTCTGCAATGGCGTGGAGCTGTCGTCGGGCGCGATCCGGAACCACAAGCCGGAGATCATGCGCAAGGCCTTCGCTATCGCCGGCTATGGCGAAAACGTGCTCGAGGCCAAGTTCGGCGGTATGCTGCGTGCGCTTCAGTACGGCGCCCCGCCGCATGGCGGCATCGCGCCGGGTGTCGATCGCATCGTCATGCTTTTGTGCGGCGAGGAGAACCTGCGCGAGGTGACGCTGTTCCCGATGAACCAGCGCGCCGAGGACCTGCTCATGGGGGCGCCGTCAGATGTGACGCCGCGTCAGCTCCGCGATCTCCACATCCGGCTCGCGCTGCCCGAATAGGCGCAATTCGAGGCGGATCGTCTGATCCGAAGATCGACGTCCGCCGTTACAAAGGCCTCTCCCTCAGGGCTTTGAGGAACCGTCCGGCGCTGGCTGGCCTGTAACCGTCAGGTTGAGCAGGTCGGGCAGCTTCTGCGGCGCCGTCTTGGCGAGCTTCTCGATTTCCACCAGCGGTACCGGACTTGGCGGGGCGGCGACGGCGGTCAGGGTGCCCGGGGTGACGACGAAGGCCTGCAGCACCGGCGCGACCTGCTTCTGGAACTCGCCATTGCGCAGGAAGGAGAGCATGAAGGGCAGGGCACCGGCGAACTGCTGGGCGAACTTGTCCGGCGCGACATGCATCTTCTCCGCCTGAATGGCGAGGCCGCGGCTGGTGATCGACTCGTCCTTGAAGGTCATCTTGCCGCTCTTGAAGGCGATGTCGGATGCCGCCTGGCCCTGGCCGAGCGTTTCCACGTGTTCGATCATCTGCCGGGTCAGCCCGGCAAGGGTCAGGGAGGCGGTGAGCGTTCCCATGTCCTTAATCGCCAGGTGGAAGTCGTCGATCTGGGCGGTGCTGGTGTCCTCGTGCCAACTGAACTTCAGGCCGTAATCGGCGTGAATGCTGTCGTAGTGAAGCTTGTCGAGCATCGCCCGGGCGCTTCGGTCGGTGATGATGTCGGCGGGAATGTCGAGGCCAGTCATCTCGGTCGCGATCGACGTCGGAAACAGGCCGACATAGTCGCCGAAGTCCGAGCGGAAGCGGCCGAGAGCGATGTGCGGAGCGGCGGCGCCCGCGACATCGACGTCGGAGACCTCGATGAAGCCGAGCTTAGGCATGAGCGGCGCCGGGTCGACCTTCGCGCCACTCTTCTGCGCCTCGATCGCGGCGACCACCGCGTCCGCGGCCGGAAACGTCAGCCCGCCAAACGCGAAACGTCCAACTTTGACGCTTGCCTGATTCTCGACAGCCACATCGACGCCCTCGATGGCGAACTCGCCCAGCCCGTCGCTGGAGAAGTCGTTCATGTGGATGTTGCCAATGCTCAACCGATCGACGCCGGTGGCCTGGACGTCGATGCCATCAACGGAAAAGCGCCCGAAACCGAAGGCTCCCATCATGCCGAAGACCTGGCGCAGGACCTCCGGGTCCATGTTGTTCTGCTGGAAGGAATTCGGGTCGAACATCATGCGGTCGATCAGACCGGCGAAGCTCGTTCTGGGCTGGCGCACCCGCATTTCGTCGAGGGTCAGGTCGCGGATCGAGATCTTGGCGCCCGGGACATCCATGACCATGCCGCGATAGGCGGCGTGGCCGACGGCCGTTCGCCACAACTCGTCACCAACTCCGCCGACATAGGCATCGGGATCGTAGACGTGGACGATCGCCCCGAGGTCGAAGTCGGTGCCCTCGACACTATCAACCGACATATTGACCAGGCCGTTGGGCGGTGCCGGGCTTTCGAGCTTGATCGGCCCAGCCTTCATCGACTTGAGCTTGCCGTTGACAAAGCCGTCGAGGTCGACATTCCCGTAGGAAATGCGGCTCGTCTGGCCCTGAACCTGCTGGATGATCGCGACGCTGTCGAGATGCCCGTGGCCGAGATGGCCGCGGATCGCCTGGCCGTAGGCCTTGATCATCGCGGTGAAGGGATGGTCGGGCGAGAAGACGATCTCCTGCCATTGCGGCGTGCCGATGTCGTCGAGCTTGGCATCGCCTATGGCAACCTTGAAGATGCCGGCCTCGAGCGTCGTGCCGTCCGCCTCGATCTGCGTCGCGGCGAAACCACCATTGGCGGATTCGCTGTAGCCGACGACGCGCAAACGGTCGACGTCGATGGCGAAATTGCCGTTCTCGGTCGCGATCGACAGGCGGGAGATGACGGCCGTATCGGAGGTCGCGTCGTAGGTCAGATCGCGATAGGTGGCGGTCCAGGTCGGGCTGGCGTCGATCGCCGCGACCCAGCCGGCGATCGCGGTCTCGATCGGCGAGTCGGCGAGCGCGGGCTGAGCGGTCTGGGCAAGGACCAGCGCCGCGAAGGCGATCGCGACGCTGGATGATCGGCGAAGCATGGTCATTGTCTTCCTCCTACACAATGCCCCCGCTCCGGTCAGGCAAAGACACCTATTGGTCGGCGGTGATCTCGACCGCCAGAAGGTCAGGCAGCGTGTTCGGCTTCTGCTTCGCCGCGATGGCGATGTCGCCGAAGCTGACAGGCGTTGCCGGCTGGGCGGAGACGGCAATCGACTTCGGCTCCTTGAGGAACGTGGTGGCGGCGCTGGCAACCTTGTTCTGGAAGTCCTGGTTGCCGATCACGTTGAGCATGAAGGGTAGGGCGCCGCTGAGCTGGTTGACCACGTCCTCACGCGACGCGCCGATCATCTTCGCCTGCATGTCGAGCGCACGTTCGACGACGCCGGCATTGTCGAAGCGGATGCTGAGGTTCTCGAGCTTCGCCTTGCTTTTCGCGTCGGCGGCGGCGCTGCCGTTGATCATGCCACCGAGCGAGACGCCGGTGACCTTGGCGAGGATGTCGAGCTTGCCGACATTGGCGATGTCGATCGTGAAATTGCGCAGCGTGAAGGTGTCGCTGGTGGAATCGTAGCCGGCGCCGAGGGCGACATTGATGACGAAGTCGGAATAGCCGAGGCTGTCGAGAAGCGCCTTCTGCTGCGGATGCTTGTCGAAGGTCGCCGCGGCAATGGCGATCCCGGTGACTTTCAGGTCGAAGTCGCGGGGAGTGCCGTCATCGGCGGCGTCGATCGTCACGTCGATGGCGCTGACGGCGATTGGCGCGTCGAGATTGGGGCCGGTGATGTCGAGTCCGCCGACCGTGACGTTGCTGAACGGCTTGATATGCGCCTTGGCTTTGATCTCGACTGGCGAGGGCACGGTGGCGTCGGTGACGGCACCCGTCTTCCATGCGATCTGGTTGGCGTTGGCGGTCATGGAGCCGCCGTCGAAGGAAATGCCGGAGGCGGTGAAGCCGCCCTTGTCGCGGGCGACCGGATCCGTGATCACCAAGGTGGGGATGGAGATGGTCTCCCCCTTGGAATTCTTCATCTCCCAGCCGGTGATGGTGACCGCATTGTCGCTCGCGGTGGCATCGCCATAGGTCGCGGTGCTCTTTCCGGTGGCCGTGACCGCGGCGACGAGGTCGTCCGCGACCTGCTTGGCGTCGGGCGCGGCGAGCGCCAGGCTCGCCGGTAATGTGAAGCTTAGAGCGAGCCCGCCAATTGCGAGCCATGTGGATGTCAGACGCATCAATTCCTCCTGGAACGAAAGAATGCGAGGCGCTCGATCCCCAAGTCCTCGTTGCGCCGATAGCGCGCATCTTGTCTGTACTTGTCGGCGAGGGCAAGGCGTCGGGCGGTGGCTTGTGTCCTAGGTCACATTTGTCGGCCGGCAATGCCGGCTAGTCCTCCTGGCGGGTCGTCGGGCCCGCCCAGCCGATGTCATCGTGGCTCGTCACACGTCCGTCCGGATCGATGATCGTGGTCACGTCGCAGCGTGTCACCACTTCGTCATTGGCGCAAAGCGCTTTGAACGCTTCGGTTAGCGCCGCCTGACCCGCCGCGCCGCAGAGCGGGATCGTGTTGTGGAATTCGGGCAGCCAGATGGTCATCAGGCCGGACCAGCCGGCCGGAAAGCACCAGCGGGTCCGATAGCAGGTCTGGCCATGGCCTTCCGCCTCGCATTTGCGCCGCGCACAATCGAGCGCCTTGACCGGATCGTTACCGAAACACCACCAGGTACCTTCCTCGGCCTGGGCGAAGCCGATCCCGCCTGGGTCGGCGGCAGCCGGCACGGTAGCGGCGGCGAGCGCGACGAGAAGGGAGACGATGAGGGCAATTCGCATGCCGGCGATCCTACGCGAGCGCCACCGCCGGGTCTCGGGCCTTCGGCCGCGGCCGGATGGTTGCGTCCTGGGCGGTGCCATGGTCAGGTCCGGCGTCGGAGGCGAAGGGATCCGGATCAACAGGCGATGCGGCAGGCAATGACCCACTTTTCCGTCGAGACGCGCGGCAAGGGGCTGACGGAAATCACCGGATCGGTCGGCCAATGGCTCGGCGGGCAGGGGATATCAACCGGGCTTCTGACATTGTTTTGCCGGCATACCTCCGCCTCGCTTCTCATCCAGGAGAATGCCGACCCGGACGTGCGCACCGATCTGGTCGCCTTTTTCGAGGCGATCGCACCCGAGGATCCCCGCCGCTACGTCCATGGGATCGAGGGGCCTGACGACATGCCGGCCCATATCCGTACGGCGCTCACCCAGACGCATCTCGCGGTTCCCGTGGAGGGCGGTCGCATGGCGCTTGGCACATGGCAGGGGATCTATGTGTTCGAGCATCGCCGCCGGCCGCACCGCCGCGAGATCGTGGCGCATCTGATCGGCGAGTGAGTAGCGGCGGCCGGCCGCCATTGCGGCGGCGCCCGACAGCCGCCATAAGGGCGAAAGGCGCGCCAAGGGTCAGAAAACGGCGCGCGAGGGGAGCCGCTCATGACCGAAACACCCGCCACCGATGTCGCCTTCGGCGCGCTCGCGACGGCCGAGCGGCTAAACGACAGCGCGATTGAAGGCAAGGCCCAGGCGCTTCTGGCGCAACTGACGCTCGACGAGAAGCTCGGCCTGATGGACGGCGACTTGCCGTTCTGGAAGGGACTTGCCGCCATGTCCGCGCCAAACGGCTACAGCAGCCAGTGCTGGGTGGCCGGGGCGGTGCCGCGTCTCGGCATTCCCGGCATCCGCTTCTCCGACGGGCCCCGTGGCATCGTGATGCAGGGCGCGACGACCTTTCCGGTCACGATGGCGCGCGGTGCGACATTCGACACGGTGCTCGAGGAAGAAGTCGGCAACGTCATCGGCCGCGAGCTTCGCGCGCTTGGTGGCAACTATTTCGGTGGCGTCTGCATCAACCTCCTGCGCCATCCGGCGTGGGGA
>CAWEUR010000021.1:0-123163 GCA_963812285.1 uncultured Alphaproteobacteria bacterium | reverse complement strand
CCGTCGTCCCGCTGCCGCGCCTTGGTTCAGTTGCGTATTGCTGGGCCGGAAAGCGACCTGGCCGGGCGCGAGGATCCGTCATTCCCGCCAAGCGGCGCGCAGAGCGGGAATGACGGGGCCGGGAACATCGCGCGCAGCGCTTTTTCCACAGCTCGCGCAGCGCGGCCCGCCATTTGGTGGCAGGCTCATGGCGCTTCTCGAGTGTGCGGTGTGTCGCCATGCCCCTTCACGTCGCGAATGACGGCGCTAAAGTAGCCCGCTTCTTCCAGGCTGTTGGGGGGCTCTCATGATCAACTCGGCACGTTTGCTGGCGGTGCTCGCGGCACTCTTGATCGCGAGCGCGGCCTGGGCGCAGCAGCCAAAGAGCTGGCTCGGCGTCGACGTACGCGACGTCACCAAGGACGAGGCCACTCAGCTCGGCTGGGAGGCCCCACGCGGGGTGAAGGTGATGAGCCCGCGGGCCAACGGTCCGGCCGCGCGCGCCGGCATCCTCGCCCAGGACGTGATCATCTCCGTTGACGGCCGGGAGGTCGAGAACAAGGACCGAGGCCGATGTCGCCCTCGCCACCTCGCTCGGCCTCGGCCGGACGCTGATGACGCTGGCGCCGGACCGCGTGCCGCCGGACATGATCGCCCGCCTCGCCTCCGCCGGCATCATCGTCTCCGCCGGCCACACCGCGGCCAGCTACGAGACCGTCCCGGCGGCGCGGGCAGCCGGCCTCACCGGCTTCACCCATCTCTTCAACGCCATGCCGCCGCTCGCCGGCCGCGAGCCCGGCCCGGTCGGCGCCGCGCTCGACGACCCGGACTGCTGGGTGCGGCCTCATCGTCGACCTGCACCACGTCTCCGCGCGCGAGCCTGCGCATCGCCATCGCCGCCAATGGCTGGCAGCGCATGATGCTGGTCACCGACGCCATGCCGTCCGTCGGCACCGACATCACCGAGTTTCCTCATCGACGGCAACGTATCACGCCGCAGGACGGACGAGCTGACCACCGACGACGGCACCCTCGCCGGCTCCGATCTCGACATGGCGAGCGGCGGTGCGCAATACCATCCAGCATCTCGGCCTGCCGCTCGAGGCGGCGCTGCACATGGCCTCCCGCGTCCCGGCCGAGTTCCTGCGGCCTCGGCGACGAGCTCGGCCGCATCGCGCCCGGCTACCGTGCCGATCTGGTCCTGCTCGACGACGATCTGAGCGTCGTCGAGACATGGATCGACGGGATGTCCGTGAGCGAGACATGAATCGCCGAGCGGACCCACCTTCCGCGAGGCCACCGCCGCCGACGTGCCGGACATGTCGACGCGTGCGCCTGGCGGTGACGGAGAATGCGGCCATGACGGCGGAACAGCCCGCCGCGCCGTGGCATCACCAACGAGAGCGTCGCCGATTCCTTTGGCCGCAGCCCAACGGCTGGGTCGCCGAACGTGGACGGCGAGATCGTCGCCTTCTCGATCGCCGACCGCGCGATCCGCTCGGTCTTCGCCCTGTTCGTCCTGCCCGGCCATGAGGGACGAGGCATCGGCACGCGGCTGCTGCCATCGCCGAGAATGGCTGTGCGACGATGGCGTCGACCACGTCTGGCTGACGACGGCGCCGGGAATCGCGGGCGGCGCGCTTCTACGAGCGGCAGGCTGGCGGCGCGCCGGGCACGATGCCGAACGGCGAGCTGCGTTTCGAGATTGCGCGACCAACGGGTGTGAGGACATGACCGCACGAAGCGGGTACTCGTCGTCGGCCTCGGCAACATGGGCATGAGCCACGCGCTCGCCTATGCGCGCATCGACGGTTTCGAACTGGTCGGCGTCTGCGAGCGCGGCATCGCCGAGCTACACCTGCCGGCCGCGCTCGAGGGCGCCGAACGCTTCACGGATTTCGACGAAGCGCTCGGCCGCGCTGAAGCCCGATGTCGTCTCGATCAACACCTGGCCCGACACCCATGCCGACTACGCCGTGAAGGCGATGGAGGCCGGCGCCCATGTCTTCGTCGAGAAGCCGCTCGCCGAGACGGTAGCCGATGCCGAGCGCGTCGTCGCCACGGCGCAGCGCACGGGGCAGGAAGCTGGTCGATCGGCTACATCCTTCGCCACCATCCCTCATGGCACGAAGTTCATCGAGCTCGCCCGCACCCTCGGCACGCCGCTGGTCTTCCGCATGAACCTCAACCAGCAATCGAGTCGGCGCTCAGTGGGAGGCCCACAAGCGGCTCCTGCAGATCGCTATCGCCGATCGTCGATTGCGGCGTCCACTATGTCGATGTCTGGTGCCAGATCACCCGCGCCGCGCCGGTCAGCGTGCACGCCGTCGGCGCCCGCCTCTCCGAGGACATGCCGCCGGCCATGTACAATTACGGCCACCTCGAGGTGACCTTCGCCGACGGCTCGGTCGGCTGGTACGAGGCCGGATGGGGACCGATGATGAGCGAGACCGCCTTCTTCGTGAAGGACGTGATCGGCCCGAAGGGCTCCGTCTCTATCGTCATGGTCGGAGGGCGCCGGCTCCGCCGATCTCGATACCCATACCAAGACCAACCAGATCCGGCTCCACCATGCCGATCTCGCCGCGGACGGAGGTTTCGCGCAGGCCGGACGAGATCATCCGCACCGCGGACGAGCCGGGTCACGAGGCGCTGTGCGAACGCGAGCAGCGCTTTCTGCTGAAGGCCATCGAAGAGGACCTCGACCTCGGCGATCACATGGAGGACGCGGTCAAGAGCCTGCGCATCGTGCTGGCCGCCGACGAATCGGTCAGAAGCGGCCGCGTCATCGCGCTTTGAAGCGCCGTACCCGTGGTTTTCGGATTTGTCAGAGAGGTCTGGAGCGGGTGACAGGAATTGAACCTGTACATCCGACCGGGAAGGCCGACGCTCTGCCGTTGAGCTACACCCGCTTGACCTCGTGATCGCAATTCGTCGGTTGTCGGGCAACCGAGAACCTTAACTAAAGTTAAATTGCCGTCTCCCGCGTTAACGAATGCCGCGATCACAATGCGCCACGGCCGGCTCCGTCCCCGAGAGATCGGAAGCTTGATCAACGACCCCGAGACAAGGCTGCCGGCCTTGCCTTCCTGAGCGATACGGCAACGTAAGCGCGGTTAATGAAATGCTTCCGCGCCGTTAATCATTCGGAAGGAAAGAAGATCGCTCGCCTTCAAAAGGATGGGCCGAAGGCCTAGTCGTGGAGTCGCCCGCCTGGCATTGGCCGGGCGGTGCCGATCGGTTCGGATGCCGGTCGGTTTGTCTGGAAGACGGCGGCCCACATGACAGGCGGAGAAGCTGATCGTGGCTGAAGTGGCGCTCCTGACGCCCGCGGCGCGATTGGCGCGGCGCTACGGGCATATCAACTGGGCCGTTGCCGATCAGGGCCTCGTCAGCGGCGCCAATGTGCTGACCGGCGTCGTTCTCGCCCGTCTTCTCGGCGTTGCCGGCTTCGGTACCTATTCGCTCGCCTGGGCGGTGCTGCTTCTCATCGGCACGATCCATCTCCCGTTGGTCTCTGGCTCGATGATGAGCATCGGGCCGAAGCAGTCGGCGGCGGACGCGCCCGGATATTACGGCGCCGTCATCCTCCAGAACCTCATCGTCGCGCTCGCCGGCGCCGTCATCGTCTTCGTCGCGGTCGAGGCGAGCGGCCATTTCGTGCCCTCCTGGAACATCGGCCATCTCGCCCCGCCGCTTGCCGCGGCGACCTTTGCCACGGTCTGGCAGGAATTCTTCCGCCGCTATTTCTTTACCCGCGGCCGGCCCGCCATGGCCTTTGCCGTCGACGCGGCGCGCTATGGCGGTCAGATCGGCCTGCTCGTCGCCCTGTTCCTTGCCGTGCCCGGTATCGTCGACGCGGCGCTGGCGCTGTGGATCGTCGCCGGTGCCGCCATGCTGCCGACGCTTCTCAGCCTGAAGGTACTCGGCGCTGTCGACTATCGGGCTGGTGTCATGCGCGCTATTGCGCTGCGCCACTACCACGCTTCCAAATGGATGGTGCTGTCGCAGCCGCTGGAATGGGCGAGCGAATATGTCTTCATGTTCGCCGCCGGTACCTTCATCGGCACCAGCGCGGTCGGCGCCCTGCGCGCCAGCCAGAACGTGGCGGCGCTGGCCAGCATCCTCTTCCTCAGTCTGATGAATGTCGTGCCCGCGCGCGCCGCCCGCCACCTGCATGAAGGTGGCATGGCAGACATGTCCGACTATCTCCGCCGCGTCAGCCTGATCGCCGGCGCCGCGACCGGCTTCGTCTGCCTCGTCGTTGCCGCGACGCCGACCTTCTGGCTCCACCTCCTCTTCGGCGGAGAGTTCGTCGCCTATGGCGAGATCGTGCGCTGGTGGGCGCTCTTCTACGCGGTCAATTTCTTCGCCCTGCCGCTGCGCTCGGGGCTGCGCGCCATGGAGAAGACCCGTCCGGTCTTCACCGCATGGCTCCTCGGCCTGCACCGTCGCGGTCATCGCTGCCGTACTGCTCGTTCCCTGGCTCGGCCTGCGCGGCGCCGTCATCGGCGCGCTCCTCACCAAGATCGTTGCCAATCTGCGCCTGTGGCAGCTCTACCGGCGCGCATCGGCCGAATCCGCCTCCTGAATCCTTCGCCGGGCAAGCATGGGTTGCGGCCCCGCACGGCCAAGTGGGTGTCCGCGTCATCGTGGTTAAGAATTGCTTTAATGATGAATCAAGGATGAAGTTGCGCGCGACGTGCCTCCGCGATGAAGTCGGTTCCAGAACCGAAAGTGGTCGGCGGTTTGCGCCCCGTCATCTGGTCCGGGGCCCATCCGCCGACAAAGGCGGATGCGAATGGCAACGACCCCTACACCGGCCGTGGTGCTCAGCGGCAATCTCGGCGCAGCGCCGGACACGGTCTCGCTTAACGAGGCGGCGCTGGCGCTGACCCGCAGCCTCGGACGGCGCGGCGTCCCCGTCTTCCGATTCCATCCCGACAGGATGCTGGCGGACCTGCGGTCGCGTTACGCGACCCATGTCCCCTGTCCGAACCTTTATGACGACCCGCGCGGCCTTGCCGATGCGCTGGTCGCATTCGCCAGGGCGCAAGGCACGCGTCCGGTCCTCTTTCCCGCGTCCGACGGCGCCGCCCAGTTCATCGCCGAGTGGCGTGCGGCGCTGGAGGATCATTTCCTCTTCTCCTCGCCCGACGCCGCCCGCATCGGCAAGGCGCAGGACAAGCGTGTCCTCATCGAGACGGCCGAGGCGGCCGGCATCCCCGTGCCGAAGACCTTCTTCCCGACCGATCCGGCTGAACTGCCGGCGATTGCCAAGAGCCTCTCCTATCCGCTGATCGTCAAGCCGATCTATTCGCCCGACTGGAAGCGCACGGCCATCACCTCGGTCTTCGGCCGCATCAAGGCGCTGACCGTGACCGGGCCCGAGCAGCTCATCGAGCAGGGCACGACGCTGATCGGCCTGAAGAGCGCCTTCATGGTGCAGGAGATCGTGCCCGGCCCGGACGAGAACCTTGTCACCTTCCTCGGCTATGTCGGCCACGAGGGGGAGGTGCTTGCCGCCAGCCTGCGCAAGAAGCTCCGCCAGTTTCCGCCGGGTTTCGGCTATTGCTGCCTGACCGAGTCCGTCGTCGACAGCGAGATCCGCGACCTCGCCATCGGGCTCTTCGGTGTCCTCGACTATCGCGGCATCGGCTGCATCGAGTTCAAGCGCGACCCGCGCGACGGCCGGCCGAAGCTCATCGAGATCAATACCCGTGCCGTGCGCACCAGCATGCTGGCGATCGGTGCCGGCGTCGATTTCCCCTGGATCGCCTATCAGGATTGTGTCCGCCCGGGCTCGGTCGCGCCCGTCCTCGGCGGTGCCGTGGCCGTGCGCTGGGTGCACCTGCGCGACGAATTGTGGGCGGCGAGCAAGCTGATGCGCAGCGGCGAGCTCTCGCCGGTCGTCTGGGCAAAGGGCTTCCTCGGCAAGAAGCTGGTGATCGCCGAGTTCAGTTGGGACGACATGCGTCCCGGGCTGATCACCTGGGCCCAGGTGCCGGGCCGCGTGCTCAGGCTCCTGCTTAACCGCGGTCGCGGCCCGGTGGCGCCGCCCTCGACCGGGAGGCCGGCTCGCCGGATGGCTGAATGACCATCCACGATCCCCATCGCTACACGGTCCCCTGCGTCGTGATGCGCGGCGGGACGACGCGCGGATTCTTTTTCCAGCCGAAGGACCTGCCAGAAGAAGGCGCGGTGCGCGACCAACTCTTCCTCGACGTTGTCGCCGGGCAGGACCTGCGCCAGGCGGACGGCCTCGGCGGTAACAACATGCTGCTCAACAAGGTGGTCTCGGTCTGGGCCTCGGCGCGCCCGGACGCCGACGTGGAATGCACCTTCGGCGTCCTCACCCCCGGCAGCGCCCGGGTGAAATACGGCTCCAATTGCGGCAACCTCGTTTCGGCCGCCGCGCTTTTCGCCCTCGAGGAGGATCTCCATAGCGGGCTCGGCGGAACGGTGCGCCTGTTCAATCCCCAGTCCGGCACCCGCGTCGACGCGCGGCTGATGGGCATGCCCGAATTCCATGATCGTGCCCGGCGCGTGAAGTCGATGGGCATGGCGATGAACGGTCTGCCGATCGAGCTCGCCTTCATCGATCCGACGAGCACGATCGGCCGCGGCCTGCTGCCGACCGGGCGGGCCGTCGACCACCTGTCCCTCGGGGCGGGTGCCGAGATCGCAGTGAGCATCGTCGATTCCGGAACGGTCTATGTCTTCGTCTCGGCCGCCGATCTCGGCATCGACTGCGCGACCATGCCGATGAGCGCCAGCCGGCAGGCCGAGATCCTCGAAATCGCCGAGCACCTGCGCGATCAGGCGGCAATGCTTTGCGGCTTGACCAGCGAGCCGGGCGCCGCCCGCCGCCTGACACCGGCCGTGCCCAAGGTCTCGATCGTCTCCCCTTCACGGGACTACGCGCTGGGTGGCGACGGGCTGGCGATCGAGGCGACGGATACCGATGCCTTGGCGCGGATCGTCTCGAGCCAGAACTTCCACACCGCCTATGCCGTCACCGGCATGCTCGCCACCATTGCCGCGGCCGTGGTTCCGGGCTCCGTCGTCAACACGCTTGTCGGCGAGGCGGCGGCGGCCTCGCCGCTGAACCTGAAGATCGGGCATCCGAGCGGCGTCATCGAGGCACGCCAGGACTGGCATATGGAGGCTGGCGCGGTGGTGATCGACCGCGCTTATCTGATCCGCACGGCGCGGCGCCTGATGACCGGCGTCGCTTATGTCTCGCGGCTTGCCGCCATGTCTTCGACTGACTTTCGCACCACGAAGATATGGACGTCGGCGCCGATGCGGAATGGCAGTCCGGCGCCCGAAGTGCCGGTCCACCGCGTCAGCGCGCGGTGAAGCGCCAAAGCTGATTTCTCACCGAGAAACGGCCTGCCGTTGAAACGTGGCGGGCCGAAGCCGAGACCCGCGAAATGCTCGATGGCGAGACCGCCTTGCCCCAGCGCGTCGCGGACCTCCGCGTAGCGCATGTGGTCGCCGATGCGGAAGGGCCGGCGCCGGCCGCCCGCGCGCAGCATCGCCTTGGCAAGATGGCGAAAGGGGCCGAGCGGATCGCTCACCACCAGGTTCTTCTCATTGCGATAGGTGACGATCGCCGTGCCGCCAGGCTTCAGGATACGGCGGATCTCGGCAAGGATGTTCTCGTAGCGCTCGACATAGCTGATGACCCCGAGGCAGACGGCGCAGTCGATGCTGGCGTCCCTGAGGGGGAGTATCTGGATATCGGCGCGGGCAAGCGGGCGACGGCCCGCCGCCACCGTCGCGATGCGGCGCGCGGCGTTGCCGAGCATATCGGCGGAATAGTCGAAGCCCACCGCGTCGTAGCCCCGCCTCAAGAGTTCCGAGATGACCGGTCCTGCGCCGCAACCGAGATCGCAGATCGCCGCGCTGATGTCGTAGCGGGTGGTGACATAGTCGAGCGTGAAGTCGCGCCGGAGCCGGAAGAATTCGTCCTCGACGCTCTCGGTGTCCTCGGCATACATCCGGTCCCATTTGGCCGAATCCTCGCGCGGCGAGAACCGGGAACGGACGTCGGCTTTCCAATCCATGCCCACAGCCTTCCGCAACGACCTTTCGGGTCGGGGGTGGAGAGTGACCGGCCCGGCCGCCCCTTGGCGCGGTCGCGGCGAGGGCACCCTAGACGGTGACCGGTAAGCAAAGGATCAACGCAAAAGTCGAGTTGCAGGGCCCTACCAACGCGCTGGTCGAAAATGCCCTGTTCGCAAGGAGACAAAGGCGCAAATGCGGGCAATTCGCCTTGACATGATCAGAGATACCTCTGATGGTTTTGACGCCCGCCAACTCAAGAACGGGTACTCAACAGCAGGCCCGACGGTCTGAAAAATCGAAAATCGGAGGAATACATGGCCCAACGAGGGAATTGGACTCGGCGGCGTCTTCTTGGCACGTCCGCTGGAATCATCGCCGGTGCGGTCGGCGGCATGTCGCTGCGTAGCGCGCTCGCGGCGCCGGCGATCAAGAAGGGGTCGAAGCTCACCTTCTGGGGCGGCCTCATCTTCTCCGACAAGGCCAACAAGCTTCTGGTCGACACGATCAACAAGTGGGGCGCCGACAACGGAGTCACGACCGAGGTCGTGATGATCAACCAGAACGAGACGGTCCAGAAGGTCTCGGCCGCGGTCGCCTCGAACACCATGCCCGATGCCCTCGATGTTGGTCTCGATCTGGCGCTGCTTCTGTCGCGCCAGGACCAGTTCGTGGTCCTCGATGACCTCTATGAAACGATCGGAAGCGCGCAGGGCGGTTGGTACGATCCGGTGGCCAAGGCGACCGATACCAGCAAGGTCGCGGGCGGACGGACGGGAATTCCCTTCGGCGTTTCCGGCAACCTGCTGCTGAGGCGCAATGATGTCCTTTCCGCCGCCGGCCTGACCAAGGCGCCGACGACCTGGGACGACCTCGTCACCCAGGCGGAGAAGGTCAACAAGCCGCCGCTCTTCGGGCTTGGGCTCGCGCTCTCCAATGTCGGTGACGGCAACACACAGATCTCGGTCATGCAATCCTTCGGCGGACGCATTGCCGACGACGCCGGCAAGACTGTGACGATCAAGTCCGATGCCACGCGGGACTATCTCAAGTGGGTCAAGAACGCCTGGGACAAGGGCCTGTTCCCACCGGGCAACACGACCTGGGACGGTGGTGGCGACAACCAGTCGTACCTCGCCGGCCAGTCGGTGTTCGTCGCCAATACCGGCTCGATCGGCATCGCCGCGAAGTCGCAGGATCCCGAGCTCTACGACGCGACACGTTACTCGTCGCTTCCGGGCGGTCCCAAGGGCGTCGTTTCGCCGATCGGACCGCAGCTTCGCGTCATCCCGAAGTCGAGCCAGAATCAGGATACCGCCAAGGCGCTGATCGAGTACCTCGCCCAGCCGGAATTCATGCAGGCCTATTATGCCGAGGCCATCTATGGTCCGGTGCTCAAGGCCCAGGCGAAGTTCGGCGAGTTCGGCGGTTCGAATCCGATCCTCGCGGGTCTGCTTGACCTCGTCGAAAAGGGCACGGCACCGGCCTATCCCGACGTCTACAACGCCGCCTATGCCGACATGTCGAACAACTTCATCATCCCCAAGATGGTCCAGCGCGTGGTCATCGACAGCTGGGACTTCGACAAGGCGATGGACGAGGCCCAGACCCAGGCCCAGGCGATCTACGACAAGTACAAGACCTGATCGTCGCCATTGCCGCGGGCGGGCCGGACCCGTCCGCCCGCGGACCCAATCACAGGATTTCTTGTCGAGGAGCGTGCCGGGGATGCAGCAGCCCCTGCAGAGCAGTCCGCGCAGCCTCGGATCGGTGCAGGCCCAGGCGATCCGCTCGCCGGGCATGGCCTATTCGACCCGGACGAAGATTTTCGCCTACGGGCTGGTCCTGCCGGTCGTCATCCTGCTTCTCGGACTCGTCGCCTATCCGTTTTTCTATGCCATCTACGTCTCGTTCACCGACCGGGTGATCGGCAATGACGGCCACTGGATCGGCTTCGCCAATTTCCGCTATCTCGCCGGCACGGCGTCCTTCGAGGCGGCCATCGTCAACACGATCGTGCTGGTCGTGGTCAGCGACGCGCTGAAGCTTGCCATCGGTCTCGGCCTCGCCCTGCTGGTCAACCAGAAGATCGCGGCGCGCGGCATGTTTCGCTCGTTCCTCATGCTGCCCTGGGCGATGCCGGCCTTCGTCGCGTTTCTCACCTGGCGCGTGATCTACCAGCCGATCGGCGGCGGCCTCAATCTGCTCCTCACCGATACCGGCATCTGGCCCGGCATCGTCGACTGGCTCGGCCAGCGCTCGACCGCCATGCCCTCGGTCATCGCCGCCACCGTTTGGCGCGGCTTTCCCTTCTGGTTCATCAGCATGCTCGCCGCCCTGCAGGCGATCCCCTCGGAACTCTACGAGGCGGCGCGGGTCGATGGTGCGACGGCCGTGCAGCGCTTCCGCCACATTACCCTGCCCGGCATCCGCATGGTGGTGATCGTCACCGTGCTCCTGTCCTCGATCTGGACCGCCAATTCCTTCGAGAATGTCTGGCTCCTGACCCAGGGCGGCCCGTCCGACGCAACGATCGTCTTCCCGGTGCTCGCCTATTTCGGCATGCAGACGCAGCGCATCGGCGAGGCGGCGGCGGTCTCGGTCGCCATGCTGCCGGTGCTCATCGTTCTCGTCTTCGCGGCGACCGCGTTGATGCAGCGTCCGGAGGACGAATGATGGCCATGGCCACCACCTCTGCGCCGGCGAGGCGGCGGTTCCTGTCGCGCCGGCACATCGGCAAGGCGCTGACCTATCTCGCGCTCATCCTCGCCGTCCTCATCGTGATGTTCCCCGTCTACTGGATGGTGACCATCTCGCTGAAACTGCCGCGCGATATCGTGCGCACGCCGTCGCTGTGGATTCACACGCTGACGCTGAACAACTACCGGATCCTGATCGAGGACAAGGACTTCCTGGTCAACATCCGCAACAGCTTCCTGGTTGCGGTGACGGTGACGGTGATCGCGCTGATCATCTCCTCCTTCGCCGCCTATTCGCTGATGCGCTTCCGCTATCGCTTCCGCGGCCTCATCGGACGCCTCATCCTCTTCGCCTATCTGACGCCGACCTCGCTGCTCTTCATCCCGCTGTCGATCCTGATGGCGAAGCTCGATCTCGGCAATTCGCTGAACGGCCTGATTCTCGTCTACCTGACCTTCTCCCTGCCGCTGGCGACATGGCTGTTGTCCGGCTATTTCCGCAGCGTCCCGCGCGAACTGGAGGAACAGGGCCTGATCGACGGCCTGTCGCGCATGGGCTCGCTCCTGCGCATCGTCCTGCCGCTTTCCGCGCCCGGCCTCGCGGCCGTCGCGATCTTCACCTTCACCGGCGCGTGGAACGAGCTCCTCTTGGCGTTGGTCCTCATCACGTCGGATTCGCAGCGCACCGCGCCGCTCGCGCTCAACTATCTCATCACCAGCGACGTGCTCCCCTGGGGGCCACTGATGGCCGGGGCGGTGCTGTCCTCGGTGCCGCTGATGATTCTCTATTTCGTCGCCCAGCGCTTCATGGTGCAGGGCATGACGGCAGGTTCGGTCAAGGGGTAAGTCATGGGGTTGGGCCATCGGGGCCCGGCCTTTTGGAGGATATGGAAATGAGCAATGAGGGAATGCGCATCGCCGTCGGTCAGTTTCACGACCTGACCGAGGAGAGGCTGCGCTTCGCCGCGCAGATCGGCGTCAAGGGCATCCAGATGAACAATCCGTCGCTGCCCGGCGACACGTCCTGGGAATACAAGGACATCAAGAAGCTGGTCGACAGGGCGAAGAAGCACGGCCTCGCCTTCGAGGCGATCGAGAACGTGCCGACGCACTTCTACAACAAGGCGATGCTCGGCCTGCCCGGCCGCGACGAGCAGATCGAGAACTACCAGAAGACGCTGCGCAATGTCGGGCGCGCCGGCGTGCCGATCCTCGGCTTCCATTTCATGCCGAACTCGGTGTGGCGGACCGAGCGGCTGGCACCGGCGCGCGGCGGCGCCGGCGCCACCAAGTTCGACATGGCCGAGATCGAGGGCAAGTCGAAGCGCCAGCTCCGCAAATACCTGCCGAAGACGCTCGGCCGGGAGATGCCGATCTATGACGAGAAGGACGGCATCGTCACCGACGAGCAGATGTTCGCCAACTACAAATACTTCATCGAGGCGGTGCTGCCCGTCGCCGAGGAGGCGGGCGTCAAGATGGCGCTCCATCCGGACGACCCGCCGGTGCCGATGCTGGGCGGCGTCGCCCGCATCTTCAAGGCGCCGGAGGACTTCAAGCGCGCCTGGCGCCTCAATCCGAAGAGCGAGCATTGGGGCCTCGACCTCTGCCTCGGCTGCTGCTCGGAAATGCCCGGCGGCGCCGACAATGTGCGCGAGATGATCAAGTTCTTCGGTCCCAAGGGGCGCATCCTCTACGTCCATTTCCGCGACGTGAAGGGAACCGTGCCGAACTTCACCGAGTGCTTCATCGGCGAGGGCAATTTCGACCCCGCCGAGATCATGGCGCTGCTGAGGAAAAGCGGCTTCAATGGCTTCCTGCTCGACGACCATGTTCCGCACATGGACGACGACACCGACTGGAACCACCGTGGCCGGGCGCACGCCATCGGCTACATGCAGGGGCTCCTGCGCATGGGCGAGCGCCCCCGCGGTCGCGCCGCCTGAGGCCAAGATCCGGGAAGGGCGGAAGCCGGCCCTCCGCCCGGAATCGGCGCGCGAGAAGCATCCGAAGCGGGCCATCGGTTCCTTGAGACGATGGTCCGCTCCCGCACCGTCAGGTGCGAGCCGAACGGAGGAATATGATGAAACATCTCGCTGCCGCCGCCGTCGCCCTTGTCGGCCTGTCCGCACCAGCCATCGCCGCCGGGCCGAGCCCCTATGACACGCTCGACCAGCTCGTCGTCGGCCATCTGCCGTTCAAGATGACGGTGCTGGTGAGCGGCCTCAAGGGACCGTGGGAGATCACCTGGGGACCGGACAACATGCTCTGGGTCACCGAGCGCACCGCCGGCCGTATCACCCGCATCGACCCGAAGACCGGCGAGGAACTGCCGGCGATCACCATCCCCGACGTCTCGGCGCCCGGCGGCCAGGACGGCCTCCTCGGCCTGGCGCTCGACCCGGGCCTCCTCAAGGGCACCGGCCACGATTACGTCTATACGGCCTACACCTATGTCGATAAGGCGCGCGGGCCCGACGAGACGGTCACTAACCCGAACAGCCCCTACCGTTTCCTCTATACCAAGATCGTGCGGCTGACCTATCACCCCGATACGGGGCTGCTCAGCGACGAGAGGGAACTGATCGCGGGTCTGCCGGCCAGCAGCGACCACAATTCCGGCCGCATGAAGATCGGTCCCGACGGCAAGCTCTATTACACGATCGGCGATGGCGGGAATAACCAGCTCGGCAATTGGTGCATCCCCATCCAGGCGCAGCGCCTGCCGACCGCCCACGAGATCGCCGCCAAGGACTACTTCGCCTATCAGGGCAAGTCGCTGCGCATGAACCTCGACGGCTCGATCCCGGACGACAATCCGGTGATCGACGACGTGCGCAGCCATATCTTCACCTATGGCCATCGCAACATGCAGGGCATCGACTTCGCGCCCGACGGCACGCTCTACGCCTCCGAGCAGGGGCCGAAGACCGACGACGAGGTCAACATCCTGCTGCCGGGCAGGAACTATGGCTGGCCGCATGTCGCCGGCTATCGCGACGACAAGGCCTACCAATATGCCCGCTGGGCCGACGCGACCACGCCGTGCCACCAGCTCCATTTCAGCGACATCAAGATTGATCCCTCGGTGCCGCGCGAGAACGAGACCGACTGGAAGGGCGACTTCCAGCCGCCGCTGGCGACGCTCTTCTCGGTGCCGAGCGACTGGAACTTCACCGACCCTGCCTGTGGCAATATCAGCTTCATCTGCTGGCCGACGGTCGCCGCCTCCAGCATCGAGGTCTACATGCCCAAGACGGGCGGGATTCCGGGCTGGCAGAACTCGCTCATCGTCACCACGCTGAAGCGCGGCTCGATCTACCGCCTGCCGTTGACCGACGACGGCAAGAGCCTGCGCGGGCCGATCGAGCGCGACTTCCAGTCCGAGAACCGCTTCCGCGATACCGCCTTCAGCCCAGACAAGAAGACCCTCTATGTCGCCACCGACCCCGGCGGTCTGGCGGGCACGCGGGATGGCGGCGTCACCCACCACATGGAGAACCCCGGCGCGATCCTCGTCTTCACCTATCAGGGCGGGTAGGGCGCGCCTGCCGGCACGACCGCAGGGGGCGAATGCGGTGCGGCAAATTTGGTCAGTGCCGCAATGTTTACCCGCCGGAAGGCCGCGCGCCGTCGCTTTTTCAGGCGGCGGCCAGCCTAACAGAACCTAACATCACGGCCGGCCCGCCAATTGGGACGACTTGTGTTGACACCGCTCGACAGCCCGGCTTAGGTTTCGCGAAACCGCGAGACAAGCGGAGTTGCTCTGCACGAGCAGCGGCGGAGAGGGAGCATTCAGTCCATTTGCCGCTGATCAGGCAGAGAGCCGCGACGCGGCGCCTATAGCCAAATTGGCTCAAGTCGTTCGGCAACCTGTTCGATCATCGTCGGGCAGCGCTGACCGTTATCGACAACAATCGGGGCGGCACCAAACCGGGCAATCCGGGGTGCTGCTGGGTGGGTTCTCAGAGCCGGCCGGATCACTCGTGTGGGGATTCGCCGTGCGATTGGATGGTACCGCCGGAATCGGCGGTGAGTACATGACGGTCGTAGTTCTTACCCACAAGGCCTTTCCCGCGGCATGCCATGTCGCTGGCGGGGCGTGTGGGTTCATGTCGTTGCGTTCGGGGGAAGAGAAGGCAATACAGAGCCAATCAGGCTGGTGATTTCAGCGTTTCTAGCGATGAGGCCAGCAACTGCCTCGTCGGCATTCATGGGAGGAAACTGACGCATGATGAAGACAACCCTTGCGGCTGCCGTTACGGCGCTGGCGATGTCGCTGGCGCCCTCGGCAGCCTTTTCACAGGACGCCGCCCAGCCGATTGCGCCGGCCGGCGGGCTGAAGGAAATGCCGCGCAACCAGACACTGATTCTGGGCTGGACCATCCGCTCGCCCATCGGGGTGACCAACCCCTGGGCGGTGCCCGGCTACACGCATCAGGAGGGGAACAACATGATGTTCGAACCCCTGATGTACTACGGAATTTTCAACGACAAGTACATTCCGTGGCTGGCCAAGAGCATGGAGTACACGAGCAAGGACTTCACCTCGCTCGAGATCAAGCTCAATCCGATGGCCAAGTGGAATGACGGGACGCCGGTGACCTCGAAGGATGTGGTCTACACCTTCGAAGGGCAGATGAAGAACGAGAAGCTGCCCTACCACACCGAGTTCGATCAGTATGTGAAGAGCGTGTCGGCGCCCGATGCCGAGACGATCGACGTGCAGTTCAAGATCCCGGCGCCGCGCTTCAAGTTCCAGGTTCTCACCCAGAAGTTCGACACCGGCATTCCGATCGTGCCCGAGGCCTGGGAATCAAAGCAGAAGGACCCCAACGGCGCTGCCGGTGGCACCGAGATCCCGCACTCCGGTCCGTATAACCTGATTGCCTGGAACGCCAACCAGAAGATTCTCGAGCTCAATGAGAACTGGTGGGGGATCAAGGCCGGTCTCGCGCCTGAGCCGGCGGTCAAGCGCATCATTTACTTCAACATCGGTCTGAATCCGAACATGGATTCGATTGGCCAGCGCATCGTCAACAACCAGATGGATGCCTCGCTCGACATGCGTGCGCAGGTAATCGACTCCATCCTGAAGCATAATCCAAAGGTCACGTCGTGGACCGGCAACAAGCCGCCCTACGGCTATCGTGACTGGTGGCCGAACTCGCTGTGGATGAACGATCAGCTCGCGCCCTACAGTGACGTCCGCGTCCGCCGTGCCATCAGCCTCTCGATCGATCGCGCCAAGATCGACAAGATCCTCTACGACGGCGCCCATGTGTCGACGATCTATCCCTTCCCGCTCTATCCGAACCTGGAGAAGTTCGCCAACTCGCCCGCCGTGAAGGCACTCCAGGCGAAGTATCAGCCCGGCAAGTATGACCTCAAGGAAGGCGCCAAGCTGATGCAGGAGGCCGGGTTCAAGAAGAACGGCGATGGCCTTTGGGAGAAGGACGGCAAGACCGTCAACGCCACGATCAACGGCTTCCAGGGCATCCACTCCGACATCGCTCCGGTTCTCGTCGAAATGCTGCGCAAGGGCGGTTTCGATGCCGCCGTCAACTTCGGTACCGACGTTTCGCAGAATGAGGTGAACGGGGTCGCCGGGCTATACCTGTTCGGCCACGGCGCCAGCCTGAAGGACCCGTTCGCCACCCTGGAGCTTTTTGACGGCAAGTACAGCGCGCCGCTCGGTGCCTCGGCCGGCAACGGCCGTTGGTCGCGGTACAACAACCCGGAATACAACGCCATCATGAACAAGATGGCGCCGTTGTCCTCGGACGATCCGGAGTTCCAGAAGCTCGCCGCACAGGCGCTCGGCATCTACTGGCGGGACGTGATCGACGTCCCGGTCATTCAGTGGCTGCACCGCATCCCCTACAACAACACCTATTGGACCAACTGGCCGAGCTCGACCAACCTGGCCAATGGTGAGAACGGGGCGTTCTGGGCGCACACCGGTCTGATCGAGGTGCTGAACCTCAAGCAGGCCGGCGGCAAATAGCCCGCTGATCCTCAAGAACGGCATGCGCCCGACGGGCGCATGCCGACGTCTTCCGGCACGGTCCGGGCATCACCCGCTGCGAGTGGCAGCGACCAGATAAATCGGAGCCGCAACGCGTGCCTGGCGTCAGGTTTCCCGGAGGACTTCCCGCATGGGCACCATCAAGCTGATTGCTCGACGCGTTTCCTTTCTACTCGTGGTGGTCTGGGCGGCTTCGACGATCACTTTCATCGTACCGCGCCTATCCAGCCGCAACGCGATCCAGGAGCGGTTTGCGCAGCTGGCGCTTACGGGAGGATTCTCTCCAGAAGATCTCCCAAAGATCATCGCGTCCATGAAGCATCAGTTCGGCCTCGATAGGCCGCTCTGGCAGCAGTACGGCGACTATATCTGGAGCGTCATCCACCTCGATTTCGGCTATTCGCTCGGCAAGTATCCGGCGACCGTCACCGGCCTGATCGTGCAGGCGCTGCCCTGGACGATGGGTCTCATCCTGGTGACCACCATCCTCAGCTTTCTCCTCGGCACGTTCCTCGGCGCCATCGCCGCCTGGCCGCGCGCGCCGAAATGGGCACGCTCGGTAGCGACGCCTTTCGTTCTCTTCCAGGGCGTGCCGCCGGTTCTGCTCGGCGTGCTGCTGCTGTTCCTGGTTGCCTTCCAGCTCAATCTCCTGCCGCTCGGTGGCGCCTATTCGATCGGCGTCATTCCGAACTGGTCGTGGGGCTTCGTGCTCGACATGGGCAAGCACCAGATTCTGCCCGCGCTCTCGCTGATCCTTGGTTCGGTCGGCGGATGGACCCTGTCGATGCGCGGCATGGGCATCACCATCCAAGGCGAGGATTATGTGACCTTCGCCGAGCACAAGGGCCTCGGCGGGCTGCGTCTTTTCCGCGACTATTATGTGCGCAACGCTCTGGTGCCGCAGGTCACGGGCCTTGCCCTGGCGCTGGGCACGGTCGTCACCTCGACGGTCATCGTCGAAGGCATTTTCGGTCTGCCGGGCATGGGCACGCTGCTGGTCGAGGCCATCCAGTCCAACGACTTCCCGGTGATCTACGGGGTCGTCATCTTCATCACGATTGCGATCGCGACGCTGATGGTGGGGATGGAGTTCATCTATCCGTTGCTCGATCCGCGGATCAAGAACTGACAGGAGCGTCGACCCGTGGCTACCGTGACTTCCACCTGGACGCCAGACGCCGTTCTGCAGCCGAGCGGCATGACGCTCTTCTTCCGCTACATGCGGCGGAACAAGAGCCTGACCTTCGGCCTGCTCATATTGCTGGCGCTTGTCCTGTTCACCGTGATCGGCATGCTGACGATCAATCCGGACGACGCCTATCCGCTGTCGGCGCCGACCCGGCACGCGCCGAGCTGGGAATACCCCTTCGGCACGGACTTCTTCGGACGCGACCTCCTTGCCGCGATGATCGTCGGCATGTGGCAGACCGCCGTCATCGGCGTCATCGCTGGCGCGATCGGCACGACCGTCGGCGTCGTACTCGGCTTCGTCTCGGCCTATTTCGGCGGCTGGATCGATGCCGCGATCCGCACCACCTGCCAGATCCTCACACCGATTCCGGTGCTGCTGATCCAGGTGGTGATCGCCGACACGATCGATAAGCGCGATGTGACCATCTACACCATGGCGCTGATCGTGGTGATGCTTGCCTGGATGTGGCCGACGCTGGTGATCCGCTCCCAGGTTCTGACGATGAAGGAGCGGCAGTTCGTAGCCGTCGCCAAGCTGTCCGGCGTGTCCGCGCTCGGCATCATCTTCAAGGAGATGCTGCCGAACCTGCTTCCCTTCATCGCCGCCGCCTTCGTCGGCCAGGTCTTCGCGGCGGTCTTCGCCGCCTTCTATCTCGCCGTTCTCGGCCTCGGTCCGCTGCGCGAACCGCTGTTCGGCAACATCATCTGGGCGGCGCAGGACCAGGGCGCGTTCTTCAACGGCTGGTGGTGGTGGCCGGTCGAGCCGGCGGTCGGCACCGTCCTGATTCTGGGATCACTGGCGCTGATCATCATGGGTCTGGACGAACTGGCCAATCCGCGCGTACGCAAGACGGAATAGAATGATGGATTCAGCAGTCATGGATAGACGCGCGGACGCGAAAGGCGCGTCCGGCGGCGTCGAAGGACGGTTCTGCGAGTCCGCAACCTCGAGGTGACCTATTACACCGATGCCGGCCGCGCCAAGGCGCTCGACGGCGTCAGCTTCAACCTCAATGCCGGCGAGAAGCTCGGCATGGTCGGCGAATCCGGATCGGGCAAGAGCACGCTGGCGCTCGCCATGATGCGCATGATCAAGCCGCCGGGCCGCATCGAGGGCGGCGAGGTGATCGTCGGCGACACCGATCTGACGACGCTCGACGAGGAGGCGATGCGCAAGGCGCGCCTCAGCAAGATCGCCTATATCCCGCAAGGGGCGATGAACTCGCTCAACCCGGTGATGCGCATCGGCGCTCAGATGGTCGACGCGCTCAAGTCGCATTTGGGGAACGCGGCGTCCTCGGATGCCAGGGAACGTTGCCGCGATGCGCTGCGCTCGGTCGATCTCGATCCCGGCGTCTTCCGCATGTATCCGCACGAACTCAGCGGCGGCATGAAGCAGCGCGTCTGCATCGCCATCTGCATCATGCTCAGGCCCCATGTGATCATCGCCGACGAGCCGACCAGCGCCCTCGACGTCGTCACCCAGCGCCAGGTGATGGAGACCATCGACCGCGTCCAGACCCAGATCAACGCCGCCGTCATCCTGATCGGCCACGACATGGGCCTGATGGCGCAGTTCGTCGACAAGGTGGCGGTGATGTATGCCGGCCGCATCGTCGAGCTGAGCTCGGTGCGCGAGATGTTCACCGATCCCAAGCACCCTTACGCCCAGGCCCTGATCAACAGCCTTCCCAATCTCGACAACAAGGGCGTCTTCCAGGGAATCCCCGGCCTCGCGCCGTCGCTGCTGCGCCTGCCGGGCGGCTGCGCCTTCCATCCGCGCTGCGAGCACGCCATGACGATCTGCAGCACGACCCGTCCCGAACCGACGGTGCTGCCCGGCGGGCGTACCGCCATCTGCCACCTCTCTGAGCAACGAGACTTGAAATGACAAATCTGCTGGAGCTCAAGAGCGTTGGCAAAACCTACACCCGTGGCCTCATCAACGCGCAGGCGACCGTCGCCTTGCGCGATATCTCGCTGACGCTGCAGGAAAACGAGCCGACGATCCTCACCGTTGCCGGCGAGAGCGGCAGCGGCAAGACGACGCTGGCCATGCTGTTGCTCGGCTTCATCGAGCCGACCCACGGCCAGATCTATTATCGCGGCCGGGACATCAGCACGCTGAGCGGCGAGGACCGGATGACCTTCCGCCGCGAGGTCCAGGCGGTGTTCCAGGACCCCTTTGCCGTTTTCAATCCTTTCTACACGGTCGACCACCTGCTGACCGTCCCGATCAAGCGCTTCAAGTTGGCCAACTCACGAGCCGCGGCGCGCGCCAAGATGGACGAAGCGCTGACCGCGGTCGGCCTCAGGCCGGAGGATGTGCTCGGCCGCTTTCCGCATCAGCTTTCGGGCGGCCAGCGCCAGCGCATCAATGTCGCCCGCGCCCTGCTGCTGAGGCCCCGGCTTCTGATCGCCGACGAGCCGGTGTCCATGGTCGACGCGTCCCTGCGCGCCAATATCCTCGAGACCCTGCGCAAGCTGCAGACCGATTACGGCGTCTCGATCATCTACATCACCCACGACCTGACGACCGCCTATCACATCGCCAAGTCGATCATCGTTCTGTATCGCGGCGCGGTCATGGAGGCCGGCGACGTCGATACGGTGATCAAGGATCCCCAGCACCCCTATACGCGCCTCCTGGTCGATTCGATCCCCTGGCCCAATCTCGACCAGCGCTGGGGCGAGCACCCGATCAAGGCGCGCGAGGCCGGCGGCGCCGTCACCGGCTGCCGCTTCTCCACGCGCTGTCCGGTGGCGATGGACGTGTGCAAGGTGGAGCCGCCGCTCTTCCGCATCGACGACCATCACACCGCCTCCTGCCATCTCTATTCGGCCCAGCCCGAGGTGACGCCTGAGCGCCTGTCTGAGCTGCTGCCGGTCTGAACACACACCAGCCGGGCCGCGTCGCCGGCCCGGAGCCGGAACGATCTGGCGACGGTGCGGCCGATGGCCGTGCCTGCTCGCCCTTGCCGAACCCCGCGAGGTCCCATGCTTGAGATAGCCGAAATCATCGATCCGAAACCGTCGCCGGTCTGGAAGCTGGCCAAGCAGGCCGGCATCGACATGGCCGTCGGCGGGCTGCCCCATCACGATATCGGGGCAGGCGAGGCGCCGTGGGACTACGAGCCTCTGCGCCGCATGAAGGACAATTACGAGGCCGGCGGATTCCAGCTCGCCGTCATCGAGGCGCGCCCACCGCTCAACAAGGCCAAGCGCGCCCTGCCGGGGCGCGACGAGGAGATCGCCACCGTTTGCACCCTGCTTGAGAACATGGGACGCCTCGGCGTCCCGGTCTGGTGCTACGAGTGGATGACCGACTTCAACTGGGTCAGGACCAACAAGTCGACGCCCTCGCGCGGCGGCTCGGTCGTCACCAGCTTCGACATCAACGACGTGCCCGAGGACATCACGAGCAATCCGCCGATCAGCGAGGAGGAGCTCTGGGTCAATCTCGAATACTTCCTCAAGAAGGTGCTGCCGGTGGCCGAGAAGGCGGGCGTCAAGCTGTCCATGCACCCAGACGATCCGCCCCTGTCGCCGATCCGCGGCGTCAGCCGGATCATGCGCAGCATCGAGAATTATCAGCGGCTGCTCGATCTCGTCCCGAGCCCGATGAACACCATCACGCTCTGCCAGGGCAATTTCACCCTGATGACCGACGATCTGCCCGGCGCGATCCGCAAATTCGGGAACAAGATTTCCTTCGTCCATTTCCGCGACGTCAGGGGCACGCCGGTCCACTTCGAGGAGACCTGGCACGATGCCGGCAAGACCGACATGCTCGCCTGCATGCGCGCCTATCGCGACATCGGCTTTGACGGCGTGCTGAGGCCCGACCACGTCCCCACCGTCGAGGGCGACAGCAACGAGCGCGCCGGCTATTCCTCCTTCGGCCGCCTATACGCCATCGGCTACATTCGCGGCCTGCGCGAGGCCGTCTACGCAGAACAGGACTGAACGAAATGAAGATCGCACTCACCGGAGGCAGCGGCGGCATCGGACGGGCGATCCGCGCCGAGGCACTGAGCCAGGGCCACGAAATCGTCAGCATCGATCGCGTGCCGGCGGAGAATGCCGAGGCCTCGGACAGGATTCGTTTCGTCGTCGCTGAGGCCGCCGACTACGATGCGCTGCTCGCCGCCTTCGAAGGCTGTGACGCGGTGATCCACATGGCAGCGATTCCCTCGCCCGGCCGGCACCCTGACCATGTCATCCACAACAACAATGTGGTCGGCAGCTACAACGCCATGCGCGCCGCCGCGGAGCACGGTATCAAGCGCCTCTGCCAGGCCTCGAGCGTCAACGCCATCGGGCTCGCCTTCAGCCGGTCACCGCGCTTCGACTACTTCCCGCTCGACGAGCAGCATCCCAACTACAGCGAGGAGCCCTACAGCCTCTCCAAGTGGATCTGCGAGCAGCAGGCCGACAGCTTCGTGCGGCGCTACGAGGATATGCGCATCGCCAGCATGCGCTTCCACTGGGTCGTGCCGGACCGGGCCAAGGCGGCCGGAGTTTATACGCCTAACTCGCCGGCCGGCGCCAAGCAGCTCTGGGCCTATACGCGCTTCGATGCCGCGGCCCGCGCCTGCCTGCTCAGCCTGACGGCGGATTTCGAGGGCCACGAGGTGTTCTACATCGCCGGGCCGGACACGACCGTCGACGTCCCGAGCCGCGAACTTGCCGCCCGTGTCTATCCGGGCGTTCCGATCCGCGGCGATTTCGAGGGCAATCGGAGCTTCTTCGACAGCTCCAAGGCCGAGCGCATCCTCGGCTGGACGCACGATCCGGCCTGACGCGGCAGCGTCTCAGTCAGAGTGCGCGCCTTCGAACATGCGCTGGCGCGCATTGACGATGTGGCTGCGCATGGCGCTGCGCGCGCCCGCCTCGTCCTTGGCCTCGATCGCTTCGACCACGGCCAGATGTTCGCGCTGGACGAGCTGCATCCGTGCCAGCGGCCGCAGCAGCGACAGGTTGCGGATCACGGTCATGCCCTGCGCCATATGCGGGTGCAGGCTGTCCTGGACCGAGACGAAATACTGGTTGCGGGTCGCGGCGGCGATCGCGGCGTGGAACCGGATGTCTTCCTCGACCCCGAGCCGGCCTTCGGCGACGCAGGCGTCGAGGGCATCGTAGGCGTCCCTGATCGCCGCGACATCGGCCGGCCGGCGGCGGCTGGCAGCGGCCGCCGCGGCCGCGCTCTCGACCTCGGCGCGGAATTCGAAGCAGCGCTGGATATCGGCGAGCGAGCCGACCGGCGCGAAGCGCAGGACCGCGTTGTCGGGCCGCCGCAGCACATAGGAGCCGGAGCCCTTGCGCGAGACGATGACCCGGTCCTCGCGCAGCCGCGCCAGCGCTTCGCGCACCACCGGCCGCGAGGCCTCGAACTGCTCGGCGAGCGCCGTTTCAGAAGGCAGGCGGTCGTTGACCGCGAAGTCGCCGGCGACGATCGCGGCAAAGATCTTCTCATAGATCGCGGCGCTCAGCCGGTCGGGTCGCAGGTCGCGACCCGGCCCGCTTATGTCGCTCGCGTTGCGCATGACCCGTCGCTCTGCTCAGCGTCCCTTCTTGGCGCGCCAGTCGGCGAATTCGGCCCGCGCCTCGTCGTTCGGAGGATAGATGCCGAAGATCGAGGCGCCGCCCTCCACCTTCTCCATGACGAAGTCCTCGAAGACCGTCTGCTCGAAGGCTTCCTCGGCGACCTCGTCGGCGATCGCGCCGGGAATGACGACCACCCCTTCGCCGTCGCCCACGACCACGTCGTCTGGATAGACCGGCACGCCGCCGCAGCCGATCGGCACGTTGACGTCGACAGCATGGTGCTTGATCAGGTTGGTCGGGGCCGACGGCTGGGCGTGATAGACGGGGAAGGGCATCACCTCGATGTCCGGCGTGTCGCGGAAGCCGCCGTCGGTGACGACGCCCGCGACACCGCGCTTCATCAGTCGCGTGATGAGAATGCCGCCGGCCGAGGCCGCCGACGGATCGCCGCGGCTGTCGATCACGAACACGCTGCCCGGCGGGCATTCTTCGATGGCGCGGCGCTGCGGATGCCCGCGATCCTGAAACACGCCGATATGGTCGAGGTCCTCGCGGGCGGGAATGTAGCGCAGGGTGAAGGCCGGCCCGACCAGCCGCGGCGCGTCCCGGTTGATCAGGCTGATCCCGCCGATAAACGTGTTGCGCAGCCCGCGCTTGAGAAGCACAGTGGTCAGGGTGGCGGTCGAGACGCCGGCGAGTTTGGTGCGGGTTTCGTCGCGCATGGGAAGGGCGCTTTCCTCTCGTGTTGTTGCCCGCCCGATGCGCAGATCCGGACAGAGCCGGTCATCGGGCGGTCCTGAGGAAATGCCACCAGCGCGACAAGTTGTCAAAACTTGTAAGCCTGTCCGACTTCACCTATCATCGCTTCAAAATGAGAATTCGGGCTCTCGGGATGAGTTCGTGAACAGGCAACCGCCATGGGAGGAATATGATGACTGACGACTCGAAATCCGCGACCGGTGGGCCTCGGCTGCTCCGCCGAAGCGTGCTGCAGGGCATGGCCGGCGCCGCCGCTTTCGCGCTGATGCCACGCGATGCCCGCGCGGCCGGTGCGAAGGAAGCGCCCGAATTCGCCGACATGGTCTCGAGCGGCAAGCTGCCCAAGCTCGCCGACCGCCTTCCGGTCAGCCCGGAAGTGGTCGAGACCCGCGACCAGCTCGGCGCCTATGGCGGCACCTGGCGTCGCGGCCTCGCCGGCAGCAACGACCACAACGGCATCCTGCGTTGCGTCGGCAATATGGGCCTGACCCGCTGGGACTTCGACTTCACCAAGGCAATTCCGAACGTCGCCGAGGGCTGGGACGTCAGCAAGGACAGCTCGACCTTCGTCTTCCATCTGCGCAAGGGCATGAAATGGTCGGACGGCGAGCCCTTCACCGCCGACGATGTCGTGTTCTCGATCGAGGACTGCGTCAAGAATACCGATCTCTACAGCGTCGTCCCCGGCATCCTTTCGATCAAGGGTGAGGGACCGACGGTCACCAAGATCGACGACAACACCGTCCAGTTCAAGTTCGCCGGCCCCTACGGCCTGTTCCTCGAGCAGCTCGCCACGCCGCTCGGCCAGCATCCGACGCTGTTCTGCAAGCACTACGCCAGTCAGTTCCTGCCCAAGTACAACGACAAGCTGGACGACATGGTCAAGGCGGCCGGCATGACCAGCTGGACCGATCTCTTCCGCGCCAAGAACGGCGACATCGAGATCCCGTCGCGCTGGGGCAACCCGGACAAGCCGGTTCTCGACCCGTGGGTCATCGTCGAGCCCTATGTCGGCGGCGCCACGCGCGTTGTCGTCAAGCGCAATCCCTATTTCTGGCAGGTCGACAGCGAGGGCACCCAGCTGCCCTATCTCGATAGCATCACCTTCCCGATCTATCAGGACGTCGAATCGCTCTTCCTCGACGTGCTCGCCGGCAAGATCGACATGCAGGACCGGCACATCGCCACCCTGCCGAACAAGCCGACCCTGTCGCAGAACATGAAGAAGGGCGACTTCCATCTGAAGGAGGAGGTCAGCTCCAACTCGCAGGCATGCCGAGATCTACGTCAACATGACGCACAAGGATCCGGCGATGCGCAAGATGTTCGCCGAGAAGGACTTCCGCGTCGCGCTGTCGCTCGGCATCGATCGCGCCGAGGTCATCGACCTCGTCTATCTCGGCCAGTCGCAGCCCTGGCAGACCGGGCCCCGGCCGAGCCATCCCTGGTACTACGAGAAGCTCTCGAAGCAGTACATCGAGCACGATCCGGACAAGGCCAACGCCCTGCTCGACAAGCTTGGCTACGACAAGAAGGACGGCCAGGGCTTCCGCCTGCGTCCCGATGGCAAGCAGGTCTTCTTCGCCATCGACGTCACGCCGACCAGACACCGATCTGGGTCGACGCACTCCAGCTCATCAAGAAGCATTGGGCCAAGATCGGCGTGGACATCAAGGTCAACTCGGTCGAGCGCTCGCTCTTCTACTCGCGCGGCGACAACAACGAGTACGATTCGCCAGGTGTGGGGCGGCGCCGGCGGTCTCGATCCGATGTTCGACCCGCGCGACTACTTCGCCCAGCACACCCAGGGCTCGCGCTACGCGCTGGCCTGGGCGCAGTGGTACGTCTCCGGCGGCAAGCAGGGCGAAGAGCCGCCCGAAAGCCAGAAGGAGCGCATGAAGCTCTACGACGAGGCCAAGGCCACGGCCGACCTGGAAGAGCGCGGCAAGCTCATGCATCAGGTCTTCGAGCTGTGCGCCGATGCCTTCGAGACGGTCGGCGTCTGCCTGGCGGTCAGCACCTTCGGCATGTGCAAGAACAACTTCCATAACGTGCCGACCAAGGAGCCGGGGTCCTGGACCTATCCGAACCCGGCCCCGTCGCTGCCCCAGCAGTACACCTTCTGAGGCTCGACACGACACCATCGGAAGGCCGGATCGCCCGGCCTTCCGAATGCCCTGGCTGAGCGGTATGGATTTCTGAGCGGCCTGACCGGCCGATACCATCGGCGGTTGCCGCCAGTGCGCCCGACGGCCCGACGCCCAAGGCGCCTGACAGACGGATTTGTTCCGCCAGCCATGCTGGTCGACGCAAGACACATGAATATGGACCGCCGACCGAACATTCTCTTTCTCTTTCCGGACCAGCTTCGCGCCGATTTCGTCGGCTGCTACGGCGCCGGTTTCGCCCGGACGCCGGCGATCGACGCGCTTGCGGCCGATGGCGTGCTCTACGAGCGCGCCCTGTCGATGCATCCGGTCTGCGTGCCGGCGCGGGCGGCGCTGCTCACCGGCTGCAATGCGCTGTCGACCGGTGTCCTCGACAACACCCACTGGCTGCGGCCCGATCATGGCGACTGCGGCATGCCGAGCTGGCCTTCGCTGCTGTCCGCCTCCGGCTACCACACCGAAGCCATCGGCAAGATGCACTTCATCCCCTGGGATGCCTCGGAAGGCTTCGACCATCGGGTCATCTCGGAAGACAAGCGCCACATTCTCATCGAAGACGATTACGGCGCCTATCTCGCCGGCCACGGGCTGAAGAAGCTCCGCGGCTGGGAGGAGGAGGGCTATGTCGAGAACCGCATGGCCTCCTTCGGCGCCATCCCCGCCGAGCATCAGGTCGATGCCTGGGTCGGCCGTCAGGCGGTCGACTTCCTGGAGACCTATTCGGGCGACAAGCCCTTCGCCTGCATGGTCGCCTTTCCCGGCCCGCACGACCCCTACAATCCGCCGCGCGAGCTGGCCGAGGCCTTCGACCTCGCCGCCATGCCGGAGCCGCTGCCGGGCACCGCCGACACCGAGCGCTTCCGCCAGGACCATATCCGCGCCCATGGCGGCGGCTCGGCGCGCGTCGATCTCGAGACCTTCCCGGACGAAGCAAAGCGCCGCATCCGCGCCCATTACTGCGCGCTCGTCACGCTCATCGACGCGCAGGTCGCGGCCATCCTTGCCGCCGCCGATGCCCGCTCCGACGGCCGCGATACGATCGTCATCTTCGCTGCCGATCACGGCGACTTCGTCGGCGACTACGATTTCCTCGGCAAGAACCTCTTCTTCGAGGCGGCGATGCACGTGCCCCTGATCGTGCGCGTGCCGGGCGGTCCGCGCGGCCTGCGCTCGAGGGAACTGGTCACCGTCACCGACATCTTCGCCACGCTGCTGGCCGCCGCCGGTCTGCCGAACGAGACCGGGCGCGACTCCTTTGCCCTGCCGGTGCTCGCCCCCGACGGTCCGCGGCGCAGCGCACGCTCTCGGCGCGCTCGCCGGCGGCCTTGCGGTCGACGACGGCCGCTACCGGCTGGCGCGCTACGGCAACGGACTTGCCACGCTCTACGACTTCTCCGGGGAGGGCGAGCGGAACAACCTCATCGACGACGCCGGGGCGCAGGATGTGCGCGCCAGACTCGATGCGAGGCTTGCGAGCGAGGTTCTCAAGGCCTCGCAGGCGGCCCACGACGACAAGCGCTATCCCTACCTGACCATGACGCCCGGCCATCCGGCCCACCGTCGCGGCTGGCAGCGGCCCTATCCCTGGCGCGCAGACGACGAGCGAGCGTGCATGAGAACCGGACGCTGGACACCAGACAACAACGGCGTAGCCTCTTGCGGCGAGCCGTTCAGTGCACCTCTCTGGCAGGAGTGACCCAGTGCTTCGCTTCATCGCCAAGCGTTTGATGTGGATGGTTCCCTCGCTGTTCGCGGCGAGCTTTCTGGCATTCGTGCTGATCCAGCTGCCCGCCGGGCGACTACGCGACCAACTACATCGCCACGCTTGCCGAATCCAACGAGCTCGTCGACCAGAACGCCGCCGCAGACGCTGCGCGAGCGCTTCGGCCTCGATCAGCCGATGATCGTCCAGTACGGCAAGTGGATCACAGCATCGTCACGCGCGGCGATTTCGGCATTTCCTTCGAGTGGCAGCAGCCGGTCAGCGACCTGATCTGGGAGCGGATGGCGCTGACCCTGATCCTGACGCTGTCGACCCTGATCGCGACCTGGGCGATCGCCTTGCCCATCGGCGTCTATTCGGCCGTGCGCAAATACTCGATCGGCGACTACTTCTTTACCGTCCTCGCCTTCGCCGGCCTGGCGATCCCGTCCTTCCTCCTGGCGCTGGTGCTGATGTATGTCGCCGCGATCGAGTTCGGCCAGGATGTCGGCGGTCTGTTTTCGAGCCGAGTTCCAGAACGCGCCGTGGAGCATCGGCCAAGACCTTCGATCTGCTGAAGCATCTCTGGATCCCGGTGATCATCCTGGCGATCTCGGGCACCGGCAGCCTGGTGCGCATCATGCGCGCCAATATGCTCGACGAACTCGCCAAGCCTTACGTCACCACGGCGCGCGCCAAGGGCCTGTCCGAGTTCCGGCTGCTGGTCAAATATCCGCTGCGCGTCGCGCTCAATCCCGTTCATCTCGACCATCGCCTGGCTGCTGCCCAATCTCGTCTCGGGCTCGATCATCGTCGCGATCGTGCTCAACCTGCCGACCGCGGCGCCGCTGCTGCTGGAGTCGCTCCAGGCGCAGGACATGTATCTCGCCGGCGCCTTCATCCTCCTGATCTGCGCGCTCACCCTGGTCGGCTCGCTGGTCAGCGACGTTCTGCTTGCCCTGGTCGATCCGCGCATCCGGCTGGAGTAGGCGAGCCATGGCCGACATCGCCGCACCCGCCGCAGCCGTTCCCGAACGCCGCCGTCGCCTCGCAATGGCAGCTCATGTGGTGGGCCTTCCGCCGCCACAAGCTGGCCATGGTCGGCATGGTCGTGACGATCATTCTCTACATCATCGCCGCCGTGCCGGGCTTCTTCGCCATCAACGATCCGCTATCAGCAGAACCGCTGCGCGCCTATCACCCGCCGCGAGGCGCTCCACTTCATCGACCGCGACGCGAACGGCGGGCTCGATCTTCGGCCTCTGGTTCCATCCGGACAAGCTGGCCCGCGATCCGGAGACGCTCGCCGCCGTCTACAAGCCCGACGAGACCCGCAAGGTCACGGTCTCGCTTCTTCGGCAAGGGCTACGAGTACTAGCTCTTCGGCCTGTTCACGGCGGACCGGCACCTCTTCGCCTCCGACGATCCCGGACGAGCCGCTGTTCCTGCTCGGCGCCGACCGGCTCGGCCGCGACGTGCTGGAGCCGCATCATGCAGGGCGCCCAGATCTCCCTGTCGATCGGCCTCGTCGGCGTCGGCCTGTCGCTGGTCATCGGCATCGTGCTCGGCGGCATCTCGGGCTATTACGGCGGCCGCATCGACTTCGCCATCCAGCGCGTGATCGAGTTCGTGCTGTCGCTGCCGACCATCCCGATCTGGATGGCGCATGACGGCGGCGCTGCCGCAGGACTGGCCGGCGACGCGCCAGTATTTCATGATCACCGTCATTCTCTCGCTGACCGGCTGGGCGCATCTCGCCCGCGTCGTGCGCGGCCGCTTCCTGTCGCTGAGGACCGAGGAATTCGTCATGGCGGCGCGGCTCGACGGCTGCAGCGAGGGACGCATCATCTTCCGCCACATGCTGCCGAGCTTCATGAGCCACATCATCGCCTCGATCACCCTGGCGATCCCGGCGATGATCCTGGCCGAGACGGCGCTGTCCTTCCTCGGCCTCGGCCTGCAGCCGCCGACCATCTCCTGGGGCGTCCTGCTGCAGCGAGGCGCAGAACATCCGCTCCATTGCCACCGCGCCCTGGCTGTTCTGGCCGGGCGCGTTCGTCGTCATCGCGGTGATGGCCCTCAATTTCGTCGGCGACGGTCTGCGTGACGCCGCCGACCCGTACAACTACGCGAAGTGACCATGACCGACGCGAACGGTACAGGCGCCGGGGACAAGAGGGCGCGCAGCGGCGAGGCGGCGAACACCCGTCCTCCGGGTGCGCGATCTCGTCACCCATTTCCCCGTGCGCAATGGGGTCGTCAAGGCGGTCGACGGTGTCTCCTTCGACGTCTTCCGCAGCCGCACGCTCGCCATCGTCGGCGAAAGCGGCTCCGGCAAGAGCGTCACCGCCCGCTCGATCCTGCAGATCGTCGACTCGCCCGGTCGCATCGTCAGCGGATCGATGACCTTCACCCGCGACGACGGTTCGACCGTCGACCTCGCCGGGCTGAAGCCGAAGGGACGCGAGATCCGCTCCATCCGCGGCCAGGAGATCGCCATGATCTTCCAGGAGCCGATGTCGTCGCTTTCGCCGGTGCACACGATCGGCGACCAGATCAGCGAGGTGCTTCGGCTCCACTGGCGGATGAACAAGAAGGATGCGCGCGCGCGCACCGTCGAACTCCTCGGCCAGGTCGAGATTCCGAACCCGGAGGGCGCCGTCGATCGCTACACGTTCGAATTCTCCGGCGGCATGCGCCAGCGGGCGATGATCGCCATGGCGCTCGCCTGCAATCCCTCGCTGCTGATCGCCGACGAGCCGACAACCGCCCTCGACGTCACCACCCAGGCCGAGATTCTCGATCTCATCAAACGCCTTCAGGAATCGCATGGCATGGGGGTGATCTTCATCACCCATGACATGGGCGTCGTCGCCGAGATCGCCGACGACGTGCTGGTGATGTTCCACGGCAAGGTGATGGAGCACGGGCCGGTCGAGCAGATCTTCGTCGAGCCGGCCGATCCCTATACGCGCATGCTCATCGGCTCCGTCCTCAAGCTTGAGGACAAGGCCGAGATTCGACTGTCGCGACCCGAACTGCCGGCGGACAGCCCGCCGATCGTCGAGGCGGTCGGATTGAAGATGTATTTTCCGGCAAGCAACGGTGCCGTCAAGGCAGTCGATGACGTCTCGATCACGGTTCGCGCCGGCGAGACCCTTGGCGTCGTCGGCGAATCCGGCTCCGGCAAGACCACCATGGGCCGCTGCCTGCTGCGCGTCTACGAGCCGACCGCCGGCGAGATCCGCTATCGCGGCGAGGACGGCAGCGTCGTCGATCTCGCCCAGGCGGACAGGCAAACGCTGAGCCGGATGCGGCGAGAGATCCGCATGATCTTCCAGGACCCGGTGTCTTCGCTCAATCCGCGCATGACCGTTGCGCAGATCATTGGCGAGCCGCTGCTGGTCAACAAGATCGCCCGCGGCGCCGAGCTCGACGAGCGTGTCGCCCATCTCATGCGCCAGGTCGGGCTGGAGCCGGAATGGCGCGAGCGCTACCCGCACGCCTTCTCCGGCGGCCAGCGCCAGCGCATCGGTATCGCCCGCGCCATCGCCCTGTCGCCGCGCGTCATCGTCGCCGACGAGGCGACCTCGGCGCTCGACGTCTCGCTGCGCTCGCAGATGCTCGACCTGCTGATGAACCTTCAGGACGAGCTCGGCCTCGCCTACATCTTCATCAGCCACGACATGGGCGTCATCCGCTACATGTGCGACCGCGTCGCCGTCATGTATCGCGGCCGCGTGGTCGAGACGGGCGATACCGACCAGGTCGTCAACGCGCCGCGTCACGACTATACCAAGGCCCTCCTCTCGGCGATTCCGCATCCCGATCCCCGTCATCGCCGCATCCACGAACGCCATCGCTATACCGGCGAGTGAATCGTCGGGCCCGAAAGAAGCAGCACCGATGAAAATCACCGAAATCCGCACCTTCCTCATGCATGCGGGGGCGCCGGAGCCGAAGAAGTGGGCCTCCGACGCGACCTGGTCCGAGCAGCCGGCCGGCACCGCCAACGCCGCCTTCGGCGGTGTTCGCAACTGGCTCTTCGTCAAGGTCTATACGGACGAGGGCATCACCGGGATCGGCGAGTGCTCCGGCTGGCCGCGGGTGATCGAGACCGCGGTCAACGACCTCGCCAGCGTGCTCGTCGGAGAGGACCCGACCCATATCGAGCGCCTGTGGCAGAAGATGCAGATTGCCATCATGGGCCACGGCATGCTCGGCACGGTCGGCGGCGGCGCCATGACCGGCATCGACATGGCGCTATGGGACATCAAGGGCAAGGTGCTCAACACGCCGGTCTGGAACCTCCTCGGTGGCAAGATCCGCGACCGCGTGCGCATCTATGGCCATGCCAACACGCCCGAGGTCGCGCTGTCGCTGAAGGAGCGCGGCTTCACGGCGTTGAAATGCGGCGGCGTCTCCGATCCGGTGCGCAAGGTCGCCACCATCCGCGAGGCGGTCGGCGCCGACATGGACATCATGATCGACCTGCATGGTCCGCCCTGGATGACGCCGTCCGACGCGGCGCGCCTCGCCCGGGCACTCGAGCCCTATGACCTTGCCTGGATTGAGGATCCGGTGGCGCCGGAAAATGTCGAGGGCTACGAGCGCATCCGCGACGCCGCCTTCGTGCCGCTCGCCGCCGGCGAGCGCAGCGCCACCATCTTCGGCGAGCGCGAGCTGATCGAGCGCGAGCTCGTCGACATCATCCAGCCCGATACGGGCCGCGCCGGCGGCATCACCCAGATGAAGAAGATCGCGGCGATGGCCGAGGCGCATCACATCATGTTCGCGCCCCATTCCGGCTCGCTCGGTCCAGTCGCCGAATATGCCGCTCTGCACCTGCTCGCCGTTCTGCCCAACGGCCTGATCCTGGAGCGCATAGAAGACGACTGGGAGGGCCGCGCCCGGACAGTCCTCCCGCATCCCGTGCAGAAGGACGGCTATCTCGCCGTGCCCGACGCGCCCGGCCTCGGCGTCGACATCGACGAAGACTTCGTCAGGGCGCATCCGAGCCAGGGCAATGTCGCCATCCCGATCCCGCCGACCTCGACCTCCTACGCCGAGGGCACCTTCGGCGAGCATGTCTATGTCCAGACCCGCCGGCGGCGGGCCCGCTATTTCAGCCCGGATCAGCAAGCATGAAGATCGACCGCATGCGCGTCTACATGACGCGCGACAAGGACCGGCCGCGGGTGCTGGTCGCTCTCGACACGGATGACGGCATCACCGGCTGGGGCGAGTGCTACAATCACGGGCCCGACAGGGCCCTGCCGCCGCTTCTCGACTACCTCTATACCTTCCTCGAGGGGCAGGACCCGCGGCGGATCGAATATCTGATCCTCTACCTCCTGCAGCAGAGCCGCTTTCCGCCGGGCGCCCTTGGGCTGGCCGCGATCTCGGCGATCGACCATTGCCTGTGGGACATTTCGGCCAAGGCGCTCGGCGTGCCGGTCTACATGCTGCTTGGCGGCAATGCGCGCGACCGCGTGCGCGTCTATGCCGGCGTCTATACCGCGCCCGACCCGGAAGCCGCCCGCGACGCCCTCGACGCGCTCAACCAGGACTGGGGCTTCACCGCCTTCAAGCTCAGCCCCTACCGCATCGACATCCACGCCAATCGCTGGGGCGAGGTCGTGCGCACCTCGGCGGAGTATTTCCGCGGCCTGCGCGAGACCGTGCGCGCCGACTACGAGATCGCCTTCGACGCCCATGCCCGCATCTTCGAGCCGCACCAGGCGGTCCAGCTCGGCAATGCGCTGGCGCCCTATGATCCGCTCTTCTTCGAGGAACCGATCCGGCCGGAGAATGTCGAGGCCTGGGGCGAGATGAAGAAGCAGATGACCTGCACGCTCGCCACCGGCGAGAGCCTCTACAGCCGCTTTGAGTTCCTGCGCCTGCTCAATGTCGGCGGCGCCGACATCATCCAGCCCGACATCTGCGCCATCGGCGGCCTGTTGGAGATGCGCAAGATCGCCGCGATCGCCGAGGCGCATTATGTCACCGTCGCGCCGCACAATCCCATGGGCCCGCTGGCGACCGCGGTGAACCTGCACTTCTCCGCCGCGCAGCCTAATTTCCGCATCCTCGAATATCGGCTGCCGGTCGGTCCCGGCTATGTCTTCGAGGGCGGTGGCGAGCGCGCGGCGCCGCGATCAGACCAGCTCAGCGCGCCCTACGTGAAGGATCCCTACCTTCCCAAGGACGGCTATCTCGAGCTGAGACCCGACCGGCCCGGCTGGGGCGTCGAGATCGACGAGGAGGTGCTCAAGGACGACGGCTACGTCCACTGGCAGCGCAGCGTGCCGATCCGTCCCGACGGGTCGAGCGGCTATTGCTAGGGCAGTCGCGGAGAGAGCGGCTGCGCCTGTCGTTATAGCGCGTCCGGGCCGGTCTCGCCGGTGCGGATGCGCGTTGCGGCCTCGAGTTCGGTGACGAAGATCTTGCCGTCGCCGATCTTGCCGGTGCGCGCCGCGGCGGTGATCGCCTCGACGACGCGATCGAGCTGGTCGTCGTCGATCGCGATCTCGATCTTGCATTTGGGCATGTAGCTGATCTGGTACTCGGTGCCGCGATAGATCTCGGTATGGCCCTTCTGCCGGCCATAGCCCTTCACCTCCGTGACGGTCATGCCGTGAATGTCGAGCCCGTTGAGGGCGTCACGCACCGGGTCGAGGCGATGCGGCTGAACGATGGCGATAACGAACTTCATGGTGTCGCCCTTTCTTTCTAGGCAATCGCGGAAAGCGGTGAGCGCCTCTCCGTCGGAAATTGCGATGAAAACAGTCAGCTAGTGCGGACCGGCGGATCCGTTGACCGACGATCTGCCTTACGGGTTGTAGCCCGACTCGCCGTGTGCGGTCTGATCGAGGCCGATGAGCTCGTCCTCCTCGGTGACGCGCAGGCCGACGAGCGCCTGGGTGACCTTGACCAGAATGACGGTGGCGACGGCCGACCACAGGCCGACCGAGACGACGCCGAGCACCTGTACACCGAATTGCGCCGCGACGCTCCGTGCCAGGCCAACGCCGCCGAACAAGGGCAGGGCGAGGACGGCGGTGGCGAGCGTGCCGATCGCGCCGCCGCAGCCATGGACCGCGAGCACGTCGAGCGCGTCGTCGACCTTCATCCTGTGCTTGACGATATTGACGGCAAGATAGCAGACGCTTCCGCCGAGAAGGCCGAGGAGCACGCCACCGCCGGGACCGACATAGCCCGCCGCCGGCGTCACGGTGGCAAGCCCGGCGATGGTGCCGGTCACCGGGCCAACCAGGCTCGGCTTGCCGAAGGGACCCATTCGATCGCCGATCCAGACCAGCGAGGCGGTCGCCGCCGACAGATGGTGGCGAGCATCGCCATGCCCGCATCGGCGCCCGCCGCGATGGCGCTGCCGGCGTTGAACCCGAACCAGCCAACCCACAGCATCGAGGCGCCGACCATCACCATCCACGGCGCGTGCGGCGGGTGGATGTGCGGGAAGCCGCGCGCGGCTGCCGAGCATCGCAGGCGATGACCAGCGCCGAGACGCCCGGCCGTGACATGGACGACGATGCCGCCGGCGAAATCGATCACCCCGCGCTGCGCCAGCCAGCCGCCGCCCCAGACCCAATGCGTCACCGGCGCATAGACGATGAGAAGCCAGAGCGCCGAAAACAGCAGCACCGCGCCGAAGCGTATGCGCTCGACATAGGCGCCGATGATCAGCGCCGGCGTGATGATCGCGAAAGTCATCTGGAACATGAAGAAGACGCTTTCGGGCATAGCCGTGCCGGCATGGACCGCCGCCGCGTGTCATGCCGGCGAGGAAGGCAGGCCAAGATCGCCGATCCAGTCGCCGTTGCCGGAATCGAACGCCAGGCTGTAGCCGCAGACGAACCACAGCAGCGAGGCGCCACAGGCCACCGCCATGCAGTGCACGAGCACCGACAAAATATTCTTGCCTGGACGAGACCGCCATAGAAAAGCGCCAGCGCCGGCAGGGTCATGAACAGCACCAGCGCCGTGGATGTGAGCATCCAGGCGGTATCACCCGAATCGATCATTGGACTCCCCCGAGTTGCCCCGTGTTTAAGCAAACGCTTATCGGGAGGGCAATAGGAGTGCCTATTTTCACGGCAATTCGAGGTTGTCTGACCGGTGCGGTGCCTGAACCTGGAGGTCGAGGGGTCAGCCGACGCGATATCTCTCGATCACCGGCACCAAGGGCTCGGCGCCGTGGCCGGGGGTTGCCGGGGCGCTGACCAGCCCGTCCGCGTGCCAGAAGGGCGTCTCGATCAGATCGAACTGCATCGGACCCGGAATCGGCTTCAACTCAAACAGGATCGCGGCCGGGGAGGCGAGGGAGAGATGCAGGCTCGCCGCCGTCAGCACCGCCGTGCTCCAGGCATGGGCGTTGACGATCTTGCCGGCGGCATGGACGCGATCGGCAATGCGCAGGAAGCCGGTCACGCCTTCCGCCCGGGCCGGGTCGACGCCGAAGACGTCGATAGCGCCGCTGGCGATCCAGCGCTCATAGCCGGCAAGCCCCCATTCGCGCTCGCCCGCCGCGATCAGGGTCGAGACGGCCGACTTCAGCGCCTGGTGGCCGGCGACATTGGAGGGGTGCAGCGGCTCCTCCATCCACTTTATGTCAAGGCCTCCATGCGCCGCGTCGTCGCGATCGCCGTCTCCAGATCCCAGGTGACGCCATTGCCGCCATCGACCATGATCTGCGGCTCAGGCCCCAGGGCCTCGCGCAGCGCTGCGACGAGCGCCACGTCATAGTCCGGATCACGTCCGGCCTTCGAGGCGCCGCGCTTGCCCAGCCCCAGCTTGGCTGAACGGAACCCGCCGTCGATATAGCCCTTGATGGCGGCGACGCTGTCCTCGATGGTCGGGTGGTTGACGTGCAGGCTGGCGCAGGCGGGGAGCGCCGAGTGCGCCCCGCCGCCGAGCAACGCGTAGAGCGGCTGGCCGGCATCCTTGGCCGCGATGTCCCACAGCGCCATGTCGATCGCCGAGATGGCAAAAGCCGCGATGCCGCCCTCGCCATACCACCAGCTATGCGCCTTCATCGCCCGCCAGCAGGCTTCGGTCTCGCGCGGATCGCGCCCGGTCAGCAATGGCGCGAATCCGTCCGCAACAATCGCCTGCGTCGCCCGGCAGGCTTCCGGCCACATGGCGATCGCCTCGCCCCATCCACTGATGCCGGCATCCGTGTCGACCCGCAGCAGCAGGGTCATCCGCTCATTGTTGAAATCGTTGGGTTCCGGCCAGCGCAGGATGAAGCTTTCGAGACCGACGATACGCATGTTTCTCCCCCGCTTGGTGGCTGCATTGTTTCCCTCCGAACCCTCTTGGCAAGTGGTGCGAAGGACTGTAGGACTCGGAGCGAACTTAATTGGCCTTACCAATTATAGGACAGGCCACACTTGGGAGGAAAGCATCCGATGACGATTTCATGGTCCCTTCTGCGCGCGTCCGTGGTCGGACTCGCGCTTGCCGGCCTCGCCGGCACCACGGCGCTTGCCGAAGACTTCCACGGTTTCGATCCGGCCACCTTCGACGGCCAGATGCTCTCTGCCGATCAGCTTGGCGCCGCCGTTGCCGACGCGATGAAGGTCACACCGCCGAAGAACGGCAAGAAGTATGTGATTGCCTTTGCCAATCTCGATCGTGGCATCACCTTCTGCAACAAGGTCGAGCAGGGCATCAAGAAGAACGCCGAGGCCGCCGGTCTCGAGCTCGTCATTGCCGACAATCACCTCGACGGCGCGACCGCGCTGACCAACGCCGAGAGCTTCATCAACCGCGACGTCGACTTCGTCATCGAGTTCCAGACCGATGCCAATTTCGGCGCCACCATCATGCAGAAGATGAACGAGGCCGGCATCAAGGTCATCGCCATCGACATCCCGATGCCCGGCGCCGTCTTCTTCGGCGTCAACAACCCGCGCGCCGGCTATATGGGCGGCTCCTATCTCGCCCAGGCGGCCATTGCCAAATGGGGCGTCGACAAGGTCAAGGAAGGCTACTTCATCGAGGGTGAACTGCCGCAGTCCGGCCCGATCCCGAAGATGCGCACCGACGGCCAGGTCGCCGGCTTCCTCGCCAGCATCGACGGCTTCCCCGCCGACCACGTTCTCCGCTTCGACAGCAAGAACACGCTCGAGGAAAGCTTCACCCAGACCAACAACCTGATGAGCAAGATCCCGGCTGGCGTGCCGATCATGGGCACTGCCATCAACGACCAGGCGACCACCGGCATCCTGCGCGCCGTGCAGCAGGCCGGCCGCGCCGACGACGTGATGGTCGTGGGCCTTGGCGCCGACGAGACCGAGACGCTGACCAAGGAGCCGAACTTCATCGCCTCCGTCGGGTCGTTCCCCGAGCGCTACGGCAGCTACCTGATCCCGATGCTGCTCGAGCAGCTCGCCGGTCATGACCTGCCGCCGGCCGTCCTCGTCAACCATGTCATGGTGACCAAGGGCAACGTCTGCGACTATTATCCGGACTTCAAGTGCTCTAGCGACAAGGGCATCGACTACAAGTTCCCGCAGGCATCCTTCGAGAAGTACCTCGTTTCGCTGCACAGCGAGGCGGACCTGAAGGACGTGCAGGACCTGATCCCGGCGAAGTAACAAGACGGGAATGTCGGCTGGCGCGGAAACGCCGCGTCAGCCGTCACCTTGGGCCCGGTTCGCCGCCGCTCGCGCGCAAGGCGCCGGGCCGCCTGTCGCCAGTTTGCAAATCGCATCGGGTGGGGTCGAATATGGGCTCCGCCGCATGGGAGCCGGATCTCGCGAGGCCTCTTGGAAACGATGTCGCACACCTATCAATCCGCCGTCACGGCGCGCCTTGAGATGCGCGGCATCGGCAAGGCCTTTGGCGGCGTCGCCGTGCTCTCCGATGTCGATCTGGTCGTCGCGCCAGGCGAGGTGATGGCGCTGCTCGGCTCCAACGGCGCTGGCAAGTCGACGCTGATGAAGATACTGACCGGCGTCTATGGCCGCGATTCCGGCACCGTGAAGGTCGATGGCGAGCCGGTCGTCTTCGCCGATCCGCGGGCCGCCGCGGCTGCCGGCGTGCGTCTCCTACCCCAGGAAATCTCGGTCATGCCGGATATGACCGTCGCCGAGAACATCTCGCTCGCCGATCTGCCAGTGAAGCGCGGTCCGGGTTTCCGGGTGGTCGACGATCGCTCCATGCGCAAGCGCGCTCATGAACTCCTCGACCAGCTCGGCTTTCCCGGCATCGACCCGAACGTCCAGGTCAAGCGCCTGTCGGTCGCCGAACAGCGCATCATCGAGATCGCTCGCGCGCTCGCCGGCCAGGCCCGCATCCTCGTCATGGACGAGCCGACCGCGGCGCTGACCGAGCAGGAAGCCAAGCTGATCTTCCGCATCATCCGCCGCCTCAAGGCACAGCAGGTCGCGGTCATCTACATCTCGCATTATCTCAACGAGGTTTTCGAGATCTCCGATCGCATCGCGGTCTTGCGCGACGGACGCAGTGCCGGTGTCTTCGAGACCGCCCAGGCTTCGCGCCAGGACGTGCTTTCGGCCATGCTCGGCGGCGTCGCCCAGGACCTTTACGACATCGAGGCGAACGGCGCCGGCGCCACCGGCGACGTCCTCTCCGTGGAGGGCTTCAGCGTCCCCGACCGCCTCGATCGCGTCTCCTTCAAGGTCGGCGCCGGCGAGATCGTCGGTATTTTCGGCCTTATCGGTTCCGGCATCGAGACGCTCGGCCGCGCCCTCTACGGCGCGCTCGGTTCCGTGGCCAATGGTCAGGTGCGTATTGGCGGCGCGCCCTACCGCCCGCGCTCGCCCGCTGCCGGCAAGACATGCCGGCATCGGCTTCGTCGCCGCCGACCGCAAGAAGGAAGGCATCATCGCCGAGCTTGACCGTACGCGAGAACATGGTCGCCCCCTTCCTCGACCGCTACACCCACGGCCTGTTCGTCTCGCGCGCGCAAGAGACGGCGCAGGCGCAGCGCTGGATCGAGGTCCTCGGCATCCGCACACGCGGCCCCGAACAACGCATCCGCACCCTTTCCGGCGGCAACCAGCAGAAGGTCTGCGTGTCGCGCTGGCTGGTCGACGGCGTCAAGGTACTGATCCTCGAGGAGCCGACGCGCGGCGTCGATGTCGGCGCCCGCCGCGAGATCTACCTCGAACTGCGCGCGCCTCGCCGACGAGGGCCTCGGCGTGCTCGTGCTTTCCTCCGACGTGGAGGAGGTCGCCGGCATCAGCGACCGATCGATCGTGCTCGACCGCGGCCGCGTCGTCGGCCGCTTCGAACGCGGCGCCGCGCCCGCCGATCTCATGGCCGCGACCACCAACGATCCCGCCTTCGACGCTGCTTGACGGAACGCAAGATGACAATCGCTTCGGTTCAACAGAAGGCTCCTCCCACCGCGACCCGCCAGCGGCTTCTTGCCCTTCTCGGCAAGCCCTGGTCGGGCGTGGCGATCCTTCTCGTCTTCTACATCCTGCTGCTCGCGGTCTTCACCGTGCTGTCGCCCTATTTCCTCACCCAGCGCAACATGCTGGCGATCGGTTCCAACGTCGCCTTCATCGGCCTGATGGCGGCGGCCGGCACGCCGCTGATCATCGCCGGCGGGCTCGACCTCTCCGTCGCCGCCGTCGCCGGCCTTATCGGCGTGGTGATCGCGCTGCTGCACGCCGCCGGCTGGAATGTCTGGCTGGCGGTCGCCGTCGCCATGGGCCTCGGCGCGCTGGTCGGTGCGGTCAATGGTCTTTTCGCCACGCGGCTGCGCCTCAATCCACTGATCGTCACGCTCGGCATGATGAGCATCGTCTGCGGCGCCGCGCTGATCCTCACCGGCGGCCTCACCAAGCCGCTGCATCGTCGGCTCGGCTTCAACTGGATCGGTACCGGCCGCGGCACGATCTTCGGCCACAAGTTCAATCTGCCCGTGCCGACGATCATGATGATCCTCACCTATATCGGCCTGTCGATCGTGCTGCGGCGCACGCGCTTCGGCCGTTTCGTCTACGCTGTCGGCGGCAACCCGGAAGCGAGCCGTCTGATCGGTCTGCCGGTCGACCGGGTGCAGATGATCCTCTACATCGTCTCCGGCCTCAGCGGCGCCGTCGCCGGCGTCGTCCTTGCCGCCATGCTCGGCGCCGCCGCGCCCAATGCCGCCTCGCCGCATCTCCTCACCGTCATCGCCGCCATCGTTCTCGGCGGCACCAGCCTTTACGGCGGGCGCGGCAGTGTCTGGGGCACTCTGCTCGCGGTGCTCATCCTCGGCACGCTCAACAACGGCCTGACCCTGATCGACGTGTCGAGCTTCTGGCAGGATGTCACCCGTGGCGTCGTGCTGATGCTCGCCGTCAGCCTCGACCAGATCCGCACGCGGGCGCTGGGAGACTGATCATGGCAACCGAGATGCCCGCCCTCTCGCCGGTCGAGCGCAATTCGCTGGCCGAGCAGGTCGCCAAGCAGATCCTCGACCTGGTGAGGACGGGCAATCTCAAGCCGGGCGACCAGTTGCCGCCCGAGCGCAATCTTGCCGAGATGCTCCAGGTCAGCCGTCCGAGCGTGCGCGAGGCCCTGCGCGGCCTGCAGATCCTCGGCGTCGTCAAGTCGCGCCAGGGCGGCGGCGCCTTCATTTCCTCGCTCGACGCCGCCGACCTGCTCGGACCACTGCAGTTCCTCATCACCCTCAACGCCCTCAACGTCGAGGCGCTCTACGAATTCCGCGTCCTCATCGACGGCGGCATCGCCCGCATGGCGACCGGCCGCCTGACCGACAAGGACCTCGACCGGCTGAAGGGCATTGTCGAGTTCCAGAAGAAGCTGATGGGCGATCCGCTCGGCTTCCGGGTCTCCGATCTCGAGTTCCACCGCATCATCATGGACGCGACCGGCAACCCCTTCCTCGTCCGGGTGTCCCATTCGCTCTACGTGCTCGGCATGGAGTTCCGCCGTATCGCCTCGGAGACGCCGGGCGTCCTCCAGCGCTCGCTCGCCGACCATGAGGCGATCCTCGCCGCCTTCGTCGCCCGCGATGCGGATGCGGCCGGTCGGCGATGGAGTCCACATACGAAATGTCCATCGATACGACCCGCGATGCCATGGGCGAGGATGACTCGTGGGGAGGAGAGGAATGAGCAAGGCGCGGATCGGCGTCATCGGCGCCGGCTGGTGGGCCGTCGCCAACCATATCCCGGTGCTGAAGCAGCACCCCGATTGCGAGATCGTCGCCGTCAGCCGGCTTGGCGCCGACTGAGCTTGCCGACGTCCAGAAGCATTCGGCATCCCGCATGGCTTCGAGGATTACCGGCACATGCTCGACAGCGTCGAGATGGACGCCGTCATCGTCTCCTCGCCGCACGTGCTTCACTTCGAGCACGCCAGCGCGGCGCTCGAAAAGGGCTGCCACGTGCTCATCGAAAAGCCGATGACGACCACGCGGCGAAGACGCCCGCGCCCTCGTCGCCCTGGCGGCGGAGAAGCGGCCGCGAGATCATCGTTGCCTATGGCTGGAACTTCGGCCCTGGCTGGCCGATGCCCGCCGTCTGATGGGCCGCATCGGCACGGTCGAGCATGTCGTCCTGCAGATGGCCAATGCTCTCGACGACCTCTTCGCCGGCCAGCCGATGAAGGAGACCGAGGGCGCCATGTTCCGCCCGCCGGCCTCGACCTGGGCCGATCCGAAGCGCGCCGGCGGCTTCGGCTGGGGCCAGCTCGTCCATCCGCTCGGACTTCTCTTCCGCCTCGCCGATTTGGCGCCGGAGGAGGTCTTCGCGCATGACCGGCCAGTCGCCGGCCGGCGTCGACTATTACGACGCGGCGGTCGTGCGCTTCGCCAATGGCGCCACCGGGTCGATCTCCGGCTCCGCCACCCTTGCCGAAGGGCCGCCCGGTGCAGATCGATCTCCGCATCTTCGGCTCCGAGGGCATGCTGCTTCTCGACATCGAGCGCGAGCGGCTCGAGCTGCGCCGCCGCGACGGCAACGACGAGGTCGTTGCCATGGCGCCGGGTTCGAGGCGGCTATGAGTGCGAGGAGCCGCTGAAGGTCCTCGTCGACCTCTGCCTCGGCCGGCCGGCCGCCAACAGCGCCCCCGGCCTCGTCGGCCAGCGGGCGATCGAGGTGCTCGACGCCCTGTATCGCTCGGCGGCGAGCGGACGCATGGAGACGGTCTGATGGCCTCGAAGCTGACCCTGACCACCTGGTCGCTGCCGGCCTGCTCGCTGAAGGAAGCCGCCGGCATCGCCAAGGTGCTCGGCATCGGCGCGATCGACGTCGGCTATTTCTTCGGGCCCGGCCCTCGACAAGGCGCGGCTCCTCGCCGATCCGGAGCGCGTCGCCGACGAGGCGCGGGCGCTCGATATCGATCTCGCCTGCCTCTATCACCTCTTCGGCGACACGCTTGCCGACCGCAACCTCGCCGACCCGCGCCATCGCGCGACCAGAACGTGGCCGACCTGAAGCAAGCGGTCCGCTTCTGCAAGCGCGCCGGCATCGGCGTCATCTTCGTGCTGCCCGGTGTCTGTCAATCCGGGCCAGGGGCGTGGCGAGGCGCTGGCGAGCCTCGGCCGAGAGCCTCAGGCGCCTGATGCCGATCGCCGCCGAGGCCGGGGATCACCCTCACCGTCGAGCCGCATGTCCATTCCTATCTCGAAATCGCCCGCGCTGGTGCTCGAGCTCCTGGAGCAGGTGCCGGGCCTGAAGATCACGCTCGACTACGGCCACTTCGTCTGTCTCGGCTACCGCCAGGAGGAGATCGACGGGCTGGCGCCCCATGCCGCCCATGTCCATCTCCGCCAGGCCAGATGGGCGAGCTGCAGACCAAGCTCGCCAAGGGCACGATCAACATCGCGGCGCCGAACTCGCGACGCTGAAGGCGGCCGGCTATGACGGCTATCTCGCCCTGGAATACACCCATCAGGACTATATGGACTCGCTCTTCGACGACATTCTCACCGAGACCATCCAGCTCCGCGACCTGATGCGCGCCTGGGAGGCCGCATGACCGGCACGCCACTCGCGATCGTCACCGGCGGCGCCGGCGGCATCGGCCGGGCGATCGCCGCGCGGCTCATGCGGCGATGGCAACCGCGTCGTCGCTGCCGACCGCGATGGCGCGCCGCACCGGCGCGCCGGAAGGCTTGCGGTGACGCGTTGCCCTCGATCTGACGGTCGTCCGCCTCGGTCGATGCCGCGTCGAGACGATTATCGCCCGTCACGGCCGCATCGACATGCTGGTCAATTGCCGCCGGCATCCATCTCCAGAAGCTCGTCGTCGACCTGACCGACGAGGACTGGGACCGCATCCAGACGCGTCAACGCGCGCGGGCCGTTCCTCACCTGCCGCGCGGTCGCGCGGCCATGATGCGCGCCGGCGCGGGCGGATCGTCAACATCGTCACCCGCCTTGGCTTCGGCAATCCCTATTCGAGCGCCTACATGGCCTCGAAGAACGCCGTCTGGGGCTTCACCCAGTGCCTGGCGATCGAGCTTGCCGGCTATGGCATCACCGTCAACGCGGTGGCGCCCGGCCATGTCGGTCCCGGCACCGGCATGGAGAGCAGTTCCGCGACAAGGCCGAGATGCTCGGCCTCACCTGGGAAGCCTTCGAGGCGAATGTGCTGAAGACGATTCCCGTCGGCCGCTGGTGCACGCCCGACGATGTCGCCGGCGCGGTCTCCTATGTCGCCTCGCCGGAAGCCTCCTTCGTCACCGGCGAACTGATCAATGTCACCGGCGGCTTCACCGGCTACGGCCTCGCCCCGCCCAAGGTGCCGGCATGAGCAAGGACCTGCGCAATGGCGGCCTCGACCGGCTGACCGTCGAGGACATCCTGCAGCCGGGCTTTTCCACGCCGTGGGACGCGCCGACCGTGCCGCCGTTCCCCTTCTCCTTTCGCGACATGTCGAGGTGCTGACGCTGGTCTGGCGCACCAGCGAGGCGGCCGTCGCCCGCCTCCTGCCGCCGCCGCTCGAGCCGGCAAGCGATGTCGTCATCGCCCATGTCTACCGGATGAACGACACCGAATGGCTCGGGCCCTACGGCGAATCCAACGTCTCGATCGGCTGCCGCCTGCCGGCGGCAGATCTCGCCGGCTCCTTCTCGCCCTACCTGTTCCTGTCCTCCGACGGCGGCGTCGTCCATGGCCGCGAGGTGCACGGCCAGCCGAAGAAGCTCGGCGATCCGAGGCTCGAACATCGCGGCGATCTCGTCGTCGGCACCATCACGCGCAACGGCATCGACATTCTCACCGGCACGCTCGCCTACAAGCAGCGCCGCGACACGCTCGACAGCCTCTCGCGCCATTTCGATTTCGCCGAGAACATCAATCTGAAGGCGGTCGACCACATCGACGGCCGCCCGGCGATCCGCCAGCTTACCGCCCGCCGCCTCGCCGATGTCGTCGTGCACGAATGCTGGAGCGGTCCCTGCACGGTCGAGCTGCGTCCCAACGCCCAGGCGCCCGTCCACCGGCTGCCGGTCGTCGACATGCTCGACGGCTTCCACTGGCGCGCCGACTTCACCTTGAAGCCAGGCCGCATCATCCACGACTATCTGGGAGGCGCCACATGAGCCACCACGCCTGGGTCCTCGAGGTCCGTCCGGGCTATGAGGACGAGTACAAGCAGCGCCACGCCGAGATCTGGCCGGAAATGGTCGAGGCGCTGAAGAAGGCCGGCATCCGCAATTACAACATCTTCCGGCACGGCCTGACCCTCTTCGGCTATTTCGAGACCGACGATCTCGACCGCACGATCGCCGCCCTCAAGGACGATCCGGTTAACGCCCGCTGGAGCGAATCCATGGGCCACCTCATGAAGATCGAGATCGACGAGCGTCGCGGCTTCCCCTTCCTCCTCCCCCTCCAGTGGCACATGGACTGAGCGATGCGTCTTTCCAACGAAGTAGCGATCGTCACCGGCGCCGGGCGTGGCATTGGCGCCGAGGTCGCCAGGGCGCTGGCGCGCGAGGGGGCGGCGGTCGCGGTGACGGCACGCAAGCTTGCCGATGCCGAAAAGGTCGCGGCGGCTATCGAGGCCGATGACGGCAGGGCGAAAGCCTTCCGCTGTGACGTCACCGACGCGCAATCCGTCCATCACGCTGTCGATGCGGTCGAGCACGCCTTCGGCGTGCCGACGATCTTCATCAACAACGCCGGCCAGCTCGGTACGGTCGCGAAATTCGCCGACATCGAGCCGCATGACTTCGCGCACGTGATCGAGGTCAACCTCGTCGGCGCGGCGATCGCCGCCCGTGCCGTGCTGAAGAGGATGCTGGTCGGAGGCCGCGGCACCATCGTCAATGTGTCGTCCGGCGCGGCGAGCCGCGCGATCGAAGCCTGGAGCGCCTATTGCGCCTCCAAGGCCGGGCTGTCGATGCTCACCCGCTCGCTGGCGCTCGAATATGGCGGTGTCGGCATCCGCGTCTTCGGCTTCGCGCCGGGCATCGTCGACACCGACATGCAGGGCGAGATCAGGGCGTCCGGCATCGGCCCGCTCGCCAGCCTGCCGCGCGAGAAGCTCGCCGACCCGCGCGAGCCGGCCGACGCCATCGCGTTTCTCTGTTCTTCGGATGGCGCCAGTTTCGCCGGGCGGGAACTCGACATTCGCGACCCGGCATTCCGTGAAGCGGCCGGCCTGAAGCCGCTGCCGGCCTGAGAAGGAGGAAACTGATGCTTGTCTCGGGAAAGGTGGCGATCGTCACCGGCGGCTCGCGTGGCATTGGCCGGGCGATCGCGGTGGCGCTGGCGCGTGAGGGCGCCAAGGTGGTCGTCAATCATCATCGCGGCGCCGACAGGGACTTCGGCGAGGATGCACCGGCCAAGGGAACTCTTGCCGCGATCGAAGCCGTCGGCGGCGAGGGCGTTCTCGTCGAGGGCGACGTTGCCAGCCCCGAGACGGCCGAGCGTCTGGTCGAGGCCGCGGTCTCCCGCTTCGGCGGCGTCGATATCCATGTCTCGAATGCCGGCATCTGCCCGTTCCACGCCTTTCTCGACATGCCGCTCGACCTCTTCCGCACGGTCGTCGACGTCAACCTGCAGGGCGCCTTCGTCACCACCCAGGCGGCGGCGCGCCAGATGGTCAAGCAGGATCGCGGTGGCGCCATCATCGCCATTTCCTCGATCAGTGCGCTGGTCGGTGGCGCCATGCAGAGTCACTACACCCCGACCAAGGCCGGCGTGCATTCGCTGATGCAGTCGATCGCCATCGCCCTCGGGCCGCACGGGATCCGCTGTAATTCGGTCATGCCCGGCGCCATCGAGACCGACATCAACAAGGACGACTGGTCGGACCCGGAAAAGCGCGCCTATCTCGACGGCCGTGTGCCCGCTCGGCCGCTTCGGCAAGCCCGAGGACATCGCCGACGTCGTCGTCTTCTTCGCCTCTGACCTTGCCCGCTACGTCACCGGCGCTTCGCTGCTCGTCGATGGCGGCCTCTTCGTCAACCTTCAGTGAGGAGTTCCATGCGCCGCGACGCGATCATCGACATACGGGCCTCGCTCATCGCGGCACCGGGCGCCGGCGGCGACTATCATGACCGCGAGGCGGGACATTGGCTGATCGATTCACTCATCGCCAACCCCATGTCCCTCTATCCCGACTACAAGGCCTCGCGCACGAGCTGGGGCATTGCCGTCCTCGGTTCGATTCTCGTCGAGGTCGAGACGGAAAGCGGGGTTGTCGGCATCGCCACCGGCCTCGGCGGTCCGCCCGCCTGCTTCATGATCGAGAAGCATTTCCGCCGCTTCGTCGTCGGCTCGGACGCGCGCGACATCAACCGCATGTGGGACCAGATGTACAGGGCGAGCATGCCCTATGGCCGCAAGGGCGTGACCGTCGCCGCGCTCTCCGTGGTCGACCTCGCCTTGTGGGACCTCCTCGGCAAGCTTCGCGACGAGCCGGTCTATGCCATGGTCGGTGGCGCCACGCGCGACGCCCTGCCGCTCTACTGCACCGGCCCGCGTCCCGAGGTCTACCGGGATCAGGGCTTTTGGGGCGGCAAGGTACCCCTGCCGCATGGGCCGGCCGACGGGCCGCAGGGCCTCAAGGAGAACGTCGACTTCCTCGCCGCGCATCGCGAGGCGGCGGGGCCGGATTTCCCACTGATGGTCGACTGCTACATGTCGCTCAACATCGACTACGCTGCCGCCCTCGCCGAGGCCGTTCGCCCGCTCGGCATTTACTGGCTCGAGGAAGTCCTGCCGCCCGACGATTTCGATGGCCACCGCATCCTCAAGGAGCGCTGCCCCTGGATGCGCTGGACGACCGGCGAGCATGAATACACCCGCTACGGCTTCCGCAAGCTGATCGAGAGCCGCTCGGTCGACATCCTCCAGCCCGACATCATGTGGATGGGCGGTCTGACGGAAGCCCTGCGCGTCAGCGCCATGGCGGCAGCCTACGACATCCCCGTCGTGCCCCACGCCTCAGGCGCCTATTCATATCACTTCGTCATGTCGCAGCCGCATATCCCTTTCTCGGAATATGTGAACATGAGCGCCGACGGTACCGAGGTCGCCCCAGTCTTCGGCGCCCTGTTCGAGGGCGAGGACGCGCCGGTCGACGGCAAGGTGCGCCTCAGCGACCGCCCGGGCTTCGGCGTGACCCTGCGCGACGGCATCACCCTGACGCGCCCCTTCGCCGAGTCCTGAGTTCGGCTTCACTCCGCCGCTTCCGCCGGAATGTCGATACGCGTGAAGGCCTCCGCCGGCGCGTCGTTGGCGCGCATCAGCCTTGCCATCAATTCGACCATGTGTGCCTCGACTTGCGGGTCGGCGAGGGGGCTCGCTTGGCCCGGGTCGGACGACAGGTCGTAGAGCCGCGTCTCATCCTCGAGCAGGGCGCCCGGCCCGTAATTGGTGTACATCGGCGAGCGGTCGCTGACCGGCACCTTGAGTAGCTTCGCCCCCTTGGTGAAGGGGAAGGGCTCGGCGAGGCTCACCCCCGAAAACTCCTCGGGCGTGAAGCGTTCGCGCAGATGCGTCGGCATCAGCGTGTACTGGTAGATCTCCTGCTGGCGCAGATCGGCCGGGAAGCGGTGATAGGTGTAGCGCCCGTCGGTGACGTTCACCGCCCCGCCGAAATAGCCGAAGATCGCCGCCTCCCGTGCCGCCGCGCCGGAGCGCGTCTCAAGCAGCGAATGGCCCTCGGTTTCGGCTGGCGGCGCGACGCCGAAGAGATCGAGGAAGGTCGGCGCGAGGTCCGATCGACTGGGTCAGGGCCGCTGACCGGCTCCCCGCCAGCGATGGCGCCCGCGGATCGTGCAGGAACAGCGGGATGTGCACGATCTCCTCGTAGAGGTTCATCCGGTTCTTGGCCCAGAAATCGTGCTCGCCGAGGAGGAAGCCATGGTCGGTGGTTACGACCAGCGCCGTGTCCTTCCACATGTCGTGCTTGTCGAAGTCGTCGAGCACCTGCCCGAGCAGGAAGTCGCAAAGCGAGACGACGGCGTAGTAATTGGCGCGAAGCTCTTCGCATTCGGCCGGCAGTTCGTCGACGCGGCCATAGCGCGGCCAGTCGCGGATCGGCCCGTTCCAGCCCGTGTCGAACGGCTTCTTGAACCGGGTCGGAGCATAGAAGGGCTCATGCGGATCGAAGGTCTCGATCTGCAGCAGCCAGTTGTCGGCGTCGCGGTTGCGCTCCAGGAACTCGAGGCCATGCGCGAAGCACTGGACCGAGGGGAACTCGGATTCGTCGCGGATGAATTCGCGATTGACGATGTTCTTGCGAAAGTAGCTCCGCTGCGCCGTGTCGAACTGGCGCGCGTGATACATCTCGCGCAGTCGCTCCCAATGCGGCTGCACCATCGCCTTCCAGGCGTCACCCTCCTGGCCGCGCACGAACTCGTAGGAATCGTAGCGATTGTGATAGGTGGCGCCGCCGTCCTCCCAGTAGTGGTAGTGGTCGGTGACGAGGTGGCTGTAGACGCCGGCCTTCGCCAGCAGTTCGGGAAAGGCGTTGTCGAAGGGCTCAAGCGGCCCCCAGCTTCGGTGCAGGAAGGTAAGTCGCCCCGTCAGCATGTCGCGCCGGGCCGGCATGCAGGGCATGCTGCCGACATAATGGGTGTCGAAGGTGACGCTGCGTGCCGCCAGCCGGTCGAAATTAGGCGTCGGGATGCGGGTGCCGCCATAGGGGCCGAGCATGTGGCGGTTGAGGGAATCGAAGAGGACGAAGACGGTCTTCATGGGGGTTCCTGCCTGTCTGGCCGGCCCGTTGGACGCGATTGGTCGTCGGGCTCTCTGAATTGCGGTGCCGACACCGCCGGACCGGCGGCGATGAGGCCGCCACTCACAATATCCGATGCTCTCCGTCCGTGCCAGTCCTTCAGAACCTGTAGCGCCCATAAAGCTCGGCCGGCGCCTCCGCCCGGTCGAGCAGTCGGCGCACGCATTCGCGGATGTCGGCCTCGCGCTTGGGGTCGTCGATCGGATGCTTCTGCTCGGGATCGGCTTCGAGATCGAAAAGCCGGGTCTTCGGATCGAGCAGCGGCATGCGCCGCAACATCGAATTGGGCGCGTCCTTCTGGAACGGCAGGCGCATCGTCGGGTAGCCGCGCGTGAAGTCGAAGCCGCGCGAGAACTCGGCCCCGTCGAAATCCGCGACCTCGAAGGGCGTGCGCGAATGCGTCGGCATCAGCGTGTACTGGTAGAGGTCCGCCTCGAAGGGCTCGCGCGGATAGAGGAAATAGACCCAGCGCCCATCGGTGAAATTGATCGCCGAGCCGAACTGGCCGAAGAGGATGCCTTCGCGCTGCCAGTCCTCGGCGCCTGCCTTGAACAGCGGTGCGAGGCTGCGGCCGGTCACTTCCGTGGGCGGCTTCAGACCGAAGAGATCGAGGAAGGTCGGCATCAGGTCCGTGGTCTGGGTGAGCGCGTTCGAGCGCCGCGGCGCGCCCGAGCCGGGTGCCGCGACGATCAGCGGGATATGCGCCACCTCGTTGTAGAAGGGCGGTCGGTTCTTGCCGAGATATTCCTTCTCGCCGAGCATCAGCCCGTGATCGGTCGTCACGATCAGGCAGGTGTCCTCCCACAGGTTCAGCCGGTCGAATCTGTCGAGCAGCCGGCCGAGATGTTCGTCGCACGCCTCCACCAGCGCGAAATAGTTGGCGCGCAACGCGGCAAGGTGCGGGTCGTCGAGATCGTTCTTCCGGTAGGGGATCCAGTCGAAGATGCGGCCGTCGACGAGGCCGTCCTCGCGCAGGAAACGGTCCGGCGCGAAGAAGGGTTCGTGCGGGTCGAAGCATTCCAGATGCAGAAACCAGTTCTCGGCGCGGGCGTGGCGGGTGAGAAAATCCTCGGCGAGGTCGAGGCACTCGCTCATCGGAAAATGCCCGGTCTCCTCCATGTAGAGGCGGTTCATGTAGTAGGGGAGCTTGGAGTGGATATCGGTCGCGTCGAAATCGTGCTGCTCGTCGTCGAAGCGCGCCTTAAGCGCCTCGACCGGTGGGTCGATCGGGGCGCGCCAGTGGTCCTTCTCCTGGCCACGAACGAACTCCCACGAGGAGTAGCGGCCGTGATAGCCGAAGCCGCCGTCCTCGAAATAATGATAGTGGTCGGTGATCAGGTGGGTGGGAATGCCGCTGTCCCTCAGCATCGCCGCGAAGGAATGGTCGAAGGGCTCCATCGGCCCCCATCCGCGATGCAGGAAGTTGATCCGGCCGGTATGGATGTCGCGCCGGGCCGGCATGCAGGGCAGGCTTCCGACGAAGTGATTGTCGAAGACGATGCCGCGGGCGGCGAGCCGGTCGAAATTCGGTGTCTTCGCTTCCACGCCGCCATAGCAGCCGAGCGCCTGGCGCACGAGCGAATCGAAGAGCACGAAGACCACTTTCATGTCCTGACCTCCCTGAGGGCGGGCTTGGACCCCGCCACTTGATCTTGCCCGGCCTTCATTGCCGTGGTCGGGCTTGTTCCAGCCGACCATCACCGGCGCGTCAATTCAAGCCGGTTGTCGCGCGCTATAGCCTATTTCGGACACTGGCAAAGACCGGATAGACTGGATCGTCAAACCGGTCTCGATCGCGACCGCCGGCCCGTTCTTTTGGCAGCGGGGTGGTGGCGCTCGTCCGGCGACCAGGAAAGAGCAGGGAAAATCATGAAGGCGGTGGTTTGTGTCGAGCCGGGGCGGCTGGAATACAGGGACGTGGCGGCGCAGGCGGCGCGCGAGGGCTGGATCGCCATCGACATCCGGTCAATCGGCGTTTGTGGCACCGATTTCCACATCTTCGAGGGCACCCATCCCTATTTGCAATATCCCCGCGTCATGGGCCATGAGCTCTCGGCCGTGGTGGCGGAAGGCTCCGGCAATGAACGCCTGTCGGTCGGGACGCCGGTCGTCGTCAATCCCTATCTGGTCTGCGGAACCTGCATCGCCTGCCGCAAGGGTCGCTTCAATTGCTGCATGTCGCTGCAATGCCTCGGCGTCCACACCGATGGCGGCATGTGCGAGCGCATCGTTGTGCCGGAGGGCAATCTCTATCCGGCGGGCGACCTCAAGACGCGCGACATCGCCATGGTCGAGTTCCTCGCCATCGGTGCCCATGCCGTGCGCCGCTCGGCCACGGGCAAGGGCGAGCGCGCCCTCGTCGTCGGCATGGGGCCGATTGGTGTCGGCACGGCGCTCTTTGCGCGCGCCGCCGGCGCCGAGGTCACCGTGCTCGACGTGTCGGAAGGCCGGCTCGATTTCGCCTGCGACGCGCTTTCCTTCGCCGATCGCATCCTCGGCGGCGCCGACGCCCATGCCGAGGCAGGGCGCCGCACGGGCGGCGAGTTCTACGATTGCGTGTTCGACGCCACCGGAAATGTGCGCGCCATGGAAGCCTCGCTCTCCTATGTCGCCCATGCCGGCAAGCTCGTCTATGTCGGCGTCCTCAATGCCGACATCACGCTTGCCGATCCGGAACTGCACAAGCGCGAAACCGACCTGCTCGCCTCGCGCAATGCGCTGAAGGCCGATTTCGATCAGGTGATGGCGGCGATCCGCTCCGGCATCATCCCGACTGATGCGATCAACACCCATACCGCGCCGCTCGCCGACCTGCCGGCGGCGATGCCCGACTGGCTCGCCTCGAAGACACCACCGGTCAAGGCGATCCTGACGCTGTGATCAACGGCGCCGGGTCATTGCCTAGCGGATGCGGCTGCCGTCGCGATCGAACAGCAGGGCAGAGGCCGGATCGAAGCGGGCTTCGAGCGTGTCGCCGGCCTTGAGATCGCGGCCGTCATGGGTGGCGACGGTGATCACCTCGCCCCTGTCGTGACGGGCATAGACATAGGTCTCGACGCCGAGATGCTCGACCATTTCGATGGTGAGGTCGAGCGCGGCCGCACCGTCGTTGCTGAAATGCCCGGGCCTCAGACCGACGGTCACCTCGGTTCCCTCGGCCGGAATGGAGGCGACGCCCGACACCGGGATGTGCTGGTTGCCATGGGCCGGCAGGCGCACGGCGGCGCCGCCATCGGCGACGACGCCCGACAGGAAGTTCATCTTGGGCGAGCCGATGAAGCCGGCGACGAACAGATTGTCGGGATTGTCGTAGAGCTCCAGCGGCGAGCCGACCTGGGCGATGGCACCGTCGCGCAGCACGACGATCTTGTCCGCGAGCGTCATCGCCTCGACCTGATCGTGGGTGACATAGACGATGGTCGTCTGCAGCTCCTTGTGAAGGCGCGCGATCTCGATGCGCATATGGACGCGCAATTCGGCGTCGAGATTGGACAGCGGCTCGTCGAAGAGGAACACCTCCGGGTGACGCACGATGGCGCGGCCGATCGCGGCGCGCTGGCGCTGGCCGCCCGACAGTTCCTTCGGCAGGCGGTCGAGGAGCGGCTCCAGTTCGAGAATGCGCGCTGCCTCGTTGACCTGCCTTTCGATCTCCGCCTTGGCAACGCCGGCGAAACGCAGGGCGAAGCCCATGTTCTGCCGCACCGTCATGTGCGGATAGAGCGCGTAGGTCTGGAACACCATGGCGATGCCGCGCTTGGACGGATCGACATCGTTCATGCGCTTGCCGCCGATGTCGAGTTCGCCGGCCGAAATCGATTCGAGACCGGCGATGAGACGCAGGAGGGTCGACTTGCCGCTGCCCGAGGGGCCGACGAAGACGACGAACTCCTTGCTGGCGATGTCGAGATCGACGTCCCTGATCACCTCGACGGCGCCGAACGATTTGCAGATGCCGCGCAGCTTCAGGTCGCTCATCGGACGCTCCTCACGTCGCGCTCAGGCTGATGGTCGTCGCGCCGAAGCGCGGGCTCGATACGGTCACGGCGATCGGTCCCGGCGTGCCGGTCGACTCCACCCAGAACCCGGTCGACCCGCCGCGCAGCGGCACCAGCCCCGGGCCGACGCGGTGCCCGCCGCCGGTGACGGCGATCTCCACGGGCTCGAAAAGGAACGGCAGCTTGTGCCCGGCCTGGTCGAGCGCCCGCACCATCACGCGGACGCAATCCTTCTCGTCGCGCCGAGATAATGTCGCGATCGGCGACCACCTCGAGGCGCGTCGCGACCGGATCGGCGGCGAGCCAGACCGTCTTGACCGCCTTGCCGCCGAGATAGCCGGTGATCCGGGCGCTCTGCCATTGCATGCCCCAGCGGCCGAGCTCCGCCATCGCTGAAATGGCGGCGATCGATGATGACGGGCGCATGCGGCAGATGCGGAAACCGCTCGCGGTCGGGCCCGACACGCTTGGGCGGGTTGTCACCGTAGCGCAGTTCGACCTCGTCGCAATTCGTCAGAACCATCAGCGGCAGCACGCCGCCGATATTGCGCTCGCCGCGCGCCCAGAAGGTCACCGGCTCGAGGACGACCTCCTCGTCCGGCTCGCACTGGCTGGCATAGGCATAGGCGGCGAATTTCGGCTCGCGGAACATGTCCGAGACGCCGTGATGGCAGATGCGGTCGCCGGAGCCGAAATCCTTGTGGGTGTTGTAGTCGAAGGCGCACCAGCCGATCGCACCGGCGATCTGCCGGATCGCCATAGGCGGCGTTGAGCACCTCGAGATGGCGCGTGACGTGTTCGGCCTGCCGCTGCTCCTGGTCATAGCTCTTGGTCGGATACATGTGACCGTTGAATTCGGTGACCATATAGGGAACCAGCCTGTCGAGCCCGGTGACCTCTTGCTGCGGGCGGAGCGCGGTGCGCGGCCGGTTGCCGCCGAGCTCCTCATTGCCGAGGATGAAGTCGTTCATCGTGTAGACGTCCTCGAGCATCTCGCTGTCGGTGATGAAGCGGACGCCGCCGGTCTGGCGGGTCGGATCGAGCGCGTGGGCGAGGCGTTGGTCTCGGCATAGAAGTCGTGGTCTGTCCTGCGATTCGTTGATCCGCACGCCCCAGAGGATGATCGAGGGATGGTTCCAGTCGCGGCGTGATCATGCGGCGGACGTTCTCGACCGACTCGGCCTTCCACGCCTCGCCGCCGATATGCTGCCAGCCGGGAATCTCCTCGAAGACCAGCAGGCCGAGCCGGTCGCAGGCGTCGAGGAACCAGGTGCGATTGCGGATAGTGCGAGGTGCGGACGATGTTGAGGTGAAGCTCGTGCTTGAGGATCTCGGCGTCGCGTTCCTGCGCCGCCCGGCCGAGGCGCATAGCCGGAATAAGGAAAGGACTGGTGGCGGTTGAGCCCACGCAGCTTCAGCGGCCGGCCGTTGAGCTGGAAGCCCTCGGTGGTGAACGCGGCCGTGCGGAAGCCGAACTTTGGCGTCACCGCGTATCGTCGCCGTGCGTCGAGCTCGACCGTCGTAGAGAACGGGGCTGTCGATATCCCAGAGGGCGATGCCGTCGAGCCCGTCCATCCGAAGATCGACCTCGGCCGTCGGCCGGCGCCGAGCGGTCGGCGATCGCCGTGCCGGCTCGGCTCGCACAGGGTCGCCGTCATCTTGCCGGTGAGCGGCAGGTCCTGCGGATTGTCGATCTCGACGCGGATGCCGACGCGCTTTCTGGCGGCGAGCACGTCCGGGGTCTCGATCTTGACGCTGGCGATCGAGACCGGCTCGGTACCTTCAGCCAGACGTCGCGATAGATGCCGGCATAGGTCAGATAGTCGATGAGGCCGCCGAAGGGCGGGATGTCCGGGTTCTCGGAGCCGTCGATCGTGACGGCGAGCAGGTTCTCGCCGGCCTTGAGCCTGCCGGTCAGCCGCGCCTCGAACGGTGTGTAGCCGTCCTTGTGGACGCCGATCTCTTCGCCGTTGAGATAGACGACTGGCGTCGGCCATGGCGCCGTCGAAGAACAGCGAGACCTCCTTGCCGTCCCATGCCGGATCGGCGGCGAGGAGCTTCTGATAGGTGAAGGGGCGCTGATAGGCCGTCTCGTCGAAATAGGAGAAGGGCAGTTCGACGGCGGTGTGCGGCAGCGTGACGGCTCGCCTTGCCCGAGCGTCGTCGTGAGATCGGGCGAGAAGCCTTCGTTGAAGACCCAGTCGTCGTTGCAGGCGTTATCGAACGCATTGCCTTGTGTCTCACTTGACGCCACCTGTCATGCCTTCGACGAACTGGCGTTGCAGGACGAAGAAGATGATGAGGGTCGGCAGCGTCGCGAGCACCGTGGCGAACATGATCGCGCCGTAATCGGGCACGTAGGCCGAGAGCAGCGCCGAGACGACCAGTGTCACAGTCTTCTTGTCGTTGGTCTGCAGGACGATCAGCGGCCAGAGATAATTGTTCCAGTTGAGCATGAACACGATGATGGTCGCCGCCGCATAGGTGGAGCGCATCACCGGCATGTAGATGAAGAGGAAGATCTGCCACTCCTTCAGCCCGTCGACACGCGCGGCGTCGCGCAGTTCGCGCGGGAAGGCCTTCGTCGCCTGGCGGAAATAGAAGATGATGAAGATCGAGGCGACCGTCGGCAGGATCACGCGCGGCGAAGGTGTTGACCAGGTGCACCCGCGCGATCATCGCGAACAGCGGCACCATGATCGCCGCGAAGGGGATGACAGCAGCAGCAGCAGGAAGGCGAAGATGCGCTCGCGGAACCGCGAGCGGAAGATCTCGAAGCCGTAGCCGGCGAGCGAGGAGACGACAGCGTCAGCACCGTTGCCGACGACCGCGATATCGAGCGAATTCCAGAAGACGCGCGGCACGTCGACCAGCTCGAAGAAGGCCTGAGCATTGGCGAACAGATTGTCGCCGAAGCTCGCCTTGCCGTTGACGATCAGGCGGACTTGTTCGTCGCGCCGACGACCATCCAGTAGAACGGGAAGACCGAGACGAAGGCGGCGATCGACAGAAGCCAGGTAGAGGAGGCCGCGGCGGATGACGACGCATGGTCATGTCCTCGGCCTCGGCCGGCGCTCGCGCGCGATCCAGAACTGCAGGAAGCTCAGGATCGCGACGATCACGACGATCACCCAGGAGACCGTCGCCGCGTAGCCGTAGCTCGGCATGAAGCGGAAGGTCAGGTTGTAGATGTAGAGCGACAGCGTCAGCGTCGCGTCGGACGGGCCGCCGTTGACCGTGATGTTGTTGACTTCGTCGAACAGCTGCAGCGTGCCGATGGTCGAGATCACGGTGGTGAACAGGATCACCGGCTTCAGCATCGGCATCGGTGATGTGGCAGAAGCGCGCCCACGGCGGCACGCCGTCGATGCGGGCGCTTTCATAGATCGACCGGTCGATGTTCTGCAGCGCGGCCAGATAGAAGATCATGTTGTAGCCGGTCCAGCGCCAGGTGATGGCGAGGATGATCACGACCTTGGCCCAGAACGGATCGGTCAGCCACGGGATCGGGGCGCCGATGATGTGCAGGAACATCAGCGCGCTGATTGATGACGCCGTCGGTCGCGAACATCGACTTGAACAGCACCGAATAGGCGACCAGCGAGGTGACGCAGGGCAGGAAGATCGCCGTGCGGAACACGCCGCGCATCTTCAGCGTCGCGTCGTTGAGCGCGACCGCGAACAGCAGCGCCAGCGTGATCATGATCGGCACCTGCACGAAGAAGAAGATGCAGGTGTTGGTGAGCGCGCGCAGGAAGACCGGATCGCGCGTCAGCCGCACGATGTTGGCGAAGCCGCCGAAATGGAAATTCAGGCCCTTGCCGACCTGGAAGCTCATCCACAGCGACCACAGGATCGGATAGATCAGGAAAAGCCCGAGCAGCACCAGCGCCGGCGCGATGAACAGCCAGCCATTGATCTGGGCGTTGCGATCAAGCCTGACGTTTGCCACTGGCCACTTCCCCACCTCGCGGATCCGTCACGCGCGCCGGGCCTCGCAACAGGAAAACTCGCCGTCTCGGGCACCGATTCACGGCCCGGGCATGCCGCGCCGCACGACAGCCCGTGCGAACGCGGTCCTCGGGAGACCGGGAACGGGATTGCTCCCGTTCCCGCTATTGCTACTGGATTTGCGCCTGGGCCTGCTCGTTGATCGCCTTGATGGCGTCATCGATCGAGCCGCCCTGGGCGATGGTCGGCAGTTGTGCCTGAACGGCGGCGTCGACCTCGGCCGTGTAGGTGCCGTACTCGGATGGCCGGGATCTTCGCCGAGCCAGTCGGCGAAGTCCTGCCACACCTGCTCGCCGCCGAAGAACGGATCCTTGAGCTGGTAGGCGCTGCCACCGCGCGCCGCGAGCAGCGTGCCGACGGCGCCCTGATCGACGAGGATCTTCTGGTAGAAGTCGACGTCGCCGGCCCAGACCGACTTCAGGAAGTCGATGGCGGCGGCCTTGTTCGGCGATTTCGCCAGGACGTACCAGCTCGAGCCACCCCAGTTGGAGGCGTGCGACGGCACTGGGAATGCCGGGAAGCGTCGGAATCGGCGCAACGGCCCACTTGCCCGACTGATCCGGGTTGGCCTTGATCGTGCCGGTGATCCACACGCCGATCGGAACGGCCGCGACCTCGCCGGAGGTGAAGCCGCCGGTGAAATCGGCCCAGCCGGACACCGGCTTGACGATCCCCGACTGCCAGATCCTGGCATATTGCTCGAGCGTGGCCTTCAGCGCCGCGTTGTCGAGAATGTTGAGGCTGCCGTCCTCCTTGAAGTACCACTGGCCGGTCGACTGCAGCATCATGTGGATGAGGCCGCGCTCGTTGTAGTCGATGTCGAGCAGCGGTGGCCGGTCTTGGCCTTCACGTCCTTGCCGATCTTGATGAGGTCGTCCCAGGTGATGTCCTGGAGGTCGTCGGCCTTGTAGCCGGCCTCGGCGAGATAGTCGGACCGATAGAAGAGGCCGGCGACGCCGGAATCGAAGGGCAGCGAGTAGGACTTGCCATCATAGGTCGCGGCGGCCACCTTGTATTGGGCGAACTTCGACATGTCGATGGCGTCGGACAGCGGCTCGAAGGCGCCGGGGAACGACTGAAGGTATTTCTGCGCGACGTCGTCCTCGATCAGCACGATGTCGGGAAGCCCGTCGGTGCTGCCGGAGAGAAGCTGCGCCTGCAGCTTGGTCCTGACGTCGTCCTGGCTGGTGGTGTCGATGACGTTGAGGGAAACGTCCGGATGCGTCTTGGCGTAGATGGCGCCGGCCTCCCGCATCGGGACACCGTTGAAGTTGGGATCCCAGCACCAGACGGTCAATGTCGTCGCAGCGGCCGCGGCCGAAGCAGTCAATAGGCCAACACCTGCGACGCCCAAACCAAGCGCCCGGTGCCAATTGGCCGTGAAGCGTTTCATCGGTTCCTCCCAAAAATCGAGGCGGTTCCTCCCTGCCTCATCCTCCACTTTTTAGCGGGGCGCTTCGGACGACGCAAGATTTAGTAAATTATCGTCGTCAGACGGTTCGCCCGATGGGCTTCGCGTGCTGCCGCGCCACATGGTTTCGCTGGCGATGATGATGCGTTTGGCGAGCGTCCGCCCGCTGATCCTCTCCAGGAGAAGCTCGACGGCGGTTTCGCCGATTTCCTCCGCGGGAAGTCGGACCGTCGACAGCGGCGGATGCAGGAACTGGGCGGCCGGGATGTCGTTGAAGCTTGCCAGTGCCACGTCGTGCGGAATCCGCAGGCCGAGCTCGCGAATGGCGCGATAGACGCCAATCGCCATGTTGTCGTTGCAGGCGACGATCGCATCCGGCGGACGGCGCTGGCGAAGCAGCTTCAGCGCCGCCTGATAGCCGGTCTGCTCATGGTTGCGCTCGACGCTTAGCTCCGTCACGCAGATACGCGGATCGAACTTCGCGTGCCTCTCCGTCCATTCCATGTAGCTGCGGCACCGGATCTCGCCGTATGGATCGCTCTTGCCCGCCTCGATCCAGCCGGCAAACGCGATCCGCCCGTAACCCATTTTACCGAGAGACGTCAGCAGTTTGTTCATGGCGAGCGCCAGGTCGCACTCGACCGCGTCGAACGCGTCATTCGGCGGAATGAAGCCGGCGAAGACGACGTGCCGGCTGTGTTGCGCAAGCCATTCGACCTCGGCCTCCGTCTGCGGGCCGATCGCAATGACGCCGGCCGCGCCCGCCAGCAGCGTCGGTTCGGGCATCCGGTCGGTGTGATAGACCTTGACCGTCTCGGTCCGGAGCGTCTGGCAGCGGCTCTCGATGCCGAGTCGCAGGCCGACATAATAGGGGTCGATCAGCTCCTGCCCAGGCCGCAGGAAATGCACCAGGGCAACCGTGTGCAGGCCGCGCTGCCTGGCGCGGCTGCGGGCTCGGGGCGTGGCGTAATTGAGCGCTTCGGCGGTCTCGATGATCGCTTGTCGCTTGGTGGCGGTGACCGAGAGCGTCGGGTCGAAATTCAGGACCCGGGATACGGTGGCCGTGGAAACGCCAACTGCCTTGGCGATCTCCTTGAGCGTGACCATTGAACCTCACTTGACCGGACCACATGCGCGCCGCCGCCGGAAGCGGCACCGTGCCGTGGAAATGCACCAGAAATATTTACTGAAAAAGCAGTGGGAATGCTCCAACGTCAAGCATCGTGACACGCCGAGCCCGGATCCGGGCGTCGACGCGGCATGGCGGGACTGTTCGCCTGTCACGAAATGCCCCACCGGAAAAGCTCCATATCACGCCGACTGGCGATCCGCGCGCATCGGGGCGGCGGGACGGTGTCTTTGCTCGCGCCAGCTCCCCGACTTGTGCGCCGCGGTTGGCCAAAGCGCGCCGGCACCGCCAATTCACCTGACGAAGCCTCGTTTGCTGTAGACTTGCTATTCATCCTTGGTCAGCATGGTGGGGCGTCGAGTTCGCGGGGCTGCGGTGGTCAGGCGTCGAGGGCTGTCGATGAGTGAAAGCTGTGTCTGTACGCGTAAGAGAGTTCCACTGCCGTCTTCTGCTGCTGCTTGTGACCCTGGTCGCAACAGCCGCTCCCCTCGCGCCTGCGTCGGCCGCGCTGAGTGATCTGTGGCCGTTTGGCCAGAGCAAGCCCGACGAGGCCATCATCGATCCGCTGCCCTACACGGTCACCTTCTCCGCGTCCGACGCGGGCCGCAGCCTTGAGCGATCGCTTCGCAACGTGTCCGAACTGGTCAATCGCCAGAAGTCCCCGGCCTCCGGCCTGGTCGGCCTGCTTGCCCGCGCCAGGCAGGACATCGGGCGCCTGACGGCCGTGCTCTACGAGAATGCGCGCTATGCCGGAGAGGTGTTCATCACGGTCGACGGCAGGCCGCTGGCGAAGGTCGATCCCTTCGCCGCAGTGTCCTCCCGCCCCGTGCAGGTGGTCGTCACGATCAAGGCCGGCGCCGAATTCGTCTTCGGCCGGATCAGCGTGACGCCGCTGCCGGCCGGGCTGACGCTTGACGGACTGGGCCTGACGCCCGGCGCCCCGGCGCGCTCATCCATCGTCGTCAGTGCCGAATTCGAAGCTCGTCGATGCCTGGCAACAGCAGGGCTATCCGCTGGCGATGGCCGCCCCGCGCGATACCATCGCCGACCATCACAGCCACACGCTGGATGTCACTCTGGCAGTTCGTCCGGGCCCCATGGCCGATTTCGGCCGCGTCACGGTCGACGGTACGAAGAACGTCGATCCGAATCTCGTTCTGAAACGCGCCGGCATCGATGGCGGGCTCTATTCGTCGAAGGTGGTCAAGCGCGCCACCAAGCGTCTGCGCGATCTTGGCGTCTTCGACAGCGTTCGGGTGACACCCGCCACCAGGCTCGACCCCGATGGCACGATTCCCGTCACCATCACGGTCAGCGAGCGCAAGCCACGGGCGGTCGGCGCCAGCGTCAACTACTCCAACACCGAAGGGCTTGGCGCGGAAGTCTACTGGCTTCACCGCAACCTGCTTGGTGGCGCCGAGCAGTTGAAGCTGAGTGCCGCGGTATCCTCGCTCATGTTCGACGGCGCCTTCGATCCCGATTTCCGTCTTGCTGGAAAGTTCCGCAAGCCGGCGGTCTTCGATCCGATGACGGATTTCACCCTGCGCCTCGAGGGCTACCGCACGACCACCGATTCCTATCGCGTGACGGCGCTGGAAGGCGCGCTCGGGCTCCAGCACGTCTTCTCCGATACATTGAGCGGCTCGGCTGAACTGGAAGTAGCGCGCACCCGAACGGTCGAGTTCGACGGCCACCACGGACCATCTGCTGACGACGCTCACCGGAACCCTTGACTGGGATACCCGCGACGACAAGCTCGACCCGAGCAGCGGCTATCACGCCGTGCTTTCGGCGGCGCCGGCCTATGACTTCCTCCAGCACACCGCCTATGCCACGTTCGGCGCCGATGTCTCGGGTTACTGGGCCTTCGGTGACACTGGACGCTTCGTGCTCGCCGGCCGGGCCGCGGCGTCGGTGATCACGGTGGATGACGTTTCCAAGGTCGCCGCCGACCATCGCCTCTATGCGGGCGGCGCGGGTTCGGTCCGCGGCTATGCCTACCAGAACATCGGACCGCGCGATGCCTCGGGAGCCGTCATCGGCGGGCGGAGCTCGGTGCTCTTTTCGGGCGAGCTGCGCTACCGTGCCACCGACTCGATCGGGCTGGCCGCCTTCGTCGATGCCGGCAGTGCCGACGCTTCGGTGGTGCCGCAGCTTGGGAACCTCAAGGTGGGCGTCGGCGCCGGATTGCGCTACCTGACGCCAGTCGGGCCTATCCGCCTCGATGTCGCGGTTCCCCTGCAGCCGGAAAGCGGCGACCCGTCCGTCGGTGTCTATGTCGGGCTCGGTCAGGCCTTCTGACCATGGCAACACGCAAACGAAGCAAGATGGGGCGGATTGTCGGCCTCGCGCTGCTGGCGGTCGTGGCGGCAATCCTGCTCGTCCTTGGCGCGCTTGGCACGCCGCCTGGACGCTCGCTCGTCGCTGGCCTGATCGAGCGGGTGAGTGCCGGCAGCGGTGTCACCGTCACGATCGACAGGCTCACCGGCTGGCTGCCATTCTCGCTCGGCGCCGACAGGATCGTCCTCGCCGATGCCGACGGTCCATTCGCCGAGATCGACGGGCTCGCTATCGATATCCGCGCGAGCGCCCTGTTCACCGGTAACCTGTCCCTGAATGCGATCACCGCCGACCGCATATCCGTCCTCCGCCGGCCGCATCTTCCCGGCGGTGGCGGCGGCAATGGCGCACTGCTGCCCTTCGCGGCGAGAAGCGTGCGGATTGCGCGCCTGGAGCTCGGCAAGGCGCTCACCGGCAGGCCTGCCGTGCTCGCATTGACCGGCGCGCTGGTCTCCGGCGCCGATGGCAGCCTCTCGGCAAAGGTCGACGCAAGGCGCATCGACGGCGCGATCGCGGCGCTCTCTGCGAGCCTGACGCGCGCCAGCGCCAGCGCGCCGCTGACGGCAAGCGTTGCGCTCAAGGAATCCGCCAACGGGATCCTGCTCGGCCTGATGGGGCGGCCGTCGGGGCCGGGTTATGCACTCGATGCCAGCCTTGGCACGCGCGGCGATGCGTTGACCGGCGATTTGACCCTGACCTCGGAGGGCGATGCTCGCTTCTCCGGCACGTTCACCCTGTCCCCGGCAGGCGCCGGCAAGCGGCTCGTCCTCAATGGCAACGGCAATCTGGCCGAGCTGGTACCGCCGGGCTATGCCGATCTTCTGACCGGCTCGATCGCCGTCGCCGTCGATGCCGACTGGGCAAGCGTCAAGGGCGAATCCCTTCCGCGCATCGTCTTGCGGCATGCTCAGGTCACCACCGACAGCGTGCACCTGTCCGCCAGTGGCGACTTGGGCGGGGACCGCACCGACCTCTCGCTGGCCGTCAATGTCGCGAAGGACGGCGGCGGCACGATTGCACTGCCCTTCCTCGGCGGCGGCGCCGAGATGAAGAGCCTGTCCCTCAAAGGCAAGGGTGCGCCCGCCGGCGATGTCGTGCGCCTCGACCTCGTCGGCCAGATCGCCGACTTGCGCACGGACAAGCTGCGCATTCCCGGCGTCGGTCTCTCCCTTGCCATCGAGGCACGCGCCAACGAACCTTTGGCCGGTGGCAAGCTGCCATTCGGCCTGCGCGTCGAGGCCGATGCAATCGAGACGCCGACGGGGCGTCTCGCATCCAGCACGGATGCGCCGCTTCTCCTGACCGCGGACGGAACGTTCGACACGACGACGGGTGTCGTCGACACGAAGGCGCGGCTGACCGCGGCCGGCGGTGCCGTCACCTTCGCCGGCACCGCTACCACGGCGGGTGCCGTCAAGGGCAGCGCGACGGCAAGCTTCGCCGACATCGCGCCCTTGTCGTCGATTGCCGGTCGCGCGCTCGCCGGTGGCGTCCAGGCGACGGTCGAGGGCACCCTTGCCGGATCCGATCCAGCCTTCACCCTCAGCGGCACAACGACCGACCTGTCCCTCGGCGACACGAGACTGGACGGATTGCTCACCGGCTCCACCAAGGTCGACGCCAGGATCAGCGGCCGGTCCGGAGCCGGCCTCACGATCAGCGATCTCGTCGTCAGCGGCGCCGCCATGTCCGCCCATGGCAGCGCGTCGTTCGGGGCGGACACCATCGAGGCGAAGCTCGATGGATCGATCGCCGACCTTGCCAGGCTGGCGGACAAGTCCAAGGGAGCCGCGACCTTCACCCTGCATGCGTCCGGCGCCACGACGCGCCCGGACGTGGATGTCACCATCTCGGTCGATGATGGCCGCCTTCTCGACCAGCCGATCAGGAAGGCGCGGATCGATCTCAAGGGCGCGCCGACGGATTCCGGATGGCAGGCGACCCTGACGCTGGACGGAAGCTTGGCCGGAGGCGCCCTCGCGGGAACGGCCACTGCCACGCTCGACAGCGCCAGCGGCCACCTCACCTTTCCCAAGGTGAATCTCTCGATCGGAAAGAACCACATCGCCGGTGCGCTCGAAAGCACGACGGCGGGCCTGCTCTCCGGAACGTTGAGCCTCGATGCGCGTGACCTGCAGACCCTCGCCGCTCTGGCGCTGGTGCCGGCTTCGGGGGAAGCGCAGGCCACTATCAAGCTCTCGCCGAACGGCAGCAACCAGACCGTCACCGTTCAATTCAAAGGCGTGGACATCACCTACCAGAACGTCGCGGCCGGCGGCATCGATGGCACCGTCACAATCGACAATGCCTTCGGGGCTCGGCAAATGCGAGGTGACGTCTCGGCTTCTTCCGTCACCATCGGTGGACGCCGGCTCGACGTGGTGAAGGCGAAGGCGACCGTGCAGAACGGCGTGACGAAGGTCTCGGCCAGTGCCAAAGGACCGGATATCGACCTGTCCACTGTCGCCCATCTTGCCGACGGATCCGTCACTATCGACACGCTGCGCGGGACGGCCTTCAACACGCCGGTCGGCCTGAATCAACCGCTTAAGATGGATCTGGGCCAGGCGCAATCGAAGATCGCTGGCGCCGTGCTGACGCTTGGCGGCGGCACGGTCCGTATCGACGGCGTCGTCTCGCCGCAACTCGACCTGACCGTCACCGCGACCAGGCTCGCTGCCTCGACCATCAATGGATTCGTTCCCGGCCTTGGCGCCGAAGGATCGGTCAGCGGGCGAGCCGCCATCGCCGGCACGTCGTCGGCGCCGAGTATCGACTGGCAGGTCGACTGGACCGGTTTCGGGCTTGCCGCGACCCGCGGCGCCGGTCTTCCCGCCTTGATGATCAGCGCCAAAGGCAAGAGCACGGGAAAGGCGTCCACCATTTCCGCCAGGCTCTCTGGCGCTGGCCTCGCGCTCACGGCCGAAGGGCAGGTGCCTTTCAGCGGGCCGGGCCTTGCCCTCAAGATCAGTGGGACGGCACCGATGGCACTGCTGGCGGTCCGCTCGACCCGAGAGCTGCGTCTTGCCGGCAATGCGCGCGTGAATGTCTCCGTCGGTGGTACCTTGGCTGCGCCAGCCGTGACTGGCGCCGTCGACCTTGTCGGCGCCACGATCATCGACAGCGAGACCGGCTTCGGCGTCTCCGGCGCCAGCGGGCATATCGAATTCGACGGGCGCCGGGCGACGATCCAGCAGATATCGGGCCGCTTCTCGCAAGGCGGCACCATCGCGCTGGCCGGCTCGATCGAGACCGACCAGCCCGGCCTGCCGGCTGACCTTACCGTGCAGATCCGCAACGGCCGCTATGCCGACGGCAATGTCATCAACACCACCTTTTCCGGCGACCTTGCCGTCAAGGGACCACTGCTCGGCAATGGAGTGGTGTCGGGCCATATTGACCTTGGACGCACCCAGATCCAGTTGCCCGACCGCATCGGCGGCTCGGCGAACGCCATTGCGGTCGAGCACGTCAACGCGCCGGCGGGTTTCACGCCGCCGCTTGCCCAGGATCACCCGTCCGGCGCCAACAGCACCGGCGGCACTGCTGCCGGCGGTGGCATGACGCTGGATATCTCTCTCTCGGGCAATTCCGGCATCTATGTGCGCGGCTTCGGGATCGACGCGGAGTTCGGCGGTTCTCTCAAAATCAGCGGGTCGACCGGCAACCCGTATGCCGTGGGCGCCTTCCAGTTGCAGCGCGGGCGCATGGATGCCGTCGGCCAGCGCTTCACCTTCACCACCGGTACGCTGACCTTCTCGGGCAGCCTGGTACCGATCGTCGACTTTGTCGCGACCACCCAGACCTCGGATGCGACCGTCACCCTCAATGTGACCGGTCCCGCGACCGATCCGCAGATCAGCTTTACCTCATCGCCGAGCATGCCGCAGGAGGAGATCCTTTCCCGCCTGCTGTTCAACCAGGGTGTCGGCAATCTGTCCGCGGCTCAGGCCCTCCAACTCGTTGGCGCGGTCGGCCAGCTCACCGGGGCGACCAGCGGCGGCGGGATCGTATCGAGGATTCGCAACGCGACCGGCCTCGATGATCTCGACATTCGCCAGAACGGCAGTGGCGGGACGACGGTTGGCGTCGGCAAGCGGATCAACGATCGCATCCGCCTCGGAGTCGAGGCGGGGACCGGCGACACGACCGGTCGCGTGACCATCGACCTCGACATCACCAAGAACCTCAAGGCGCGCGGCAGCGCCGGCCAGGACGGATCGGGCCAGGTTGGTCTCACCTACGAGCACGACTATTGAGCAGTTCCGGCTTCCCGGTCGCGATTGAAGAGACATTTGTGAATCCGGTGCCGCCGCGCTTCTGTGTCGTGACAACCTGGCGAGCGAAGTGACAGAAGATGACGGACAAACCGGCGGACGGTCGACGAGAGGAAGCGTTGCGTATCGAGGATCGCCCGCTGCTGCGTGGCGAAGGGCGTTTTGTTGATGACGTCAAGATCGACGGGCAGGCGGTGGGCGTCTTCGTCCGCTCTGTCCATGCCCATGCCCGCATTCTCGCCGTCTCGTTCGAGGAAACGCGGGCCCAACCGGGGGTCCTCGGCGTTCTGACCGCCACCGACATGGCCGCCGGCGGTGTCGGCAATGTCTCGCAGACCCGACCGCTGACCGGTCGCGATGGCCGGCCGCTCTTCGTGCCGCACCGGCCGGCGCTTGCCGGCGAGCGGGTCGTCCATGTCGGCGAGCCGGTCGCGCTGGTCGTCGCCGAGACCCTTGGCGCCGCCCGTGATGCAGCCGACCGTGTCGTGATCGACTACGAGCCGCTGCCGACGGTGAGCCAGGCATTCGACGCGCTGGCGCCCGGTGCGCCCGAGGTCTGGCCGCAGGCTCCGGGCAATCTGGCGCTCGACTGGGTAAGCCCGGCGAGTGAGAGCGCCGCCGGTGTCGAGGTCGACCGGATCATCGCCGGCGCCCGGCACGTGGTTCATGTTCATGCCGTCAACCAGCGGATCGCCGGCGTACCCCTCGAGACCCGTGGGGCAACCGCCGTCTTCGATGCGACGCGCGGCCACTTCACGCTTCACGCGCCCTCGCAGGGCGCGGCGGTGCTCAAGGCCCAGCTCTGCACCATTCTCGGTCTCGATGCGGAGCATCTCCGTGTCCTCTCCGGTGACGTCGGCGGCGGTTTCGGCCTGAAAACGCCGGCCTATCCGGAATACGCCGCCCTGCTTGTCGCCGCGCGTCAGCTCGGAAGGCCCGTCCACTGGATGGCGACCCGCTCGGAGGCCTTTCTCTGCGATCATCAGTGCCGCGATCAGGTGGCCGAGGCGACGCTCGCTCTCGACGAGGATGGCCGCTTCCTGGCGCTCCGGGTCGACGCTGTTGCCAATCTCGGCGCCTATGTCAGCGCAGCTGGCGCCGGCATCGCCACCGGCAATTTCGCCAATTGCTTTCCCGGCATGTACGACATCCGCCACCTGGCCATCGGCGTCCGGCTCGCCTTCACCAATACCGTCCCGACCGGGCCCTATCGCGGCGCCGGGCGGCCGGAGGCGAACTATGTCATGGAGCGCGTCGTCGACGCGGCGGCGCGTCAAACCGGTATCGATCCGGTCGAACTGCGCCGCCGCAACCTCGTGCGCAAGACGGCGATGCCCTATCGCTCGGCGGCGGGCAACGTCTATGACAGCGGCGACTTCGACGCCGTCCTGTCACGCGCGGTCGCGGTAGCCGACCGGGACGGCTTCGCCGCGCGCAAGGCCGAAGCGGCGCGCCGCCATCGCCTCCGCGGCATGGGTCTCTCCTGCTTCCTCGAACATGCCGGCGGCGCCGGAACCGAGGGCGCGATGCTGGCGATCGAAGACGGCCGCCTTATCGTCCGGCTCGGCATGCAACCCTCTGGCCAGGGACAGGCGACCACCTTCCGCGACCTGGCGGCAGCACGGTTGGAGGTACCGGTCGAACAGGTCGTCGTCGCGCAGGGCGACTCGGATCTGCCGATCAAGGGCGGCCCGTCCGTCGGCTCACGCTCGACCGTCGCGGCCGGCGGCGCCATCGTCGAGGGCGCGAGGCGCCTCGTCGAGATCGCATGCGACCTGACGGCCGCGCTCCTCGACGTCGATCGCGCGGCGGTGAGCTATGAGGACGGCCGCTTGCAGGTCGCCGGCACCAACCATCGCCTGACTTTCTTCGATCTCGCCGAACGCCTCGCCGCCGACGGGCGGCCGCGGGCGCTGGCGACGGTCACCCAGACTGACACGAAGGCGACCTACCCGAACGGCTGTCACATCGCCGAGGTCGAGATCGATCCCGAAACCGGCAAGGTGGATGTCGTCAACTATGTCGCGGTCGACGATTGCGGACGGGTTCTCGAGCCGTCTCTGGCCGAGGCACAGGTCGTTGGCGGCGTCGTCCAGGGGCTCGGCCAGGCGCTGCTGGAGCGGCTCGTCTATGACGAGGCCGGTCAGCTTCTCACCGGCTCGTTCACGGACTACGCCATGCCGCGCGCCGATGACGTCCCCAAGATCGCCTCTGAGTTCCTGCCCTCGCCGAGCCCGACCAATCCGCTCGGCGTCAAGGGCATCGGCGAAGCCGGCACGACGGCGGCCATCGCGGCCGTCATGAATGCCATCGCCGATGCCATACCGCACGCAGTGGGTGCCGCCATCGACATGCCGGCCTCGCCCGAAAAGGTTTGGCGCGCCTGCGCGATGTCAGACTGAAAGGCAGGCCCTCCCTGAGGGGCTGGACTGACTGGCGTAAGTGCCGGTCTTACCGGCGGTCCTCGTCGCCGATCGTGAGGGAGACCCGCGCTGCTCGGTGCGTCGCACGCTGAGCGGCGGTGGCGTGCGACGCGTGGGAGCGCTTCGTCCTGCCGCCGGCGCCCCGTGGTCCGGTGTTTGTCTTGGCGATGCGCTTCTCCAGGTCGATCAGCGCGCCGCCGAGCTCTTCGGCCACGGCTGCTGCGGCCGGCACCGGCCGGCGGCGCCGATGCAGGAGAAGGCCGATCCTCAGTGTCGATTGCGATGGGTCCTTGACCGGCACGGCACGGACGGTGCCCGACTCGATCTCCTTCATGAAGCCGATCGGCGTGTAGAACGCGATGCCGAGCCCGTCGAGCACCAATTGCTTGAGAAGGGTCATGTTGTTGCAGGCGACCAGCGGCTGGCGGTGCTTCAGCAGGCCGATCAGCTCGGTATCGACCTGCGAGCGGATCGGCTGCGTGTCCAGTTGCAGCAGCATGGAATAGCCGGCGCACTCGTCGACCGAAACCGTTGCCCGGCCGGCGAGAGGATGGTCTGTCGCCATCATCGCCATGATCGGCATGGGGATATCGGCCGAGAACACGAGCTCGGGGTGATGATCGAGATTGAAGGTCACGCCGATATCCACCTCGCCGTCGGCGACGAGGTGGACGATGCGGCCATGAGTGCCACCCTCGACCAGAAAGGTCACCGCCGGATGCAGGCGATGGAAGCGGGCGATGACGTCCGGGACGACATAGGTGAGGAGGCTGTCGAGACAGGCGATCCGCACGACGCCGCTCTTGACGCCCTTGAGCTCGCTGATCTCGCCGCACAGCTTGTCGAAATCGTGAAGCGTCGCGCGGACGTGCCGGAGCATCAGGTTTCCGGCGGGTGTCAGCCTGAGGCCGCGCGGCAGGCGCTCGAACAATTGGACGCCGAGCTCGTCTTCCAGCTTCAGGATCTGGCGGTTGACCGCGGACGCCGCCACATTGAGCTTCTCGGCGGCCTTGCGGATCGAACCGGCGCGGACGACTTCCTCGAAATAGCGCAGAGCGGCAGCATGCATGGCGTCAGCTTAGCCGATCGCCCGGCGGTGCACTATCGCTGCGGCAGGACCGCGCGGCGCGGCAGGGCGCTGACCAGCGGGTGGTCCTTGTCGGAGCGGAACGTGTCGGAGAGGCCGCCGGGCATGCCCCAGCCCGTCACAGCATCGCCGAAGAACTCGCGATTGACCGCGAGGTAGCCCCCGAACGCCTCCGGCATGCGATCGTCGGCATAGATTGCCTCGACCGGACAGACCGAAACGCAAATGCCGCAATTCACGCATTCGTCGGGCTGGATGTAGAACATCCGTCCGCCCTCATAGATGCAATCGACCGGGCAGACATCGACGCAGGTGCCGTCCTTGATGTCGATGCAGGCCTCGGTGATCACATAGGTCATCAGCGACCCTGCCAGACCGGCTTCCGCTTCTCGACGAAGGCGCGGACGCCCTCGTTGCTGTCCTCGCTCTTCAGCGCCGCGAGCAGCGGGCCGGTGCGCAGCGCCTGCGCCTCGATTGCCGAGAGATGCGATGTGCGCTGCACCGTGTGCTTGATCGCCTTGATCGACAGCGGCGCGCAGGCAAGCACGTCGGCGACCCAGGCGTCGACCGTCTCGTCCAGCCTGTCGCGCGGCACGACTTCGTTGACGAGGCCCCAGCGGTAGAGTTCGGCCGCCGGAAAGCGTCGGCCGGTCAGCAGCAGGCCCATGGCGAGGTTGCGTGGCACCCGGCGCGGCAGAAGCACCATGCCGCCTTCGAGCGGCAGGCGGCCGACCCGCGGCTCGGTCAGGCCGAACGTCGCGTCTTCCGCGGCGATGACGATGTCGGCGCCAAGCACCATCTCGAAGCCGCCGCCAAAGGCGAAGCCGTTCACCCTTGCGATGATCGGCACGTCGAGCGTCGCGCGCAGCGCGATGCCGCCGAAGCCGCCCGGGCGCGTATCCGCCCAGTATTCGACGCCGCTCTTGGCGTTCTCTTCCTTCATATCGGCGCCGGCCGAAAAGGCACGCTCGCCCGCGCCGGTCAAGACGATGCAGCGGATGTCGCCGCGCCCCTCGATCTCTTCCCAGATTCCGATCAGGCGCTTCTCGGTCGTCGAATCGACCGCGTTCATGCGCTCCGGACGGTCGATGGTGACGCGGGCGACGTGATCGGCGACGTCGAGATGGACCGTCATTCGGCGGCCTCGCGCTCAAGACCGAGCTCGGAGAGGATCTCTCCATTGTGCTCGCCGAGCGTGGGCGGCGCATGATGTACGCTGAACGGCGCCGCCGACATGGTAAGCGGCGAGCCGACGACGCGGACCGGGCCCGCCGGCGTTACATCGGCCTCGACGAGCAGGCCGTTGATCGCGGTCTGCGGATCATCGAGCGCTTCCGCCAGTGAGCGCACCGGCGCGCAGAGAATGTCGACCCCTTCCAGCGCCGCCACCCAATGAGCGGTGGTGTTGGTGGCAAAATGCTTTCGGAAGATCGCCTGCAATTCGGGGCGATGCAGCTTCTGCACGTCGAGCGTGGCAAAGCGCTCCTCCTTCGAGAGGTCCTCGATGCCGAGCGCCTGGCAGATGTCGCGCAACGGATTCTGTTTGAATGCGCCGACCATGACGATCGCCCCGTCGGCCGTCTCGAAGGTGCCGGAAAGCGGCATGACAGCCCAGTTGAGATCGGCCTTGCGCATCATCCACATCGCCGCTTCCTGCATCTGCATGGCGATCATGGAGGAGTAGAGCGAGACGGCGACCTTCTGCCCTTCGCCCGTCTTCTCGCGCTGGAGAAGGGCGAGCAGGATCGCCTGAACCAGATGCATGCCGGCCGAGTAGTCGGCGAGCGCCGTCGGATAGGTCGCCGTCGGGTGGTCGGGATCGGCCTTGCGCAGCATCACCCCGGTCATCGCCTGGGCGAGCACGTCCTGGCCACCCTTCTCCACATAGGGACCTTCGAGCCCGTAACCGGTGCCAACGGCGAAGATGATGCGCGGATTGAGCTTTCGGCAGTCCTCGTAAGAAAGGCCCATGCGCTCCATCACGCCGGGGCGGAAATTGTTGACGACGACGTCGGCGCCGGCGACCAGCTTCATCACCGCCTGCCTGTCGGCGTCGCGGCGCATGTCGACCTCGAAGCTGCGCTTGTTGCGGTTGAGCGAGGCGAAGACCGGATTGTTGAGCCCGTCCGGATCGCTGCCGATCGACCAGCGCGACAGGTCGCCCGCCTTCGGGCGCTCGATCTTGATGACGTCGGCGCCGTAATCGCCGAGCACCTGGGTGCAGCAGGGGCCGAGCATCACCTGGGTGAAGTCGACGACGCGAATGCCGGAAAGGGGGAGGGGAGCCGCACTCATGCCGCGATCTCCTCGACGAGGGCATTGGAGGCGGGCACGTCGCCCGGATCGGCGCCGGCGGCGCGTAGACGCGCCTGCACGTCGCGGACATCGACCGCGCGCACCGTGGTGCCGGCCGACAGGGCCGTCGCCGCGGCAACGCCGACCGCTTCGCCCATGGCCATGCAGGGCGGGATCTCGCGACTCATCTTCTGTGCCTGCGGCGTCGCCGAATAGTGCCGGCCGGCGACCAGAAGCTGGTCGACGCCGCGCGGCAGCAGCGACCGGTAGGGCGTGTAGTAGTCGCGGCCGCGCGCGACCGAATCGGTGAAATGACGGCGCTTCACGACATCTTCCTTGGTGACCACGTAGTCGCCTTCGAGCATGCGGGTCTGGCGGACGCCGGTCTGCGGCGCGAAGTCGACGACGAAGCACTTCTCGAAGCCCGGCAGGTTGGCGCGGACATAGTCAACGAGGCGGTGCATGCGCGCACGCCCTTCGAGCTCCGCCTTGGTGAGGTCGCCGACCTTCAGGCCGTCCAGGCCCGGCATGTGCGGGCAATTGCACCACACGATCCCGGGCAGCGGCGTCTTCAGCCACCAGAAGTCCCACGATCCGCCGATGATGCGCTTGGCCTCGCGGTCGATCACCTCATAGCGTTCCGGCTCCTCGAACTGGAACCGCTCCGCCGCCTCGGTGTCGACGCCGCCGAGGCGCGAGACGGTGGTGAGGATGTAGGAGGAGGTGGCGAAGGGCGCGCCGGCCGAGGCGGCGACATCGAGGTCGCCGGTCGTGTCGATGACGACGCCCCCCCGTAGAGCCCGACGGCCCTCTTTTGTCTCGACCACGATGCCCTTCGCCATGCCGTCCTCGACGAGGGTCCGGCTGAACCACGAATGAAGCTGCAGGCGGACGTTTGCCTCGCCGACCATTTCATAGGAAGCGCGCTTGAAGCCGTCAGGATCGAAAGCGGCGGCGTAGACCACCGGATGCGGCTTGGTATGGGTGTGGAAGTCGAAGGTGCCCCAGCGCGCCCAGCGCCGCCAGGCCGCCTCGGTCGAGCGCATCGGCTCGACGCGATCGGCGGCCGGCGGGACGACGGCAAGGCCGTGGCGTTCCATGCGCTCGATGATCTCGACCGCAAGGCCGCGCACCGAGATCTCGGTGCCGTTGTGCATGTCGTCGAGCACCAGGACCATGCCGCCCGAGGCCAGTCCGCCGAGATAGGGGTAGCGCTCGACCAGCAGCGTGTCCGCGCCCTGGCGGGCGGCGCTAACGGCCGCGGCAAGGCCCGCCGGTCCGCCGCCGACGACGAGCACGTCGGCGCTATCGGCGATCGGAATGTCGCGGGCGTCTTCCCGAAGTGTGGTGGCTTCGCTCATGGGAGGTTCCTCATTGCGTGCGCGTTCGGGTCAGCCGACCACCGAGCCGGTGTTCCAGCGGATGACGCGCTTTTCCAGAAGGCTTGCGATGCCGAAGAGCGACAGCGCCATGCAGGCGCCGACGATCACCGTGGCGTAGAGCAGCGGAGAGCGGAAATTGTAGGTCGCCTCGATGATGAGGGCGCCGAGGCCGAAGCTCGAGCCGATCCACTCGCCGACGAGGGCACCGATCACGCATGTGGTCGACGAGATCTTCAGTGCCGAGAACAGGAACGGCAGCGAGGATTGCAGGCGCAGGTTCCAGAACACCTCGGACCGCGTCGCCGACAGGATGCGCATCAGCTCCATCGTCTCCGGCTTCACCGCCCTCAGCCCCCGCACCATGTTGACCAGCATCGGGAAGAAGGAGATCAGCCCCGCGATCATGATCTTGGGCGCGTAGCCGTTGCCGAAGAGGAGCACGAGGATCGGCGCGATGGCGATGATCGGGATCGTGTGAAGCACCACGATCAGCGGATAGAAGGCGCGCTCGGCCGTCGAATTGTGGACGAAGGCGATCGCGATCAGGATCGCGATCAGATTGCCGGAAAAGAAGCCGCACAGCGCCTCGAACAGGGTCGGCCAGAAGTTCTGCAGGAGCAGTCCGCCCTGCTCGACGAACACGTTCGCCACCGCGAACGGGCTCGGCGCGATGTATTGCGGCACCCCGAAGACGCTGATGACGAGCTGCCAGACGACGACGAGGCCGATCACCGAATAGACCGCGAGCGGGATGTTGGCGATCTGGGCCAGCAGGCCGGAGCCGGCGCGGCCGGCGGCAACCGGGGTCGTCTTCTGGTCCGCGGCGGTGCTCATCAGCAGCTCTCCAGCAGGCGGCGGAGATGGGCTGTCACGGTGATGAACTCGACCGTGTCGCGCATGGCGAGATGGCGCGGATAGGGCAGGTCCAGCGTATCGAATTCGCGCACGCGGCCGGGATGGGAGGCGAGCACCAGGATATGGCTGCCGAGGAACGCCGCCTCGGGAATCGAATGGGTGACGAAGACGATGGTCGTCTTGGTCTCTTCCCAGATGTTGAGCAGCTCCTCGTTGAGCTTGTCGCGGGTGATCTCGTCGAGCGCCCCGAAGGGCTCGTCCATCAAGAGGATCTTGGGACGGCAGACGAGGGCACGGGCAATGGCGACGCGCTGCCGCATGCCGCCGGAAAGCTCATGCGGCAGCGCCTTCTCGCGCCCGCGCAACCCGACCAGCGCCAGGAGGCGCTCAGGGTCATCGAATTGCTTGACGCTCTGGGTGCCCCTGAGGCCGACCTGAAGCGGCAGCGAGACGTTTTCGAGCGCCGAGCGCCAGGGCAGCAGAGTCGCGTCCTGGAACACGAAGCCGAAATCGCGGTCGCGCCGCGCCGCCTCAGGCGACTTGCCGAAGACGCTGATCTGGCCGCCCGACGGGTCGACCAGATCGGCGATGGCCCGCAGCATTGTCGACTTGCCGCAGCCCGAGGGCCCCAGCATCGTCAGGATGCTGCCGCGCGGGATGGTGACCGAGACCTGCTCCAGCGCGGTGACGGCCGAGGCGCCTTCGCCGAAGCGGACGGTGAGGTCCTGGATCTCGACCGCCGCCTCGCTTGTCGCGCCGTCGGCCAGCGCGGCAGCCGCGCCGGCCTCGGCGACCGCCATGGTCAACCGACTTCCTTCCGGGTCTTCTCGCTCATCTTCAGGATGTCGAGAGTCATAACATCCTCAATCTTGGGCGGCGCGCCCTTGAACTGGCCGAGCTTGTCGTAGATGTCGACCTGCGCCTGCCAGTTTTCCGGGGTCATCTGTCCCCAGCCATTGGCCTTGGTCGTATCGCCGAAGGAGAAGCCGATGACCAGCGGCACGGCTTCCATCTCGGACGCCTTGTCGAGCATCGGGTATTCGGCGACCAGCATGTCGACCGCTTCTTCCTGATGGTCCTTGGCGTAGCCCCAGCCGCGCGCCGCCCCACGTAGGAAAGCCGCCAGCGCGTCCGCGTGGTCGCCAAGCGTCGCGTCGTTCGAGTAGTAGACATTGGCGTAGAGCTGGATGCCGGTGTCCCACAGCATCATGTCGACGCGCTGATCGCCGAGCACCTTGAGCGCGTTGATGTTGGTCTGCCACCCGGTGACGGCCGCGGCCTGACCGCTCATGAGCGGGGTCATGTCGCTGCCCATGTTGATCAGCTTCACCTTGTCCTCGGGAATGTTGTTTTTGGCGAGCAGGGCGCGCGCGAGGATGAACGCGGTCGGCTGGGTCGCGATGGTCTTGCCGATCATGTCTGTGGGCTTGGTGATCGGATCGCTCTTCAGCGAGAAATAGGTGAAGGGGTGCTTCTGATAGCCGGCGGCGATCGCCTTCACCGGGACGCCGGCGGCGCGGGCGAGCATCAGCGACGGGCTCGAGGAAACCTGGCCGACGGCGGAGCGGCCGGCCGCGACCGAGGCGACGCCGTCGACATTGGGGCCGCCGGGGGTGATCGAGAAGTCGACGCCTTCCTCGGCGAAGAATCCCTTGCGCTTGGCGACGACCTCGCCGAGCAGGCCGTTCGAGGCCAGCCAGCCGAGCTGCATGTCGATCTTCGCCATGTCGCCGGCCCGGGCCGTGACCGACAGGAAACTGCTTGTCGCCGCGAGCGCGGGCAGCGCGGCGGTGGCTTTCAGAAATGTGCGACGGTCCAGTTCATGGTGGGTCATGTTCGACGCTCTCCCTCTTGCGTGTGCCGATGAAACCCTTGGTCTGGCTGAAGCAAATACGACGCCGCCTCTGACCGACCATGCTTCCGTGACGGCAAGCTTGCGCCCTGGGAGTGATCGAGAAAAGAACATTAATTCGAGGGGACCGACCTAATTTCGGCATCGGCTGCGCCAGCCGCGATCGCCATCTTCGCCGGGCGCGGGCCAATATCGCGATAGGTGCGGCGATCAAACCGCCCGATGGAGGCAATGCGAAAGGCGAGGGATCGTCAGCTCGCCGCGGCTTCTGCCACGTCGACCAGCCGGGCGCATGAATCGCCGGCGATGAAGGCGATCCGCCGATGCCCGAGCCGCAGCAGGTATTCCGTGACGATCTTGGAAGCGGCGCGATTGTCGACGCCGACATAGTCGCGCGCCAGACCCCGGACGCGCTGGTCGATCGTGACCAGGGGCGGCAGGTCACGCCCTTCGAGGAGCTTCAGGAAGGCCGGCGAATGGCCGATCGGCGTCAGGATGATCCCCGCGACGCGCTGCGCCCGCAATTGGGAGAGCACGTCCATGCTCCGCCGCTCGTCCTCGTTGGTGTCGCACACGATGATCGAATAGCCGACCTCGACGACCGCCGCCCATACGCGCCGCCTCGTCTCCTCGCTCACCGACGCGGGTTCGTTCAGCGTCGCCGAAACCGTCGCGATCGATAAGCCGGCCGCCCCAGAAGGACTGGTATAACGTGGTCGCCGGCGGCGTCTTCGGTGCGCACGAGGCGATCTCCGCGGCGCTTGAGAACGCCGAGCCCTACAAGACGACACCGGAGTGGAACGCCGTGTCGTCATTGTTCGAGCAATACGCGCCGTTGGCCTTCAGCGGTTCGCAGACGGCCGGGCAGGTGCTCGATACAATCCAGCAACTGTCCTCGCAGTAACCGACACGATGGACGAGGCGCAGGTCGCCTCGTCCATCGCCTCTGGCTCCTGGTGCCGACGATCGATCACTGAGGAGCGCGCATCATGGCAGTGTCGAATCCCGCCAGCGCATTATGATCTCTGAAGCCGATCTCGATATGCGCCCCGAAACCGTGGGCGACACGACTTCCCACCAGGTCACGGAGCCGAGCGTGGCGCGCGCCATCGGCTCCGTCGCCCTTCATGTCGGCATCGTGATCATTGCCGCCGGCTTTCTATTCCCCTTCTTCTGGATGATCTCCAACGCCATCCGCCCCGACAGCGAGATCTTCTCGGTCCCACCCCAGCTGCTGCCGAGCGTCGCCCATTGGGGCAACTTCATTGCGGCCTGGTTCTATCTTCCCTGCGGCAAGTTCTTCCTCAACAGCGCCGTGGTCGCCGGCTCGATCACGCTCATCGTCTCGAGCCTCGCCGGCTACGCCTTCGCGCGGATGAACTTTCCCGGCCGTGGCGGCCTGTTCATCGTCTACCTGGCCACGCTCATGGTGCCACAGGCGGTCATCGTCATCCCGCTCTTCCTGATGATGAGCTACTTCGGCTGGGTCAACACCTATCAGGGCCTCATCCTGCCGATGGCCTTCTCGTCCTTCGGCACCTTCATGCTGCGCCAGTTCTTCCTCACCATCCCCAAGGAGCTGGAGGAGGCGGCGCTGATGGATGGCGCCTCGCGGCTGCGCGTCCTGGTCAGCATCTTCCTGCCGGTGTCGGCGCCAGCGCTGGGTCTGCTGTCGCTGTTCACCTTCACCAGCCAGTGGAATTCGTTTCTTTGGCCGCTCGTCGTCGTCAACGATCCCGGTCACGCCACCATCCCGCTCGGCCTCACTCTCTTCCAGGCGCAACAGGGCACGGAATGGGCCTATCTGATGGCCGGCGCCACTATCTCGATGATCCCCGGTCTCATCCTCACCATTCTCCTCCAGCGCTACATCTTCAATGGGATCGCCATTGGCTCCGGCTTCGGCGGCCGGTAGGTTCACCCCGCCGCGCCGCCCTTCGATCGCCCGTTCCGTCCCGCCAGACCGCCTTTGTCCCGCCTACAGGAGCGAACCATGCGCTACCGCCAGATCCATCTCGACTTCCACACCTCCGAACGCATCCCCGGCATCGGCTCGCGCTTCGATCCGGAGGATTTCGCCCGCACCCTCGCCGAGGCCAATGTCGATTCGGTCACCATCTTCTCCAAGTGCCACCACGGCTGGTCCTATCACCCGACCAAGGTCGGCAAGCAGCACCCGCATCTCGATTTCGACCTGACCCGCGCCCAGCTCGAGGCGCTGCACAAGCGCGGCATCAACGCGCCGATCTATATCTCGGCCGGGTGGGACGAACTGGCGGCGCGCGAGCATCCCGGCTGGCGCGTGCTGACGCCGGAAGGTCAGTTGATCCGCCAGCGCGGCGAGCCGCTCGGCGCCGGCTGGGCCTTCCTCGATTTCTCCTCGCCCTATCTCGATTATCTCTGCCGCCAGATCGAGGAGGTGATGGAGCAGTTTCCGGACGGCGACGGCATCTTCATCGACATCAGCTTCCAGCTCGTCTCATGCAGCGCCTGGGCGCAGACCCGCATGGAGGCGGAGGGGCTCGACTGGACCAATCCGGAGCACCGTCTCGATTTCACCGAGAAGGTGCAGATCGAGTTCTTCGAGCGCGTCAGCGGCGCCGTGCGCAAGCACAATCCCGACCAGCGCCTCTTCTTCAATTTCGGCCATGTACGCCGCGGCCGCCGCGACATCCTGAAATACTTCAGCCATCTCGAGGTCGAAGTCCCTGCCGACCGCCTTCTGGGGCTACGAACATTTCCCCGTCAGCGCCCGCTACATCGAGCAGCTCGGCGTCGAATTCCTCGGCCAGACCGGCAAGTTTCACTACACCTGGGGCGAGGTCGGCGGCTACAAGAAGCCCGAGGCGCTGGTCTATGAATGCGGCGCCATGCTCGCCCAGGGCGCCCGCTGTCTCATCGGCGACCATCTCCATCCGACCGGCGCGATCGACCAGACCACCTATCGCGCCGTCGGCGCCGCCTATGCCCACATCAAGGCGCGCGAGCCCTGGGCGGAAGGATCGGCCAATGTCGCCGAGATCGGCCTGCTCAGCGCCGAAGCGGCCGCCCGGCCGCGGCTCGCCGGCGCGCCCGGCCACTTCCAGGACGAAGACGATGGCGCCGTCCGCATCCTGCTGGAATCGAAGTTTACTTTCGACGTGCTCGATCCTGAATCCGACTTCTCGAACTACCGGCTCCTCATCCTGCCCGACCTCATCAAGGTCGGGCCGGAGCTGAAGGCGAAGATCGAGGCCTACGTCGCCGGCGGCGGCCGCGTGCTGATGACCGGACGCAGCGGCATCGACGAGGCCGCGGGGCGTTTCGCCTTCGACATCGGGGCCGACTGGCACGGCGCCTCGCCGCTGACCGGTGGCGGCGACTACCTGCTGCCGATGCCGGAGCTGCGCGCGAGTTTCGTCGACGACCCGCTCTACATCTACGACCCGGCGCGAGCGCATCAAGGCGACCACGGGCACGTCGCTCGGCGAGATCTACGAGCCCTATTTCGACCGGGCGCCGAACCACTTCAGCGGCCACATCAACACACCGAACAAGCCGGATCCGTCCGGATTTGACGCTGGCGTCGGAAAGGGCGGCTTCGTCTATCTCGCCCATCCACTTTTCGGCACCTACAAGCGCATCGGCGCCGTCGCGGTGCTGGAGATCGCCGAGCGGGCGATCGCGTATGCCCTTGCGCGCCCGCGCCTTATCGAGACGTCGCTGCCGCGCGCCGGCCGCGCCACGCTCAGGCATCAGGCGGCGGAGAAGCGGGACGTTCTCCATCTCCTCTATGCCAATCCGGTGCTGCGCGGCGCCATTGGTGCGAACAATATCCAGCCGATCCAGGATCTGGTCACGCTGACCGGCATCACCGTGTCAGTCGCGGCATCAGATCCGGTCAAGACCGTTCGCCTGGTCCCGGAAGGGGCGGACCTCGCCTTCGAGCAGAAGGACGGGCGCGTTTCATTCACGGTGCCGGAACTGACCGGCCATCAGATGGTCGAAATCGCGCACTGAGCCTCGGCGAAAGCGCCGCTGCGCCCTGTCAATCGTCGGCCCTTCGATCAGCGGCCGACGCCCGACGGTCCATCACGTGTACGCGGCGTGATCCGCCGCGTACACGTCTTATCCGTCCGAGGCGGCGGCGGTGGCCCCGTTGTTCATCCGGTCGAGCCACGCGCTCATGGTGGCAAGCTTCTCGCGTGCCGCGGCGCAATACTGCATCGATCGCATGTAGCCGTGGATCAGACCGGTGCCGCGATCAAGGGTGACCGGAACGCCGGCCGACCGAAGCGTGCCAGCATAGGCGATCCCATCGTCGCGCAGCGGATCGTGCTCGGCCACGGCGATGAAGGCCGGCGGCAGGCCCGCGTGGTCGGCCGCCATCGCCGGTGCGGCGAGCGGGTTTCTCAGATCGTCCGGGTTAGGGCAATACATGGCGTTGGTCGCCCGCATGTTGGCGACCTTGATGATCGGGCCGTCGGCATTCTCGCGGAAGGACGGCCGCGACTGGGTGAACTCGACCGCCGGATAGATGAGGAGCTGCGCCAGGAGCTTCCGCTCCGTTCCACGGAACTTGATCGTCATCGCGGCGGCGAGGTTGCCGCCGGCGCTGTCACCGCCGACCGCGATCCGCTCCGGGTCGATTCCGAGCCGCTCGGCTTCGGCGAATGCCCATTCGACCACCGCGGCGCATTGCTCGACCGCGGCGGGAAACGGATGTTCCGGTGCCTTGGCATAGTCGACGCTGATCACCGTCTGCCTGTTCCACGAGGCGATCCGCGCTGTGATATCCCAATGGGTCTCGGGACTGCCCTGCATCCAGCCGCCGCCATGCATGTAGATGAGGGCCGGCTGGGTGCCGCCGCCGCGATGACGGAAGATGCGGACACGGACCGGTCCGGCCGGCGAGGGGATCCGGCGCTCGGCATCGGTATCGATGTCGTCCGGTGTCGGCAGGCGCATCTCGCGCGCGATCACCTCGAAATGTGCGCGGCGCTCCTTGGGCGTGGCGTCTTCCTTCAGGCGCGACCATTTCCCCTCCCAGATCGCCAGGAACGGCTTCAACTCCGGATCAAACATCTGCAAATCCTCCCCAGGATGCGTCTCAGGTGTGCTTTTCGATGAGCGCGGGCTTCAGCACGAAGCGCAGGACCATGGCGACAGCATGGGCCTTGAGCGTCCCTTGTCCGCTTGGCCGCGTCAGCGCCGTACCGAAAATCCCGCCGAAGGTGGCGCGATTGGAAACGTTGAAGAAGCTCAGCGCACTGATCTGCCAATGCAGTTCGATCGGCTTGATGCCTGGTCGGAAGACGCCTTCGGCAAGCCCCTCCCGATAGATGCGCTCGAGCCGGTCGATCGCCGTCTTGTTGACCTTCTTGATCGCTGGCGAGCGTGCCAGATAGCGGGCGTCGTGGATGTTTTCGATCATCACCAGCCGGATGAAATCCGGGTTGCGGCTATGGTGGTCGAAGGTGAATTCCACCAGCCGGCGAAGCGCGTCGATCGGCTTCAGGTCGGCCAGCTCGAGCGCTTCCTCGCCGGCGCGGACCTCGCGATAGGCCTCCTCCAGCACCTCGCGGTAGAGCCCGTCCTTGTCGGTGAAGTAGTAGTAGATCATCCGCTTCGACGTGCGCGTCTTCGCCGCGATCTCGTCGATGCGGGCGCCGCTCAGCCCGCTTGCGGCAAACTCCGCGCGCGCCACCGCCAGGATATTGGCGCGCACGCCGGCAGGATCCTGCTTCCAGCCCTGCCGGCTGGTCACCCGTTTCGGCATTTCTGTCGTGGCCCCGAGCATTGTTCGTCGCCTTCGGCTGCCAGTTTGCGCGCATGTCGTCAATCGCGCAGTTGGAATTAACTGTCCAGTACAAAATGATTGACTGAATTAACTGGACGGTACAAAGTACGTCGGTCAAATGGTGGGGTCGTGTCCGCCATCGGCGGGAGCCAGCCGCGCAACAAGCGCACAACAAGAACGGCGGGCTTGGGGAGGGGTGGTGGATTCAAGGACCGGATCCGGACTGAAGCAGGCTGCCGTCGCCTCGTCGCGGCCGATGGAGCGCCGCGCCGTGCGCGTCGGCCTTGTCGGCAGGGGCATCCAGCTATCCCGCTCGCCCGCCATGCACGAGGCCGAAGGCCGTCGCCTTGGTATCGATTATGCCTACCGGCTTCTCGATGTGGAGCAGATGGGGCCGAACCCGCCCGCGCTCGGAGAAATCGTTCGCACGGCCGAAGAAGAGGGTTTCTCCGGCCTCAATGTCACGCATCCCTACAAGCAGGAAATCCTCGGCCACGTCGATCGCCTGTCGGAAAACGCCAAGGCGATCGGATCGGTCAACACGATCGTCTTCGCCGACGGCAGGCGCTCCGGCCACAACACGGATCTCTGGGGATTTCGCGCGGCCTTCGTTCAGGAACTCGCCGACGCCGGACGGGATCGCGTGCTTCTGCTTGGCGCCGGCGGTGCCGGCGCCGCGGTCGCTCATGCCTTGCTGGAAGTCGGCGTCGGCCGACTGTTTCTGAGCGATCCGGACAGCGCGCGAGCCAGTACCCTGCTGGCGCGCCTCGAAGCCCGCTTTCGTCGTGGCTGCGCTCTCGTCCTGGAGGACGTCGGCGAGGTCGCTACGAGCATCGATGGCCTGGTGAACGCCACACCAATCGGAATGGCGGGCCGGCCGGGCATGCCATTTCCAGCCGAACGCCTGCGCGCCGCGATGTGGGTCGCCGACGTCGTCTATTTCCCGATCGAGACCGCGCTCTTGCGCGCCGCGCGACAGGCCGGCTGCCGGACGATGAGCGGCGAGGGCATGGCGGTCTATCAGGCAGTGCGCGCGTTCGAGCACTTCACCGGCGTTGCCGCCGACCCAAGGACCATGCGGGCCGCCTTCGCGGCCCTGGACAAGCCGGCCCGGTAGACCGGCAAAACCTGGCGCCGGCACGCCTGGCGCCGAACGAAGGAAAAAGGGAGGAAGTCCATGAGTCCAATGATGAAGCGTCTCATGTTCGCCACCGCGGCCGTGACGCTTGGCTTGGCGGCCAACGTCGCGGCGGCCCAAGACAAGGTGGTGATCACCTATTCGGACACGGTTCCGGAGAACGACATCCGCACGCAGATCCTGCGGAAGGAATTCGGCGCCTGCCTCGGCGACGAGTTTGAATTCAAGGACTATCACGGTGCGACCCTGTTCAAGCAGGGGACCGAGCTGACGGCGATGCAGCGCGGCAACCTCGATATGGCCGATCTCGCCATCTACGACCTGTATAATCAGGTCCCCTCGACCAGCATCCTCGGCACGGCCTATCTGTTCCGCAGCTACGATCACATGCGCAAAGTATGGGATTCCGGAATCCTGAAGGACCTTCTGGCCGAGATCCAGGACAAGGCCGGCGTGAAAGTGCTGTCGAATCCCTATATCGGCACCCGGGAACTCGATCTCAAAGGCGACAAGAAGATCATGACGCCGGCGGATCTGGCTGGCGTCAAGCTGCGCATGCCGGGCGGCGAAGGCTGGCAGTTCGTCGGCACGGCGCTTGGCGCGAACCCAACGCCCATGGCTTTTACCGAGGTCTATACCGCGCTGCAGACCGGTGCGATCGATGGGCAGGACAACCCGCTGCCGACCGACAAGGACATGAAGTTCTATGAGGTGACCAACCAGATCATCCTCACCGATCACCTCATTGCCAGCAACCTGCACTCGATCTCGCTGAAGAAGTGGAACAGCCTGACGCCCGAGCAGCAGGCGAAGCTGCAGGCATGCTCCATCAACTTCCGCAAGGCGCTCGACAAGACGGTGCTTGAGCGCGAGGGCACCGTGTCCGACTTCCTCAAGCAGCAGGGCCTGAAAATCTACAAGCCCGACAAGGAAGCATTCCGCAACCACGTGCTGGAGGCCTACAAGAACTCCAAGTTCTCGAAGGACTGGCCAGCCGGACTGCTTGACAAGATCAACGCGCTCTAGGGCCGTCTCTCGGCCGGTCCGGCTACGCCGGGCCGGCCAGGCAGCTTGGGGGAACCCGTGTCTCGGCTCAAAACCATCCTGGCCTGGCTTCACCGGCGGGCGGAGCAGTTCGTCGCGCTGCTGCTCGGCTCGATGTTCGTGACGTTCCTCATCCAGATCGTTTTCCGATACGTCCTCAACCTGCCGCTGGGCTGGACCGTCGAATATGTCGCGATCGCCTGGTTGTGGGGGATCCTGTTCGGATACGCCTTCGTCATCCGCGATGTCGACATCATCCGTCTCGACATCGTCTACAACGCCATGCCGCCGAACGTGCGCCGGGTGATGGACGTCGTCGGCGGTCTTGTCTGCGCCGGCATTCTCATCTGGTCGCTGCCCAAGGCCTACGGTTACGTCACCTTCATGAAGGTCGAACGGACGGCCTATATCCGGCTTCCGTTCGACCTCGTCTTCTCGATCTATCTCCCTTTCGCCGTCGCCGTGATCGTCCGCCTGCTTCTCGGCGTCTGGCACGCGCTGCGCGGGGATACCCACTACGTCGATCCGCTCGAAGCCGCGGCCGCCGATGATCGGATTTAGTCCCTTCGCCGCCTCCATCGCCCTGATTGGCGGCCTGGTTCTGTTCGGCCAGTCGATCGGCATCGCCATGCTGTGCGGAACGATCGTCTATCTGGGCTTGAGCCACTTCGACACCTCGATCGCCGCGGAGACCCTTCTTCAGGGCCTGTTCAACAGCTACACGCTGCTGGCGATCCCGCTGTTCATCCTTGCCGCCGACATCATGAATGTCGGGACCCTGGCCGACCGCCTGCTGCGATTCTCGCAGGCCCTGGTCGGCCGCTTCCGTGGCGGCCTCGGCCACGTCAATGTTGTCTCCAGCCTGATCTTCTCCGGCATGTCGGGATCGGCCGTCGCCGACGCGGTCGGGATCGGCCGCATCATCATCAACATGATGACAAGGGACGGCAAATACACGCCGAGCTACGCGGCGGCCATCACCGCCGCCTCGGCGACGATCGGGCCGATCATCCCGCCATCGATCCCGATGGTGCTCTACGCGCTCGTCTCCGATACCTCGATCGGCTATCTGTTCGCGGCCGGCATTCTTCCCGGCCTGCTCATGGGCCTAGCGCTGATCGTGATGAACGCGATCATTGCCAGGCGGCGCAATCTGCCGACCGACGATGCCATCCCGCTCCGCGAGATTCCGGCGGTCACCGGTCGCGCCTTCCCGGCGCTGATGCTGCCCGTCATCCTCCTTGGCGGCATCTATGGCGGCGTGATGACGCCGACCGAAGCGGCGGCCGTGGCGGCCTTCTATGCGCTTCTCGTCTCGATCTTCTTCTACCGCTCGGTCAGTCCCCGCCAGTTCTATGAAACGCTGTTGAACAGCGCCCGTTCAACCGCCACGGTCGGCGTGCTCATCGCCGGTGCACTGGCGTTCAACTTCGTGGTCACGCGCGAGGACATTCCGGCGGCCATCGCCGCGTTCCTGCAGCAGTTCGATCTCTCGGCCACCGGATTCTTGTTGGCAATCAATATCTTGTTCCTGGCGCTCGGCTGCATCATCGACGCCGGCGCGATTCTCGTCATCATCGTCCCCATCTTCATCCCCACAGTCAAAGCCCTCGGCATCGATCCCGTGCATTTCGGCGTCGTCGTCGTGGTCAATGCGATGCTGGGACTGATCACGCCGCCCTACGGATTGCTGCTCTTCATCGTTGCCGGAATCACCAAGCAGCCGCTTGGCGCGATCGTCCGCGACCTCGCGCCTTTCATCATCGTCCTGGTGGCGGCTCTGGCGTTGATCACCTTCGTGCCGGACTTCGTGCTCTTCGTTCCGCGGCTGCTCGGCTATCAGGGGTAGGCGCATGAAGACCTCGATCGCGACCGTCTCGATCAGCGGGGATCTGAGGGAAAAGCTCGCCGCGATCGCGGCAGCGGGCTTCGACGGTGTCGAGATATTCGAGAACGACTTCCTCGCCTTCGACGGCAAGCCGGAAGAAGTCGGAGCGATGGTCAGGGATCATGGGCTGACGATCACCCTGTTTCAGCCATTCCGCGACTTCGAGGGCATGCCGGAGCCGCTCCGCGCCCGCGCCTTCGATCGGGCGGAGCGCAAGTTCGACCTGATGCAGCAGCTCGGCACCGACCTGATGCTGATCTGCTCCAACGTATCGCCGCTCTCTCTTGGAGGGATCGACCGGGCGGTCGGTGACCTTCACGAACTGGGCGAGCGCGCCGCGCAACGCGACTTGCGTGTCGGCTATGAAGCGCTCGCCTGGGGGCGTCATGTCAACGACCATCGCGACGCCTGGGAGATCGTGCGACGCGCGGACCATCCCAATATCGGACTCATCCTCGACAGCTTCCACACTTTGGCGCGCGGCATCGACGTCGGATCGATCCGCTCCGTGCCCGGCGATCGGATCTTCATCGTGCAACTCGCCGACGCGCCCCGCCTGGACATGGATCCCCTGTCGTGGAGCCGGCACTACCGCAACATGCCCGGCGAAGGTGACCTGCCGGTCGTCGACTTCATGCGCGCCGTGGCTGCGACTGGGTATTCCGATGTCCTCTCGCTGGAAATCTTCAACGACCAGTTCCGCGGCGGGTCGCCGCGTTCGATTGCCAGGGACGGACACCGCTCCCTCGTCTATCTGATGGACCAGGTGCGGCGCGCCGAACCCGCTCCGTCCATCGACATGCCCGCGATACCCGATCGCGTCAGGGTCGACGGCATCGAATTCGTCGAATTCGCGGCGGACGAGCGGGAGGCCGAGAGGCTTGCCGACATGTTCCGCGCGCTTGGGTTTTCGCAAGCGGGGCGTCATATCGGCAAAGACGTCGCGGTCTGGCGCCAGGGCGAGATCAATCTCGTCATCAATAGCGAGCGCGAGGGTTTCGCCCATGCCTCCTACATCACCCACGGCACCTCGGTCTGCGACATCGGGCTGAGGGTGGACGATGCGAAGGCGACCGTCGAGCGCGCTCTGGCGCTGGACGCGGATGTCTTTTCGCAGCCGGTCGGGCCAGGCGAGCTGAAGATTCCGGCCATTCGCGGCGTCGCGGGCGGCGTCATCCATTTCATAGACGGCACGTCCGATCTCGCCAAAGTCTGGGACGTCGAGTTCCAGCCTGTGGCGACAGGACACGGGAACGCGGGCGCGGGTCTCATCGCGATCGACCACATCGCCCAGACGATGAACTACGAGGAGATGCTGACCTGGCTCCTATTCTACACCGCCATCTTCCAGGCGCGGAAGACGCCGATGGTGGACGTTGTCGATCCCGCCGGTCTTGTGCGCAGCCAGGTCATTGAGAACGACACCGGCACCTTGCGTGTCACCCTCAACGGCGCGGAGAACTGGAAGACCCTCGCAGGCCACTTCGTCGCCGAGACCTTCGGCTCGGCGGTGCAGCACGTCGCGCTGCGCACCGACGACATGTTCGCCACGCGTTCCGCACTGAGAACCAGCGGCTTCGAGCCGCTTGTCATTTCGCCCAACTACTACGACGACCTCGAAGCACGCTTCGCTCTCGAGCCGGCATTCGTGGCGAAGCTGCGGGCCGAGAACATCCTCTACGATCGCGACGAGGCGGGCGAGTTCCTGCAGCTCTACAGCCAGAGCTACGGCGACGGGTTCTTCTTCGAGATTGTCGAGCGGCGCAATGGCTATGCCGGCTATGGCGCGCCCAACGCGATCTTCAGGATCGCCGCCCAGCGCCGTTCGCTTCCCCGTGAGGGCATGCACGAGAACTAGCGGATTACCGTCGCGACGCGCTGCTCGAACCGCGCGCCGACGACATCCGTTCGCCGAAATCCTCTCAATCGGCGTCGGCTTCTACCGCATCGACGGTGCGGGTGATTCTGGGGCGGAAGTAGCGGCCGAAGATGAGTGGTGCGACGAAGCCGGCAATCGCGAACGTCCACAATCCGATCGCCAGCCACGAGCCCCACAGGATCGAAAGATCGCCGTCGGAGATTGTCAGTGCGCGGCGGAGGTTCTTCTCCATTTCGTTGCCGAGAAGGACTCCGAGGATAACCGGAACGAGCGGCACGTCGAGCTTGCGCAGCACATAGCCGAGCACACCGAAGCCGACCATCACCATGAGGTCGAAGGTCGAGCCGGAGATACCGTAGATGCCGACAAACGAGATCATCGCGACCGCCGGCATCAGGTAGCGCGGCGGAATGAGCAGCACTCGCACGAAGAGCGTGACCATCGGAATGTTCATGAGGAGCAGCATGACATTGGCGATGAACAACGCCGCGATCAGGCCCCAGACGACATCCGGGTTCGACTGGAACAGCAGCGGTCCCGGCGTGATGTTCAAGGCGAGCAGCATGGCGAGCAATACCGCCGTGGTTCCCGAGCCCGGCACGCCGAGGGCCAGCATCGGCACCAGCGCGCCGCCGGCTGCCGCATTGTTGCCGGCCTCCGGTGCCGCGACGCCGCGCGGGTCGCCCTTGCCGAATGTTCCGTCCTTGTCCGAGAGGCGCTTTTCGAACGTATAGGCGACGAACGATCCGAGTGAGGCGCCGGCACCCGGGAGCACGCCCGAGAGGAAGCCGAGGCCGGTACCGCGTGCGATGCTTCCCAGACACGCTCGGATCATCGACAAGGGCGCCGTTGCCCGACCAATCTTCAGCTTGCCCGAATCCGCATCGCCCTCGCCCTTGTGCTCAAGGAAGAGAAAGACCTCCGAGATCGCGAAAAGGCCGACAATCGCCACCAGGAAATTGAAGCCGTCATAGAGGTAGACATTGCCGAATGAAAAGCGCGGAACGCCGGTCTGATGATCGACGCCGACCATGGCCAGGCCAAGGCCGAGAGCGGCGGCGATGGCCGCCTTCGCCTGATTGCGGCTGGCAATACCGCCGAGTGTGGCAAAGGCGACCGTAAAAAGGGCGAAATATTCTGCCGGGCCGAAGAGAAGCGCGAGCTTGACGAGAAGCGGTGCCAGAAGGACGAGACCGCAAGTGGCGACGAAGCTGCCGGCAAACGACGCGATGCCCGAGATCGCGAGCGCCTCACCCGCCTGACCGTTGCGCGCCATCGGATAGCCGTCGAGCGTGGTCATGAGGGCGGGCTCGTCCCCCGGAATATTGAGCAGGATCGAGGAAATGCGCCCGCCATACATGGCGCCGTAATAGACGCTGGTCAGCAGGATCAGCGCCGGTGTCGCCGGCAGGCCCAGGGTAAACGCCAGCGGGATGAGGATGGCGACCCCGTTTGAAGGGCCGAGACCGGGCAGGGCGCCGATGATCGTGCCGATGAAGCAGCCGAGCAGGGCAAGGCCGACGTTCTGAAACGTCAGGGCGACTTCGAAGCCGTGAGCGAGCGCGACCAGAGAATCCATTGTCAGAATCCCCAGGGCCCGCGGGCGAGGGTGAGCCCAAGCAGCGAGGTGGAACACCACATAGATGAGAGCGGCGATGACGACGCCGGCAAGCGCCGCCAGCGGGGGCCTTGCACCGAGGCGCCAGCTCAGGAGGCCAGCCGCCACCGTCGTGGAAGCGACGAAGCCCAGCCTCGGCAGCACCTGCGCGTAGGCGATCATCAGCGCGACTGCGAAGGCGATCTCGGCAAGCCGGCCGAGGGCTGGCCAGTCAGGTCGAGGGTCAGGCCGGACAATCGGATAGATGGCCGCCATGGCGAGCGTGATCCCGATGGCAATCGGAAAGGCCCGCGGCCCCATCGGGTCGACGATGAAGCCGGTCTCGATCCGTGTTGCCTGCCAGATGAAGAATCCGGCAAGCAACACGCAAAGGACGCCGAAGACACGGTCGCTCATGGAATTGACCATCCTTGGCGATGCCGGCCCCACCGAGGGCTCGGCTACTTGATCAGGCCGATTTCCTTGGACAGCGACTGGGTCGCCGAAACCTGCTCGGCGACGAACTTCTCGAAATCGGCGCCGGAGGAGTTGAGCGGCATCAGGCCGTTCTCCGCCATGATCTTCTTCCACTCATCTGACGCGTAGACCGTCTTGATGGCGCCGACCCAGAAATTGTAGGCGTCGTCGGACATCTTTCCGGGCACGTAGAAGCCGCGCCAGTTCGCGCCGACAGCATCGATGCCCTGCTCCCTGGCCGTCGGGAACTTCCCGAAGTCGCCCGGCAACCGTTCCGGCGCGAGCACCGCCAGCACCTTGATGTCGCCGGACTCGACGAAGCCCCTGGCTTCCGACAGGTCACCGGTGAAGGCCTGGACATGTCCACCGAGGAGCTGGGTCACGGCTTCGCCGCCGCCCTCGAAGGCCACGTATTTGATCTTGCGGATGTCCTGGATGCCAGCGGCCTTGGCAGCGATGAGGACCTTGAGATGGTCCCATCCGCCGACCGCGGAACCGCCGGCAAAGGCGATCGAGGACGGATCCGCCTTGATCTTGTCCATCAGGGCCGTCAGCGAGTCGATGTCGGACTTCGCCGATACGGCGATAACGCCGTAGTCGGAGCCGATGGCGCCGACCCAGCGCACCTGATCCATCGTATTGCCCGGATACGCGCCCTGCGCCAGACGGGTCGAGGTTGCAGACGACGCGGCAACAATGAGGTTGTTGTCACTGTCGCGCTTGTTGACCACCTCTGCATAGGCGACGCCGCCACCGCCACCGGCGAGGTTGGTCACCTGAACCGGGTCCGGCACGATCTTCAGGTCGTAAAGCGCCTTCCCGACCTGACGGCAGGTGAAGTCCCAGCCGCCGCCGGCGCCAGCCGGGGCGATGCATTCCGTCGAGCCGGGCTCGAAAGCCTGGGCCGACAGGGGCGTCAAAAGGGCGAGGGCGGCCGCGAGGCCGAGAACCGTTTTCATGACATCCTCCCAAGAGTCGTTCGGCCGCCCTGAGGGCGGCAATCCGGCCGATTGTCAGGGTGAAGCTGACACCAAGCTGACGCTGCAGTGCGAAATGTATCGATCCGGTCGATCGATCTATTGACCGGTGAGGGCGTTGTTCCAGTGTCGGATGAGCCGAGCGCGCTTCACCTGATCGAGATAGACGAGGAGGCCCGGGCTGACCGGTACCGGCCTCAATTGTGTGCCAAGCGCCGCCTGCAGCGCGCCGATCGTGTCGTCGCCACGAACGTTTGGATGGATGGCCGGCAGATGCATCTCGCGCGCCATGAATCCGCTGCCCGTCTTCGGACATCAGGAAGTCGAGGAACCGCTCGACCGAGGTCGGGGGCGGCGGCGGCCACCGGCACCAGGCCGATCCGCGACATCACCACGGTATAGTCGGACGGCAGGATGATGCCGAGGTTGGGGCCGTCTGCGCCCACGCCTCCGCATAAGAGCCGAGGATGTTGTAGCCGAGCGACGAAACGTCCGTCGGCGACGCGTTCGAGGATGGCCGAGGAGTTGGAGTAGAGCTTCACGCCGGCCGCGCCCATCGCTTTCACGAGGTCCCAGATGTCGCGGTAGTGCTCCTGGTCGCGGGCGAGAAAGAGAAACCCGACGCCGGCCCGCTCGATGTCGTAGGTGCCGATCCGCCCGTAGACATCGTTGCCCGCCTCGCTGCAGGAAGCGCGTCAGCTCGCCGTGGGTCTTCGGCGGCGGCTGGTCCTTGAACGCCAGCTTGTTATAGACGATCGCCGCCGGCTCGAAGGTGAGCGCAAATGCGGTATTGCGCCAGATTGCCCAACTCGGCAGGGCCGAGGCGGATGCGAGGTCCACGGCACGGGCATAGCCGTCATTGGCAAGCTTCATCTGCAGGTCCATTGCCGATGAGATCGCCACGTCGGCGGTTGTCTTGCCGGCATCGGTTTCCTTGGTGATCCGATCGTAGATCTCGATGGTCTGGAGTTCGCGGTAGTCGAGGGCGAGGTCGGGATTGGCCTTCAGGAAGGCCTTGATCGCAGGCAGTGCGATGTTCTCGTCGAGAGCGGAATAGACCAGTACCGCCCGCGCCTCCGGATTGCCGGAAAGGGCCGGGTAGACGTCCGCGATCGCCCGTGTGCCCAGCAACGACGCTGCAGCCAGCGCAGCGATGCATGCGAGATGCCGTTTCATCGGCCAACCATGCCTGTCGACAGGCGCATTCACAAGAAAACGCGTCGGCGGTAGGTTGAGGGCCGGGAGGAAACGATGCGCATTCTCGTTGTCGAGGACAACGAGGTCTTGGCTGCTGGGCTGAGCAAGGTTCTCAAGGGAAGTGGCTACGCCGTCGACGCTGTCGGGGATGGCGTTTCCGCCGATGCCGCGATCGCCACCCGGAGCCACGACCTCGTCATTCTCGACCTGACCCTGCCGGAGATGGACGGCCTTGAGGTGTTGCGCACCATGCGCGCGCGTCATGACGCGACGCCGGTGCTCGTGCTGACCGCGCGCGGCGCTCTCGACGAGCGTGTGCGCGGCCTCAATCTTGGCGCCGACGATTATCTCGCGAAGCCGTTCGAGGTGAGCGAACTGGAAGCGCGTATCCGTGTGCTGTTGCGCCGCCGTGCCGGCCTCGGATCGTCAATTGCGGAATTCGGCCCGCTTCTCCTCGATCTCAATGCGCGACTGCTTTCCTGCCAGGGCAAGGCCATCGACTTGCCGGCGCGCGAGTTGAGTGTGCTCGAGACCTTGTTGCTGGCGAGCGGCCGGGTCGTGTCCAAGCAGCAGATCGTGGAGTCCCTCTCGGCTTTCGACGAGGACGTGAGTGACAACGCGATCGAGCAATATGTCAGTCGGCTGCGCAAGAAACTTGCCCTTGTCGGTGTCACCATTCGCGCTGCCCGCGGCCTTGGCTACTACCTGCAAGAGGATGCAGCGGGATAATGGCCCCGGTCGCGACGCCCTATTCCCTGCGCCGCCGTCTGCTTCTTTGGCTTCTCGTGCCGCTGGTCATCATCGGGATCGTTGCGCTGATCGAGACTTATCGCTCCGCTCGTGCCCTCGCCGATCGGGTTTCCGACCGCGTCCTGGCCGGCTCCGCCCAGGCGATCGGTGAACGTGTCGTCGTTGGAGACGACGGTCTGCTTGAGGTGGATATCCCCTACGTCGCGCTCGACATGCTGACGTCCGCCGCGCAGGATCGTGTCTTCTATCGCGTGGATGGTCCACCCGGCACTTTCATCACCGGCTACCAGGCGTTGCCCCAGCCGGATGGCGGCGGGGACTTGCGCACCGGCCTGTCGTTTCACGATGCCTCCTTCCGCAACGAGCCAATCCGCGTTGCTATCCTGAACGGCGCCGCTTCTTCGGGTCTCAGATCGATTCCCTTTCGCGTCACGGTCGCCGAGACGACAAGTGCCCGTCAGCGTCTGTCGGAGGACATTCTCCTTCGTTCCGCCGCGCGCCAGGGCCTGCTGATCATAAGCGCGGCGATCATCGTCTGGCTGGCGGTTACGGCGGGCCTCCGCCCGCTTCATCGCCTGGAAGGGGCGATCGGTCGCCGCTCGTCGGATGACCTGAGACCGATCGAACACAAAGTGCCGCGCGAAGTAGAAGGCCTCGTGCTGACGATCAACAATTTCATGTCGCGTCTGTCCACGGCGCTCAGTGCGTTGCGTCACTTCACCGGCAATGCCAGCCATCAGTTGCGCACGCCCTTGGCGATCGTGCGCACGGAACTCGCTCTCTCCATGCGCGCGCAAACGTTGAGCGAAGCACACTCGGCTGCTGACAAGGCTGATCGGGCCGTGACGCATGCGGAGCGGGTCCTGTCGCAGCTCCTGCTCCTCGCCCGTGTCGATGAAGCGGCGTCGGACACGCTGACCGCCGCCACGGCCGACCTGGTGGCCCTTGCCCGCCGCGTTACCACCGAACATGTGCGTTCGGCTGCCGATCGTGGCGTTGACCTCGGCTGCGAGGCAGAAGGATCTGCCTTTGTCCGGGGTGATGAGATGCTCCTTGGCGAAATGCTTGGCAACCTGATCGACAATGCCGTGCGCTATGCGGGACGTGGCGCCTCCGCCACCGTTCGTGTCCGGCACCAGGGCGACGAGATCATGCTTGACGTCGAGGACAACGGACCTGGCATTCCGCCGGATTTGCGCGAGCGCGTGCGCGAGCGCTTCGGCCGCGGAGCGCCCGGGAGCGATGGGGCCGGCCTCGGTCTGTCGATTGTCGCGGAGATCGTGACTCTCTTCGGAGGCAGGTTTGCCTTGCTGGAAGGACCAGACGGTCGGGGCCTCGTGGCGCACGCGTCGTTTTCGGCCCGGCAGTGATTGCTGGTTTTGGCAAGGTTCGATGCAGGTCTTGGACGTCGCCATCCGTCACCGCGCCGAACGACCATCTGGAGGGAATGCCCATGCCAGTGCCGAAGATAGCCGAGTACGACCGCGTGGCGCGCCTCGCGCCTCCAACCGGCAAGATCCGGGTCGTGATCGACACCGACACCTACAACGAGATCGATGATCAGTTTGCCCTGATCTATGCACTGCTCTCGCCCGAGAGGATGATCGTCGAGGCGATCTATGCGGCGCCCTATTTCAACACACGTTCGAGTGGGCCGGCGGACGGCATGGAGCGCAGCTACGAGGAGATCGGCCGTCTTCTCGATCTGATGGGACTGAAGTCGGACGGTTTTGCGTTCCGGGGATCCACCGACTATGTCGGCGTAAAGCTCGTTCCGCAGAAGAACCCCGCCGTCACGGATCTGATCGACCGGGCGATGGCGTCTCCCGTGTCGGATCCGCTCTATGTCGTCGGGCTCGCAGCGCTCAGCAACATCGCCTCCGCCATTCTTCTGGAACCGCGCATCATCGAGCACATGGTCGTCGTCTGGCTCGGTGGTCACGCGCTCTACTGGCCCCACACGCGCGAGTTCAACCTGAAGCAGGATGTCCAGGCCGCCCGGGTGCTGTTCGATTCCGGTGTGCCCGTCGTCCAGCTCCCGTGCGAGGGGGTCGTGCGCTTCCTCAGCACGACCATCCCGGAACTCGAGCGTTATGTCGAGCCGCACGGGCCGGTCGGCGCATTCCTGACCCGGCGCGTGAAGGAGTACGAGGGGGATCACGTCGGATGGTCGAAGCCGATCTGGGACATGGCGCCGATCGGCTACCTTATTGACGAAAGCTGGACGCCGACCTCCCTGGTCCACAGTCCGGTTCTCACCGATCAGGTGACATGGAGCGTCGACAGCTCCAGGCACCTGATCCGCGTCGCCAACGCGATCGATCGGGACGCGATCTTCCGGGATTTCTTCAGGAAGCTTGCCGATCATGCAGCCGCGGGTCGGCAATAGCGCTGTCACATTCCAGGCCGTGCCGAGAAGACAGGCTGTGAGTAAGCGTCGAGACATTACCCCGCGCAAATCAGACTCAACGCGTTGATTGGCCTGCGCATTCCCTACTCGGGGCGGAGTCCAGATCGGCGCCGGGCATGATCCCGGCACGAACGAGACTCTATTCGCGATACCATGCGGTTGGCAGAGACTTGGCGGGGGCGGCCTTCGAAGCCCGGGTCACACAAATGGCAGGCGGGTGCCGGGGCGCCGTGGGCCGCAAGGGCCAACATTTGAGTGAGAGTCAGTTTGTGGCGGCGTCTTTGCGCGCTCGGCTTTGGCCGAGCCGGTAGCTGCCGTTCAAGCCGCCGCGCTGGCTGCTGCGGCTTGTTTGCCGAGCATCCGCCGGACCTCGGTGTCCGGGCGGGGCTTGCTGAAGAGGAACCCCTGGGACTGGGTGCAGCCTTCTGAGGTGATGCTGGCGAGTTGCTCCTCGGTCTCCACGCCCTCGGCAATGGTCTTGATGCCCAAGCTGCTGCTCAGTCCGACCACCGCACGAACGATCGCAAGACTGTCTTCCTTGCCGGGCAGGTCGCGAACAAAAGATTGATCGATCTTGATCGTGCTGAAGGGGAACCTGCGTAGATAGCCAAGGGAGGAATAGCCGGTGCCGAAATCGTCCATCGCGATCCTGATCCCGAGATCGTGGAGCTGATGCAAAATGGCGAAGGCGCCGTCACTTTCCTCCAGAAGGACCAGTTCGGTGATCTCGAGCTCGAGCCGGTTGGCAGGAAGTCCCGAAGCCGCAAGCATACTCATGATGGCCGGAACGAGGCTCTTGCTCTTGAACTGAGCCGGGGAGAGGTTGACCGCAACCGCTATGTCGTCCGGCCAGCGCGCGGCTTCTGCACAGGCCTGCTGCAACACCCATTCGCCCAGTTGCACGATCAGCCCCGTCGCTTCCGCCACCGGAATGAATTCCTCAGGCATGACGAGGCCGCGCTCGGGGTGATGCCAGCGCACCAGCGCCTCACAGCTGGCGATCTTCCCGGTCTTGACGTCGACGATGGGCTGGTAGAGCAGTTCGAACTCGCCGCCGTTGCTGATCGCCCGGCGCAGATCGAGTTCGATGACGCGACGCGCCTGCATGCGCGCATCCATTTCGGCTTCGAAGAAGCGGTAGACGCCGCCCCCGTCGGCCTTGGCGCGATAGAGGGCCAGATCGGCGTTCTTGATGAGCGCATCGGGCTCGTCTCCGTCGCTGGGAGCGAGCGCGATACCCACGCTTACCCCCACGACCACCTTGCGATCGTCGAAGTCGTAAGGAGCCCCGACGGCCTCGATGAGGCGGGTCGCGAGCGCAGTGACGTCCGCAGGTCTTTCGACCGCAACCTGGAGAATGGCGAACTCGTCTCCGCCCAGCCGGGCCACGATGTCTTCGTCGCGCAGGCAGTTCTGCATGCGTTGGGCCGCCTCCCGCAGCAAGCGATCGCCAATGGGATGACCTAGCGTATCGTTGACCGCCTTGAAGTGGTCGAGGTCCAGACTCAACACCCCGATGGATTCGGCCCGGCGCAGGTGCTTCGTGATGGTGTCCATCTGATCGTAGAAGGCCACGCGGTTTGGCAGATTGGTCAGCGCATCATAGTGTGCCAGATGCCTGATCTTTTCCTCGGCCAAGAGTTTCTCGGTGATGTCCTCGAACGTCACAACGATCCCGCCGTCCGGCATTGGCTGAAATGAAGCGGCAATGCTTCGGCCGTCGGTCAAGTGCTGGACATATGTTCCACCCGCGGGGTCACGGAAGACTTTCTCCATGTTGAGCGAGAGTGGCCTCTGGGTTGACATCCCGGACTCCCGAGGCAGCAATGCGAGCGCCATCAGTTCGGGTATGGTCATGCCCGGCTTGATCTGCTCGGGGGGCAGCCCGTAAATCTCGGCGAAGCGAGGATTGAACAGCACCAGCCTGCCCTCTGCATCGAGCATCAGAAGACCCTGCGACATGTTCGTCAGTGCGGTCTGAAGTTTCAACTCGGAGGCGGTCGAGGGCCTGTTCCTCCTCCTTCTGCTGGGTGATGTCCTCGAACGTCACGACGACCCCGCCGTCCGGCATCCGCCGAAGGGTGTTGGTGATGCTCCGGCCGTCGCTCAGGCTTCTGGATAAAGGATCCTTCCTCGCCTCCACGGAAGACGTTCTCCGTATGAGCGAGTGTGCCCTCGGGGTCCATATCCCGGATGCCCGAGTTGAAGCTGCGAGCGCCATGAGCTCCGGTACTGTCATGCCCGGCAGGATCTGGTCGGGCGGCATCCCGAAAATCTCGCCAAAGCGGGGATTGGACAACATCAGCCTGCCCTCTGCATCGAGCATCACGAGGCCCTGCGACATGTTCGTCAGAGCGGTCTGAAGTTTCAACTCGGAAGCGGCGAGGGCCTGTTCCGCCTCTTTGCGCTGGGTGATGTCCTCCAGCGTCACGACGATCCCGCCGTTCGGCATCGGCCGATAGGTGGCAGCAATGCTCCGGCCGTCGCTGAGGTTCTGGATATAGTGTCCTTCCTCAGCTCCACTGGCGGCTTTCCGCATCTGAGCGAGCGTGCGCTCGGGATCCATATCCCGGAGGTCCGAGTTTGAACCTGTGAGCGCCAGAAGCTCCGCTCCGGTCATGTCCGGCAGGATCTGGTCGGGAAGCAGTCCGTAGATTTCGGCGAAGCGAGAATTGAACAACATCAACCTGCCGCCTGCATCGAGCATCATGAGGCCCTGCGACATGTTCGACAGTGCGGTGTGAAGTTTCAACTCGGAGGCGGCGAGGGCCTGTTCCCCCTCTTTCCGCTGGGTGATGTCGAGACCGTAGGCGTTGACGAAGTCGGCGGCCGGATTGGCGCTGAGAGTGATTGAGTAGACCCGCTCGCCACAAGTCACTTCGACCGCTTTGCTCACGCCGGAGGAAAGCACTTCAGACGCGATCGCAACCCAATCATCGGGCAGTAGCTGGCCGACCGCGCGCCCCCAAAGGTTCAACAGCGGCTGCGCGCTCATGTTGGCGAAAGTGATGGTGCCGCCCGGCGAGAAGCGCAACACGGGATTAGGATTTTCTTCCGGGAACCGCGACAGACTTATGATTTCAACCTCGGCCTCCTTCTGTTTGGTGATGTCCTGATTGACGCCATTGGTCTTGATGGTCCGTCCTGCCTGGTCCTTGGTGATGAAGAAGCGCACCGAAATCCAGCCTGTCGTTCCGTCACCGTAGATCGTGCGATGTTCGATTGTGCGGGAGAAGTCGGGGTCATTTGTCTCGATTGCCGCCTTGACCTCGGCCCCCACAATTTCTCTGTCATCCGGATGAACGAACCGCCGGGCATACTCGGCGGAGTTCATGGTGTAGCCGCCGACCGCCTCGGCGGTGGTGCGGAAGATCCGATAGAAGTTTTCGTTGAAGATGAAACGATCCGCCAGGACGTCATATTCCCAGTCAGCAGCGTCGATGATCTTGAGCGCGTTCGCGTATTTGGACTCGCTGGTGCGAAGGGCGGTTTCCGCCTGCTTGCGGGCGCTGATGTCGATCACCACGCCGATCGCGGCAGGTTGCCCCTCGAAGACGGCTGCCGACGCATTGATGAAAATATCGACGGTCCTTCCACTCTTGTGGGCTACCGTGGACTCGAACTGGACGAAACGGCGCTTGCCGGAAATGCAGTCCTTCACAACTTCGGCGATCGCCGTCTTGTCTTGCTCCGGAGCGAAATCAAGAATCGGCTTGCCGACCAGGTCCGCCGGCAATTCGCCAATCAGGCTGGCGAAATATGTGTTGATGTAAGCAATGGTACCGTCGGCCCGGACAACGACGATGCCGACCACGTTTTGTTCGAACGCGGCGCCGGGCCTGTTCATCTCCCAGAACAGATCGCCTGGGGGATTGGGCAAGACCGGAAGCACGTCCACTGGCCGGCGGTTCGACCGCCTGGCGCCCTTATGCGTGGCAGACTCGTTCATGACCAGTCTCTCAATCTGCTGTATGACCAAATCCATACAGCTCAGACTGGGCGGACAACGATGGCCCCACGCCTTCGACAGCGACCTTTGTGCCAGTGTCGCGCGTCCCGGGATCGGTCCAGTCGCAACGATAGATGCTCGATACCATCCCGTCGCTAACTTGCCGTAAATCGCCGACCAGAAGTTTTATGCAAATCAATCGATAGCTTTCGCTCAGAATCCTCTCACAACACTATGTGGTTGGCAGCGATTTGGGGGCAGGCTTCGAAGCCGCTCCACAGTCATCAACCCTCCATGGCCAATGGCGTTGCCTCTGGTGCCCTGAATTTACGTCCGCTTTCGGAGGTGTAGCGACCATTGTTCGATGCTGGCGCGGAGTGCACCGGTCGCGAATGACGCGAAGCGGGCCAAATGCGCATCAGCCACTCGGCAGGTCGGGAACTATCCGGCTGCGATGGTGTTCGGTTCGGCGGGCGCCGCAATTCGCGCGATCAGTGCCGGGATCGCCTGCGGCGGCACGGATTTGCTGAACAGGTAGCCCTGCACCTCGTCGCAGCCCTTGGCGGACACAAGGTCGAGCTGTTCCTGGGTTTCGACGCCCTCCGCCGTCATCCGCATGTTCAGCGAGTGGCCGAGTTCGATGACGGCCCCGACCAGGGTCCTGGAACTCCGGACGGGTAGTCAGGCCGACGACAAACGACCGGTCGATCTTGATCCGGTCGAAAGGGAAGAGCTGCAGATAACCGAGCGAGGAGTAGCCGGTGCCGAAGTCGTCCAGCGCGATCTTGACGCCGAGATGCCGGAGATCGCGCAGGCGCTGGAGATTGTCTTCGCTGCCATGGAGGAGGAGCGACTTGGTGATCTCCAGTTCCAGCCGCCGCGGATTTAATCCCGACTTGGCCAGGATCTCGGCCACGCGGAGTGCGAACAAACGGCCGCGGAACTGCGCCGACGAAACGTTCACCGCTACGGCGACAGTGGCCGGCCAGTTCCTCGCTTCCCGGCACGCTTGACTGAGCACCCAGTCGCCGATCGCCACGATCAATCCGGTCTCCTCGGCAAGCGGAATGAATTCGGACGGAGGAACGATGCCCTTGAGCGGATGCCGCCAGCGCAGGAGCGCCTCGAAGCTGGTGACCGCGCCGGTGCGCAGATCGACACTCGGCTGGTACTCGATCACCAGTTCGTCGTTGGCCATCGCGGCGATGAGATCGACCTTCAGTTCCTCCCGCGCCACCAGTTCCTCTTCCATCTGCGGCTCGAAGAACAGGTAAGGGCTGTTGTCGGTCGCCTTGGCCGTGTGGAGCGCGATATCCGCCTTCTTGATGAGCGCGTCGGCATCCTTTCCGTCGCGCGGCCCGAGCGAGATACCCATGCTGACATTGACCTTAACCGGATCGCCGCCGGTCGCGTAGGGCTCCGTGATGCTGTCGTGCAGGCGTTGGGCAAGGGCGCGGACCTCCGCTTCGTCTGTCATGCCGCCGCGCAGAACCGCGAATTCGTTGCCGCCGAGCCGCGCGACGATATCGTCCTCGGCGAGCGAGGCAGTCAGGCGCTTGGCCATCTCGATCAGGATCGCGTCGCCCGTCGGGTGGCCGAGCGTATCGTTGATCATCTTGAAGTCGTCGAGGTCGTGGAAGAACACCGCCACGATTTCGTCCGGCTTCCGCCGGGCGATAGCCTCTTCCAGCCTTGCGTGAAATACGACCCGGTCGTAAAGGCCGGTCAGAGGATCGTGCGACGCAAGATAAGCGATCTGATCGCGCGACTGTTTGCGCTCGGTGATGTCCTGGAGCGTCACGAACGCGGCGCGGGGCGCGCCCCCCTCGCTGACGGCGGTGAGCGTGCGCAAGGCCCACACGACCTGGCCATCCTTGCGCAGGTAGCGCTTTTCGTCGGTCACGAAGGTCAGCGTACCGGCCTCGAGCGCTTTGATCGCGGCGGAATCGATTTCGCGTTCCTCGGGGATCGCCATGTCGTCGAAGCGCTTGCTGGTCAGTTCCTCCTCGGAATAGCCGGTGAACTTGATGTATTGCGGATTGGCCCGGATGATGCGGCCGGTCCCGAGATCGGCCCACGCGATTGCAACGCCGGAGCTCTCGAAGACGCCCTGTTCGCGCGCCGCCTGAATGGAAAGCGACGCATTAAGGGTCCTGAGTTCGGCTTCCTCGTCAGCGCGCCGGTCCTCACTCTCCAGCAGCCCGCCGATCACAACGATACCGATTGGAAAGATGAACACCATGTAGGAAAGGAACCGCGCGCTGGTTCGGACTGCATCTTCCGCCGACACGGACGAGAAGAGCAGAGAGGCGACCGGCAACGTCGCGATGGCGCACGCCAGCATGACGCCGAACAACGCGAAGTTCCGCGGCGTCTTCGGCAGCTTCATTCGTGCGAAACCGATCGACAGGCCAGTGGTGATGGTGATCCCCAGAAGCCCCGTGGCCCATTGGCCGCCGGAACCAACGCGGTACATTATGGCGGCCAACGCCGCGATGAGCGCCGGGACGGGGCCGCCGACGATTGCAGCGACAGCTATGACGACGTGGCGCAGGTCGCCGATGAAACCTGGACCCATCGGGTACGACATCGTCATCGTCCCGATCGTCATCGCGCTGAAGGCGATGCCGAGGATGATCGCACGATGCCGCGCCGGTCGCGCGCGCAGCCACGGGAAGCCACGGCTGAGGATGAACGCCATCCCGAGTAACGCAAGCCCGTTGATCAGTATCGCAGTGCCAGTCGCGACGAGTCCGGCCATCTGTTCTCCGCTCCTTGGCGGAGGAGGCCGAAGCTAGGTTGGAAGTGTTGACGTGGTGTGAACTGGCGATGCGGCGCCAACCCCAGGTCATCATGGTAAACGGCGGTCCTTGTGTTGCGCCGTTGAGCCCTCCTCGCCGAATTGGTCCACCGCATGGCTAGGGAACGGAGGACCAGAGATGGCGAACAAGCGACACAAGCCGGAAGAGATCGTCACGAAGCTTCGGCAGGTTGAGGTTCTTGTCGGACAGGGAATGGCGCGGGTGGATGCGATCCGCGGGGTTCGCATAACCGAGCAGACCTATTGTCGCTGGCGGAAGCAGTATGGCGGCATGGGAACCGACCAACTGCGGGAGCTCAAGCGGCTCAGACAAGAGAACGAGCGTCTGCGCAAGGCGGTCTCGGACCTGACGCTGGACAAGCTGATCCTGACCGAGGCCGCTCGGGGATCCGCGTCAGCGGCTGCGCAGCACAACTTCTGAGCCCCTCACGTTGTCGCGCCTGTATCGACCATGTCCGTACTCGGCTGGCGGTGTCGGAGCGTCGAGCCTGCCAGGTTCTCGGTCAGCACCGTTCGACCCAGCGGCACCGTCCGAAAGGGCGAGCCGATGAGGCGCTGGTCGCCGACATGATCGAGCTGGCTCGGCAATATGGGCGCTACGGGTACCGCCGGATCGCAGCCCTGCTGAGAGAGGCAGGTTGGCAGATCAGCGACGGACGTGTCCAACGCCTGTGGCGACGGGAGGGGCTGAAAGTGCCTGCAAAGCAACCGAAGAAGGGGCGACTTTGGCTGAACGACGGTTCCTGCGTTGGGCTGAGACTCCAACACCGGAACCATGTCTGGTCCTACGACTTCGTCCACTGCCAAACCGATGACGGCAAGGCGTTCCGCACGCTGAACATCCTCGATGAGTTCAGCCGGGAATGCCTGGCGATCCGGGTCCGCCGCAAGTTGAACTCGACCGATGCAATCGATGCGCTCACCGACCTCTTCATCTTGCGCGGGCCGCCTGCTTACATCCGGCCGGACACCGGCCCAGAGTTCGTCGCCAAGGACGTCCGAGACTGGATCGCTGCCGCAGGGGCGAGGACCGCCTACATCGAACCCGGATCACCCTGGGAGAACGGCTACTGCGAGAGCTTCAACGCCAGGCTCAGGGATGAGCTGCTCAGCGGCGGGATCTTCTACTCGCTCTGCGAAGCTCAGATCATCATTGGAAGCTGGCGTCGCCACTACAACACAAAGCGACCACACAGCGCGCCGGGCTACCGACCACCAGACCCGGAAACCCTCATCCCGGTAGAACCGAGGCCGCTAATGCACTAACAATCAGACCGGGCTGCTCAATCCGGCTGGCAATGTTAAACGCACTCGTGCAGCCACCACCGATTTGCTGCCCCCACTGGCGCAGGTCTCTCTCCTCTAGATTCTGCCAAAGTAGTGCTATAGCCTCGGCGGTTGCTACGGCAATGCCGGTCGATCTTTTCGACCAGCATCACACGAACAGACGAATGCGCCTTGAGATAAGCGACCATCTCGCCAAAGGCGGAGCCGCCCGTTTGCTTGACAACTTCTACGTCAATGTACGCCTCGGCCACCGCGAAGCCGTTGGTGGCGGCGTATTCCTTGAGCAGGTTCAGCTCACCGGGATCGAGAAGCCCCCTTCTCCTGCTCCTTGGAGGGGACGCGGGCATAGATCACCGCCTGCTTGCCGATTGATGGAATCGTTGAAATAGTACCTCAGAGCGCCAACGGTGAAAGTCAGTTGTCCAAGGTCGTGCGAGGCGTTAAATTCAACACCGACGTCAAATCATCGAAACGGTGGTTCACAACGCCGTCTGACCCGCACCGTCATCCGAATTCCGACATAGCTCATCTACGATTGCCGATCGCGCTATGGCGGCTGTTGACCTCGCGGTAACCCAGGCTGCGGATACGATCCGACTGCTGGAGCTCGCGCCGACGTCAGACGTTTGTTCAAACGCGTTCGCGTCCCCGCATCGCGTCACCAAAATGCATACACGGCAACTGAAGTGCTGGTGAAATGACCGAAGCCCCTGATGCCGGCCGCCTCATCGGGCTGCTTGAACGCCTTGTAGCGATTGACACGCAAAACCCGCCAGGCAAGGAGGCAGACGCTGCGGCCTTGCTCTCCGACGATCTCAAGGACACCGATTTCGCCGTCGAGATACGAACTGTCGCCGGAGGCCGAGCATCCATCGTTGCACGCTTCGACAATGGTGTCGGCCCGTGCTTCGCTTTCAATTCGCATCTCGATACGGTTCCGGTGGGTTCCGGATGGACGGATGATCCGTTTCGTCTGACCGAGCGGGACGGGCGACTTCACGGTCGCGGGGCCTGCGACGCGAAGGGGGCGGTCGCCGCCATGACCGAGGCCGGTCGCCTGCTGTTGGCCGAGCGCGATGCTTGGCGCGGCACCCTTCTCCTCGCCTTCGTCGCTGACGAGGAGGTCGACGGCACTGGGTCCAAGGCTCTTGTGACGCAGCCGCCCAAGATCGACATGGTGGTTGTCGGCGAGCCCACGAGCAACGCCGTCTTTGCAGCTCACAAAGGATGCTTTCGGCCGCTTATTCGCGTCCTTGGCCAAGCCGCCCATTCCAGCCGTCCTGAGCTCGGCGTGAACGCGATCCTCGCCGCCGACCGCCTGATCCAACTCTTCGACAAGCGCGATCGGCAACTGCGCACCCATCATCACCCGCTGGTCGGCAATGCCAGCCTCTCTGTGACGCGCATTGCTGGCGGCATCGCCGACAACATCATCCCGGACACCTGTGAGATTGGTCTCGACTGGCGCTTGTTGCCTGGTGAGGAGCTCGAAACGATCCAAGCGGAGTTGCAGGCAATACTGCAGTGCGCCCGGCGTGATCACGAAGTAGAGACCGAACTTGTGAGCGTTTCGACCATGGCCGGGCCGGCGGAAACGGCGGTCGATGAGCCGATCGTACGCGAGGCGGTGGCCGTCGCATCGCGCCACGGCGTGACGCTGCCGCAGCCAGGCGGACTGTCCGGCGGCTGCGATCTGGTCCATTTCCGCTCCACCGGGAGCGTCGGCATCGTGCTCGGACCGGGCTCTCTCAGTGTCGCCCACCAGCCCGACGAATATGTGCCGAAGGACGACCTGCCGCGTGCGGCAATGATCTATCGGGACATCGCCCTGGCCATGATGCGTGCGTGATCTCCAAAAACGCCGAGAGATCGTAGGATTGGCGATCGCAAGACCCCAGGGCGCATGACGCCAAGCCGTCTTCTCGCGTTCAAGATGGCTGCCGACCTCTGGCGGGACGTAGGGCGGGTGCATGGCGCGTGCTGTGTGATGCCGAGTCGAAAGGCATAGACACATCGGCCAAGCGGAGGATCAGTAGTGTGACTGAACGCTATCGCGGACCCATCATCGACACGCATCATCACCTTTGGGACATCGCGATGGACCGCCATCCGTGGCTTCGTCCGGCGGGCAATTCCACACAGCCGCTCGGCGACATGACGCCAATTCGGCGCGATTATCTCGTCGAAGATTACCGGCGTGACGCAAAGAACCAGAATGTTGTCGCCACCGTCCATGTGGAGGCCGATTGGGACAAGGCCGACAGCTCGCTTGCCGAGATCCGATGGCTCGAGACGCTTGATAAGTCTTCCGGTGTCGCCGCGCGCTATATCGGCCGCGCGCCACTCGGATCGGCAGATGCGGCCAACGTGCTCGATAGGTTGGCCGAAGTTGGTCGATGTGTTGGCATCCGGCAGATATTGAGCTGGCATCCGACCCAACCCAGCAGATGCTTCGCCACCGGTGGGGATATCGCAGACGATGCCGCTTGGCGGCGTGGCGTGAAGCTGCTCGCCGGACATGGGTTCCTGCTCGAGGTTATGCTCTATCCCTATCAGGCCGAGCAGCTCGCCCGGCTTGCCCACGACTTCCCGGATCAGAACTTCATCGTCAACCATTGTGGCAGTCCGGTCGATCGCGACCCGGAAGGCATGCAGCGCTGGCGACGCGGCCTGAAGCTGCTCGGCCGCGCGGAGAATATCAGCCTCAAGATATCGGCGCTGGCCGCCTACGATCCGGACCCGACACCGAACAGCCTGCGCGAGGTGGTGCGGCATTGCATCGATTGCTTTGGGACGGATCGCTGCATGTTCGGCAGCGACTTCCCAGTGGGTCGCCTATGGTCGACTTTCGACGCGATCTTCGACGGCTTCAAAGCGTTCGTCGCGGATCTGTCCGCCACCGAACAGCGTGCAATGTTATACGAAAACGCGCGGCGGCTCTATCGTGTGGACCTGCGGTAGGCCGGCTCCGGCGTCCGCTCTTCGTCCAGGGCGGGCCTTCGGGCAGAGGCGCCGGCTGTCGTCGGATGGGATTCGGCATCGCAGCGCGATCCCAGACCCTCGGGCCGCTCTCAGGGCTCTTCGAGGGTCAACTCGCGCGTCATCACGATGTTGCCTGCGGTCAACCCGCAATCGACGGGCAAGGTGACGCCGGTGATCGCCGATGCGGCGTCCGACGCCAGAAATGCTACCACCCGCACGACTTCGATCGGCTCAACGATTCTCCCGAGCGGGTACCAGCGGGTAAGCTGCTCGAGAACCTTCGGATTGCGAGCAATGCGGTGCGCCCAGACGGGCGTCCGGACTGTTCCCGGGCAGACGATATTGGCACGGATGCCGAGCCGCCCGAACTCGGTTGCCAGCGATCTGGTCAGGCTGATCATACCCGCCTTGCCGGCGCTGTAGGCGGGATCGCCGAGGGCAGCGAGGCCGTTCACCGACCCGATATTGACGATCGCACCAGCCCTCTTCGCCTTCATTTGCGACAGCACGGCGTAGCAGCAATTGTAGGTGCCGCTGACATTGGCGTTGACGTCGCCGGAGAACTCCTCTGGTGTCGTCTTCTCCAGGCTCGGCTTGGTCGACACGCCGGCGTTGTTGACGAGGACATCGAAGTCGCCGAGCGATGCCTGGAGGCGAGCGAACGCGCCCGCAACGGCCTCACGGTCGCCAATGTCGACGACCGCCGCGTCGACGCGGATGCTGCTGCTGCGCAATTCCTCGGCGAAGTCCTTGACCGTCTGGCTCTTGTCGAACGCGGCAATGGCAGCGCCCTCGCCACTGAAATGCCGGCAGAGTTCCTTGCCGATGCCCCCCGCCGCCCCGGTAATCGCGACTACCTTGCCTTCGAACTGCATCGTCAGTCTCCCATCGTTGCCAGTGCGTCTGCGATCCATGCAAGACTGGCACGACGCACATGACGATAATTGTAGAAAGCGACGTCGTTGATTCCGACCTCGTGGAGAGCCATCACCGCTCCAACGACGCTCAGATTTGCTCTGGAGGTCGGGCTAGTCGGGACGCAGAAGGCCGCGCACCCTTTCAGCGCTGCCGACCCGGCGCAGCACGTCGAAGGCATCGGCGCGCACCCGCTCGACGCTCGGCTCGTAGAAGCAGGCCTCGATCGCGTCAGCGATCCTGGCGAGCGCTGCGAGGTCCGTTCCCTCGTACCACGCGCCTGCCGTCGGCCGGGCGACCGAAGGGATCACGGCGAACGCTGCATCCTTGCGGACGGATGCTCGGATCTCCGCCACCAGACTTGTGACCGGTGTCGCAGCGATAACGAAGATAGGCGCCGAGCTCGCTCGTCAAGCATATCCGCGAGCCAGAATGCCTCGGCCATGTCGTCGGGCATATCGAGATCGCTGCTCGAGATAGGACTCGACCGCGCTGGCGACCCGCTGCCGCAGGCTGGCGGCATCGATGCCCTTGGCGGCGGCGCCGCGAACGCAATGCTGCGCAGAAGCAGAGGCCAAGCTGTGCGTCGAGCCACCGGTTCTGCTTGAGAAGGGCGAACTCGTGGTGGAAGCCGTGCTGATAGGGAAGAAAACCCGGCGTCTCCAGCGACACGCCGATGACCGGATAGGTCTCGGTCACGTCCTTGCAGAGCGCCACGGCATATTCGCGCGCCTCGGGCGCCGATGGGCACAGGTTGTAGATGTAGCGGTCGCCGAAGGCGTTCTCGACGGTCGCCTCGGGATGGAGCGTGCCGAGCCGCGTGTTGTGCAGAAGCACCATCCACGCGTTGACGGCGATGTCGGTCTCGCAAAGCGCCTTCAGCGTGTCCTGCCGCTTCAAGAGGCTGTTTTCGAGCGGCTTGATCTTGCCGTAGCGTTGCGCATCGACGCGGAAATAAGCGGTGCCGTCTTCCGGGAAATAGACCTTCCCGGTCTTGCCTTTCGGCCGAGGAACTTGCCGGCGTGGTAGCTCCCCGCAAACGTCACCGTGTTGAGGCCGAGTGCCTTGGCCTCCGCGACGAAATTCGACACGCCGACGTCCGCCACGTCCCAGGCATAGGCATAGATCGCGCGATAGCTCATGGCGTCAGCCTATCGAAGCGGGTGAGCGTGGAACAGACTCCCCGGCGGGAGGACACGGCCGGCCCATGGCTCACCAGAGCGTGTAGCCACCGTCGATGACGAATACCCCGCCGGTGATGTAGCTCGACGCCGGCGAAGCGAGATAAACCGCCAGCGGCGCGATCTCCTCCGGCTCGCCGGCACGGCCCATTGGTATGGCGTCGACGAACGTGCGGATCACGTCGGGATTGCTCTTCGCCCATTTCCGGTTCGGCTCGGTCATGAACAGCCCCGGGCAGATTGCGTTCACATTGACGCCGCGCGGCGCCCAGTCGGCGGCGATGGTGCGGGTGAAATGTATGACCGCGGCCTTGGCGGTCTCGTAGTGGCGGCCTCCGATCCCGCGATTGGCGATGAGGCCGCTGATCGACGCGATGTTGATCACGCGCCCGGCGCCGCGCTTCAACATCGCTCCGCCGATCATCTTCGTGCAGATGAAGCAATGCGTCAGGTTCAGATCGATGAAGCTCTGCCAGGTCTCGACATCGGTGTCTTCGATCGCCACGTTGAGCTGCCGGCCACCGACATTGTTGACGAGGATGTCGATCGGGCCCGCCTCGTCGAGAACCCGGTCGCACAGCGCCTCGCAGACCGCCGGATCGGAAATGTCGGCGGGATATGTCCACGCGTCGCGGCCCGTGTCACGGACGTCCGCGGCCGTCTTCTCCAGGTCGTCGGCGCCGCGCGCGGTGAGCACGAGGTCGGCGCCGGCCTCCGCCAACGCGAGCGCAATCGCTCGTCCAAATCCCCTGCTGGCACCGGTGATGAAAGCCCGCTTGCCGTCGAGGCGAAACTGATCGAGCACCCCCATCCTTCTTCCTCCCTCAACCGCTTGCGTCGTCACTGCTTCTCCCTGATAGTATCCGCCATGGGCCAATGTCGAGGTCCAACGTGGGCGCAGTGAGGGCCTCGGGAGGGCGAGCCGGGAAGTCGCACAGGAAACCGAAAAACACACACTGCTGGAACGACGGCATCGAAAAAAGCTCCACGCAACATCCCGATCAATCGCGGAGGGGAACCGATGACCGAACAAACGAAGAGAAGCACGTGGTGCAGGAGGCGTCTGCGCCGGCAGTTGCTTCAGGGGAAGATCGACAGGCGTCAGTTTCTCACGCGAAGCCTGGTCGCCGGGCTTGGCATGGCCGGCGTCGCGGCGGCCACGAAAGGCGGCATCGGACCGGCCTTCGCCGCCGGACCGGCCGCTCACGCCGACGTTCTATCAGTGGATCGAGGACCTTCATCCCGGCATCCACCGATGTGAACGCCAAGTTCCCGGGCATCAACTACCAGATCGCGCCCGTCGAGGGCTTTGGCATCGAGCGTTTCGTGGCCGAGGCGAAGAACGGCGAGAGCACGCTGGGACGTCTATGTCGGCCAGACGCCGTTCGTCGAAATGACGGCGATGAAGGAAGCCGGCGTCATCGAGCCGTGGGACGACTATATCCCGAAGGATGTGCTCGACGACATCATTCCCTCGATCCGCGAAGAGAACACCATCGACGGCAAGATCTATGGCTGGCCGTTCCTGCTGGACGTGATCGGGACCGGTTGGCATTCGGGCCTGACAGACAAGGCGGCGTCGCCGACCAGGCGCCCGCGACCTGGGACGACTTCCTGGCCGCCGGACAGAAGGTCGTCGACTCGAAGGCCGCGCCATGGGGCGCCACCTTCGATTCGCACGGCTGGCGCTCGGTGGCGCCCATCACCCACAGCATGAGCAGCGACGTCTACACGCCCGAGGGCCTGTTCGACTTCACCAGCGAGCCGGCGGTCGAAGCGCTGAAGATGATGAAGAAGATCATGGCGATGGCCAATCCGGACATCCTGCTCGAAGGCGCGTCGGACGGCGGCGTGAACGGCACGCCGGACGAAGTCGCCTTCGCCACCCAGCGCGTCGCCCTCTACGTCAAGTACTTCAACGCGCCGCTGCGCATGGCGGCGAACTGGGATGATCCGACGCTGCTGCATCTCGGGCCGCTGCCGAAGTTCGCCGAACGGCGAAGGCTCGACCGTGTTCTGGACGACCGGCTGTGCGCTGTTCAAGCACGGCCAGAACAAGGAAAAGGCGGCCGAGTACATCAAGGCGCTGACCTACGATCAGCAGATCTGGAAGGACTCCATCGTCGGGACCCCGGGTATCCATCCCGGCCAGCTGCCGCCCTACAAGTCCATCTATGCGGACTGGGAAGCCAACAAGCCGGACTGGATGCCTCCCTTCGTTGGACTGGTGCGCGGCCAGCTCGACGAGGCCAAGGCGATCACCAACAACCTGTTCGGCCTCCAGCAGTTCGTGATCGGCAAGCCCATCTGGGAGACCTACCTGAAGGGCGAGGAGCCCGATCCCAAGGTGGCCATGCAGAAGGTCGTCGACGCGGTCCAGGCCGAGATGAAGAAGGGCTGATTCGCCCGCCCAGTCATAGCGGGACCAGGGCGGATACTCCGCCCTGGTCCTCGAGCCTTGGTCGTGCCGCAATCGGGACGCATGGCACAGACGATCGCATCCGACCCAGGCAGCGCCTTTCCAAGGCGATCAAGTCTTCGCGCCGCATTTTCGCGACAGGGCCTGGCGCGTGGCTGCTTCTGTTGCCGGCGCTGGTCTTCTTTATCGGCTATCAGGTGTGGCCGATCGTCCGCGTCGTCTGGCTGAGCTTCACCGACTACAAGTTCCTGTCGAACGACCCGGCCCATTGGGTCGGCTTCGCCAACTACGTCGAGGCGCTGAGCGACCCGCTGATGTGGCAGAGCCTCGTGGCGCGCCGCGCTCTTCACCATCATGTTCCTGCCCGGAACGATCATCCTGCCGCTCCTCCTGGCCGATCCTGATCGACCGGGTGACGCAACCCGCGCCTGGCGACGCTCTACCGGGTCGTGCTGCTCATTCCGGCGGTGATCCCGAGCACGCTGATCTTCGTGCTATGGAAGTGGATGTACAATTATCAGGCGGGGCCGATTAACCACTTCCTGGTCAGCACGACCGGTCTGTTCACCCTGCAAAACGCGCCGCAGTGGCTGGGCGGCACTTCGCTGACCCTGCCCTCGGTCGCGATCATGGAAGTGTGGTGGGGCCTCGGCTACCACACCATCTTCTTCCTCGCCGGACTAGCCGCGATCCCCAAGGACATGCCCGACGCCGCCCGCGTCGATGGCGCCACCGAGTGGCAGGTCTTCTGGCACGTGGTGCGTCCGCGTCTGGCGCCGATCATGATGATCCTGGTCGTGCTGCGCTTCGGCACCGCCATGGCGGTGATCGACGAATACCTCATCTTCGGCGGTTTCAACCGCGCCTCGCCGACCTATACGTGGACGATCTTCATGTACGACCAGGCCTTCAAGACCGGACTTTGGCGGCAGGGCTATGCCGCGGCGATCGGCATGATCGGCGCGATTGCGATGATGATCGTCATGGTCCTCCTGATCCGCATCTTCCGGCCACGGGACTGATCGGCCATGACGCATGAAGCCGCGATCTCAATGAGCGCCTCTCGTCGCGGCACCAGGAGCCGGGCTGGTTCAAGAAGAACCGCTCGGCCATCGTGCGGCACGGGATCATCATCTTCTTCATGATCGATCATCCTGCTGCCGCTGGCCTGGGTGATCATGATGTCGATGAAGTCGCTTCCCGATTCCATGCGGGGCGACTTCTGGCCGCGCCAGTTTCGATTTCACGCACTACTCGTTCGTGTTCGAGCGGATCAGGACGCTGCCAATCAACCTGTTCAACAGCATCTATGTAACCGCCGCGACCGTGCTGATCACCACATTCTGCGCCGTGCTCGGCGGATACGCCCTTGTGCATCTCAAGCCGAAGGGCGCCGGTGTCGATCGTGTGCTGCTGCTGGTATCGCTATACCTCCCGGTGCGCGTCGTCTCGATCATCAGCATCTACCAGACCCAGAACTGGCTTGGCCTGATCAACAACACCAGCGGGCTGATTCTGCCATACATCACGCTGCAATTGGCGATCAGCGTGCTGATCATGCGCAGCATGTTTCAGCTCGTGCCGCATGAGGTGATCGAGGCTGCGACGATGGACGGGGCCGGCATCTGGCGGACGCTGTGGACGATCGGCGTGCCGATGGTGCGCAACGGCCTGGTCGTCATCTTCATCGTGAACTTTGTCACCGCCTGGGGAGAATATCTGCTCTGCCTGACGCTAATCGACGACGAAGCGAAGCGCACCATACCGGTCGTCCTCGCAGCTGCCCAAGGTGGGCAGGGCCAATGGGCGTGGCCCAATCTCGCGGCCGTCTACGTCATCGTCGTCCTGCCGGGCATCATCGCCTTCACATTCGCTCAGAAGCTGTTCTTTAAGGGGCTGGCGGAAGGCGTGTTGAAGGGATAGCGCTCCGCATTGCTACCGTTGCTGCGCGCGCCGTGATCTTTCGATCGTCGTCCATACGGCGCGGCGGGGAGACAGCTGTGAAGTTATAAACCTGTGTCGTCTGTGTCGATGGCGTCCGCGCCGCGTTGGAAACGTTGATGGAGATCGGAGCCGTGTGCGTGCTCAAATCCGGACAGTAGGCCAGCGTTTTGGGAGGGTTTCCATTGATTGGCGGCCTCATTTGCCGTGCCGGCGACCGGACCGCGGTCATGCCTGGGCGCGGCGTCACCGGCCGCAATGTCGAAAGAATTTTGCAAGCCGTACGGCCGCGCGAAATTCACTTCGCGGCGCGGGAGCCGGTAGTCGACGACATGCAATCCCGATGGCACCACGTGTTCATGGGCGGCGAGCTGCGTCAGCCCGAATGCGATAGGCTCGTCACTTCAGCCGATTCTCGTCCGTGCCAACATCACGACGGTCGGCAGGCCTGACTGAAGCCGATCACATCCGGCTAACTCTGGGACAGGATCGAATGACTGAAAGGGTCCGGCTGGCAGTTGCAGGAGCCGGCGCGTTTGGACGCGAACATATTCGCTTCCTGTCGACGATGGCTGATGCCGAGGTCGTCGGGATCGCCGACGTCAACGCGGCCGCGGCCGAGACAACGGCCCGGCAAGCTGGCGTGGCCACAACCGGCACGGACGCGGAGGCGCTAATCGACCGCGTGCGGCCTGACGGCCTAATCGTCGCGACCCCGGGTCCGACCCATGTGACGCTGGCACGATACGCGCTCGCTGCAGGCATCCCGGTGCTCGTGGAAAAGCCCGTCGCAATGACCGCGGCCGAAGCCTCGGTACTGGTGGAAGCAGAGAAGCACAGCAGCGGCGGTTTCATCGTGCCCGGTCATGTCCTGCGCTTCTCCGAATCTCACCGGCGGATGGTCGATATAGCGCGGTCAACGGAGGTCGGGCCGATCCTGTCCGTGACCGCCCGGCGCCATCGCGACGACAGTCACGCGGTCCGCTACACCGAGGATCCGGTCTTGATGACGATGATCCACGATATCGATCTTGCCCTTTGGATCAGCGGCGCATCCCCACAGACAGTCTTGGCCTACCGGCGTCCGTCCGGCACGTCACGATCGATTACGCTCGCCACCATGAGCAAGGACGCCGGTCCGGTCTGGCAGCTGGAGACCGCCTGGACGTTCCCGACCAAGGCGTCCCCGCCCGACCGGATCGAGGTGATCGGCGAACGCGGAAGCGTCGAACTCCAAGCCGATGGAATCCTTAACCTCTACGGTGACAAGGTCCGGCTGATTAATGTCCCGACGGACCTGGACGAAGCGCTACGCAACGAGCATGCCTATTTTGTCGCGTGTATCCGTTCCCACACTAAGCCGACCGTCGTCACGCTCGCTGACGCGGTAGCCGGCCTCGCCGTGGCGGACGCGGTTCGAGGTTCGCTGGCAACTGCCGGTGTCGTGGCGGTTTGAGCCTGCTGATTGCCAGCCAGGGAAACAGTCTGACCAGTGTGCGATAGGGAATAGCGCTTGAGTGCCCATACACGGATCTTCACCGAAGGCGGCTACCGCTATATCGAAGGTGTCTTTCAATACTCGGCAGGAGTTGCCGCGCTCGACGGACATGAGATCGTGCGCGTCCGTTTTCACACAGAGCCGCCTCTCGACGAAGGTTTCGCGCAAATCGAAAAATACCTGCGGAGCGTGGACCGGCCTCTTTCCGCGTTCTGCGCCTGCGAATTGCGTTCGCCCGCACCATTCACCGAGGCCGGCTTCACGTCATTCAACCGGCACTATGTCGGGACGCTCGAAAGATGGGGTATCCTCGACAAGGGTCGGAATCCGGTTGCTCGCAGCAACGTCTGTCCCGAGCTCGGCACGGCTGAGGTATCGGTCATCCATGCCTTCGCCTACACACGACCTTCCCGTGCGACGCGACCCTCTTTCGTGATCTCTGGCAGCGGAGAAGTGCCAGAGGGGCGAGAAAACTACCGTGATCACATCGTCCGCCGCGGCGACGTCAGTCCAACCGGACTGAAGCAGAAGGCACAGTTCGTCCTATCCGCGATGGAGGATCGGCTAACGGCGCTCTGCGTTGGCTGGAATGACACCACCGCGACCCATGTCTACACGGTCCGCGACATCCATCCCTTCATCGACATGATGATCAGCCGGGGCGCCGGACACTCCGGCATCACTTGGTGTTTCGCCCGGCCGCCCGTCGTGGAGTTGGAATTCGAAATGGACTGTCGCAGCGTGCCGACGGAGTTCTCGATCTGACGGCGGCGGCCACTTCTACCGTCGCTCTTTGATAGTCTTTTTCGGTTTTGGCCCAGTCCCGTCGAGTGATGAGCTGTTTGGGTGTGAAATGGCTTCGAAGACTGGCCCCCGCCAGTTCACTGCCAACCGTATGATATTGCGAATAGATTCTCGTTCGTGGTGGGGTCATGCCCGGCGCCGATCGGGACCCCACCCCGAGCAGGGAATCCGCCGGCCAATCAACGCGTTGCGTCAGATTCGGACGGGCTCAAGTCTCGACACTTATTCACAGCAGCGCTCACCCGTGCGCTCACGGCCCTCGGCGGCGATGCGGCGATGATCCGCGCCGTCCAGGCGGGCGCCCGGCCGATGGCGATTGTCGGCGGCTAAATCGCGGACATAGCGCGGACACGGAACTTGCCTCGCCCAAATCCGGACAGAGAAATCTCTACAACCAATTGAAATTATGTTGGAAATTAGTGAGCGCGCAGGGGCTCGACCCCTGGACCTGCTGATCAAAACACAGCTGTTCCGATTGAATGGTTCAGGCGAGCCGAACTAATTCTATCGGAAATCGGCGACGACGGATGCAATCGGAGTGCAGCACCGATTGGACTTGAAGATCTACGCACGCAACGAATTGTCTCCAGCCGAGGCAGGACGCCGCCAGCAGAAGGACGTCGGTTGATTAGTGGGTAAGATCAAAGCCAGGTAAAAAGATTTGAGCTTTTCATAGAGATAAACAAAGTATTGGCGGAGGGAGAGACACTGGGAGCCAACATTCTCTCGCAGGATTGCGCTCGGATTTGTCGATTTCTGACCTGATTGCGAGCGCAACGTCAGGTCTGCAAGCCGACGGCGGGATCGCCAATCGGCGAGCGTGCCGGCGCATCTCGTGGGTCGGCGTCGGAGCCATCAGCGACGGTTCGAGCGTCGCTGGCTTCGTGCTAACTTACGCAGCGCTGCTTCAACTGGTCGGCCGCCAGGGCCCATCACCGCTCGTCCGTCGTTTCCGTACGGAGTTAACCAGAGTCATGCCTATTATCGAACATCGTTTCCGCGCGTTGTTTTTTGCGCTTTTCGCTGTCTTCATCCTGTTCGGCACGTCGATCACCATTATCGGCGCGACGCTGCCCAAGATCCTCGCCGACTTCCAGTGGAATTACTTCGTGGCCGGCGTCGTGATTGGCGCTGGCGCCGTTGCCTATTTCGTGTCGTCGTTCGCCGCGGGCTACCTGATAAAATACTGGGGTCCCAAGCCGACCATCGTGCTCGGGCTGTTGTTCGAAATCGTCGGCCTAACTTTTTTTGCCATCACCCCTGATCCTTTTGCCAACACGCTGCTCAGCGCGCTGATCGGTCTCGGTCAGGGCTGCATCGAAGTCGGCGTAAATACGGCGACGCTGCGTATCGATCCGCACAGCACCGGTCGGCCGATGAACCTGATGCACGGCGCATTTGCCGTCGGCGCAATCCTCGGGCCGCTCGCCGTCGGCATCTTGATGCACAGCGGTTTGAGCTGGACTTTCGTCTACCGTGGAATGGCGCTGATTCCCGCGCTGCTGGTCGTGATGATGTGGTTCATCGCATTGCCGAAAACCACCGACCAGGCGACCACCGGCGACGAGGTGTCGGAGCGCCTGAGTGCAAATCCGGCCTATTGGCTCTCGTTTGTGGCGCTTTTCCTCTACGTCGGGGTCGAACTGGGCATTTCGAACTGGGTCGCGGAGTATTTCGTGGCCTCGTTTGCCTACTCGGCTGCGGCCGGCGCGCTGCTCGTTTCACTGTTCTGGGCTGGATTGCTCGCCGGACGCTTCGGCGTACCGCTTCTCTACAAGGGGTCGCGCCAGGACGCAGTGCTGGTTGGATTCTCGATACTGGCGACCGTGTCGATCGCCTTGCTGGCCCTTCTCGGCCACATCGCCGCCACCCCGCTCACGATCAGCATCGCCCAAGGCTCCGTTTTCCTCGCTGGGTTGGGTTGCTCGATCTACTACCCGATCGTCATCACGCTGCTCGGGAAGTGCTTTCCTCACGCGCAGAGCCAGGCCATCGGTTTTGCGGCGACCGGTGGCGGCATCGGTTCGTTCCTATTCCCGTTCGTTATGTCCGCGATCGCTCAAAGTTGGGGAATCCGAGCCGGCTTCGCGACCTACGGCGTGTTTGCCATCGCCATGACCGTCGCGGCTTACGGGATGGCCAGGATCGCCGAAAGAGGAAAACGGCCGGTCGCAGGAGCATTCGTGTCCGCGCCTGCTTCCCCAACGACCATCACCGACTAGGGTCCGGACCCACAAACGGGAGTCCGTTGGAGGTGGGTTTGCGGTCTGCGGAGCAAGAGCGAGGCGCCCGGTCGGTCAAACGCAACGTTGAATCCGAGCGATGTCTCTTGGAGCAAACGCCGCGAAAACAACGTCGTGCGAAGACCGACGCAACGCAGGCGGCGTTGACTTCGCGAGTGACTCCATAGCCATAGAAGAGCTGCGACATACAGCGATGAAGACCGATCGGCCCCATTTCACCCCATCGCCACGGCCTATAGACACACGGACACAAAGAGACGTGGCGCTAGTCACGTGCTCATCTGCGAAACAAATCGAAAATGTGCGTGTCGCAGCGAACTTTTGCGAACTGGCGGAGCGAGAGAAACCCGGATCCAACATTCTCTCGCAGAACTTCGAAGGAACTCGCGCTAGTTTTGCCGCCAACGGCCAAAAAAGAAAGAGCCACTAGTGGAGCATAAAAGGCGTACTCCCTAGTGTCGTCTATCCTTCCCAACCAGCACTCACCAGATAAACGAGTCTTAGATCTCGCCAACGTGGATTTCTTGCCAACAGGGGCGCCAGGGCATCCCCCTCGGGCTTGTCCAGTTTAGCCATATCGGTGACCGTTCTACGGGCCTCCTCCATGCGGCCGAGGGCGGCATAACAGGCTGCGAGTGTCTCAAACACAGGCCGCCATTGCGGGCGGATTTTCTGTGCTTTCATCGCCGAGTCCAGCGCTTGATCGGGATATCCTGAAAACAGCTGTGCCAACCCAAGCAGATTGAACCAGACGAAATTCTGTGGGTCGTATGGATTCAGCCGGAGCCCGCGCTCAAACGGCGCCACCGCTTCATATGCGTTGCCACTAAAGAGACGCGCCATGCCAAGCACCAGATGCCCGAGCGCAAAGCTTGGCGTCAATTCGATCGCTCGCTCGGCGGCGGCGATCGCACGATCGAGTGCATTGCCGTAGGCGCTGACGATCGCGAGAGCGTAATGGGCATAGGGGTTTTTCTCGTCAAGCCGAATGGCCGTGAGCGCCGCCTCCGTCCCTTCACGGATGTCATCGTTCGGCGCTTGGCTCCAACCGTAGGCCACCAATCCGCGCTGACGCGGCCGATCCAGAGATGAGCTTCCGGCAATTCGGGATCGAGCGCGCACGCTTGTCGAAACAGCTCTCGTCCCTCCAAATGACTTTCGCGCGTTACGCGATGAAAATGCCAAGTTCCGCGACGGACGAGATCCCATGCCGTCATGTTGCCGGTGTGCCGTGCCGCGGCGGGGACGGATTCGGTTTTGAGCATTTCCGGCTCGATAGCGCCGGAAATGCGTTCCGCAATCTCGTCTTGAATGGCAAACAGCTCGGTCAGCTCAAGATCATATCGTTCGGCCCAGATGTGGGTGCCCGAGCTGGCCTCAACGAGCTGAGCGGCGACGCGTACCAGCTGATCGGACTTGCGCACGCTCCCTTCCACTACGTAGCGGATGCCTGGCTCGCCAGCTGCATCGATCCCGAGCTTTGTCGTGTCGACCGGCCTGTCCTTGAAGGCGAAACTGGAATTGCGCGCAATGACCGAGAACCAGCGGAATCGCGTGAGCGCGACGATGACATCCTCGGTAATCCCATCGACGAGATAGTCTTGCGCATGATCGACGCCGATGTTTCTGAACGGCAAGACGAGAATGACCGGCTTGCGGCTGGGCTCCGTCTCGCGCTCTCCCGACCGTTGCTCCAGCCGCTGCTCCGTGCTGTTCAGCGGTCCGACAAAGCGATAGCCGACGCGTGGAACCGTCGCGATCCAGTTGCCGCCGTTGGGTGCTGGGCCGAGCTGCTTGCGCAGCGCTGCAATCTGAACCGAAAGGTTGCTCTCCTCTACGGCCATCTCGGGCCACGCCGCGTCCATCAACTCGGGCTTGGTCACCGCCTCGCCCGCCTTGCGCAACAGTGCCCCAAGCAACAGGAGCCCTTTGTGGCCGACGGCGACCGGCCGCGCCCCGCGCAGGAGAACTCCCCGGCCAAAGTCGAAAACGTAGGGTCCAAACGCGATGTTCTGCCCGTCCATGCGCGCGAGCTTATCCGATTTAGAACAATTCGGGACTCTTCGGCTCTCACTTCAAGACTTCGCTGATGCCATGCGTGAGGCTGCCGTCGAGCATGCCACGATGGAGACGGCATGCGAGCATCGAGAGGAGTAGGCCATGCCGACGACAACGAACAACGATCAGACGAGAATGACGGAAAGCCGCATGACCAAAGGCTATGTTGTCAGGACGGGCAGCGGCTACCGCGCCGAGCAAGGTTCTGATTACTTTCCTGCGGTAAGCGCCGAGACGCTGGGCTCCCATATGATCTGGTTCGGCAAGGTGACGATCCCGCCGGGAGGGCGCACAAAGGCGCATGTTCACGAGTTTCACGAATTGGCATTCCTTTTGCTGAGCGGAGACAATCTGGAACTGTGGACCGGTGAAGAACTTCAGCATTGTGAAGTTGCTCATCCTGGCGATTATCTCTTCATTCCTGCCAATGTTCCGCACGTTGCAGTAAACCGAGGCAACGAGCCAGCCATCTGCATCGGCTGCCGGAATGAACCGACCGCGCAGGAGAGCGTGGTGATGTACCCTGCGCTTGACGCCAAGGTGCCGTGAGTTTCGACCGGCGAGCCGCCGCGAGTATTGGGTGCCGCGCGCGGCGGCTCTGCGACATCGAATGCTGCCCAGAATTGCGATTGGGCGGGTCCTGCGCATTAGGGCGAAAGTCAGCGTGGTACCACGCAATTCTGCGTAGCTGGCGGAGGGAGGGTCTGTTCGCAGAGCATCCGGAGCTGTCCGGATCATTCCAAAAACTCCTGTTGATTCCGTGGATTAGAGGTCATCGTCGTCTGGACCGTTCCGATCGATTCCGATACCTTCCAACAATCGGTTGTGGGTAGAAGCGATGGTCGGCGAGTTCGAATGCGAAGTCTCAACAAGCTCTCGGCGGTGAGGGTCGTCAGGCTCAAGCAGCCAGGCCGCTATGGTGACGGCGGCGGGCTGTGGCTGCAGGTGTCGCGGTGGGGAACCAAGGCTTGGTTGTTCCGCTTCACGCAGAATGGACGTGCCCGGCAGATGGGGCTCGGCGCCCTTCACACGGTATCGCTGGCCGAAGCGCGTGAGCGGGCACGGCAGGTACGACAGCAACTGCTCGATGATATCGACCCAATCGAGGCGCGACGCGAACGGCGAGCGGCCCTGCGTGCGGAGGATGCCAAACGCATCACGTTCAGCGAGGCCGCAGAGCGCTACATCGCGTCCCACCGTGCCGGCTGGCGGAGCGAGAAGCACGCCGAACAATGGACGGCAACGCTAACTCGGTATGCTTTTCCCGTGATTGGAGAGCTGCCAGTCGCGGCGATCGAGACAGCCCATGTGCTCAAGATCCTCGAACCGATCTGGGCGACGCGAACCGAAACGGCATCTCGGGTGCGCGGACGGATCGAGAGCATCCTGGATTGGGCAAAGGCGCGTCACCACCGTGAGGGCGAGAACCCGGCACGATGGCGTGGACATCTCGACAAGCTCTTGCCACCGCGCTCGCGGGTTCAGCGTGTCACGACCATCCGGCGATGCCGTATGGCGAAGTGCCAGCGTTCATGGAGGCGCTTCGGCAGCAAGAACGTATCTCGGCGCGTGCGCTCGAGTTCACCATCCTGACGGCGGCACGGACGGGTGAGGCGATCGGGGCCACCTGGTCGAGATCGACTTCGACGCCAAGCTGTGGACCGTGCCGGGCGAACGGATGAAATCGGGCCGGACCCACCGTGTGCCTTTGTCCGACCCCGTGCCCGTCGAGGTCTTGCGGGCTCTGCCGCGCGAAGTCAAGCGGGGGCCGGCCTCCTGTTCCCTGGGGCTCGGGCGGGGAAGCCATTGTCGAACATGGCCATGTTGGAGCTGCTGCGTGGCATGCCCCGGGGCGATGGAACAGACGGTGCACGGCTTTCGATCGGCGTTCCGGGATTGGGCTGGCGAACAAACGAACTTCCCGCGGGAGATCGCGGAGGCAGCGTTGGCCGATGTCGTGACCGACAAGACGGAGGCCGCTTACCGGAGAGGCGATGCGCTTGCCAAGCGACGACGGCTGATGGCGGCGTGGGCCGCCTTTTGTGCAAAGCCGGGCGACGCGACCGGCGAGGTGGTGCCGCTGACGAGGTCCGCTCCGTGACCCCCTACGATCGACGTCCTCAAATCCTCGAGCTTCTTCTGTCGTTGCCGATCTTGCCGGACAAACGGGCGAGCGTCTGAAGCTCGGGCCAACCATCTGGGGAATACGCACTTCTTAACATATTGGTCCAACCTGCCACGACATCAGCATCGCGGCCGGTCGACCGCAATCCGGGAATTGCAGATGCTGGAGACCCGATGCCTCTATGCACGAGACCAGATCGGGCGGTTGCGCGCTGAGGCGTTTCGCGCGCTAGCTGCTGAATTCGGCGAAGATCCCGATGGCAGCAAGCTGTCAAAGAATTCAGACCCGACTTAGCCGCCGTGGCCGCTCGCGCCCGCGAAGAAGCTTCAAGCATCACCTCCCGATCCAAACCCGCGGAAGGGCCGCCCTCGGGACAGGCAGGCCGCCGACCTCAC
>CAWEUR010000020.1:0-91975 GCA_963812285.1 uncultured Alphaproteobacteria bacterium | reverse complement strand
CCTGGCTCCGCTGTTCTTCTGGCTCGGCATGGGGCTCCTGGCGATCCGAGCGACCTGGTTCGCGCTGGCGCGCGGCCAGCGGCTCATGACACATGCCGCGGGGATCTTCGGGGGCGCGCTGGCACCGGTCGTCGCGGCAGCGCTGTCTCGCCAGCCCCGGCGCATCACGACCGGCGTGGCATTAACGGCCTTGTCACTTGCCTTCGCAACCTCGATCGCGGTCTTCAACGCAAGCTACCAAGCGCAATCGCGGGTCGACGCTCAACTGACCAATGGTGCCGACGTAACCGTAACCGGCACCACTTCCGCGCCGGCGGGTGCCCTGCTGCCGCGGCTCGCGAAGTTGCCCGGCGTCAGCGCCGCCGTCTCCATGCAGCATCGCTTCGCCTATGTGGGCACGGATCTGCAGGACCTCTATGGCATCGATCCGTCGATGATCGGACAAGCGACGGCAATGTCGAACGCGTATTTCGGCAATGGCGACGCGAATGCCACCCTCGCCACGCTGAAGGCGACGCCTAACGGCGTTCTGGTGTCCGATGAAACGATGAAGGATTTTCAGCTCAACCTCGGCGACACGATCAATCTGCGCCTGCAGAAGTCCGCCGATCATCAATATCACGAGGTGCCGTTCACGTTTGTCGGGGTCGTGCGAGAGTTTCCGACCGCTCCGCGGGATTCCTTTCTGGTCGCGAATGCCAGCTACATCGCCAAGATGACCGGCAATCCCGGGGCGGAAATTGTTCTGATGAAAACCGATGGAAATCCGGGAGCCGTACATCAGAGGGCGAGCGACCTGGCGAAGGAACTGCCCGGAGCGAAAGTTCGTGACATCAGCGAAGCGCAGAAGCTGATCGGGTCGAGCCTGACCGCCGTCGACCTTCAGGGGTTGACCAGGCTCGAACTCGGCTTTGCCATCATCCTGGCTGCTGCGGCTGCGGGCCTTGTCCTGGCCCTAGGTGTCCTTGATCGACGAAGGAGCTTCGCCGCCATGGCCGCAATGGGAGCGAAGCCCGTGCAGCTGCTCGCTTTCCTGAGGAGTGAAGCGCTTCTGATCTTCGCGATCGGTGGCGTCTGGGGCGCCGGTGTCGGCGCGGCGGTCGCATGGATGTTGGTCAAACTGCTGACCGGGGTCTTCGATCCACCGCCGGAGAGCCTGAGCGTTCCTTGGACTTATCTTGTCGTGCTTTTTGTTGCCGCCGCCGCGTCTGTCGTCCTGGCGGTGCGTGTCACCGAGCGTCGGATCGAAACCTCGCCTGTGCTGACCTTGCGGGAGGCCGCCTGAATGACACCCAAGCGAAAGTTGCGCGATACCAAGGCGCAGCCTGGCGGTCTGCGAAGGCCGGCCCGCCGCTTTCGGAGCACCAACTTGCGGTATGTGTGTGAAACGGCTTCGAACACGGCCCCCTGCCAGATCGCTGCCAACTCTATGATATAGCGAATAGATTCTCGTTCGTGATGGGGTCATGCCCGGCGCCGATTGAGACCCCATCCCGAGGAGGAAATTCGCAGGCCAATCAATGCGTTGCGTCGGATTTGGACGAGGTCACGTCTCGACACTTATTCACATCATGCGCCCTCCCCATTCGCCAGTGCTTCGATTTCGGTCGCCGGATAGAACACGTCCCGACCGCCAGGCCGGACCGGCGTCAACCTATCTTCGGCTTCCAACCGCTTCATCATGCTAATTGATGTGTCCGGCATCTCGGCCGCTGTCGCCCGCCGGTACAGCCGCCGGGGCGGCTTCCTCATCGTTGCATCGCTGTCCTTCGACATCGCTCACTCACTCCATGGCATCGACCCCGAACGCCGGGCCCGTACCTGTACATACGCGGCACCTGACTCGGTCCGCGCCGGAGTGGCCTGAATTGACACTCTCGGTAAGACGAAACCGCGCCTATGGCCGCGACAAAAGGGAGGAGCTGCCGTGAACGCGCCTATAAGCTATTGGTTTTATTAGGATGATTTGGTGAGCGCGCAGGGGCTCGAACCCTGGACCTGCTGATTATAAATTAGATGTTCCGATTGAATGGTTTGGGCGCGCCGAACCGGTTCCATCGGAAACCGGCGACGACGGTTGTAATCGGAGTGCTTCACCGATTGGACTTGAAGATCGACGCACACAACCGTTTGCCCCCAGCTGTGGCAAGACGCTGCCAACAGAAGGACGTAAGTTGATTAGTGGGTAGAATCCATGACAATCTAAAAGATTAAGGTATTTCAAATACATAGGAAATATAATGGCGGAGAGGGAGGGATTCGAACCCTCGGAACGCTTGCGCGCTCAACGGTTTTCGAGACCGCCCCGTTCGACCACTCCGGCACCTCTCCGCAAGCCCCGGTCGGCGGGCGCGGCGGACCATACACAGCGCTCCCCGCACGAACAAGCCTTATCCTGCGGGTGATAGCGCCCCTTCCGGTGCCACCGATCGCCGCCGGGAAGGCCGGTCCGGGCCGCGATTCCCCGCATCACTTCGCCTTGACAGGCGAAGCGCCATCCCTATAGTGCGCCCCGGTTATGGCGCGGCCAAGTTGCCGCGTTTTGCTTTTCTCAAAAGGTACACGGGCGGACACCGGTCATTCGGGTCGGGCCGGCAAGCTGGACGAAAAATGTTCGCAGTCATCAAATCCGGCGGCAAGCAGTATAAAGTCGCTGCTTCCGACCTCGTGAAAGTCGAGCGCGTCGACGGCGCGGCCGGCGATACAATTGCCTTCACCGACGTACTGCTGGTCGGCGACGAGGCCGGCCAGACGGTTGGCAGCCCGCTGGTTGCCGGGGCTTCGGTCTCCGGCGAGATCGTCGATCAGGTCCGCGACGGCAAGATCCTCGTCTTCAAGAAGCGCCGGCGGCAGAATTCGCAGCCGCAGCCACGGCCATCGCCAGCATCAAACGCTGGTCCGGATCACCGAGATCCTGACCGGCGGCAAGGCTCCGGCGAAGAAGGCCGCCGCCGCAGCCGGGAAGCCGCCGACAGTCGCATGACGCCGCCGCCGAAACGGCCGGCGACGCCACGGAATAAGGAGTAGCACCATGGCTCACAAAAAGGCCGGTGGTTCCTCGCGCAACGGGCGCGACTTCGGCCGGGCGCCGTCTCGGCGTCAAGAAATATGGCGGCGAAGCCGTGATCGCCGGCAATATCATCATTCGCCAGCGCGGCACCAAGTGGCACCCTGGCACGGGCGTTGGCCTTGGCAAGGACCACACGATCTTCGCCGTTGCCGATGGCGTCGTCGAGTTCCGCACCAAAGCCAATGGCCGCTGCTACGTCTCGGTTCAGCCGATGGTGGCTGCTGCCGAATAGCCGGCTTCAAGTCCGCCGGCGTCTCATCGACCCGGCGAAGATCGATCGTTTCGACAAGGGGAGATGGGACGCCATCTCCCCTTTGTCGTTCTGATCGGAGAAAAGCCATGCGGGGTGGCAGAGACGAAGAGGACCAGGCGCCTCCCTCGGTCGTCACGACCTGGAGGCTGATGCTGCGCATGCCCGGACAAGCGCGATCATCTGGCCATCTGCGGCCCTGTCGCGCAGCCCGCGCATCGCCGAGAACGTGACCGCCGCACCGGCACCGGCGCCGGGCGAGCCGGGCGAGCGTTTCGCCGTCTTCGTCAGCGCCGGGGCCCAGCTGATCGGCGCCGCCGCCTATGGGCCCGTCCTCGACCGTGCCGGCTTGATCGAGATTTCCGTGTGCATCGGTGAGGCCACTGGGGCCAGGGCTACGGCACCGAGACCACCCAGGCCCTCATCGACCGCGCCTTCGCCGATGACGGATCAGCCGGCTGTGGTGCTCCAACCGGGTCACCAATGCCCGCGCCCGCAGGGTCGTCGAGAAGTGCGGCTTCCAGTTCCGCGAGACCGGCATGGTCCGCTCGCCGCACGATTTCGGGGCCATGCCCGTCGAGCGTTTCGTGCTCGACCGGCGCAACTGGATCAGCCTCAAGTCCTGGGGCGCGCCGCAAGGGGGAGGACGTCGTGACCGGTCTCGCGAAACAGCGGCCTGATTTCTTCGTCGCGACGGAAAGGCTGACGATGCGGCCGCTGCGCCTCGACGACGCCGCGCAGATCTATGCGCTCTTCGCCAATTGGGACGTGGTGCGCTATCTCAGCGCCCCGCCCTGGCCCTATAGCATCGACGACGCCCATGCCTTCGTCGCCGATTGTCGTCAATCCGACCAGCGAGGACGCCGAATTCCGTCTTCTCGATCCGCCTCGACGGCGATCTGATCGGCTGCATCGGCGTGCGCATCCGCGCCGCGGGGCCTCTCCAGCGCGGCCCCGGCCCCAACATCGGCTACTGGCTCGGCCAGCCCTATTGGGGCAAGGGCTACATGACCGAGGCGGCGCGCGGCTTCATCGCCCGCGTCTTTGAGGTCTATCGCGCCGACACCGATCTACTCCGGCGCCTTCACCGAGAACACCGCCTCGCTGCGTGTCCAGGAGAAGATCGGCTTCGAGCGTGATGGCCCGTCGACCCTCTTCTCCCGTCCGCGCGGCGGCGACTTTCCCCACGTCAACACCGCCCTGACGCGCCGGCGCTTCGAGGAGGCAAGACCATGACTTGCCGGCCCGGGCCGCATCCCGACCTGCGCATCGAGACCGATCGCCTCGTGCTGCGTCCCTTGACGGAGGCGGATCTCGACACACTCACCCATGAGATCAACGATCTGGCGGTCGCGCGCATGACCAGTCGCGTCCCTCACCCCTATTCGCGCCGCGATGCCGAGGATTTCCTCCGCCATACCCGGGCGCGCCGCGGTACGGCGCATGCCATTCAGCTTTCGAGCGAATACAATGGCCGGCTGATCGGCGGGGTCGGATTGCTATCCCTCCCCTTCCAGCCCGAAATCGGCTATTGGCTTGGCCGGGCGCATTGGGGCAAGGGCCTGGCGACGGAGCAGGCCCGGGCGCTGATCCGTTACGGGTTCGATGTCCTGCGTCTGCCGCTGGTGAGGGCACGTGCCTTTGCCGACAACCCCGCCTCGCTGCGCGTCCAGGCCAAGCTTGGCTTCAGGAAGATCGGATCCGGCATCGGCCGGTCCGTCGCGCGCGGCAAGGAGGCTCCGATGATCCTGACCGTCCTCACGCCGGCCCATTTTCGCGAGGCACGATCCATGAAATTTCTCGACGAAGCCAAGGTCTATATCCGCTCCGGCAGACGGCGGCAGCGGCTGCGTGTCCTTCCGCCGCGAGAAGTTCATCGAGTTCGGCGGGCCCGACGGCGGCAATGGCGGCCGCGGCGGCGATGTCTGGGCCGAATGCGTCGACGGGCTCAACACCCTCATCGATTATCGCTACCAGCAGCATTTCAAGGCCGGCAACGGCACCAACGGCATGGGCCGCGACCGCACCGGCGCCGATGGCGCCGACGCCGATGCTGCAAGTCCCGGTCGGCACGCAGATCTTCGAGGAGGACAACGAGACCACTGGTCGCCGACCTCACCGAGGTCGGCCAGCGCGTCCGGCTCGCCACCGGCGGCAATGGCGGCTTCGGCAACGCCCATTTCAAGTCCTCGACCAACCGCGCCCCGCGCCGCGCCAATCCCGGCCAGGAAGGCATCGAGCACTGGCTGTGGCTGCGCCTCAAGCTGATCGCCGATGCCGGGCTGGTCGGCCTGCCCAATGCCGGCAAGTCGACCTTTCTGGCCTCGGTCTCGGCCGCCAAGCCGAAGATCGCCGACTATCCCTTCACCACGCTGCATCCCAATCTCGGCGTCGTGCGCGCCGGCGGGCGCGACTTCGTCCTCGCCGATATTCCCGGCCTGATCGAGGGCGCCCATCACGGCGCCGGCCTCGGCGACCGCTTCCTCGGCCATGTCGAGCGCTGCCGGGTGCTGCTCCATCTGGTCGACGGCACCGCCGAGGATCCCGCCGCGCGCCTATCGCACCGTCCGCGAGGAGCTCGCCGCCTATGGCCACGGCCTCGACGAAAAGCCGGAGATCGTCGCGCTTTCCAAGGCGGACGCGATGACGCCCGGACATGCCGAAGTCGGCCAAGGCAGCGCTTGAAGAAGGCGAGCGGCGCTGACGCCGCTGGTCCTCTCCTCCGCCACCGGCGAGGGCGTCGACGCCGGTGCTTCGCCTGATCGCCCGCGAGGTCGCCGCGGCCAAATCGAGCGACCCGAACGCCGTGCCGGCCGAGGCGGAGGAGGCGTGGCGGCCGTGACGTCCATGAACTCTAGCTTGAAGACTATATTAGCTAGTTCAGCAGATAGTGCTAGATGGCTAGCATGACGCAGGCAGCTCAACATTCGGAGCGACGAAGCTTACCGGCATGGCCCAGTGGATCGCGCGAAGAGTCGAGTACCAGTGCGATCACGGAAGTCGTGCGTCAGCGCGCTTCGTCGATACGAGTGTCGACCTTGCCGAAACGTCCGAGGAGATGAACCTGTCGCAGCGAGAACCTATGAAGCGCTGCGTCGGCTGTCGCGCGAAGCCGCCAGGCACAAGAGGCCGGGCGAGACACTCCGATCACAGCGACCTCTATGACGAGTTCGGCGCTGCCCATATGATCGCCGTCGACACCTCGGCGATCGTCGCCGCTCGCGCTTGGCGAAGCCGAGCGGAACGATTTCAGTCGTCACGATTGCGGCTGCGCGCGAGTGCCTCGTCGGCTCGCCGACCGCTGTTCGAAAGCGCCATCTGGTCTCTGGCCTGGTCAAGATCAATGACCACGGCCGCGTTCATCGACAGCGTTCATCGCGCGCGCCGATCCATCCGTGACGCACTGTCACCGCTTCGACAAGCTGTCTTTCGCAGGCCCGCCTCGCCTTCGATCGCTTCGGCAAGGGCCGCGGCCATCCCGGCAGGCCTCAACTTCGGCGACTGCATGGCCTATGCGGTGGCCAAGACACACGACGTCCCGTTGCTCTATAAGGGCGGCGACTTCTCCAGCACCGACATCACGCCAGCCCTGCCGTGACCCCGACACTCGACTCAGTTCCGCCGCATCGTCGTCAAGATCGGCTCGTCGCTGCTGGTCGACCGACGAGCGGCCTCAAGCACGACTGGCTCGATGCGCTCGGCCGCCGACCTGGCCGCGCTTGCCGCCGGGCGGCGCGACCTGCTCGTCGTCTCCTCCGGCGCCATCGCCCTCGGCCGCCGCGTCCTCGACCTGCCGCCCGGCGCCGCTCGGCTCGAGGAGAGCCAGGCCGCCGCCGCGATCGGCCAGATCGCGCTCGCCCGCGCCTAGCCGAAGACGCTGCAGCGCCACGGCTTCACCGCCGGGCAGATCCTGCTCACCCTCGGCGACACCGAGGAGCGCCGCCGCTACCTCAACGCCCGCTCGACCATCGCCACGCTGCTGAAGCTCGGCGCGATCCCGATCATCAACGAGAACGACACCGTCGCCACCAACGAGATCCGCTACGGCGACAACGACCGCCTCGCCGCCCGCGTCGCCACCATGATGGGCGCCGACCTGCTCGTCCTCCTGTCCGACGTCGACGGCCTCTACTCGGCCCCGCCGGCGACCAACCCGGACGCCGACGTTCCTGCCGCTGGTCGAGAGGGTGACCGCCGAGATCGAGGCGATGGCCGGCAACGCCGCCTCCGAACTGTCGCGCGGCGGCATGCAGACCAAGGTCGAGGCGGCCAAGATCGCCACCGCCACCGGCACCACCATGCTGATCGCCGACGGCAAGGAAGAGCATCCGCTTCGCCGCGATCGCCGAGGGCGCGCGCTGCACCTGGTTCCTGGCCGAGGCCAATCCGGTCACCGCGCGCAAGAAGTGGATCTCCGGCGGCCTCGCCACCGCGCGGCGCGCTCACCATCGACGCTGGCGCGGTCAGGGCGCTGCGCGCCGGCAAGAGCCTGCTGCCGGCCGGCGTGCGCGCCGTCACGCGGCCGCTTCCATCGCGGCGACGCGGTCGCGATCCTCGGCCCCAGCGGCGAGGAGGTCGCCCGCGGCCTGGTCGCCTATGACGCCGCCGACGCCGAGCCGCATCGCCGGCCGCAACAGCGCGCGAGATCGAAGCGATCCTCGGCTATGCCGGCCGCGCCGAAATGATCCACCGCGACGACATGGCGCTGCGGGGCGAGTAGCGCCGCATCAGGTCTTCAGCCGGTAGCCGGTCCTGAAGATCCAGGCCGACGATCGCCAGGCACACCGCCAGGAAGACCAGCGTCATGCCGAGGCTGACGAGCGACGTTGACGTCGGCGATTCCGTAGAAGCTCCAGCGGAAGCCGCTGATCAGGTAGACGACCGGGTTGAACAGCGTCACCTTCTGCCAGAAGGGCGGCAGCATGCTGATCGAATAGAAGCTGCCGCCGAGGAAGGCGAGCGGCGTGACGATCAGCAGCGGCACGATCTGCAGCTTCTCGAAGCCGTCCGCCCAGATGCCGATGATGAAGCCGAACAGGCTGAAGGTCGACGGCCGTCAGCACCAGGAAGACCATCATCAAGACCGGATGCTCGATCCGCAGCGGGACGAAGAACGCTGCCGTCGCCAGGATGATCAGGCCGAGCATGACCGACTTGGTCGCCGCCGCGCCGACATAGCCGAGGACGATCTCGAAGTAGGAGACCGGCGCCGACAGGACCTCGTAGATCGTGCCGATGAATTTCGGGAAATAGATGCCGAACGAGGCGTTGGAGATGCTCTGCGTCAGCAGCGACAGCATGATCAGCCCGGGCACGATGAACGCGCCGTAGCTGACGCCGTCGACCTGGCTGAATGCGCGAGCCGATCGCCGCGCCGAAGACGATGAAATAGAGCGAGGTCGAGATGACCGGCGAGACGATGCTCTGCCAGACGGTGCGCGATCGTGCGCGCCATCTCGAAGCGGTAGATCGCCCAGATCGCGCGGAAGTTCATGCGCTTTCCCTCACCAGGCTGACGAAGATCTCCTCCAGCGAGCTCTGCTCGGTGCTGAGGTCGCGGAAGCGGATGCCGGCCTCGCGCAGGTCGCTGCAGCAGCGCGGTGATGCCGGTGCGCTCGGCCTGGCGTGTCGTAGGTGTAGACCAGCTCGCTGCCGTCGCCGGCAAGCGCCAGGCTGATGCGTCGCGAGAGCCTCCGGCATCGCGTCGAGCGGCTCCTGCAGCTGCAGACGTCAGCTGCTTCTTGCCGAGCTTGCGCATCAGCTCGGCCTTGTCCTCGACAGGATGATCTCGCCCTTGTTGATGACGCCGATGCGGTCGGCCATCTCCTCGGCTTCCTCGATGTAATGCGTCGTCAGGATGATCGTGACGCCGGATGTCGCGCAGCTCGCGCACCATCTCCCACATGTCCTTGCGCAGCTCGACGTCGACGCCGGCCGTCGGCTCGTCGAGGAACAGGATCTGCGGCTCGTGCGCCAGCGCCTTGGCGATCAGCACCCGGCGCTTCATGCCGCCCGAGAGCGTCATGATCTTGCCGTCCTTCTTGTCCCACAGCGACAGGTCCTTCAGCACCTTCTCGATGTGGGCGGGATTGGCCGGCTTGCCGAACAGGCCGCGGCTGAAGCTGACCGTGTCCCACACGGTCTCGAAGGCGTCGGTCGTCAATCTCCTGCGGCACCAGGCCGATCAGCGAGCGGGTGATGCGGTAGTCGCGACGATGTCGTGCCCCTCGACCGTGACCGAGCCGCTCGTGGCGTTGACGATGCCGCAGACGATGCTGATCAGCGTCGTCTTGCCGGCGCCGTTCGGCCCGAGCAGGGCGAAGATCTCGCCCTTCTTGATGTCGAGGCTGACGTCCTTCAGCGCCTGGAAGCCGGAATCGTAGGTCTTCGACAAATTCTCGATGGAAATGACAGGCTGCATGGGCGCGCGATCTCCCAAAGAAACGTCTTTTGAATTGGCTGCGCCTGCACGGAGGAACCCGCCACAGGAGGTGTGCATATAGACACGGCCACGGCAGGTTGCCATGGCCAAACTGCAACACTTGGCGGCCGCTGTCGCCCGGCGGCCGTGGACTTGGTGGGAAATGCCAGGCGGCCGGCGCGAGGCCGGCCGCCGATCGTCGCTACTTGATGAAGGTTCCGGCGCGCAGTTCGTTGACCGCCTGGGCCAGCTCGGCCTGGGTGTTCATGACGATCGGCCCGTACCAGGCGACCGGCTCCTCGATCGGCTTGCCGGAGACGAGCAGGAAGCGGATGCCCTCCTCGCCGGCCTGCACGGTGATCTCGTCGCCCGAATCGAAGAGCACCAGCGACCGGTCGCCGGCCTGCTCGCGCACCAGCACCTCCTCGCCGGTCGACCTCTCCTTCTCGGTCAACACGCCGAACGGCTCCGAGGCGTCGCGGAACGCGCCCGAACCGGCGAAGACATAGGCGAAGGCGTGCCGGCCCATCTCGACTGGCAAGGTCTTCCGCTTGCCCGGCGGCACCGAGATGTCGAGATAGCGCGGATCGGCGGCGATGCCGTCGACCGGACCGCGCCTGCCCCAGAAGTCGCCGCATGACGACCCGCACCACGGTGCCGTCATCGTCGACGATCTCGGGGATCTCGGTGCCGGGAATGTCCTGATAGCGCGGCGCGGTCATCTTCAGCGAGGACGGGCAGATTGGCCCAGAGCTGGAAGCCGTGCATCCGGCCCTTCGGCGTCGCCCTGCGGCATCTCCTGATGCATGATGCCGCGGCCCGGCCGTCATCCACTGCACGTCGCCGGCGCCGAGCGCCCCTCGATTGCCGAGGCTGTCGCCATGCTCGACCGTGCCGGCGAGCACGTAGGTGATCGTCTCGATGCCGCGATGCGGATGCCAGGGAAAGCCGGCGAGATAGTCCTCCGGCCGCTCGTTGCGGAAATCGTCGAAGAGCAGGAAGGGATCGAATTCGCTCGGTTTCGCCGAAGCCGAAGGCGCGCTGCAGCTTGACGCCGGCGCCCTCGAGGGTCGGCTGGGATTCGCAGAATGCGCTTGACGGGACGAATGGACATGGGAGCGAGCCTCCGGGAGAAACAAGGCCGGTATGTAGGAAGAGGACCGCACGAGGTCCAGCCCGGCCCCGCAGACCAGCCATACGGGATCTCGGGGGCGCCGGTCGAGGCGCCGGCACGCAGTACCGGTAGCGAAGGCGTTCCTGCATCTGCCGGGCCATGTTCCCGCGGCGTCAGCCCGTTGAGCATCGCCTCCACACCGCGATTCGCTCAGGCGGGAACGGGACGGCGGCGCATGATCACATCCGCGGCGCCGCGCTCGAGCCGCGGATGACGAGCTTCAGCGGAAAGGTTCGGTGTTCCTCGATGCTGTCCGGCGTCAGGATCGCCTCGACCGCCCGCCGGCCGATCTCGCCCATCGGCTGGGCGACCGTGGTCAGCGGCGGCATCGACGCCGCCCCCTCTTCTGCGCCGTCGAAGCCGACGATGGAGACGTCTCCCGGCACGTCATAGCCATGCCTGGTCAGCCAGCGGATGGCGATCAGCGCCATGCGGTCCGACTGCGCCAGGATCGCGGTCGGCGGCTCCTCCAACGAGAACAGCGCCCCCAGCGCAGCGCTCACCATCGCCTCGTCATTGTGCGTCTCGATCAGCGGCACGGCCCGCAGGTCGATGCCGAAGGCGTGGAGCGCATCAAAATAGCCGAAGACCCGGTCCCGCGTTGTCGCGAAAGCGGCCGCTTCCACCTCGTGGATCGTGACCAGCCCGCCGGGCCGGTGATCTCCAAGCGGCAGCGTCAGCACGGCAAAGCGCCGATGACCGAGGCCGGCGAGATGGCGGGCGGCCATCCGCGCCCCCGCGACATTGTCGATGCCGAGCGCGGGAACCGTCTGGTCCTCGCCGCCAAGCGCCAGGACGATGAACGGCAGCTGGCGCTCGCGCGTCAGCCGGACGAGCTCCGGCCCGTGCTCGACACAGAACAGGATGAAACCGTCGACCAGCGCGCTGCGGATATTCCAGGCGATAGCGTCGGTGTTCGCCGCCGAGACCAGCGAAATGCCGGTGCCGCTGGCATCGCACGCCTCCGAAATGCCCCGCATGACGCCGCGCGCATAGGGATCGGTGAAGAAATAGGAGATCGGCTCGGCCGTGGCGATGCCGATCGCGTTGACCTTGCCGGCGCGCAGAAGCCGTCCGCGCGGGTTCGGCCCCCCATAGCCGAGCGCCCGCGCGGTGGCGAGAACATGCTCCCGCACCTCGTCACGGACCAGATGCGGCCGGTTGAAGACATTAGAGGCGGTCCCCTGCGACACGCCCGCCTTGCTGGCGACGTCGCTGAGCCTGGCGCGTTTACCTGTCGTCTTGCCCATGGCCCACCCCACCGCTCGAACGGCCGGTCAAGGGCCCGATATTGCAGGCACCTTGAACCGATTCAAAACCTCGCATGGCGGCGGTCGCGATACTTCATCTTTTAAATCGGTTCAAGTCCTACGCGCCCGCGGACTGAAATCAAATCAAATTCAAGGGAAAATGAGAGGAAAATCAGAGGAAAAGGCCATGCCCGCTTTGCAGATGACGTGCGCCGTCTCCGTCGAACGCAGCCGCACTCTACCCATCCGCCAGATGGCGTCGCGCCTCCTGGCCGCCGTCGTCGCGCGCTGGACCTGGCGGCGCGCTCTCCGCCGCCTGTCGCGCCTCATTCGCGACATCGGCTTCGCGTCCGAGGCGATCGAAGCCGCCCACGATGACGGCTGGAGCGAGGAAGATGTTCGCCGCTATTCGCGGCCGCGAGGTCGAGAGCGCCGTCAGCCCGGCAGGCCGAGGCTCGGCGTGGTCTCGGGCAGATAGTCGCCGGCCCGGATCGACCGCTCCAGCGTGCGCAGTTCGGCGCCGGCCTTGAAGGCGTCGTAGACCCGCCCGGGATCGAAGAAGACGCCGATCGGGTTTTCCGCGAATTCGGGCGACACCCGCATATATTCGCCCGAGGCATCCCAGTCCGAGAACACATCGGCCTGCAGTTCGAGGAAATTGCCTTCCGGGTCGCGGTAGTAGAGCGAGATCGTCATGCCGTGGTCGAGGCACATCGCCGGCTCGATCCCCGCCTGCCGCAGCCGCGCAAAATGATCCATCAATTCGTCGAAGCTGGCGAACTCGAAGGCGCAGTGATGCATTCCGTTGTGTCGGGTCTTGTCGGGGTCGTCCGACAGGCCCGGCACGGCCAGGAACGCGATCCGGTGATTGGCCGCGTCATTGGTCATCCACGCCGCGCCCGCGTTGCGGAACTGCACTTCGGCGCCGATCACCCGGGCGTACCAGTCGATCATCGCGTCGAGATGGCTGGTCTTCAGGTTCACATGGTGCAGCGTCGGCCGCCTGAACGCCGGCCTGTCCTCTGCCGTCATGGTTTCCTCCCTCTGGCGCCGGCGCTGCGCAGTCCTGCAACGCTGCGGCCGGCGCCCCCGCGCGCGCCCGGCCGTGCACCATAGCGTAGGAAGACCAGACGCCACAGTGGCCGGAGGCCTTCACATCTCCGACAGGAAATCCTCTTCCGCCGGCTTCTTCGCCACCTTCTGCTCGCGGAAGAAGATGAAGAGCCCGGCGCCGATGATGATCGCCGCGCCGATGATCGTTGCCGGCGCCGGCACGTCGCCGAAGACGAAATAGCCGAAGATCATCGCCCAGACGATGATCGTATACTGGTAGGGGACGACCACCGAGGCCGGCGCCAGGCGGAGCGAGCGGTTGACGCAGGTCAGCGCGCCCATGGCGACGCAGCCGACGAGGCCGGTCAGCAGCATGTCGCGGGTGTTGATCGGCACCCAGTCGAGCGGCGCGGCGATAAGCCCGAAGATCAGCGAGCCGAGCATCTGCGAGGCGACCATCACCGTGTCGGAGGTGCCGCGCAGCGTCCGCGTGACGATCATCAGGAAGGCGAAAAGCACGCTGCCGGTGAAGGCGACGAGCACCGGCCAGCCGAGAGTGCCGAATTCGGGCTGCAGGGTGACGATGACGCCGCCGAAGCCGACCACCACCGCCGCCCAGCGCCGCCAGCCGACCTTCTCTTTCAACAGCAGCGCCGCCAGCAGCGTCACATAGATCGGGCCGGCGAGGTAATAGGTCGTCGCCTTGGCGAGCGAGCAGCACCGAGACGGCCGAATAGAAGCAGATCACCTCGCCCGTGCCGAGGACCACCCGAGGACCTGCAGCCAGGGCCGTGGCGCGTCGCGAAACGGCGCCGGCCCGGCCCGGCCGACGATCGGCATCAGCAGCGTGCAGGCCGCGATGCTGCGGAAGAGCAGGATCTGGCCGACCGAATAGGTCCCGACCAGCCATTTGCCGAGCACGTCATTGACCGAATAGACGAAGGTCGCCAGCAGCATCAGGCCGATGCCGAGCGCGATGTTCTGCTCGCCTTCGGCCGTGAGCGGCCCGCCAGTCGTCGACGCCATGAAGAGCATCCGCCAGAAGAAAGCGCCCGGCATGCGGCCGGGCGAGATTGCCGTTCATGGCGCGAAGCCCGGGCGAAGTCCAGTGGCGCCGCCGCAATGCGGGCGTCCGGTTGCCCAACGCCTCATTCCGTGCAAAACAGCCCGGCTCCGGCTAGAATGGCCGTGGATAGAGGATTTGCGCGGCCATGGACGTCGCCGAAATCGCAAGGACGGGCGAGACCGCCTCGGGCGGCAGATATCGCCGCCGAAATGGCCGCGATCGGCGCCCGCGCGCGTGCCGCCGCCCGGCCCTCGCCAATGCCACGACCGAGGAGAAGAATCAGCGCGCTTGCCGCCATGGCCGCCGCCATCCGCCGCAACGCCGCGACCATCCTTGCCGACAACGCCCTCGACGTCGCCGACACCAGGAAGGCCGGCGCCACCGGCGCCTTTCTCGACCGCCTGACCCTCGACGAAGACCGTATCGAGGCGATGGCCAAGGGCATCGAGGAGATCGCCGCCCTGCCCGACCCGGTCGGCACCGTGATCGCCGAATGGGACCGGCCGAACGGCCTCCATATCGAGCGCGTGCGCACGCCGCTCGGCGTCATCGGCATCATCTACGAGAGCCGGCCGAACGTCACCGCCGATGCCGGCGCGCTCTGCCTCAAGGCCGGCAATGCCGCGATCCTGCGCGGCGGTTCCGATTCCTTCCGCTCGACCGCGCGCGATCCATCGCTGCCTGGTCGAGGGTCTGGAAGCAGCCGGCCTGCCCGCGCGAGCGATCCAGATCGTGCCGACCCGCGACCGCGCCGCCGTCGGCGAGATGCTGGCCGGGCTCGACGGCAATATCGACGTGATCGTGCCGCGCGGCGGCAGGAGCCTTGTCGAGCGCGTCCAGCGCGAGGCGCGGGTGCCGGTCTTCGCCCATCTCGAGGGCGTCTGCCACGTCTATGTCGACCGCGCCGCCGATCCCGACATGGCGCAAGGCGATCGTCGTCAACGCCAAGATGCGGCGCACCGGCATCTGCGGCGCGGCCGAGACGCTGCTCGTCGACAAGGCGGTTGCCGGAACGCATCTGCAGCCCGCTGGTCGAAGCCCTGCAGGCGGCCGGCTGCGAGGTCCGCGGCGACGCGGAGACCCAGGAATTCGTCACCGGCGTTCGTCCCGGCGACCGAGGCCGACTGGGCGACCGAATATCTCGACGCGATCATCTCGGTGAAGGTGGTCGACGGCGTCGACGGCGCCATCGACCATATCGAGCGTTACGGCTCGCACCACACCGACGCGATCGTCACCGACGACCAGGCGGCCGCCGACCGCTTCCTGGCCGAGGTCGACAGCGCCATCGTGCTGCACAACGCCTCGACCCAGTTCGCCGATGGCGGCGAGTTCGGCATGGGCGCCGAGATCGGCATCGCCACCGGCCGGATGCATGCGCGCGGGCCGGTCGGCGTCGAACAGCTCACCAGCTTCAAATACCGCGTGCGCGGCACCGGCCAGATCCGCCCCTGACGCCGGTCGCCGCCGCAATGGCTGAGATTCCCCGACCAGCCGTGCCGTGCCGCCTGCCTCGTGGCATGCCCGGCATGCGGATCGGCCTTTTCGGCGGCTCCTTCGACCCGCCCCATGACGGCCATCGCGCAGGTCAGCCTCGTCGCGCTGCAGGCGCTTCGCCTCGATCAGGTCTGGTGGCTGGTCTCGCCGCGCAATCCATTGAAACCGAACGCGCCCTCCGCCGATCTCGCACGCCGCGTCGCCGCCGCACGAGCGCTTGCCTCGCCATCCGCGCATCCGCGTCACCGGCATCGAGGCCGCGCTCCGCACCACCTACACCGCCGACACCCTGCGCAGCTGATCCCGCGCCTGCGCCGGCGCCCGCTGCGTCTGGATGATGGGCGCCGACAACCTCGCCGGCTTTCCACCGCTGGCGCGATTGGCGGGCGATTGCAGCCCATGTTGCCGATCGCCGTCTTCAACCGGCCGGGCTACGCGCTTCAAGGCGCTTGTCCAGCCCGGCCGCCGCGACGCTCTGGCGCCGTCCGGCTGGCCCCGAACGCGATGCCGGCCGCGCTGCCCGAGACCCCGCCGCCGGCCTGGGTTTTCCTGCCCAGCCGCCTGATCCCCCTCTCCTCGACCGCCCTTCGCCAAAACGGCCGGAACGCTGGCGTCTTGAAAGCGTCATCCTCATACGCATATGCTGTCGGTTGCCGGCGCTGCGTCGGCACAATGGCCCGGGCACCGGCGGTATGACGCCGCCGCCCGCGGGACAAGGGAGAAGGGACCGAACACTGACGACGGCACTTCAGACCGAGAGCGCACCATCGCGCGCCCCTCGACTTGCAACCGCCCGCCGCGATCTCGCAGCGGCGGCTGCCTTGAAGGTGGTCCTCAAGAGTCTCGAAGAGGCCAAAGCCGAGGACCCGATTTCCATCGACATCACCGGAAAATCGTCGCTTGCCGACTATATGGTCGTCGCCTCGGGGCGCTCGAACCGTCATGTCGGCGCGATTGCCGACCGGCTTCTCGGCGACCTCAAGGACGCCGGCGGCGGTCCGGTCCGCATCGAGGGGCTCGCCACACTGCGACTGGGTCCTGGTCGATGCCGGCGATGTCATCGTGCATCTGTTCCGGCCGGACGTGCGCACCTTCTACAATATCGAGAAGATGTGGCTCGCCGATCAGCCGGCCGGGCCGATTCCGGTCTAGACAGGGCGCCGCCGGCTCCGGCAGCGGCCGCTGACCGCCGATGCAGATCACGATCGCCGCCATCGGCCGTTTGAAGGCTGGCCCCGAACGGGCGCTTCTCGACCGCTATGTCGAGCGCGCCACGCAGGTCGGCCGCAAGCTCGGCTTCGACATCGCTGTGCGCGAGTTTCCGGAGAGCCGCGCAGGCAACGCCGCGACCCGCAAGGACGAGGAATCCGCGCGGATTCTCGACCTTCTTGGCCCCAAGGCGACGCTGATCGCCCTTGATGAGGGCGGCCGTGCCCTTGACAGCCGCGGCTTTGCATCGACGCTGGCGAAATGGCGCGATATCGGCAAGGAGAATACGATCCTCGCCATCGGCGGTCCCGATGGACACGGCCCTGCATTGATCGATCGCGCCGATGTGAGGCTCGCCTTCGGCCCAATGACCTGGCCGCACCAGATCGTCCGGCTGATGCTGGCCGAGCAGATCTACCGGGCGACGACCATTCTCTCGAATCACCCTTATCACCGCGACTGAAGCGCGCAAGGCGATCCCACCTTCGCAAACGGCTTGCATCGCCCGGTGCCGACGTGGTTGACACTTCGTTCACGCGAATGGCCCTAGATTGCGGATCGCGCGACACCGGAACTGCCGCGGTAGCCTGAATTGCCGACCAACCCCACGCTCAAGCTCGTCTGCATGGTGCTTGTCACCGCCGCCGGCCTGATGTGCCTAGACAACGCCACGGCCGCGCCGGAGGACAAGAGCGCCGCCGACGCCATGGCGCAGGCCCGCGATGCCCGCAAGGCCGAGCTCGACACGATCATCCAGAACATCACCGTCACGAAAGAGCGCCAGGCGGAGCTCAGCGCCGAGATCGATGCGCTCGACAAGGACCGGGCGACCCTCAACCAGACGCTGATCGATACGGGCAAGCGGGTCCAGGACCTGGAGGCCAAGATCGACGACACGGAGAAGCGCCTGGCGGCGCTTGCCGCAAGCGAAGGAAAGCTGAGGGCCTCCCTTGCCGATCGGCGTGGCGTGTTGGCCGAAGTCCTCGCCGCACTTCAGCGGATCGGCCGCCGGCCGCCGCCGGCCATCCTCGTTCGCCCGGAAGACGCGCTGGCCTCGGTGAGAAGCGCGATCCTGCTCGGCGCCGTCGTCCCGGACCTGCGCGTTGCCGCCGACAAGCTCGCCTCGGATCTTCACTCTCTTGTCGCCCTCGAGGCCGAGACCCAGCGCGAGCGCGACCGAATGCGCACGGACGCAACCTCGCTTGCCGAGGAACAGACCCGCGTCACACTGCTCATCGCGAAGAAACGCAAGGAACGTGAGACTTCGGTTGCCGCACTGGCCGACGAAAAGGCGAAAGCGGCCGACCTCGCCAACAAGGCGACGAGCCTCAAGGACCTGATCGCGCGCATGGAAACGGAAATCGCCGCGGCCGCCAAGGCCTCGGCCGAGGCGAAACAGTCGACGGCGGACCTTGAAGCGGGCGCCCCGGCCAAGCGCCCGACCTCTCTTGGCCGAGCTGATCGCCTTACACCGGCGGTCGCCTTTTCCGACGCCCGCGGCCTTCTGCCGCTTCCCGTCCACGGAACGCTGCTCAAGGGCTTCGGCGAGGACAACGGCCTTGGCGCCACCACCCAGGGCGTAACGATCGCCACGCGTCCGGGGGCCGAAGTTAATTCACCCAATGACGGCTGGGTGGTTTATGCTGGGCCCTTCCGGAGCTATGGCCAACTCTTGATCATAAATGCAGGCAGCGGCTATCATGTGTTGCTGGCGGGGATGGAGCGGATAGATGTCCAACTCGGCCAGTTTGTGCTTGCCGGCGAGCCCGTGGCTGTAATGCCCGAACAGCGACTTGCCAGTGCTGGCGCCGTCGCTATAGGCGCAAGCCAACCGGCGCTCTATATCGAATTCCGCAAGGACGGAACCCCCGTAGACCCGGCTCCATGGTGGGCCGCTACCATTGACGAAAAGGTTGGCGGATGATTCGCAAGGCCTCACTTCTGCTCACCGGCGCGGCGCTCGGCGCACTCGTCGCTGTTTCGCTCACCCAGAGCCACTTCTTCCTGGGAGGCACGGCGAACGCGGCGGCGTCCGATACCTATCGCGAGCTCAACCTCTTCGGTGACGTGTTCGAGCGCATCCGCTCCGATTACGTCGAGACGCCGAACGACACGGCGCTCATCGAATCGGCGATCAACGGGATGCTGTCCTCGCTTGATCCCCATTCGAGTTACATGAGCCCGAAGAGCTTCAAGGACATGGAGGTCCAGACGAGCGGCAAGTTCGGTGGACTGGGCATCGAAGTGACGATGGAAAACGGCGCCTTGAAGGTCGTCTCGCCCATCGATGACACGCCCGCGGCACGGGCCGGCATCCTTGCCGGTGACCTGATCGTCGGCATCGACGGCGATCAGGTTCAGGGCATGACTCTGAACCAGGCGGTCGAGAAGATGCGCGGCGCGATCAACACGCCGATTACCCTGACGCTGCAGCGCAAGGGGGTCGAGAAGCCGTTCGACGTCAAGCTCGTGCGTGATGAGATCACCATCCAGTCGGTCCGCTCCCATGAGGACGGCCAGGTTGGCTATATCCGCATCACCCAGTTCAACGAGCAGACCTATGATGGGCTGAAGAAGGCCATCGACAAGATTCAGGCCGATATCGGCAAGGACAAGGTCAAGGGATACATCATCGACCTCAGGAACAATCCCGGTGGCCTGCTCGATCAGGCGATCGCGGTGTCCGACACCTTCCTTGACCAGGGCGAGATCGTCTCGACCCGTGGCCGCCACGCCGACGAGACCCAACGCTACAACGCCCATCTCGGCGACATGGTCGACGGCAAGCCGGTGATCGTGCTCGTTAATGGCGGTTCGGCGTCGGCCTCGGAGATCGTTGCCGGCGCGCTGCAGGATCATCGCCGCGCGACCATCCTCGGCAGTCGCACCTTCGGCAAGGGTTCAGTGCAGACCATTATCCCGCTTGGCGCCAACGGCGCGCTCCGCCTGACCACGGCGCGCTACTACACGCCGTCGGGCCGTTCGATCCAGGCCAAGGGCATCGAGCCGGACATCGAGGTCGTTCAGGACCTGCCGCCGGATCTCGCCAAGCAGATTTCGCCGCCGCAGGGCGAAGCGAGCCTCAAGGGCCACCTTTCCGTCGAAGGTGGCGGCAAGGAGCAGTCAGGCTCGCCGGCCTATGTGCCGCCCGATCCGAAGGATGACAAGCAGCTCAACTACGCTCTCGATCTGCTGAACGGACTTCAGGTCAACAGCGCCTTCCCGCCCGACCCGAATAAGGGTATTCCGAACTAGGAAACGAGGCGAATCAGCACGCTAGAGGCCGTGCCGCCGCCTCGTGGCGATTGAGCGGGTCCATGGCGGCGGATGATCTGACGAAGCCCCTGGGATTGCCGTCGGCGCGCGATTCGCGCCGACGCGCCAAGCGGTTTGGATTTCTGGCAGCGGCAATAGCGGTGCTGGCGCTTGGCGGCGGCGGCCTATGGTATGTCGTCGCGCGCGATCGGCTCGGGCTCAACAGCCGTCGCAAGGATCGAAGGCCAGTCTGCGGCCAAGGATCCGGAAACGACCGGATCGATCGCCAAGGGCCCGGCAACCCTGAGCCCCGCCGGCGCCGGCCCGGCGGCCCTGACCGACGTGACGCCCGATGGCGGTGTTGCTCCCGTGGGCGATCAAACGGTGGTGATCCACGACCCGAGCGTGGCGGCACCGATCCGCCTTGCCTCTGCGCCGCGCGAAGATCTTGTCGAGAACAGCTCCGTACGGACTCCTGCCGAGGATCGGCAATGACGGCGCACGCCCCATGGACGTCTATGCGCGCCCTGCGCCGGTCGTCGACCCCGGCGATGCGACGGATCGCCATCGTCGTCGGCGGCATCGGCATTTCCGCCGATACGACGGAGGCGGCGACTGGACCAGCTTCCCGGCGATGTCACCCTCGCCTTCGCGCCCTATGGCACCGATTTGCCGCGGGTCCTGGCCCAGGCGCGTGCCGCCGGCCACGAAGTCCTGCTGCAGCTCCCGCTCGAGCCCTTCAACTATCCCAAGACCAATCCTGGACCGAAGACCCTGACCATCGATGCCCCGGCATCCGAGAACATCGACCGGCTGCACTGGCTGATGAGCCGGATCACCACCTATGTCGGCGTGGTCAACTACATGGGCGCCCTGTTCACCAGCGATCCGAGCGTATTGAAGCCGGTTCTCGCCGATATCGGTTCGCGCGGCCTTTTCTACCTGGATGACGGGTCGTCGGCGCGCAGCCGCGTCAAGGAAGCGGCCGGTGGTACACCGATCCTGCGGGCCGACGTCATCCTCGACGCCGACAACGACCCGGCCGCCCTCGACCAACGGCTGAACCAGCTCTCCGCCATCGCAGATGAGCGCGGCTATGCAATCGGCTTCGCCAGCGCGTTTCCGACCTCCATCGATCACATCACCGCCTTCATCCGCAAAGCGCGCCAGCAGGGCGTGACCTTCGTTCCCCTTTCCTCACTCGTTCAGTCCGGCCGGACATGAGCAAGAAAGGCAAAAGCCCCTCGGCCGAGGCGCTCCCCTATCGGCCCTGTGTCGGCGCGGCCATCTTCAACCGCGAGGGGCGGGTCTGGATTGGCTGGCGGGCCGATACCGAGGATGAGCCGGAAGGGTCCGGCACCTGGTGGCAAATGCCGCAGGGCGGCCTGGAGAAAGGCGAAGACCCGGAAGAGGCCGCGCGTCGCGAGCTCTTCGAGGAGACCTCGATCACGAACGTCAGCCTCATCCGCGAGGCGCCCGGACTGGCTGACCTACGACCTGCCCGATGAGCTGATCGGCCATGCCTGGCGCGGTCGCTATCGCGGTCAGAAGCAGAAATGGTTCGCCTTTCGCTTCGAGGGTGATGACTCGGAGATAGACGTCCTCGAACCGGGCGACGGCAAGCACGAGGCCGAGTTCTCGACCTGGAAATGGGAGAAGCTGGAGCGGCTGCCTGGGCTGGTCGTGCCGTTCAAGCGCGGCGTCTACGAACAGGTCGTGGCGGCCTTCCGCGATGTGCCCGACAAGAGTTGACGGCGTCGAGATCGTCCGCATGGGCGTCCCGGCTGATCGGGCAGCCTGGGTCGACATGCGCTGCGCGCTCTGGGGCGCGGATCGGCGCGAGGAACTGGCCGACGAGATGGCGGTTCTCGCCGCCCGAGACGATTTCGCCGTGATCGGCGCCCGCCAATTACGCCGCTGGGTCGGCTTCGTCGAAGTGGGAGCGCGCGATGTCGCCGAAGGCTGCGACAGTTCTCCAGTCGGCTACGTCGAGGGACTGTGGGTCGCGACCGATGTCCGGCGCCAGGGTGTCGCCCGGCGGCTTGTCGAAGCGGCCGCCGACTGGGCGCGCGGCATGGGCTACAGCGAACTCGCCTCGGACACACAGCTCTGGAACACCGCTTCACAGGCATTCCATGAGCGTCTCGGCTTCGCCGAAACTGAACGGATTGTCTGCTATCGCCGATCGATTACGGACTAAGCGCCGTCTGCACTTCCCGAAGCTGGTGCAGGCGCAGCTCGGCCGCGTCGCGGTTCGCGCCGTCCTTGGCGTCGGCGACGTCTTCCTCGGCGTCCTTGACCTGCTGAGCGATCATCTGCGGATCGACCTCGGCAAGGGGAATGGCCTGCTCGGCCAGCACCGTGAGCCCTGATGTGTTGACGTCGGCGAAGCCGCCGCGAACAAAGATGCGCTCGGCGCTGCCGGCACCTTCCTTGGTCACCTCGACGACGCCAGGCCTCAGGGTCGACATGAAGGGTGCGTGGCCCTTCATGACCGTGAAGTACCCCTCGGCACCCGGCACGACCACCTGCTCGACAGGCTCCGACATCAGCAGCCGCTCTGGCGCGACCAGTTCGAACTGGAGGGTTTCAGCCATCGTGGTTGCCCGTCACCTTGCGCCGATCAGGCGGCTTCCGCCGCGAGCTTCTTGGCCTTCTCGACCGCCTGCTCGATGGTGCCGACCATGTAGAAGGCGGGCTCGGGCAGATGGTCATATTCGCCGTTGACCAGATCCTTGAAGCTCTTGATCGTGTCCTCGAGCTCGACGAAAACGCCCGGCGTGCCGGTGAAGACCTCGGCCACATGGAAGGGCTGCGACAGGAAGCGTTCGATCTTGCGCGCCCGCGCCACCGACAACTTGTCCTCTTCCGAGAGTTCGTCCATGCCCAGAATCGCGATGATGTCCTGGAGCTGCTTGTAGCGCTGCAGAACCTCCTGGACCTGACGCGCGACCGCGTAGTGCTCCTCGCCGACGATGCGCGGATCGAGAACGCGCGAGGTCGAAATCGAGCGGATCGACGGCCGGATAGATGCCCTTTTCCGCGATCGAGCGCGAAAGGGTCGTCGTCGCGTCAAGGTGGGCGAAGGAGGTCGCCGGCGCCGGGTCGGTCAGATCGTCGGCCGGCACGTAGATCGCCTGGATCGAAGTGATCGATCCCTTGGTCGTGGTCGTGATGCGCTCCTGCAGGGCGCCCATATCGGTGGCGAGCGTCGGCTGATAGCCCACCGCCGAGGGAATGCGGCCGAGAAGCGCCGACACCTCGGAACCCGCCTGGGTAAAGCGGAAAATGTTATCGACGAAGAACAGCACATCCTGACCCTGGTCGCGGAAATACTCCGCCACCGTCAGGCCGGTCAGCGCGACACGGGCACGGGCGCCCGGCGGCTCGTTCATCTGGCCATAGACCAGCGCGCATTTCGAGCCTTCGCCGCCGCCCTTCTTGTTGACGCCGGATTCGATGAACTCGTGATAGAGGTCGTTGCCCTCGCGCGTGCGCTCGCCGACGCCGGCGAACACCGAATAGCCGCCATGGGCCTTCGCGATGTTGTTGATCAGTTCCTGAATGATGACGGTCTTGCCGACACCGGCGCCGCCGAACAGGCCGACCTTGCCGCCCCTGGCGTACGGCGCCAGCAGGTCGACGACCTTGATGCCGGTGACCAGGATATCGGACTTCGGTCGACTGCTCGACATAGGACGGGGCTGGCTGGTGAATGCCGCGCTTCTGCTGGGTCTTGACCGGGCCGGCCTCGTCCACCGGCTCGCCGATCACGTTCATGATCCGGCCGAGCGTCTCTTCACCGACCGGCACGGCGATCGGCTCGCCGGTGTCCATGACCTCCTGGCCCCTCACCAGACCTTCGGTGATGTCCATCGCGATGGTGCGGACGGTGTTTTCGCCCAGGTGCTGGGCGACTTCGAGGACGAGGCGATTGCCATGGTTCTGCGTCTCGAGCGCGTTCAGAATGGCTGGCAGCTGGTCGGCGAAATGCACGTCGACGACAGCGCCCGTCACCTGCGTGATGCGGCCGACGACGCCCTGGCCCTTCTGAGTGGTATCCTTCGCCATCATTCTACCTCTTGATGATCCGGTCAGAGCGCCTCGGCGCCCGAAATGATTTCGATCAGTTCCTTGGTGATCTGCGCCTGGCGCGTGCGGTTGTAGGTCAACGTCAGCTGGTCGATCATCTCGCCGGCGTTGCGCGTCGCATTGTCCATGGCGCTCATCTTGGCACCCATCTCGGAAGCCGCATTCTCGAGAAGCGCCCCGAAAATCTGCACCGACAGATTGCGCGGCAGCAGATCGGCGAGGATCGTCTCCTCGTCCGGCTCGTATTCGTAGATGGCGTTGCCGCCCGCCTCTTCAACGTCGACATCAATGTCGACCTTCGCCGGCACCAATTGCTGCGCCGTCGGGACCTGCGAGATAACCGATTTGAACTCGGCATAGAAAAGGGTGCAGACGTCGAAGGCGCCTTCGTCGAACAGCGACAGCACCTTCTGGCCGATCGCGTCGGCATCGGAGAAGGCAAGCCGCTTGACCGCCCGCAGATCGACAACCTCGATGATCTGGCTGGCGAACAGCCGACGGAGCGCATCGAACCCCTTCTTGCCGACGCACAGGATCTTCACGTCCTTGCCGTCGGCGATCAGTCGGTTCGCGTGATCGCGTGCCAGACGGGAGATCGACGAGTTGAAGGCGCCGCACAGTCCGCGCTCGGCCGTGCAGACCACGAGCAAATGGGTCTGGTCGCTGCCCGTGCCGGCAAGCAGACGCGGAGCATCCGCGCGCCCGGTCAGGGTCGCGGTGACATTCGCCAGCACGACGTTCATCCGCGCCGCATAGGGGCGCGCCGCCTCGGCCGCTGCCTGGGCGCGACGCAGTTTCGAGGCCGCCACCATCTGCATGGCGCGGGTGATCTTCTGCGTCGCCTTAACCGAGGCTATGCGATTGCGCAGTTCCTTGAGGCTAGCCATCGATCACGACCTTCGACGGTTCACCCGAAGACCTTGGAGAACGAATCCGCCGCAGCCTTCAGTTTGTCGCGAATATCATCGGTCAGCTCGCGCTTGTCGCGGATATCAGCGAGCAGATCGGCATGCTCCGAGCGCATCAGTGCCAGGAAGCCCTGCTCGAAATCGCCCACCTTGTTGACCGGCAACTGGTCGAGATAACCGCCGACGCCGGCGAAGATCACGGCAACCTGCTCCTCGACCTTGAGCGGCGAGAACTGCGGCTGCTTGAGAAGCTCGGTCAGGCGGGCGCCGCGATTGAGCAGGCGCTGCGTCGCCGGATCGAGGTCCGAGCCGAACTGGGCGAACGCCGCCATCTCGCGGTACTGGGCGAGCTCGCCCTTGATGGTCCCGGCAACCTGCTTCATCGCCTTGATCTGGGCCGAGGAGCCGACGCGCGAGACCGAGATGCCGACATTCACCGCCGGACGGATACCCTGATAGAAAAGGTCCGTCTCGAGGAAGATCTGGCCGTCGGTGATCGAGATGACGTTGGTCGGGATATAGGCCGACACATCGTTCGCCTGGGTCTCGATCACCGGCAGCGCGGTCAGCGAGCCCGAGCCGTTGTCGGCATTGAGCTTGGCCGCACGCTCGAGAAGGCGCGAATGGAGATAGAAGACGTCGCCCGGATAGGCTTCGCGTCCCGGCGGCCGCCGCAGAAGCAGCGACATCTGCCGGTAGGCGACCGCCTGCTTGGACAGGTCGTCATAAATGATGAGCGCGTGCATGCCGTTGTCACGAAAATACTCGCCCATCGTGCAACCGGCGAACGGAGCGAGAAACTGCATCGGCGCCGGATCGGAGGCAGTGGCGGCGACGACGATCGAATAATCGAGCGCGCCGTTCTCCTCCAGAACCTTCACGAACTGGGCGACGGTCGACCGCTTCTGGCCGACAGCGACATAGACGCAGTAGAGCTTCTGCCCTTCGTCGCCTGTATCGTTGACCGACTTCTGATTGAGGATCGCGTCGAGCGCCACGGCGGTCTTGCCAGTCTGACGATCACCGATGATCAGCTCGCGCTGGCCGCGGCCGATCGGGATCAGAGCATCGATCGCCTTGAGGCCCGTCTGCATCGGCTCGTGCACCGAACGGCGCGGAATGATGCCGGGCGCCTTGACATCGACGAGCGCACGGGCATCCGACTTGATCGGTCCCTTGCCGTCGATCGGATTGCCGAGCGCGTCGACCACGCGTCCGAGCAGGCCCTTGCCGATCGGCACGTCAACGATGGCGCCGGTCCGCTTGACCGTGTCGCCTTCCTTGATGTCCCGGTCCGAACCGAAAATAACGACACCGACATTGTCAGTCTCAAGATTCAGCGCCATGCCGCGGGTGCCGCCGGGGAACTCGACCATCTCGCCCGCCTGGACGTTGTCGAGACCATAGATACGGGCGATACCGTCACCGACGGACAGCACCTGGCCGACTTCGGAGACCTCCGCCTCCTTGCCGAAATTCTTGATCTGGTCCTTGAGGATCGCGGAAATTTCCGCGGCTCGGATATCCATCAGCCGACCTCTTTCATGGCGAGCTTGAGTGCGTTGAGCTTGGTGCGAACGGAGCCGTCGATCATACGGCTGCCGACCCTGACAATCAGGCCCCCGATCAGAGCCGGATCGACCTTCGTCTCCAGGGCAACGTCCTTGCCGAGAGACGCCTTGAGCGCGTCCTTCAGCGCCTCCACGTGCTTGTCGGCAAGCGGCTCGGCGCTGGTCACTTCGGCCGCGATCTCCCCGCGTTCGCGGGCGGCCATCTGCTTGAAGCCCTTGATCATCCCGGGCACGGCGAAAAGGCGCCGGTTCTTCGCGGCGACCTTGATCAGATTGGCTACGAGACCGCCGATCTCGGCCTTGTCGAGAATGGCGGCTATCGCACGCGTCTGATCGGAAGCGGAAATGACCGGACTGCGCAGCAGCCTCTGCAGGTCATCGCTCTCATCGACAAGAGCAGCGAATCGATCGAGATCGGCCTCGACAGGGGCGAGCAAGCCGCCCTCGGCCGTGAGGTCGAAAAGAGCTGTCGCGTAGCGCTCTGCTACGCCAGAAACGAGGGAGGTGACGTCCGCCACTGTGGTCCTGGTTCTCCGACACGCAGGCTGCGCCCTGGATGAGCTCAGCCTGTCCCAGTTAAGGCCTTGAACGGATTATTATTCTCAGGCCTGCGCCCCCGCCGGGACCGGCCCCGGCCCGAAAGCCGCGCGTTCGATAGCATAGGCACTACTGCAGAGCAATATGGCGCGGCGCACCTCTTTGACATCGATTTGTCGTTCATTCCCGCGCCTCCCGTCGAGCGCGGCGGAAACGGCCACAACGATTCATTAACCATAATCTCCTCTAATCACTCGCGAGTTTCGGAGCCTTTGCGTCGCAGTCTTTCCCTCGCGGTCACCGCGGTGCGCTTTGCCGCGCGCGTAACCACAACCCTAGAGCGGTACCGCCACAACTATTCGGGTGGCGGACGGCCGCTGCAAGGAGAAGCCCGCCATGTACGATCCCAGCCTCTCCCGTCCGTGGCGCAAGCACCTGACAATCGTGGCCGCCGCGATCCTCATGAGCTTCGCCGGCGCCGCAGCCGCCAAGGCCTCGGGGCCGACATGGTCCGAGACGGCAGGCTGGCCAACCGACACATTCGAGACCGAATTCGGCGTCCGCTACTGGGCCAATTGGGGCGCGACCTCCAAGGACCTTTACGATACAACGGGCTCGACTCAGTATTCCCGGCTGACCTACAGCGATCTCTCCGGCCATGCCGGCGAGATCTACGGACGCATCATCGACAACCGCTATTTCGTCAAAGGCTTTGCCGGCCTCGGCAGCCTCGGGGGCGGCAACCTGCAGGACGAAGACTTTCCGCCTGCGATCTCGCCCTATTCCAGCACGCAAAGCGACCAACACGGCGGTTCGATCGGCTATTTCACGCTCGATGGCGGCCGCTATTTCTGGGAGAACCAGAACGCCCGCATCGGCGCTTTTGTCGGCTACAACTATTTCAATGAGCAGGTCGACGCCTATGGCTGCACGCAGACGGCCTCGAACCCCGGTGTCTGCGTCCCTTCGATTGCCTCATCCACCGCCGTCATCTCGCAAACGAACAAATGGAACTCCGTTCGCCTCGGCGTCAACGGCGAGGTGAATGTCGGCAAGTGGTCGCTGAGGGGCGAGGTCGCCGCGCTCCCCTATGTCTCGCTGAGCGGCGCCGATTCTCACTGGCTGCGCATCTGCTCGAGCCCGGGATGCTTCACCGGCGCACTTCCGGAGGACGGCACCGGCTGGGGCTATCAAGCTCAAGCGAGCCTCGACTATCAGGTCAGCCCCACCTTCTCCATCGGCATTGGCGCCCGTTACTGGCACATGGAGACTGACGGCCATACCCACTTCGAGGACCACATCGTCGGCGCGACCGGCCTTGCCCAGGTCGTGAATTGGCAGACCGATATCTTCGGCCTGACCGCCCACGCCGCCCTGCGCTTCTAGGCCGCATCGTCTGGCACGTCTCGGGCCGGCCCGAGGCGTGCCAGTCAGAACCGATTGCCGCCGAACGGAGCGCCACCCGAGGGATCGCGCAGACAAAGCTCATAATGTCGGCGGCAGATCGTGGAGGCATCACGAAAGAGCGTGCCGTTACGGACCATCGTCCGCCGGCAGAGCGCGACCCACGCCTCCCCCTTGCCCGCGTGAACCGCCTGCAGCACGCCATAGCAGGGCGAAACCACGGAGAGCGGCGTGCTGCCCGCCCCGTCCGCGCTTGCCGCGCCGAGCGTAAACAGAAGAAGCGTCACCGCACCCGATAAAGTCCGCATCCTGCGCTCCATGCCCGTTGGCGTGCCACTCGCCCGCTCATTTCATCGTAGGCCGGACGACCCCACTCAGTCGCGCCGGGACCCAGCGCCAACAACTAGCAAGGGTTGCGCATATTTCCTATTGCAACCATTGAGAGCCTGTGCTTGGTTTCTCTATCATAAGTTACATTCCACTGGGGAGCACACCATCGTGACGGTATCCGGTTTTTCCAAGGCGTTTATCCGCCTCGCCGGCGCATCGTGCATCGGCATCGCCTTCGCGGGCGCGACAATTGTCTCCTCGCGCGCCGACGACATGACGTGGCCGGCCAGCGGGTTCCAGACCGAGTTCGGCATGCGCTATTGGGCCAACTGGGGCAGCACCGGCTACGATCTCTACGGTCCGAACCATTCAGTCCTTCTCTCGCGTCTCACCTTCGGCGACCTGACAGGCAACGCCGGTGAAGTCTTCGGCCAGATCACCGACAACCGCTACTTTGTCAAAGGCTTCGCCGGCCTCGGCAGCCTCGGGGGCGGCAATCTGCAGGACGAGGACTTCCCGCCCTTCACCTTCCCCTATTCGAGCACCGACAGCGACCAGCACAGCGGCTCGATCGGCTATGTCACCCTCGACATTGGGCGCTATTTTGCCGAAACGCAGAACAGCCGCATCGGCGGCTTCGTCGGATACAACTACCTGAATCAGCAGGTGAACGCTTATGGCTGCACGCAGACGGCCACCAACCCGTTCATCTGCATGCCCATGATTCCGGGCTCGATCGAGGCCATCTCCGAGAATCACGATTGGAATTCCGTGCGTGTCGGCATGAATGGCGAGACGCATTTCGGCAAGTGGACGCTCCACGGCGATGCGGCTGTTCTGCCCTATGTCTCGCTCAGCGGCGCCGACACCCATCATCTTCGCATTGGCTGCAGTTTTCCGAGCTGCTTCACCGGACCGGTACCTCAGGACGGCACCGGCTGGGGATACCAGCTCGAAGCAATGCTCGATTATCAGGTCAATCCGGGCCTCAGCCTCGGCATCGGCACGCGCTACTGGCACATGGAAACCAGTGGCGACATGCACTTCGAGGGGCATGTCGTGGGCGGCGGCATCGCGCAAGGCCTCGACTGGAAGACCGATCTGTTCGGCGTGACCGCCCACGCCGCGCTCCACTTCTGACCCTGCACGCCTCACCCCGGGGGAGGCCGTCCGTCTCGGCGGGCGGCCTTTTTCTTTCCGCCCGCCGCGGCCCTAGAGAAAGCTCTGCGGATCGACGTCGACCTGCACTCGGATGCCGCCACGCGGCTGCGGCACGGCCTTCAGCCAGCCGCGCAAATAGGCCTGGAGGTCGGCCTGGCGGGGCGCCTGGACGAGCAGGCGCCAGCGATGGCGACCGCGGATGAGGGCGAGCGGCGCCTCGGCCGGTCCGAGCACGCTGATCGCCCCTTCCGCCGGCGCGGCGCGGCGCAGATGCGTGGCATAGGACTGCACGGGCCCGCGTTCCGGCCCAGAGACGACGATCCCGGCAAGTCGCCCGAATGGCGGCAATCCGGCATTGCGGCGGCCCTCGATCTCGCGCGCATAGAAGGCCTCGCTGTCGCCGGAGACGATCGCCTGGATGACCGGGTGATCGGCGGCGTAGGTCTGCACGAGGGCTCGGCTTTCGCCACCGGCCCGTCCCGCCCGACCGGTCACCTGCGACAGGAGCTGAAAGGTTCGCTCCGCCGCCCTGAGGTCGCCGAAGGCGAGGCCGAGATCGCCATCGACGACGCCGACCAGGCTGAGAAGCGGGAAATTGTGACCTTTTGCAACCAATTGCGTACCGATGACGATATCCGCCTCGCCCTTGGCGATCGACTGAAGCTCCAAGCGAATGCGGCGGATGCCGCCGGCGATGTCGCTGGACAACACGATGGTACGCGCTTGCGGGAAACGCTCCGCCACCTCCTCCGCCAGCCGCTCGACCCCCGGCCCGACCGCCACGAGGCTGTCATCGGAACCGCAATTCGGGCAGGAATCCGGCCGTTTTTCGGTGTGTCCGCAATGATGGCACATGAGCTCACCGCGGAAGCGATGCTCGACCAGCCAGGTCGAGCAATTGGGGCACTGGAAGCGGTGGCCGCAGGTCCGGCAGAGGGTCAGCGGCGCGTAGCCACGGCGGTTGAGGAAAAGCAGCGCCTGCTGCTTCGCCTCAAGGGTTTCCGCGATTCCTGCAACCAAAGGTGGAGACAGGAAGCGCCCGCGCTCCGGCGGGTCGCGACGCAGGTCGATTGCGTGGATACTGGGCAGCCTTGCCCCCGCGTAGCGGTCGCTGAGGACGATCCGGGTGTAACGTCCGGCATCGGCGTTAGCCCTTGATTCGATTGACGGAGTCGCCGACGACAGGACCACCGGAAAGCCCGAAAGATGGCCGCGCACCACCCCCATGTCGCGGGCATTGTAGAAGACTCTGTCCTCCTGCTTGTAGGCGACGTCGTGCTCCTCATCGATCACAATCAGACGGAGTTGGCGGAAAGGAATGAACAGGGCTGAACGGGCGCCAACGACGACTTGAACCTGGCCGTCCAACGCGCCCCGCCAGACCCGTTCGCGCTGCTTCGGCGCCATGTCCGAATGCCATTCCGCCGGCCTGACACCGAAGCGGCCGACGAAGCGTTCCAGGAAGTCGGCGGTGAGCGCGATCTCCGGCACCAGGATCAGCACCTGCCCGCCGGCCCGCACCGCCTCGGCCACCGCCTCGAAATAGACCTCCGTCTTGCCCGAGCCGGTGATGCCGTCGAGCAGCGTCACCGAGAAGCCGCCGGCATCGACCCGCGCCTTGAGCGCGTCAGCCGCCCGGCCCTGCTCGCCCGTCAGAACCGGCCGCGCGTGATCGGGATCGGGGGGCAGCGCCGCCGGCCGCGGCGGGATGAGGACAGGCGCAAGCGTGCCGCTGTCGACAAGCCCCTGGACAACGCTCGTGCTGACGCCAGCCGCATGGGCGAGGCCCGACTTGGACCAGGCGAGATGCTGATTCGTTGCGTTCCCCGTCGCGCCTTCGGCGCTCCACGGCTCTTGCTCCTTCCCTGTCGCGCCTCCGGCGCTCCACGGCTCTTGCAGAAGCTCCAGCACCCGCCGCCGCGCATCGGTCATGCGCTCGGGCGGCGGACCGGCGAGACGGACGCCTGGCAGCGGCGTCTCCGGCTCCAGCGCCGCGGCCGAGCGCAGCACCATGCGCAGCACCATGCCGCGCTGGGCGAGCGTGTAATTCGCCACCCAGTCGACGAAAGCGCGTACGTCGCGGCCGATCGGGGGCGTCTCGAAACGCTGAATGATGGCGCGCAGCCGATTGTGCCCTATCTCAGGATCGGGCGGGTCGTCCCACACCACGCCGAGAACCTCGCGCGTGCCGAGCGGCACGGCGACGATGTCGCCGGGCGCCACCACCACGCCGGCCGGTGCACGATAGGTGTAGGGCGCCTCGACCGCGACCGGGACCAGGACGGAGACAATCGCCGGCTCTGTCATGGTACCTTTTCGAATCTCCCGGCCATGGCTTCAAGACGGGCTGACGATGGCCTCGCTTTCGGCTAAAGGAAAGCCCGGCGTCCGATGCCGCAACGGCCGGAATCCGGCGATCAGGAGAACAGGCCCATGAAATTCTTCGTCGACACGGCGGATGTCGCAGAGATCCGCGACCTGGCCGAGACCGGTCTGCTCGATGGCGTCACCACCAACCCTTCGCTGATCTCCAAGGCCGGCCGGCCGATCAAGGAGGTCATCGCCGAGATCTGCGGGATCGTTCCGGGCCCCGTCTCGGCCGAGGTGGCAGCGACCGAATACGACCAGATGATCAAGGAAGGCCGCGTGCTTGGCGCCATCGCCAAGAACGTCGCGGTCAAGGTGCCGCTGACCTGGGACGGGCTGAAGGCCTGCCGGACGCTGACCGGCGAGGGGCTTATGGTCAATGTGACGCTGTGCTTCTCGGCCAATCAGGCGCTGCTCGCCGCCAAGGCCGGCGCCACCTTCATCTCGCCCTTCATCGGCCGGCTCGACGATATCGGCCTCGACGGCATGGAGCTGATCGACGAGATCCGCACCATCTACGACAATTCCGACGCGCTGAAGACCGAGATCCTCGCCGCCTCGATCCGCACGCCGCTGCACGTCAAGCAGGCCGCGATGGCCGGCGCCGACGTCGCCACCGTCCCGCCGACGGTGCTGAAGGCGCTGGTCAAGCACCCGCTCACCGACCGCGGCCTCGAGGCCTTCCTCGCCGACTGGAAGAAGACCGGCCAGTCGATCGTCTAGAGGGGCAGCGACGGATCGACCGTCGCCGCAGCGCACTCTGCCACTCCGACCGTCGTCCCCGCCAAGGCGGGGACCCAGTGAACAACGCGCTCGCCCAAGAAGAACGGGGTGACGCTGACCCAGCGGAGTGTGGCTCGGCCGTCGCGCTCCGATCGACATTGGCGCCGTCTACTGGCTCCCCTTCCCTCGGCCCTTCGGGCCTCGCCGGGGATGACACCTGAGATATCGGAGGGGATGACCTACGATCCGGCGTGACTCAACGGGAAGGAACGCAAGTGATCCTCGAACACGCCATCCTCGACGTGAAGCAAGACGAGACCGACGCCTTCGAGGCGGCGATGCGCGAAGCGCTGCCGCTGATCGCGGCGAGCGACGGCTTCCTCGGCATCGAGGTTCGACCCTGCATCGAAAACCCGAACCGCTATCTGCTGCTCGTCAGATGGGAGAACGTCGTGGCCCACGACCCCGGCTTCCGCGGCTCTGACCGCTATCCGCGCTGGAAGGACACTGCTCCACCATTTCTATGAGCCGTTTCCGCTCGTGGAGCATTTTGGGGAGGCGGTGGCGGCGGGGTGAGACCGACGCGGCATGGATCGATTCCGGCTTGTCCGTCCGGAATGCGGCCACGGGGGGGGGGCGGCGACCGGTCGCGCTCACGCCACGCCCACCAGACTTTCCCCTTAGGCGGCCACCAGCATTTCCGCGCGCAACTCTGCATTGGATACAACCCTACGCTAACGATTACGCGTTACTCTTGCATCGGGACATCGACGGGATCGGGGCAGGAATGCGATCGAACCGAAGGGTGGCGTCGTCGCCTTGGCATCAGGCACCGATGGACCACCGGGCCCGTGGAGTCCGCTGAGGATGAACACCGTCGCCAAGTCGCCGCCCTCGCGGCTGCTTCTGGTTACCAGCCTTCTCGTCAACATCGTCACGGTCGGGTTGCTCGGCGTCGTGCTGCACGAGCGCGATGCCGCGCCTGCGTTCGAGGCCACTGCCAGTCCGGCTCCGACGGCCGAAACCGGGACCGTCAAGCTCGACTTTGCGCCGCGCACGATCGAGCTCACCTCGGAGAAGGCACTGCGCGCGAGACAGGCGATCGCCAAGGGTGACTTCGCGACCGCCCGCGGCATCGTGGAGGCAGTCCTCAAGGCCAGCCAACCTCAGGCATGGCGCTTCCACCCGTTCACCGAATTCCTCGACGCGATACCCGACCTTGCCGATCCCGCCTTCAAGACCCATCTGGACCAGTGGACCGCCGCAGACGAGAACGATCCGATCCCCTTTCTGATCCGGGCGCGCTACTTCTACGACGCCGGGTGGCTCGCCCGCGGCAGCCGCTTCTCCTCACAGGTTTCGCTTCTCGACCGGGCATCCTTCTATGTCGACATGGGCAAGGGAATTGCCGACATCGAGACGGTGGAGCACCTGGGCGGCGGCAATCCCTATTCGGCCGCTCTGAAGCTGCACTTGCTGCACGCCAGCGGGCCGACGGCAAAAATGCTGGCCGCATTCAGGCAGGCGATCGCCGACTATCCGGACGATTACGCCCTTTATGACATCATGCTCTCGACCCTGGAGCCCAAATGGGGAGGGTCGGTCGAGGCGATGCGCGCCTTCGTCGACACTTATGCCGGCGGCGCGGCCGAATACTCGCCCTTGCGGCTCCTTTATGTCAGCCTCTACCGCGACCTTCTCGATGCCGCCTCCGTCGCCTGCTACGACAATTGGCGTGACGCGAACAAGATGGCGACCTGCGTCACCGCCGGCATGTCCAAGACGACGTCGCCGGATCTGGAAGCCAAGGTCACCGCGGCCCTGAAGCTCTATGACCACATCGACAAGCACCAGTTCACGGTGGCTATCTGGCCCATTCTCTCCGACGTCTTGAAGACATCGGGCGGCGCCACCTATGGCGGCGCGCTGCTCGAACTGGCGGCGAGCAGCATGCACAGCGACACCCAGCTCGTGGAAGCGAATCCCGGCCATAACAATTACGTCATCGACGAGGCGGTCTCGACCTCGTGGATCTACAAGCGGTTCTATGACAACGCGCTGACGAAGGCGCAGGAGGCACTCGCCGACGTCAAGGCCACGGCCTTCCCGGACGAGGAGGAGAAGGACCTGGCCCTTGCCGGCGCCTATGACTTCATCGCCGACGCCTATCAAAGGCTCGGGCGGTATCGCGAAATGATTGCCAATGAGCAGGCGGCGGTGGCGCTCGAGGGGATCGCGGCGCGCCCGTCGCTGATCTGCTACGGCTATTATCAGCTCAGGGACGACACGGCGGCGATCCACGCCTGCACCGACGCGCTGACCGAAAACACCGCCGACATACCGACACATTATTGGCGGGGAAAGGCCTACGAACGCGCCGGCGATGCCGATGCGGCGCTGGCCGATCTGGCCATTGTCGCCGGCTCCCAGCATAACTTCAGAGCGACCGCCGCGATCGATATCTCGATGGTCTATTTCAACCACCATGATATTCAGAAGGCCTTGGCCGCCCTGAACAAATACGATTTTCTCTATGACCCGGCGGTCACCAGCGAGAGCGACGTGGCAGTCGGCTACAACAACCGGTGCTACGCCTATATGGAGCTTCACGAGTACAAGAAGGCGCTGGACGACTGCACGCAATCACTCAAGTACGGCAGCCTCCCCGACGCCTTCCGCAAACAGCAACAACTGGTGAAGCTGGTCCACGACGGCAAGTGAGGTGCCCGGCGTCGCAAATCTCCGGCGCGGCTCGCGCGGCTGAACCGGACGCGGCGGAAACCGGCCGGCCAACTGTGCTAAGACGTGCGCATGAACGCGCCTGAAATACCCGCGGCCTGGCATTGTGATCCAGCAGGCTTGCCGCCTCCTCCCGGAGAAATCCGCCCGTGTCCGTAGCCTCCGCGCCCCTTCCCGGTGACGCCGCCTGGGTTCGCTGGCGGCCGCTTGTCCTGCGCGTGCTGCTCTATGGTGTGCTGGCCGCCGCGGCACTGTTCTATCTGGCGCCGGCGCTGGTCATCATCTCCAACATCTTCCGCTCGTCGCCGGACATCGCGCGAGACGGTTTGATCGCGCTGCCGCGCAGCTTCTCTTTCGCCCCCTTCGTCCATGCCTGGAACGACACCTGCGTCAGCGGCACCTGCGCCGGCATCAAGGCGAACTTCTTCAACTCGCTGAAGATCACGATTCCCGCGACCCTCATCACCACGGCGCTCGGCGCGGTCAACGGCTACATCCTCAGCAAGTGGCGCTTCCGGGGCGACACCATCGTCTTCGCCGCCATGATCATCGGCGTCTTCCTGCCCCCGCAGACGGCGCTGCTGCCTTGGGCCTTCATCCTTTCGCGGATCGGCCTCTACAATTCCTTCTACGGCCTGATCCTCATTCACTGCGTGCAGGGGATCGCCTTCACGACCCTCTTCTGCCGCAGCTTCTTCATGCAAGTTCCCGACGAGATCCTGAAGGCGGCGCGCCTCGACGGGGCGGGCTTCTGGCGCATCTTTGGCAAGATCATGCTGCCGCTGTCGCCGCCGATCCTGATCGTCACGGTGATCTGGCAGTTCACCAGCATCTGGAACGAATACCTCTACGGCATGGTCTTCACCGCCGGCACGGAGCAGCCGGTGACCGCGGCCCTGATGAGCGCCGGCCATGGCAGCCAGAGCGCCACCGTCCTCATCGCCGCCCTGCCGCCGCTCCTCATCTTCCTCTTCGGCGGGCGCTTCTTCGTGCGCGAGCTGACACGCGGCGCCCTCGCCGGCACCTGAACCGCGTATGGCAAGGCGGGCTGACCGGAACGCGCTGTCGGCGCCGCCGGTCGGGTGCGTGCAATCCAATCAGGCCGCCGCTCTGGTACGACCACGCACGGCAATCCATATGTCCACGGGCACCGGCGCGGGACTGCGGCGATGACCCAATTGGCACGACAATTGATTGAAAAGACTGGTTAACGCCGAGAACGCCGCCGGCCGGGTGCCTGCCGGAAGGTTCTGGCGTAGACAGAACACCTCTCATTTACGGTCGGGCCCTTATGGTCCGCCACTCTTGCGTGCAACGAACACGACGGAAGACCCCATGAAGACGACACATCGTCGGCCGCGATCATCCTCGTTGTAGTGGTTGTCGCCTGCGCAGGACTGATCGGCTTCAATTTCTTCCGCCAGAAGATGATCGCGCAATATTTCGCCAACTTCCCGGTGCCGACCGTCACCGTCTCGACGATCGAGGTCGAGCCAGAAGACGCTGGACGCCGGGCATCGATGCGATCGGCACGGTTTCCGCCTCGCAGGGCGTCAACGTCGCCGGCCAGGTCGCCGGTGTCGTCGAAGTCGATCGACTTCAAGGCCAATGACAATGTCAACGCCGGCCAGGTCGCTCGTCCAGATCGACGAATTCGGTCGAGCGTGCCGGCCTTGCCGCCGCCAAGTCGATGCTCGCCGTCAACCAGGACGCGCTTCGAGCGCACCCAGCAGCTCTTCCAGAGGCAACTTCGCCACCTCCGCCGACCTTCAGGCCGCCCAGAACAAGCTCGATCAAGCCAAGGGCTCTCTCGAGCAGATCCAGGCGACACTGGCGCAAAAGGCGATCCGGGCGCCGTTCGCCGGCACGATCGGCATTCCGAAGATCGATGTCGGCCAATATCTCCAGGCCGGCACCGCGATCGCGACGCTGCAGGACCTCAGCGAAGATGCGGGTCGATTTCACCGTGCCCGAGCAGAGCTTGCCGGCAGCTGAAGATCGGCCAGGCCGTCAGCCTCGGCCTGGTCGAGGATCATCTCGATCTCAGCGGCGACGATCACCGGCATCGACCCGAAGATCGATCCGAGCTCGCACCTCATCTCGGTCCAGGCGGTGGTCGACAATTCCAAGGGCACGCTGCGGCCGGGCCAGTTCGTCCGCCTGCGCGTCCACCTGCCGAAGGAGCCGAACATCATCGCCGTGCCACAGACGGCGGTCGTCATCAGCCTCTATGGCAGCTACGTCTATCGAGGTCGTGCCGGCCCGCAGCACCGAGCGCCGACAGCGGCAACGCGGCAGCGAGCAGCACGGGCGCCGACAAGACGCCCGCCAAGCCGCAACTCGTCGCCAAGCAGATCTTCGTCCAGACCGGCCGTCGGCTCGATACCGAGATCGAGATCATCAAGGGCCTCGAGGCCGGCGACGCAGATCGTCTCGTCCGGCCAGAACAAGCTGTCCAACGGCAGCCACGTCGCGGTCGACAACAGCGTCAACCCGGCCGACGCATCGGCCGGCGCCAGCGGACGCGCGCAATGAACTTCTCCGAGCTCTTCATCCGGCGTCCGGTCCTTTCGACCGTCGTCAGCCTGCTGATCCTGCTGCTCGGCGCGCAGGGCATCACCAACATGCCCATCCGGCAATATCCGAAGGTCGACGAGACGGTCATCACCGTGACGACCGCCTATCCCGGCGCCAGCGCCGACGTCATCCAGGGCTTCATCACCTCGACCATCGCCAAGGCGGTGTCCTCCGCCGAGGGCGTCGACTACGTCACCTCGCAGAGCGCCCTCGGCGTCTCGACCGTCTCCGTCCACATGCGCCTCAACGCCGACCCGAACAAGTCGCTGACCGAGGTCATGGCCAAGGTGCAGCAGGTGCGCGGCCAGCTGCCGTCGGATGCCAGAGGACCCGGTGGTCCAGAAGGGCACCGGCTTCTCCTTCGCGCTGATGTATCTGGCGGCGCGCAGCGACAACATGAACCCGCAGCAACTGACCGAATATCTGACGCGCGTCATCCAGCCGCGCTTCGCCACGGTCGATGGCGTCGCCGAGGCGCAGATCCTCGGCGCGCAGGAATTCGCCATGCGCGTGTGGATCGATCCGGTCGCGCTGGCCGCGCACAAGGCAACCGCCACCGACGTGCTCGTCGGCGATCTCGAATTCGAACTTCCTGTCCGCCCCCGGCAGCACCAAGAACGAGTACTACGCCTATTCGATCGAGGCGAAGACGACGCTGCAGGACCCGGAGACCTTCGGCGAGCTGCCGATCCGCGGCAGCGGCGACAACGTCGTGCGGCTGCGCGACGTCGCCAAGATCGAGCTCGCCGCCGCCTCGACCGACATCCGCGTCCAGTTCAACGGCCGCGACGGCGTCTTCCTCGGCATCTTCCCGACGCCGGAGGCCAACCCGCTCGACGTTTCGGCCGGCGCGCGCAAGGAGCTCGCCGCGATCCAGACAGACCTGCCCGAGGGGATGCAGATCACGCTCCTCTACGATTCGACCGAGGCGATCAGCGCCTCGATCAACGAGGTGCTCAAGACCATCGCCGAGGCGGCCGCGCATCGTCGTGCTCGTCATCCTGCTGTTCCTCGGCTCGTTCCGCTCGGTCGTCATTCCGATCGTCACGATCCCGCTGTCGCTGATCGGCGTCTGCTTCCTGATGTGGGCGCTCGGCTATTCGCTGAACACGCTGACGCTGCTGGCGATGGTTCTGGCCATCGGCCTCGTCGTCGACGACGCGATCGTCGTGGTCGAGAACATCCACCGCCACGTCGAGGAGGGTATACAAGCCGCTCGACGGCGGCGATCCAGGGCATGCGCGAGATCTGCCGGCGCGATCATCGCCATGACCATCACGCTCGCCGCAGTCTTCGCGCCGATCGCCTTCACCACCGGCGTCACCGGCTCGCTGTTCCGCGAATTCGCCCTCACGCTCGCCGGCGCGGTGGTGATCTCCGGCTTCGTCGCCCTGACCCTGTCGCCGATGATGTCGGCGCGGCTCTTGACGGCACAAGCGGCCCCGCTTCGCGGACTTTGTCGATCACGTCTTCGATGGCGATCGGCAATTGGTACGAGCGCACGGCTGACCGGATCGCTGAACATCCGCTGGCTGACCCTGCTGATCGTCGCCGCGCTGATCGGCACGACTGGCTTCCTGTTCACCCAACACCTCGACCGAGCTCGCGCCGGACGAGGACCAGGGCGCCCTGTTCTCGCTGGTCGACGGCGCCGCAATACGCGACGCTTCCCTACACCAATCTCTTCCTCGACGAGATCGACAAGCGGACCAAGGACATCCCGGAGGTGACCACGCGCTTCTCCGTCGCCGGCATGGGCGGTCCGGCCAATTCGGCCTTCGCCGCCTGGGTGCTGAAGCCGTGGGCGCAGCGCAGCCGCAGCCAGGCGCAGGTGCAGCAGGACATCCAGGGCCGGCTCGGCAAGGTCGCCGGCGTGCAGGCCTTCGTCTTCGCCATTCCCTCGCTGCCCGGCACCGGCGGCGGTCTGCCCATCTCCTTCGTCATCCAGTCGACCGACGCCGCCGATCCGCGTCTATCGAGCAGGCCGAGGCGATCACGCGGCAAGGCGATGAAGTCGGGCAAATTCATCGTCGTCCAGGATTCGCTTGCCTTCGACAAGCCGCAGGTCAGCGTCGTCATCGACCGCCAGCGCGCCGCCGCGCTCGGCGTTTCGGTCTCCGACATCGCCAACACGCTGACCCTGCTTGTCGGCGAGAACAGCGTCTCCAAGTTCGACCGCGACTCCGCGCGCCTACGACATCATCCCGCAAGTGCCGCAGCGCTACCGCTTCAATCCCGAGAGCCTCGGCGCCTTCTTCGTGCGCAATTCGTCCGGGGCGATGGTGCCGCTGTCCTCGGTCGTCAAGATCGAGCACCCAGGCCTCCGCGCCGGCCGATCGAGCAGTTCAACCAGCTCAATTCGGCGACGCTCTCGGCGCTCCCGCGACCCGGCGTCACCACCGGCGACGCCCTTGCAGGCGCTGCAGGACATCGCCAAGGCACAGCTGCCGGCCGGCTACTTCATCCAATATGCCGGCCAGTCGCGGACCGAAATCGAGGCCGGCAACACGCTTATCGTCGCCTTCGGCCTCGCCATCATCGTCATCTATCTGGTGCTAGCGGCGAAATTCGAGAGCTTCCGCGATCCGCTTATCATCATGATGGCGGTGCCGCTCTCCCTGTTCGGCGCGCTAGTTCCGCTCAACCTCGGCCTGGCGACCATCAACATCTATACCGAGGTCGGCCTGATCACGCTCGTCGGTCTGATCACCAAGCACGGCATCCTGATGGTCGAGTTCGCCAACCAGCAGCGCGAGACCCGGGGCGTCGACCGCAGGACCGCGATCACCGAGGCGGCCCGCATCCGCCTCCGGCCAATCCTGATGACGACCTTCGCCATGGTTCTCGGCGTCATGCCGTTGGTGTTTTCCACCGGCGCCGGCGCCAAGGCGCGCTTTTCGATGGGCCTCGTCATCGCCGCCGGCATGAGCGTCGGCACGATCTTCACGCTCTTCGTCGTGCCGATGTTCTACACCTTCCTGTCGGCGGCCAAGCGCACGCCGATCGGCAGGAGCGAGGCGCCCGAGGCCCTGGCCATGGCGCGCCGCATCCGGCCCCGGCCGAATAGGAAGCCCACCCGACGGAGCACCGTGCGCCGGCCCGTCAGGGTCGGCGGACGGACGGCGCATCGGGCAGGACAGGGCATGGCATGAAGACTCCCAGCGACGACATTCGCGCGCGGATCGAACGAATCCTTCGGTGCAGGCGCGCGGCAATGGTCTCCCATCCATGGCGGCTATACGCCGGCGGCGCGCTGGCGCGTCGTCACGGCGGACGGAACCGCCTTCGCCAAGATCGCCACCAGCCCGCTGACCGCCAGGATGCTCCGACGCGAATTCGCCGCCTATGACACGCTCGAGGGTTCCTTTATGCCGCGGCTGATCGGCTATGACGACGATCCGGAGAGGCCGATCCTGGTGATCGAGGACCTTTCGTCCGCCTCTTGGCCGCCGCCCTGGCACCGCGACCATCTGACGAAAGTCCATGCCGCCTTCGACCAGTTGCACGCGGTCCGCGCCGACTTGCCATCTTTCGCGACGGTCCATGGCGGGCTCGGGCCCGGCTGGGCGGATGTCGAGGCGGACCCGGCGGCGTTCCTCGGCCTCGGTGTCGCCGACGCCGCCTGGCTCTCTCGCGCCCTGCCCCCCCTTCGCCGCGCCGAGGCCGAATGCGACTTCACTGGTGACACGGTCAGCCATTTTGACCTGCGCAGCGACAATATCTGCATCGACGGCGACCGCGCCGTTCTGGTCGACTGGGCCGAGGCATGTCTCTCCAATTCCCGGGTCGATATCGGCTTCTGGTGTCCCAGCCTCGCCTATGAGGGCGGCCCCGCAGCCGGAAGAACTGCTGCCGGACGCACCCGAGATTGCCGCCTGGGTCAGCGGCTATTTCGCGTCCCGCGCGGGGCTGCCCGATATCCCCAGTGCACCGCGCGTGCGCAAGGTCCAGCGCGAGCAGCTTTCCACCGCCCTGCCCTGGGCAATCCGCGCGCTCGGGCTGCCCTCGCCCGGTTAGCCCGCCGCAGTCGCCTCGACGCTCGCCTCCGACGCCGCCGACTTCCAGAAGGGGATCGCGCCGAGCACGCCAAGAACCATGGCGGTGGCCACGATAGCGATGCAGCCGGAAAAATCCGGCTTGCCGGTCATGATGAACATGACCGCGACGAGCAGGGTCAGGGTCATGCCCTTGGCACTCCAGGCGAGCGGATCGCGCAGCAATTGCCGGGCGCGTGGCGACAGGCCCGATGCCTCCAGTTCGCGCCTCAAGGCGCGGCCGCGGCCACCTTCGACGCCAGCGCCGAGAATGTTGATCGCAATCAGCGAAAAGAGGGAGGTGAGCACCCAGGGCTCGGACCATGCGGACAGCGCATGCGCCAGGTAGCCGCCGGTGACGAGCAGGCCGAGCGTCGCGATCGGGAAGACGCGGACGACCTTTGCGGTGAACGCGCCCCATGTCCGCACCTCGTCGAGCGTTGCAGCAAGACGCAGGCGCAACGCGGCATAGGTGGCGAGCGAGGCGCCAACGATCGCCAACGCCAGGGACAGGAAGTGGAAAAAGAGCGCGATTGTGTAAGCCGGCATTGTCGTTTGCCCTCCAAGGGTCGCTGAATTAGGCTGTTTTAGATTGGACTATAATCAATAGAGTGTACTCTATCGAAATGAATACCGTCAAGCGACGCCCCTATCGCTCGCCGCGCCGGCAGGGCCATGCCAGGGAGACCCGCCAGCGCATTCTCTCCGCTGCCCGCGACCTCTTCATCGCCCGCGGTTATGGAGCGACGACCATCGATGCCATCGCCGAAGCGGCGGATGTCGCGCCGCAGACCGTCTATGCGGGCCTCTCCTCCAAGCGCGGGATTCTCTTTGCCTTGCTCGATCAGATGGCGGTCGATGCCGACCTACCCGGTCTCGAAGCGGACGTGATGGCTGCTGCCGGCGATCCGTTCCGGCAATTGCGCGAGCGCATCGCCTTCACGACGCGCTTCTATGCCGGCGGCATTGCCCTCATCGAGATTGCCCGCACGGTCTCCGGCATCGAGGCCGATCTCGGCGCGATGTGGGGCGAGGGCGAAAGCCGGCGCTACCGTGCCTATGCGCCGATGGTGAAGGCATGGGAGGAGGCGGGCGTGCTCGCGCCGGGCCTGACGGCCGAAGCGGCCACCGACATGATCTGGGCGCTCGGCGGCCCGGACGTCTTTCGCCTGCTGGTCGTCGAGCGCGGCTGGAGCCGCGAGCGCTTCGAGGACTGGCTCTTCGCCACGCTCAAGGCCGCCATCTTCGCGCCCAGCGCGGCCGGCGACACCGCGACGCCGGCCGCAAGTGAGGTCAGGCGGAAGCGGTAAGCGCTTCGCGGTTGGCCTCGAGGAAGGCACGAAGACTTGTCGGGGCCGTGCCGGTCAGGGTCTCGACGACCCGCGTCGAGATCGCGTGATAGCCCTGCGCAGCATCGACATCGAAGCCGACGATCACGCCGGCATAGATCGGCGGCAGCCCGGCCGCGACCAGCCCCTTGCGCAGGTCCTCGGGCGCGACATCGACATGGCGCACGGTCTTGCCGGTGATCTCGCTGGCCAGCGCCGCGAGTTCCACCTGGGTCACCGGGGCAGGGCCGGTAACGTCGAGGATGCGGCGGCCGTCGAAGCCGGACACAAGAGCCGCAACAGCCGTGCGCGCGCAATCCTCGCGCGTCACATAGCTGCGCCCGCCACCGGCCGTCGCCGACATGAGCTGGCCGGAGGCGATCGCCTGTGGCAGGCCGCGCAGGGCGATCTCGGCATAGATGTGATTGCGCAGCGCCGTCCAGCCGATCGGGCTCGCTGCCAGCGCCTGCTCCGTCCAGAAATGATCGTCGGGAATGGGAAGGTCGGGATCCGGTCGCGCTGCCGGGCCGGAGGTGTAGACGATATGCCTGACGCCGGCGGCGACGGCCGCCTCGATCGCCGCCCGGTGCTGGGCATGCCGGCCGCCCGGCACGCCGACCGCGTCGGTGCTGATCGAGGAGCATCCGCTCGACGCCGACGAAGGCCGCCGCGAGCGAGGCGAGGTCCGTGAAGTCGCCCCGACGCACATCGGCACCGCGCGCCGCCAGATCCTCGAGCTTTTTCGGATCGCGGGTCATCGCGACGACGTGGCCGGCCCCGCCTTCGAGCAGCAGGTCGACGACGCGGCGGCCGAGCTGGCCGCTGGCGCCGGAGACAAGGAGGGTGGGTTTGTCGGCTTGGGTCATGAGGAAAGCTCCAGGATTGGGCCGGCACGAAAGGATGGCCGCGCGTGGCGCCGGTCGGACGGCCTTGTCGATCGCACCGTTGTTGGTTACGAATAGTGACTAGATGGCCCAAATGGACTATCTTGTGAAGAACGCAATTCACGCTCACCTGGTTACCCGGACGGAACCGACCGCAAATCCATGGAAAGCCCAGCGATCGCAGGACAACCGGCCCCGTGGCGGGTCGCGCGCGACGGCAGCGACAGGGACAAGTGCCCGGTCCGCGACGTCATCTCGCGCCTCGGCGACGCCTGGTCGATGCTGGTCATCCTGATCCTCAGCAACCAGGGTCCGCACCGTTTCAATGCTCTGAAGCGCGAGATCGGCGACATCTCGCAGCGCATGCTGGCCGTGACCCTGCGCCAACTCGAGCGCGACGGGCTTGTCTCGCGCACGGTCTACCCGACCAAGCCGCCCAAGGTGGAATACGCGCTCACCGATCTCGGCCGCTCGCTGACGGAGCCGATCGACGCGCTGACCGGCTGGGCCGAGGACAATCACGACCGCATCCGCCAGGCCCGCCGGCATTTCGACGACGCCCCCTCGGCCTGACGTCCGGCCTCGCATGAGGCATGTGTCGTCCGGCGGGACCGTGCCATCGAGATTTCGCGGAATATGGGATGATTTAACCGATCCGAAGGGCGCGATCTGATGAAGTGCGCCACCCGCCTGATCACGATTTGCCTGCCTGAAGAAAGGACCGCCGAGAATGAGCCTCCCGCCGGAGAAGATGGCGCGCGTCATCATCAATACCGACGCCAAGAACGAAGCCGACGATCAGTACTGCATCGTCCAGGCGCTGCTGACCCCCTCCTTCGAGCTGCACGGTATCGTGCCGGCCCATTTCGGCCCCTCGCGCTCCGCCCATTCGATGAAGGACAGCCACGACGAGGTCACGCACCTCCTCGACCTGATGGAGCTCACCGGCAAGGTCACGGTCGCCGACGGCGCCGAGGCCGCCATTCCCGACGAGACGACCGCGGCGCCCTCGCCCGGCGCCGAGCTCATCATCCGCGAAGCGATGAAGGACGACCCGCGCCCCCTTCACGTCGCCTTTCTCGGGCCGCTCACCGACATGGCCTCGGCCCTCCTCATGGAGCCCCGGATCGCGACCCGCAATGTCCGCGTCATCTGGATCGGCGGCGGCGAGTGGCCGGTCGGCGGACGCGAGTTCAACCTCTCCAACGACATCGCCGCGGCCAATGTCGTCTTCCGTTCCGCGATCGAGGTCTGGCAGATCCCGATGACCGTCTATCGCATGATGGCGGTGAGCTATGCCGAGCTCATGGAGCGGGTCCACGACAAGGGCGCGATCGGCAAATACCTTGTCGAACAGCTCATCGAGTGGAATGCCCGCGTCCACCAGGGCCCGATCGAATATCGCTCGCTCGGCGACACGCCGGCGATCAGCGTCATCATGAACCCCAAGGGCGGCCGCTGCGACTGGCGGCCGGCGCCGCAGTTCAACGCAATGATGCAATACGTCCATCCCGGACTCTACCGGCCGATCTGCGTTTACGAGACGATCGACATCCGCTTCATCCAGGAGGATTTCTTCGCCAAGATCGCCCGTTTCGCCCGCGGCGTGCAGGAAACCGCCAAGTTCACCTGAGCGCGATTGGCGACCGCGCTTAACGCGCCCTTAAGGGCGGCGGCGGATCGATGAGGACAGGGATAGCCACCGTGACCATCGCCCGATGAAGAAAGCCGACGCCCCTCTCATCACCGCAGCGCCCGACCTTGCCAAGGCGGTCGAGCGCTGGCGGCGTCATCTCGCCTCGGAGCGGCGGCTGGCGGCGAACACCGTCGAGGCCTATGCCCGCGACGTCAGCCAGTTCCTCGCCTTCCTCACCACCCATTTCGGCGGGCCGCCGAAGCGCGCCGACCTCGAAGGTCTGACGACGACCGACATCCGCGCCTTCCTGGCGGCACGCCGCAATGATGGGGCGGGGTCGCGCACGGTCGCCCGTGGCCTTGCCGGCATCCGCTCGCTCGTCGCCTTCCTGGAGCGCGAGGGTCACGCCAATGGCGCTGCGGTCCGCGCCATCCGTCCGCCACGCCAGAAGCGCAGCCTGCCGAAGCCGCTGCAGGCCGAAGCCGCCCGCAGGGTCGTCGACCTTGACAGCGCCCTCGACGAGGAGCCGTGGATCGCGGCCCGCAACACCGCCGTGCTCGCCCTGCTCTACGGCTCCGGGCTGCGTATCTCCGAGGCGCTCTCCCTCAAGCGAGACGAGGCGCCCCATGAGCGTGACGGCGCCCTGCGGGTGATCGGCAAGGGTGGCAAGGAGCGGGTGGTCCCGGTCCTGCCAGCTGTCGCCGAGGCGATCCACGTCTATCTGAAGCTCTGCCCCTATCGGGCGGGGCCCGAAGCGCCGCTCTTTCTCGGCGCGCGCGGCGAGCGGCTCAATCCACGCATCGTCCAGCGGGCGATGGCCAAGCTGCGCGGTGCCCTCGGTCTCCCCGAGACGGCGACGCCGCACGCGCTACGCCACTCCTTCGCCACCCATCTGCTGGCCAACGGCGGCGACCTGCGCGCCATCCAGGAACTCCTCGGCCATGCCAGCCTGTCGACCACGCAGATCTATACGGAAGTCGACACGGCGCGACTTATGTCCGCGTTTCAGGCCGCCCATCCGCGTGCCTGAAACCCAAGGATTCCGGGCATTTCACGCCCTTATCACGCCCTGCCGGCTAAGGTCGCGCCCGCCTGGATCGCACATCTCCCTCGCGATCCGATTATCCGCCTGACCTGTTGACTTCAGGGCCCCCGTTTCGGGGGCCCTTTCTTCTGGCGCCCGCGTTCCGCCCGTGCTAGATCGACCGCCATGACGACCACCCGGAACAAGATCAGCCTTTGGCTCCTTATCCGCGCCACGCGCGGAACCGGTGGCGTCTGACTTCTGACGACCGACCGGCGCGCGGGCTTCGCGACGCCGGTCTTCATTGCCAGCGCCTCGTCCCGCCGCCACCTGCAAGGACGAACCGCATGGCCCGTGATATCCCAACCGACCCAATGCCCGAAGCGACCGCGGTCGCTGAGACCGAGCCCGAGACCAGCGTCAACTATGTGCGCCTCGGCTACCTCTTCGCTTTGATCGGTGCGCTGCTTTTTTCCACCAAGTCGATCATCATCAAGCTCGCCTATCAGGACACGATCGACGCCGTCACTCTGCTGACCCTGCGCATGGCGGTGGCCGTGCCCGTCTATCTGGTGATCGGCGGCCATGCCCTCGTCGAAAGGCGCCGCCAGGGCAAGCCAATGCCCTCGCGCGGCCAGGTCATCCGCGCCATGCTGGTCGGCCTGCTCGGCTACTGGTTCGCCAGCTATGTCGACTTCTTCGGCCTGGAATTCATCTCCGCCCAGTTCGAGCGGCTGATCCTGTTCACCTATCCGCTCTTCGTCGTCCTCTTCGGCGCCGCCTTCTTCGGCCAGCCGATCCGGCTGAAGGCGGTCGCCGCCATCGGCGTCAGCTATCTCGGCCTCGCCCTCATCTTCACCGAGAAGCTGAGCGTCGTCGGCTCGAACGTGGCGATCGGCGCCGGCCTCGTCTTCGCCGCCGCCGTCGCCTTCGCGCTTTATCAGTTGCTGGCCAAGAAGGTGATCGCCGAGATGGGGCCGCGATTGTTCACCTGCATCGCCATGAGCGGCGCGGCGCTCGGCGTCTTCGTCCAGTTCCTGCTCACCCATTCGCCGGAAACGCTCATCGTCGGCCCGCGCCTCGCCGGCCTGGCACTCGCCATCGGCATCGGCGCGACGGTGTTGCCCTCGTTCTTCCTCAATGCCGCGCTTCACCGCATCCCGGCGCAGGCCAACGCCACCATCGGCACGCTGTCGCCGGTCATGACCATCTTCCTCGCCGTCATGATCCTTGGCGAGAAGCTGACCGTCCTCGACATCTTCGGCACGGCGCTGGTGCTCGCCGGCGTCGGCTGGTTCACACTCGGCAGCACGGCCAAAAGCAAGTAGGCGGGTTTCCGCGACAACGGCCGGTCGCGCGGTTGTGAACGCGGCCAGACTTCCAGCATCGCGATCGCGGGGGTAGGCTTGGACTCGGCTGGTGAATTACCGGCCGAATCCTGACGGAGGACCTCATGAGAATCCTGACCGCCTCCGCATTCGCACTCGTCATGGTCGCCGGCATCGGCACCGCCTCGGCCTGCGAGTTCCACATGCAGTCGATGGCCTACAGCGCCCCCGGCGCCGGCCACGACCGCGCCGACGATCACCGCCAGGGAACGGCAGCAGATCGTCGCCTATCTTCAGGAACTCGCCGACAGCAGGCTCAGCGTCTGACCGACGCCTGACCCCCGTGACCAGAGCGAAGGGGCGCCAGCCGCGAGGCCGGCGCCCTCTTCGTCAGATATGGATGGGCTTGAACCAGGCGGCGAGCGCGGCTTCCTTGACCGCCTCCGAGAGCGTCGGATGGGCGTGGCAGACGCGCGCCAGATCCTCCGCCGCGCCGGCGAATTCCATCAGCACCGAGGCTTCCTGGATCATCTCGCCGGCATAGGGGCCGACGATATGGACGCCGAGGACGCGGTCGCGTCTCCTTGTCGGCGAGCACCTTGGCGAAACCGTCCTTGGCGCCGCATGGCACGCGCGCGGCCATTGGCCGAGAAGGGGAACTTGCCGACCTTGTAGGCGATGCCGGCGTCCTTCAGCTCTTCCTCGGTCTTGCCGACGCTGGCGATCTCGGGGTTCGTGTAGACGACGCCCGGGATGACGCCGTAATTCACATGGCCGGCCTGGCCGGCGAGGATTTCGGCGACCGCGACGCCCTCGTCCTCGGCCTTGTGGGCGAGCATCGGCCCGGCGATGACGTCGCCGATGGCGTAGATGCCCTCGACCGTGGTCTTGTAATGCGCCGTCGACCTTGACCCGGCCGCGCTCGTCGAGCGCGACACCGGCCTCCTCGAGCCCGAGCCCGTCGGTGTAGGGCCGGCGGCCGATGGCGACGAGCACGACATCGGCCTCGATGCGTCTCGGCCGCCGCCTCGCCTTCGGCCGGCTCGACCGAGACCTTCAGACCCTTGCCCGAGCTGTCGATGCCGGTGACCTTGCTCGACAGATGGAAGGTCAAACCCTGTCGGGCAAGATGCGCTGGATCTGCTTGGCGACCTCGCCGTCCATGCCGGGCAGGATCCGGTCGAGGAATTCGACCACGGTCACCTCGCGACCGAGCCGCCGCCAGACCGAGCCGAGCTCGAGGCCGATGACGCCGGCGCCGATGACGAGGAGGCGCTTCGGGCACCTGTGCCGAGCGCCAAGCGCGCCGGTCGAGGAGACGATGCGTTCCTCGTCGATCTCGATGCCCGGCAGCGGCGCCGAATCCGAGCCCGTGGCGATGACGATCGCCTTGGTCTCGAGGCTCTCGCTGGCCGCCGCCGTCCTTGGTGACCACCACCTTGCCCGGCCCGGCGATTGCCGGTGCCCTGGAAGGCCGTGATCTTGTTCTTCTTGAAGAGATAGGCGACGCCGGTGACGTTGGATTCGACCACCGTCCTTGTGGGCCATCATCGTCTTGAGATCGAGCGCCGGCTTGTTCGACCTTGATGCCGAAGCCGGCGAAATCGTGCGAGGCGCTCTCGAACAGCTCCGAGGTGTGCAGCAGCGCCTTGGACGGGATGCAGCCGACATTGAGGCAGGTGCCGCCAAAGGTCGGGTTCTTCTCGACGACGGCGACCTTGAGGCCGAGCTGGGCGGCGCGGATGGCGCAGACATAGCCGCCGGGTCCGGTGCCGATGACGACGAGATCAAAGGAAGAAGACAATGGAGGGCTCCAGGTGAGGGTCTGAGCGGAGTTAAGCGTTCGGGCGGCAGGGGTCAATGCACGCGGGTCAATACCTCCTCCGCTTCTCCTGCATCCCAGAGCCCGGCAAGGCTGCCATCCTTGCGCAGGGCATGGACGACCGGCGTCGCGCTGCCCCACTCGACCGTCAGGCCATCGACGGACCGATTACAGGGCGCAAGGCGCCGGCCGGCGAGCCCGCCCGGCCGGCCTAGACGGCAAGCGTTTCGGCCAGCCAATCGAAAGCCTGGCGCTGCATGTCGGTATCGAAGCGGTGCGGGCCGGGATGGAAGGTGCCGCGATAGGCCGCCGCCGCCCCTTGCGCCGCGTAGTGACCGCGGATCCGCTCGTCGGCGGCCCGCATGCCCTCCGGCGTGAAGAGCGGATCGTCGGCGCAATACTGGACGAGGAGCGGCATCGGCGCCCGACAGGCCGCCATGTCCGGCCAGTCGGCAACGCGTGACAGGCCGTTGGGGAAGAACATCCAGGTGTGGGAATTGACCAGATGGTCGATGAGCTCTGCCTGCGTCGACATCATGCCGATCACCGCCGCCGCCTTGATGGCCGGGCTGGTGGCGGAGAGCAGGGCCGACCGGCAGCCGCCACCGGAAAGTCCAATGCAGCCGACCGAATCCGGCAAAACGTCGGGCCGGCTGGCGAGATAGCGCGCCGCGAGCCGGTCCTCGCGGCTGACGATCGCGGCAAGGCTCGTACCGAGCAGGGCGCAATAGCGCGCAACGATGTGCTCGTGCAGCCAAGCCACCGCGTTGTAGCGGGCAATCTCGCCGGGCGGCGGGCCGCCCGGGCTCTCGGCCGCGAGCCAGGCATCGGCTCTCTGCACCACAGGCTCCGGCATCGTCTCAAGCGGAAAGCGGCGGCTGCCCCAGAGAAACACGTCATGGGCAAGCACGACAAAGCCGCGCTTGGCCAGAGCATTGGCGAAGGCGACGCCGCCATAGAGGATTTCGCGCTGTGTCAGAAGCTCCGCGGGGAGATCGCTGCCATCGTCGGCGATCTTTTCCTTGCCGAAGACCTTGAACCCGCCGTGACAGTGCAGCGCCAGGATGCCGGGCAGCGGCCCGGTCACGCCGGCGGGCTTGAGCAGGAAGGCCCGCGTCTCCGGCCCGTAGCCGACGGACCAGGAGAGTTCCTCGCCGTCGACGCCGTCGGCGCTCCAGCGGCGCAGGACCGTGACGGTCGGAGGCGCATCGCTTTCGACGCCGAAGGTCAGGATCGGCTTCAGGCGCGCCTGAAGATCCGTGCCGGGTGAGGCAACCGGAAACAGCGGACCGGCCGCGCCCGCCGCCTCGACCAGGTCGCTGAAGGGTCCGAGATGGGCGTAGTCCACGGCTTGTGTCCGCCAGATGCGCTGAAGTCGCGGTTAAAGGTCGAGCACCATGCGCTGCGGGTCCTCAAGGCTCTCCTTGACGCGAACGAGGAAGGTCACCGCCTCGCGGCCGTCGACGATGCGATGGTCGTAGGACAGCGCCAGATACATCATCGGCCGCACCTCGATCTTGCCGGCCACGACCATCGGCCGCTCCTGGATCTTGTGCATGCCGAGGATGCCGGATTGCGGCGCGTTGAGGATCGGCGTCGACATCAGCGAGCCGTAGACGCCGCCATTCGACAGCGTGAAGGTGCCGCCCTGCATCTCCTCGATTGAGAGCTGACCGTCGCGGGCACGGATGCCGAGCTCTGCGATCGCCTTCTCGATATCGGCCAGCGACTTCGCATCGGCATCGCGCACCACCGGCACGACGAGGCCGCGCTCCGTGCCGACCGCGACACCGATATGGTAATAGTTCTTGTAGACGAGGTCGGTGCCGTCGATCTCGGCATTGACCGCCGGAATCTCCTTCAGCGCCTGCACGCAGGCCTTCACGAAGAAGCCCATGAAGCCGAGCTTGATGCCGTGCTTCTTCTCGAAGAGATCGCGATATTCTTTGCGCAGCGCCATCACTGCGGTCATGTCGACCTCGTTGAAGGTCGTCAGCATCGCTGCCGTGTTCTGCGCCTCCTTGAGGCGGCGGGCGATCGTCTGGCGCAGGCGCGTCATGCGCACCCGCTCCTCGCGCCCGGCATCGTCGGGTGCCGAAGGCGCCCTTTGCGGGGCGGGCGCCGGCGCCTCGGCCTGCCTGGCGGCGGCGCCGATTCCGGTCGCCACGGCGGCGAGCGCGTCGCCCTTGGTCACCCGGCCGTCCTTGCCGCTGCCGTCGATCACGGAAAGGTCGAGCCCCTTCTCCGCGGCGATCTTGCGCGCCGCCGGAGAGGCACCTTCACCATCGCTGCTGACGCGCGGCGCCGGCTCGCGGGCCTTCGGGGTCTCGGGACCGGCGGCGATCGGCTGGGCGGTCTCGGTCTTCTTCTCGGGCTTGCCGGTCGCCGTCGCGGCCGCCTTGCCCTTGCCGGCGGTGATACTGCCGAGCAGCGCGCCGACCTCGACGGTGGCGCCGTCCTCGACCTCGATCGCCTCGATGACGCCGGCCGTCGGCGCCGGCACCTCCAGGGTCACCTTGTCGGTCTCGAGCTCGACCAGCGGCTCGTCCGCGTCGACCGAATCGCCGACCTTCTTGAACCACTGCGCGACTGTCGCCTCGGTCACCGACTCGCCGAGTGTCGGAACCCTGATTTCGGTAGCCATTGTTTGCCTCGTTTGAGTGGGGTGACCGGCTTTCGTTGTCTACTCGGCAAAAGCCTCTTCAAGGAATGCGTTGAGCTGGGTGATGTGCTTCGACATCAGGCCCGTCGCCGTCGCCGCCGAGGCGGCGCGTCCGACATAGCGCGGACGCGCCGAGTCCGCACCGATCTGCGCCAGCACCCATTCCAGATAGGGCTCGACGAAGGACCAGGAACCCATGTTCTTCGGTTCTTCCTGGCACCAGACGACTTCCGCGTGGCGGAAACGCGACAATTCCGCGATCAGCGCCTTGGCCGGGAACGGATAGAGCTGCTCGACCCGCAGCACATAGACGTCGTCGACGCCGCGCTTCTCGCGCTCCTCGTAGAGGTCGTAATAGACCTTGCCCGAGCACAGCACGACCCGGCGGATCTTCTCGTCCGGCTGCAGCTTGATCGGCTCGTCGCCGAGATATTCCGCGTCGTCCCACAACAGCCGGTGGAACGAGGTGCCCTTCTCCATTTCCTCGAAAGTCGACACGCAGCGCTTGTGGCGCAACAGCGACTTCGGCGTCATCAGAACGAGCGGCTTGCGGAATTCGCGGTTCAACTGGCGGCGCAGGGCGTGGAAATAATTGGCCGGCGTCGTGCAGTTGACGACCTGCATGTTGTCCTCGGCGCAAAGCTGCAGGAAGCGCTCGAGGCGGGCGGAGGAATGCTCCGGTCCCTGCCCCTCATAGCCATGCGGCAGCAGCAGGACGAGGCCCGACATGCGCAGCCACTTGCGCTCGCCGGAGGAGATGAACTGGTCGATGACCACCTGGGCGCCATTGGCAAAATCGCCGAACTGGGCCTCCCACAGCACGATCGCATTCGGCTCGGCCAGCGAATAGCCGTATTCGAAGCCGAGCACCGCTTCTTCCGAGAGCATCGAATTGATGACCTCGTATCGGGCCTGGCCGTCCGCGACGTGATTGAGCGGGATGTAGCGGTCCTCGGTTTCCTGGTCGTAGAGCACGGAATGGCGCTGCGAGAAGGTGCCGCGCTCCGAATCCTGGCCGGACAGGCGCACCCGGTGGCCGTCTTCAAGGATCGCGGCGAAGGCGAGCGCTTCGGCCGTCGCCCAGTCGATGCCGCGGCCGGCCTCGACCGTCTTGGCGCGTGAATCGAGGAAGCGCTGGATGGTGCGATGGACCTGAAAGCCCTCCGGCACGGTCGCCAGCTTGCCGCCGATCCTCTTCAGCCTGTCGATCGCCACGCCGGTGTCGCCGCGCCGCGGTGCGTCGCCCGCCTCGGCAACCTTCAGCCCCGACCAGGCGCCGTCGAGCCAGTCGGCCTTGTTCGGTCGGTAACCCTGGCTTGCCTCGAACTCGGCGTCGAGCGTCGAGCGCCACGCCGCCTTGGCCTCGTCGACCTCGTCCTGCGTGACCAGGCCTTCCTCGATCAGCTTCTTGCCGTAGATCTCGAGCGTCGTCGGATGCTCCTTGATCTTCCGGTACATGATCGGCTGAGTGAAGGCCGGCTCGTCGCCCTCATTGTGGCCGAAGCGCCGATAGCAGAACATGTCGATGACCACCGGCTTGTGGAAGAGCTGGCGGAACTCGGTCGCGACCTTGGCGGCATAGACGACCGCTTCGGGATCGTCGCCATTGGCATGAAGGATCGGCGCCTCGACCATCTTGGCGATGTCGGAAGGATAGGGCGAGGAGCGCGAGAAGCGCGGATTCGTCGTGAAGCCGATCTGATTGTTGATGATGAAATGGATGGCGCCGCCGGTGCGGTGGCCGCGCAGGCCGGAAAGGCCGAAGCACTCCGCCACCACGCCCTGGCCGGCGAAGGCGGCATCGCCATGGAGGAGCAGCGGCAGGACGCAGGCGCGCTGGTCGAGCGGCACGATATCGTCCGGCGCGATGGTCGAGTGCTGGTCCTGCTTGGCGCGCGCCTTGCCGAGCACGACCGGATCGACGATCTCCAGATGCGACGGATTGGCGGTCAGCGACAGATGGACCTTGTTGCCGTCGAACTCGCGATCGGAGGAGGCGCCGAGGTGGTACTTGACGTCGCCCGAGCCCTCGACCTCGTCCGGCGAGGCCGAGCCGCCCTTGAACTCGTGGAAGATGGCGCGATGCGGCTTGCCCATGACTTGGGCGAGGACGTTGAGCCGACCGCGATGGGCCATGCCGAGCACAACCTCCTTGAGGCCGAGCTGTCCGCCGCGCTTGAGGATCTGCTCGAGCGCCGGGATCACCGATTCGCCGCCGTCGAGGCCGAAGCGCTTGGTGCCGGTGTACTTGACGTTGAGGAACTGCTCGAAGCCTTCCGACTCGATCAGCTTGTTGAGGATCGCCCTCTTGCCCTCGGGCGTGAAGGCGATGCCCTTGTCCGGCCCCTCGATGCGCTCCTGGATCCAGCTCTTCTCCTCCGGCGAGGAGATGTGCATGAACTCGACGCCGAGGGTCGAGCAATAGGTGCGCCGGAGAATCTCGAGCATCTCGGGAATTGTGGCGAATTCCAGCCCGAGCACATGGTCGATGAAGATGCGGCGATCGAAATCGGCTTCGGTGAAACCGTAGGAGGTCGGGTCGAGCTCGGCCTCGTTCGGCTGCACTTCCAGGCCGAGCGGATCGAGCCGGGCGTGGAAATGGCCGCGGATGCGGTAGGCGCGGATCATCATCAGCGCCCGGACCGAATCGCGCGTGGCCTGCTGGACCGCCGCGTCGGAGACCTCGACGCCGCGCGATCTCAGCGCCCGCCTTGATCTTGTCGGCGGTCATCGCCTCGACCGCGCCCCACGACCCGTCGAGCGCCGCGACCAGTTCGCCATTGGCGCGAATTGGCCAGTCGGGCCGCCGCCATGGCGCGCCGCGCGCTTCCGCGATCACGGCCTTGGGTTCGTCCTTCAACCCTTCGAAGAAGGCGCGCCATTCAGCGTCGACCGTATTCGGGTCGTTCTGATAGCGGGCGTGGAGGTCTTCGATATAGGGAGCGTTAGCGCCGTATAGAAACGACGTCGCGGCCATCGCCGCATTGGCATCCTGACGTGCCATCATCACCTCGCGAGGCGTCGCGCGCCTCGTGCTCTCAAGCCTGGGTGGACCGAAGCGAGCAACCCATCGCCTCTTCGCTGACCGTTGCCGGCCGGAAGACGCGCCAGGATGTCATGCCCCGGGCCACGCTCTACCCATCGATCGCCCCGAAATCAACGAAACATTTCGTGATTCCGGGCTAGCCATTCAAGACCTCGAACAAGGTCCGGCCGAGTCGGGCTGGCGACGGCGAGACATGGATGCCCGCCGACTGCATGGCCTCGATCTTGTCCTCGGCCCCGCCCCGGCCTCCTGCAATGATCGCGCCAGCATGACCCATGCGGCGGCCCGGCGGTGCAGTCCGCCCGGCAATGAACCCGACCACCGGCTTCGCCCGACCCCGCGCCGCCTCGTCCTTGAGGAACTGCGCCGCGTCTTCCTCGGAAGAGCCGCCGATCTCGCCGATCATGACGATCGACTTCGTCTGATCGTCGGTCAGCAACATTTCCAAAACCTCAATGAAGTCCATTCCCTTGACCGGATCGCCACCGATGCCGATGGCGCTTGACTGGCCGAGGCCGACATTGGTGGTCTGGAACACGGCCTCATAGGTCAGCGTGCCAGAACGCGAGACGATGCCGACAGAGCCGGGCTTGAAGATGTTGCCGGGCATGATTCCGATCTTGCATTCGCCGGCGGTCATGACGCCCGGGCAGTTGGGGCCGACCAGCCGGCTCCTGGAACCGACCAGCGCCCGCTTGACCCGCACCATGTCGAGCACCGGAATGCCCTCGGTGATGCAGACGATCAGCGAAATCTCGGCGTCGATCGCTTCGAGGATGGCGTCGGCGGCACCGGCCGGCGGCACATAGACGACGCTCGCATCGGCATCCGTCGCGGTTTTCGCCTCTACCACCGTGTTGAACACCGGCAGGTCGAGATGGGTCTGGCCGCCCTTCCCCGGACTGACGCCGCCGACCATCTTCGTGCCATAGGCGATCGCCTGCTCGGAATGGAAAGTTCCGTTCTTGCCGGTGAAGCCCTGGCAGATGACTTTCGTATTGGCGTCGATGAGAATGGACATGGCTACCTACCCAACTGCGCAATCGCCGGAATAGATCGACGATCGCCAGCCATTGGTGATGAATTCGGGTCCGCGTCAGGCGGAGGCTGGCGCCCCGGCTGTCGCGGGTGAAGAGATATTTCTCGCGCGCGGACTGATATTCGATCTCGATCGAGAGGGCGTTGCGCGTGGCATCGACATAGCGCACATGGACTGTGGCGCCGCGATCGCGCGGATCGACCAGAGTCCCGCCCGGCTGGCGATAGCGCAGCCGAGCCACCGGATATCCGTCGCGATCCGAAAGGTCGACGACGATGATCCGGTCGATCACCCGGTCGGTGTCGCCCTCAAGATGGTTGTGATGGTCGTCGCGGTCGCCCTGGGTGATATTGGCGACGGTGCCGCTGATGCCCGCCAGGCTGCGACAGGTGATGCGCGTGTCGAGGACATGGAAGGGCTTGGCTGCCGCCGGCAGGGCCATGCCAACAAGGAAGGCCAGGCCGAGCGGCAGAATGGCCCGATCCGCGCGCATTACCGGCCCTCGACCGCCTTCACCACTTTCTGGGCCGCATCGTCGAGATCGTCGGCGGGAATGACGTTGAGGCCGGATTCGGCGATGATCTTCTTGCCGAGTTCGACATTCGTGCCCTCGAGCCGGACCACCAGCGGTACCTCGAGGCCGACTTCCCTGACCGCGGCGATGATGCCTTCCGCGACCACGTCGCAGCGCATGATGCCGCCGAAGATGTTGACCAGAATGCCCTTCACCTTGGGATCGGCGGTAATGATCTTGAAGGCCGCCGTCACCCGCTCCTTCGACGCGCCGCCACCGACATCAAGGAAGTTCGCCGGCGCCGAGCCGTAGAGCTTGATGATGTCCATGGTCGCCATGGCGAGGCCGGCGCCGTTGACCATGCAGCCGATCGTGCCGTCGAGCGCGATGTAGTTGAGCTCGTGCTTGGCCGCCTCGACTTCCTTCGGATCTTCCTCGTCCGGGTCGCGCAGCTCGGCGATGTCCGGGTGGCGATAGAGCGCGCTGTCGTCGAAATTGACCTTGGCATCGAGGCAGAGCAGATCGCCGGACTTGGTGACGATCAGCGGATTGACCTCGAGCAGGCTCATATCCTTGGCCAGCATCGCCTCGTAGATCGTGCCGAGCAGGGCGACGCACTGCTTGACCTGGTTGCCTTCGAGCCCGAGGCCGAAGGCGATGCTGCGCCCGACATGCGGCGTGTAGCCGGCCGCCGGATCGACATGCACGGTGATGATCTTCTCCGGCGTCTCGGCGGCGACTTCCTCGATATTCACCCCGCCCTCGGTCGAGGCGATGAAGGCGACCCGGCCGGTCTCGCGGTCGACCAGGCAGGAAAGATAGAGCTCACGCGTGATGTCGGAGCCGTCCTCGATATAGAGCCGCCGCACGACCCGGCCGTCGGGACCGGTCTGGTGGGTGACGAGGGTGTGGCCGAGCATCTCGCCGGCGAACTGCCGGACTTCCTCGAGCGAGCGGGCGAGCCTGACGCCGCCCTTGTCGCCGGCTTCCGCTTCCTTGAAGCGGCCCTTGCCGCGACCGCCGGCATGGATCTGGGCCTTGACCACCCAGAGCGGGCCGGGAAGCGACTTGGCGGCGGCCTCCGCCTCGTCGGCGGTGAACGCCGGAGCGCCCGCCGACACCGGGGCGCCGAAGGATTTCAGCACCGCCTTGGCCTGGTATTCGTGGATATTCATGAGCGGCTGCCGCCCCCGGAGTTTTTCGCGCGCCTTACTTGCCGAGTGCCGGGACGATGCCGACGCAGGCCTCGACCAGGCCTTCGACCGCCTGCACCGACTTGTCGAACATGGCCTGCTCGCTCTTGTTCAGGTCGATCTCGATGATGCGTTCGACGCCCTTGCCGCCGATCACCACCGGGACGCCGATATAGCGGTCGCGCACGCCGTATTCGCCCTTGAGGCAGACGGCGCAGGGCACGACGCGCTTCTTGTCCCTGAGGTAGCTCTCGGCCATGGAGATTGCCGAGGCGGCCGGAGCGTAGAAGGCCGACCCGGTCTTCAGCAGGCCGACGATCTCGGCGCCGCCGTCGCGGGTGCGCTGGACGATCTCGTCGACGCGCTTCTTGGTCGTCCAGCCCATCTTGATGAGGTCGGGCAGCGGAATGCCGGCGATCGTCGAATAGCGGATGAGCGGCACCATCGAGTCGCCGTGACCGCCGAGAACGAAGGCGGTGACGTCCTCGACCGATACGTTGAACTCGCTGGCAAGGAAGTAGCGCAGCCGCGCCGAATTGAGGACGCCGGCCATGCCCACCACCATGTCCTTGGGCAGCCCGGAGAACTTCTGCAGGGCCCAGACCATCGCGTCGAGCGGGTTGGTGATGCAGATGACGAAGGCCTTGGGCGCGTATTTCTTGATGCCGGCGCCGACCTGCTCCATCACCTTGAGATTGATCTCGAGGAGATCGTCGCGGCTCATACCCGGCTTGCGCGGCACGCCAGCGGTGACGATGCACACATCCGCGCCCTTGATGCCGGCATAGGCCGAGGTTCCGGCAAACTCGGCGTCGAAGCCGCTGACGGGCGACGATTCCGCGATATCGAGGGCTTTGCCGTCCGGGACGCCTTCGACCACATCGAAAAGGACGACGTCACCAAGTTCCTTGAGGCCGGCGAGATGGGCAAGCGTGCCGCCAATCTGACCGGCGCCGATCAACGCAATCTTTGCACGGGCCATGTCCGGAGAGTTCCTTGGAAAGGGAGGTCGCCAGCGGCGGCCGATCAATGCGCAGTGTGAGTAGCTCGATTGATGCTGCAGTGCAAGTCGCCGCTCGGGCCAAGAGGCCGTGCCTTTCTCACCCCTTCGCCGCCTCGCTTTCGGCGGCACCGTGCGGTGCAGCAAGATAGGCTTCCGAGCGCATCTCGATAAGCCGCGAAACCGTGCGGCGGAAGGCGAATGCCTCCTCGCCGTCGCCGCCGCGATAGAGCGCGGCCGGCTCCGCCGCGGCGGAAACGATGAGCTTGACTCGATTGTCGTAGAGCTCGTCGATCAGCGAGATGAAGCGGCGCGCCTCGTTGCGCTGCTCCTCGCCGATCACCGGCACATCGTCGATCAGCACCGTGTGGAAACTGCGGGCGATCTTGAGGAAATCGGCGGCGCCGAGCGCCACCTTGCACAGATCCGGATAGCCGAAGCGGGCGACGCCCTTGTCCGCCTCCGGCACGCGAATGGCGCGCCCCTTCATAGGCAGGCTCGCCGGCTCGCCGCGTTCCGTGCCGGTCAGCCGCCGCCAGGCGCGGTCGAGCGCGGCGCGGGCCGCCGGCCCGAGCGGCGTCACATAGACCGGCGCCCGTCCGAGCTTCTCCAGGCGGAAATCCGTGCGCGCCGTCAGCTCGAGGATGTCCGCATGCGCCTTCAGGTCGGCGACGAAGGGCAGGAACAGCCCGCGATTGAGCCCGTCGCGATAGAGCAGGTCCGGCGCCACATTGGAGGTGGCAACGAGCACGAGATCGCGGGCGAAGAGCTGGCCGAACAGGCGCGACAGGATCATCGCGTCGGCGACGTCGGTGACCGAGAATTCGTCGAGGCAGAGGAGCCGCGTCTCGCCCGCGATCGCCGCCGCCACCGGCGCGATCGGGTCGGCGGACTTCGCCTCGCCAGAGAGCGACTGGCGCGCCACATGGATGCGCTCGTGCACGTCGGCCATGAATTCGTGGAAATGGGCGCGGCGCTTGCGCCGGGGCGCGGCGACGCTCGAAGAAGGCGTCCATCAGCATGGTCTTGCCGCGGCCGACCTCGCCATGGATGTAGACGCCCTTGAGCGGCGTTTGCGCCTTGCCGGCGAACAGCCAGCCGAGCGCGCTGCGCTTGCTGGCAAGACGCCGCTCGGCCAGATCGACATTGAGGACATCGAGCCGGCGGACAAGCGCCACCTGCGCCTGGTCGCGACCGATCTCCCCGGTCTCGACCAGCGCCTCATAGCGCGCCGCCAGCCGCGGCACGCCCCCTACGCTTTCGGTTACATCCGCCCCCATGGCCCGTCTTCGGGACCGCCCGATCCCATCATCTCCGATCAGGAAAGAAGAAAGGCCGGCCTCAGCGGTAGAAGCTCACCCCGGCACCGGCATTGGTCTGGCCGTCGAAGCGACCGCTGCCGGATGAAGCGAGATGCGCCACCGGCGCGCCGCCATTGCCGGCGAGCACGACCTGGCCGCCATTGAGATTCCAGGCCGAGATCGATTTGAGCACATCGTTGTTGCAGCCGCGGGTCGAGGCCCGGTAGCCACCGGTCCAACTCGTCAGGGTCATGAAGAGCTGGCAATTTTCGCCACCGCTGGCGATCGTCCAGCCACCGAGAAGATCGGTGCGGCTGAGGCCGCCCGAGCTGCCGCCGCTGGTCGCGCCGCCCGCACTCGCCGTTGCCGTCGTGCCGGGCGTCGTCGTCGTTGAGGCCGGAGCCGACGCCATCGGCTGTGTGCCGGCCGTCGGCGAGGTGTAGGTGTCGTTCGATCCCATCGCCGTGCCGGACTGCGGCGTCGAGGAAACCGGCGGCAGGCCGCCGGTTTCGACCGGCGAGGTCGGGGCGGGCGCGATCGGTTCGGGATTCGCCGCTGTCTGCCGCGAATGGCCGAAGGGAGACGACAGGCCAATGGCGCCGAAGGATCCGCAGCCGGCAAGCGCCAGACAGAGCGCTATCGGGATGAAGCGGCTTATCGGCATCACGTCTTCCTTTTCTCTTGCGAACGCACCGTACGAGGACTGGCTTTATGAATCAGGATTGTAGCCGGTTTCGGGCAGGCTACAGAAAAACCTGCGTGAATCGGCTGCTTCGTCCCCAACTGACGGCTAAGCACCGGTGCGGGCGATCGCCCGCGACCCAAAAAAAGCGTCCCCAATGGTATTGGGAACGCAATCTAGCCGCATCGTTCTTTGATGTCGCCCGGAAATCCTGAAGCGAAACGCCACTTCACCGGGCCGTCGATCCGATCCTGCCGGTTCTTCCTGGCCGAAATCGCGTCCTGAAACGCGTCAGCCGCGGGCGGTTACGTGCTGCGGCAACGACAGTTCGGCCGCCTTGGCGCGAACCTCCTCTTCGGAACGGCGAAGCGTCTGGCTGATCAGTTCCGCCGACACGCCTTCGTGCCAGAGCTGCTGAAGCTTCTCGACCGCTTCGATCGACCACGGGGCACCGGTATATTCGCTTGCCTTGCTCATGATGGTCCTCCTCTGCTGAAAGGGGGTGCATCATTGATATAGGGATCATCGGCCCGATGTCAGGGCCCCGACGCGGTCCCGAACCGCCGGGCCAGCGTCGAAAAGGCGGAAATCCGGAGCTTCAGGCGCGGCGCTCGACCATCATCTTCTTGATTTCGGCGATCGCCTTGGCCGGATTGAGGCCCTTCGGGCAGGTCTGGGCGCAATTGAGGATCGTGTGGCAGCGATAGAGCCGGAAGGGATCCTCGAGCGTGTCGAGGCGCGAGCCGGTCGCCTCGTCGCGCAAATCGATCAACCAGCGATAGGCCTGGAGCAGCACCGCCGGGCCGAGATAGCGCTCGCCGTTCCACCAGTAGGAGGGGCAGGCGGTCGAGCAGCAGGCGCACAGGATGCACTCGTAGAGTCCGTCGAGCTTGGTGCGATCGTCATGGCTCTGCCGCCATTCCCGCTCTGGCTGCGGCGTCACCGTCTGCAGCCACGGCTCGACCAGCCGATGCTGGGCGTAGAAGGTCGACAGGTCCGGCACCAGATCCTTGACCACCGGCAGGTGCGGCAGCGGATAGATCGTGATCGGCCCGTCGATATCGTCCATCGCCTTGGTGCAGGCGAGCGTGTTGGTGCCGTCGATGTTCATCGCGCAGGACCCGCACACGCCCTCGCGGCACGAGCGGCGGAAGGTCAGGGTCGGGTCGACCTTGTTCTTGATCCAGATGAGCCCGTCGAGGACCATCGGCGCGCAATCCTTGCGGTCGACATAATAGGTATCGATGCGCGGATTGGCGCTGTCATCGGGATCGAAGCGATAGACCCGGTATTCGGTGACACTTGCGGCATCGGCTTTCGGCTTGGGCCAGGCCTTGCCTTCAACGGGACGGGAATTCCGGGGGAGTGTGATCGCGACCAATGTCTCGCCTCATCACTTTGACGGAGCCGGAGAGGCCCCGCCGCATTGCGGATGTGGACATCCCTCTATAACCGACGCGCCGGCCAAGTTCCATGCGCTTCTTGTGCCTTGCAGCAAGGCGCCGGAAATCAGCGGGATTCGGCGCGGATGACGAGCTTCAGCCCCGACCAGACATTGTCGATTGCCGCCACCTTGACGTCGACCAGGTCGAGCTTGAACGCCTCCTCGCGCACCACGTCCTCGTTGACGTCGGTCTCGACCTTGGAGGCCTTCTTCGGCCAGGACACCCAGATCATACCGTCCGGATGGATGCCCCGGCGCATCCTGGCGAGCCCGCCGGCGAGTTCCGCCCGGCTCATGGTGAAGGCATGGATGGCATCAAACTTGGTTGGGCCCAGCGGCCGCGACCAGTCCTGGCGCCGCGCGACCTTGCCGAAATCGGCGACATCAGTGAGTTCGGTAAGCGATTCCGGCAGCGCCACGAAGGCAATGGTCATGCCCGGCTTGTAGCCAAGCTTCTCCTGCAGCGTCCTGCCGGAATAACCGATCGGGGCGAAGGTCGCGATGGCCATGATCAGGAACCGCGAACCGCCCTATGCGCCCGTGCGGCCGCCGCCCGGCGCAGCCCCGGATCCGGCATGGCAACGAATAGAAATGCCGGCAAGACAGCAACAACGCCCATCGTTCCCTCCGACCCGCTTTCTTAACCACCGAACGATAGTTGATCGTTACGGAAACGTCATGTCTTTTGTGGTTAGACCTTGGCGCGGTGACCCGTTCGCCTTACGAAACGCTACTTTTCCAGGAAAATGTTGATGCATTGCTGCAATGCAGCAAGTGACACCCGGCCGTGACGCGGCAGTGATTCGCGACCGCCGGGCGCAAATCCATGCGGGCTGCGACCGCTCCCGCCGGCCTCGCAGGTTCGTCAAACGTTTCGCGCCGCCGGAGCGTCCGGTTGGCGGTCGTAGGCGGTAGACCTCAGTAAACCCGCGCCTTGGGCTCGATGTACTGGATGTCGTTGGTCAGCGTGTAGCTGTGCACCGGCCGGTCGTCGAGCTTCACGGCACGCGCCTCCATGTCCATGAAGGCGAGGGTGTGCTTCATCCAGTTCTTGTCGTCCCGGTCGGGATAGTCCTCGCGGGCATGGGCGCCGCGGGATTCGGTGCGGTTGCCGGCCGAATCCATGGTCGTGACCGCCTGGACGATGAGATTGTCGAATTCGAGCGTCTCGATCAGGTCGGAGTTCCAGATCAGCGAACGGTCGCTGACGCCGATATCCTCGCTCCCGCCCCATACTTCATGGATGCGCTCGTGGCCTTCCGAGAGCACCTCGCCGGTGCGGAAGACGGCGCAGTTCTCCTGCATCACCTTCTGCATGCGCCTACGCAGTTCGGCCGTCGGCGTGCCGCCCTTGGCGTTGCGGAAATGGTCGAGCCGCGCGATCGCCTTGTCGGCCGAATCCTTCGGCAACTCGGCTGGCCGCGAGCCCGCCTCGATCGTTTCGGCGCAGCGATGGGCCGCCGCCCGGCCGAAGACGACGAGGTCGATCAGCGAATTGGAGCCAAGCCGGTTGGCGCCGTGCACCGACACGCAGGCCGCCTCGCCGACCGCCATCAGGCCGGGCACCACCGTGTCGGCATCGCCATTGACCTTGGTCAGCACCTCGCCGTGATAGTTCGTCGGGATGCCGCCCATATTGTAGTGGACCGTCGGCAGCACCGGGATCGGCTCGCGGGTGACGTCGACGCCGGCGAAGATGCGCGCCGATTCGGAAATGCCCGGCAGCCGCTCGTGAATGACGGCCGGGTCGAGATGCGACAGGTGCAGGTGGATATGGTCCTTGTCGGGACCGACGCCGCGCCCTTCGCGGATCTCGATCGTCATGGCCCGCGAAACGACGTCGCGCGAGGCCAGATCCTTGGCCGAGGGCGCATAGCGCTCCATGAAGCGCTCGCCCTCGGAATTGGTGAGATAGCCGCCCTCGCCGCGCACGCCCTCGGTGATCAGCACGCCGGCGCCGAAGACGCCGGTCGGGTGGAACTGGACGAACTCCATGTCCTGCAGCGGCAGCCCGGCTCTGAGCACCATGCCGTTGCCGTCGCCGGTCTGGGTATGGGCGCCGGTGCAGGTGGCAAAGACGCGGCCGTAGCCGCCGGTGGCGAGGATCGTCTTGTGGGCGCGGAAGCGGTGCAGCGTCCCGTCTTCCAGGCACAGCGCCACCACGCCGCGGCAGGCGCCATCCTCCATGATCAGGTCGATGGCGAAATATTCGATGAAGAACTCGGCCGCATGCTTGAGCGACTGGCCATAGAGCGTGTGCAGCATCGCATGGCCGGTGCGGTCGGCGGCGGCGCAGGTGCGCTGGGCCGTGCCCTTGCCGAAATGGGTGGTCATGCCGCCGAAGGGCCGCTGGTAGATCTTGCCCTCCTCGGTGCGCGAGAACGGCAGGCCGTAATGCTCGAGCTCGTAGACCGCGGCCGGCGCCTCGCGGCACCAGATATTCGATCGCGTCCTGGTCGCCGAGCCAGTCCGAGCCCCTTGACGGTGTCGTACATGTGCCAGCGCCAGTCGTCCTCGCCCATATTGCCGAGCGAGGCGGCGATGCCGCCCTGGGCGGCGACGGTATGGCTGCGGGTCGGGAAGACCTTGGTAATGCAGGCGGTCTTCAGCCCGGCCTCGCTGCGCGCCGAGCGTCGCGCGCAGGCCCGCGCCGCCGGCGCCGACGACGACGACGTCGATAGGTGTGATCGGTGAACGGATAGGCGCGGCCGTTGACCTTCGGCGCGCCGTTGCCGTTCGAACCGTCGGCCATCGATCAGCCCCCGAGTGCCAGCTTGAGGATCGCCACGGCCGAGATGCCGCCGACCAGCGAAGGTGAAGAAGGTGCTGGCGATCGAGGCCGACGACCTTCAGCGCCCTCGCCGTGGACATAGTCCTCGATGACCACCTGCATGCCGAGCCGCATGTGGACGGCGACCGAGAGCGACCAGCAGGAGCAGGATCGACCGCGACCAGCGGCGAGCCGAGGATGGTCGACCACCTCCGCATAGGGCCGTGCCGGCGACCGAGATGATGACGAGGACGAAGGCAAGACGACCAGCGGCACATTGGCCGCCGCCGGTCAGGCGCTGGCGCCAGAAATGGCTCCGTGCCGGCTCGCGGGCCGAGCCGAGATAGAGGACGGTGGCAGAGCAGGTGTGCGCATCGATCATCACCGCAGCAGGATCCCGATGATCCAGACAAGGATCGTCAGCGACCGACCGACCCGACGACGACGGCGAGCGCCAGCCGGTCGCGGGCCGGCTTGGCCATGCCGTAGCCGAAATCCCATGACGAAATGGCGCAGGCCGCCGAGCATGTGGTGGATCAACGCCCAGCTGGCCAGGAACAGGACGATCAGCCCGATCCACGAGCCGAAGATGCGCGTTGACGAAGTGGAAATAGGCCGGGCCCGGTCGCCGCCGCGACCAGCCACCAGGCGAGCAGCAGCGTGCCGAAGATAGAGCGCCGACGCCGGTGATGCGATGGACGATCGACATCGCCATGGTCATGGTACCAGCGATAGATCTGGAGATGCGGCGATAGCGGCGGTTCGCCTTGAGGTCGGCGGTCGACATTGCCTCGTGACCTCAAGGGCTTGGCATTTGGGACCGCGCCACCGACATGTTGGGCGGAGCGTTTCTAGCGCCATGGCGGCAGTCGTCAAAAGGGCGGAGCCGTAACGACGCGCGATACATCGGCGCCGGCAACGCCGCAGCAGCATCCGGGCCTGACGATTCTGCCTGGACGCCGTCATACTTTCGGGACAGCGCCTCCTGCCGCCCCTGTCTTGCCTTTCCGCTGACCGGCGGCTAGGGAACGCGCGCCGAAATCCCTTCAAAAAACCGAAAGGCGCACCATGACCACCCATCATCTCCTCCTCCTCCCCGGCGACGGCATCGGGCCGGAAGTCATGGCCGAGGTGAAGCGCGCGATCGCCTGGTTCAACGAGCAGGGCGTCGACGCTTCGAGACCGAGGAGGATCTCGTCGGCGGCTGCGCCTATGACGCCCACGGCAAGGCGGTTTCCGACGCGACGATGGAAAAGGCGCTCGCCGCCGATGCGGTGATCTTCGGCGCCGTCGGCGGGCCGAAATGGGACGGCGTGCCCTACGAGGTGCGGCCCGAGGCCGGGCTCCTGCGCCTGCGCAAGGACCTCGAGCTGTTCGCCAATCTGCGCCCGGCGATCGTCTATCCGGCGCTCGCCGATTCCTCCTCGCTGAAGCGCGAGCTGGTCGAGGGGCTCGACATCCTGATCCTGCGCGAGCTCACCGGCGGCGTCTATTTCGGCGAGCCGAAGGAGATCATCGACCTCGGCAACGGCCAGAAGCGCGCCATCGACACCCAGGTCTACGACACCTACGAGATCGAGCGCATCGCCCGCGTCGCCTTCGAGCTGGCGCGCACGCGGCGCAACAAGGTCACCTCCATGGAGAAGCGCAACGTCATGAAGTCCGGCGTGCTGTGGCACGAGGTCGTCGCCGAGGTGCACAAGCCGCGAATATGCCGACGTGACGCTGGAGCACATGCTCGCCGACGCCGGCGGCATGCAGCTGGTGCGCGCGCCGAAGCAGTTCGACGTCATCGTCACCGACAATCTCTTCGGCGACATGCTCTCCGACGTCGCCGCGATGCTCACCGGCTCGCTCGGCATGCTGCCCTCGGCCTCGCTCGGCGCGCCGCGACGCCAAGACCGGCAAGCGCAAGGCGCTCTACGAGCCGGTGCACGGCTCGGCGCCCGACATCGCCGGCAAGGGCATCGCCAACCCGATCGCCATGCTCGCCAGCTTCGCCATGGCGCTGCGCTATTCCTTCGGCCTCATCGAGGCCGCCGACCGGCTGGAAGGCGCGATCTCGACCGTCCTCGACCAGGGCCTGCGCACCGCCGACATCTGGACCGAGGGCACCGAGAAGGTCGGAACGCAAGCCATGGGCGAGGCGATCGTCGCCGCGATGGACAAGGCGCCCAGCTAGTCTTGAGCGATTGCGGCGATCCAATAGCTCTCCCGCCGCGGTTCGGGGAGGGAGGATACGGCAATGCGCGCATTTCCGCCCGCATGACAGCAAGATCGGTTACGCTCCCGCCCCATGAACCGCCTCTTTGACAATTCCGGCCTGCGCAAGCGGTCCAACATCTCGCTTGCCGTACTGGTGGCCGTCTCGATCTACGGCCTTTGGGAGCTGTGGCACGCCTTCCAGGCGCCGGTGCTCGAATTCGACCGCCGCCCTGTTCGGCGTCGCCTTCGTCGCCGGTGCCGCCTATGGGCTGCGCATGACGATGACCGAGGCGCGCGACCTGATCGCCGCCCTTGATGCCGACGAAGCCTCTGGCGAGGCAATCATCACCCTCTGGCGGCCCTTCCGCTCGCAGAAGATCGCCACCCGCCTCGACCGCTTTTCCGACTGGCGCCACTACGTGCGCATCGGCTCGCGCGGCGAGCGCCGGCACTACCTCACGGCCCGCTCGGCCGATTATCCGCGCCAGCTCTTGTTCGAACTGGCCATGGCAAAGCCGGTGCCGCAGGGTCTCGCTCGCCTGGCACCCGAGGCGGCGAAGGATTTCGAGCGCGCGACCCGCCAGAGCCGCTGAGCACGCCTCGCACCTCAAGCCGCCGGCAGGCCGGGGATCGCCACGCCAAAGGTCTGCAGGATCAGGACGGCGTTGAGCACAAGCACGATCACCGTGCCGATGACCGCCAGCGCTGTCGTCAGGCGCCAGTTGCGGAACTCGCCCATGATGTCGAGGCGGCTGGTGAAGAGGACCAGCGCGATCATCGGCACCGGCAGGGCGATGCTGAGGATCACCTGACTGACGACCAGCGCCTGTGTCGCGTTGACGCCGAGGCCGACGACGACGAAGGCCGGCACCATGGTCACCAGCCGGCGCACCCAGATCGGGATGCGGAAGCCGACGAAGCCCTGCATGATCATCTGCCCGGCCATTGTGCCGACCACCGAGCTCGACGTGCCCGAGGCGATCAGTGAGATCAGGAACACCGCCGCGGCGGCCCCGCCGAGCAGCGGCGTCAGCGTGTGATAGGCGGTCTCGATCTCGGCGACTTCGCTGTGCCCGGCGTGGAAGGCGCTCGATGCCATGATCACCATCGCCATGTTGACCATGCCGGCGATGCTGAGCGCGATCACCACCTCGATATTGGAGAAGCGCAGGAGCTTGCGGCGCTCGCCGGCATTGCGCCCCGGCACCCGGTGCTGGGTCAGGCCGGAATGCAGATAGACCGCGTGCGGCATGACGGTCGCGCCGATGATGCCGACCGAGATCATCAGGGCTTCGGCGTCGGGCATCTGGGGAACGACCAGGTGATAGGCGGCCGCGCCCCAATCGACTGGCGCGATGACCATCTCGATCAGGTAGCAGGCGCCGATGATGAGCACGAGCCCGCCGATGATCAGCTCCATCGGCCGGAAGCCGCCGCGCTCGAACATCAGGATGCCGTAGGTAACGATCGCGGTGACCACCATGCCCGTCAGCAGTGAGGTGCCGAAGAGCAGCGACAGGCCGATGGCGCCGCCGAGGAACTCGGCAAGGTCTGTCGCCATCGCCGCGATCTCGCTCACCACCCACATCGCCAGGACCACCGGCCTGGGGAATTGCGCCCGGCACATCTCGGCAAGGTTCGAGCCCGTAACGATACCGAGCTTGGCCGAAAGCGCCTGGAACAGCATGGCGATCAGGTTGGCCGACAGCACGACCCACAGCAGCGTGTAACCGAACTTGGCGCCGCCCTGGATGTTCGTAGCGAAATTGCCCGGGTCCATATAGGCGATCGAGGCGATCACCGCGGGGCCGGCGAAAAGCAGCGGCGAGCGCCAACTGCCGCGCCCTCCGCCGAGGATCGCGCGGATACTGCCCGAGGTCCGCTCGCTGAGGCCCTGCTCGACGGCAAGGTTTTCCGCCATTCTTCTACTCCGCGCCCGCTTCATCGCCTGCTTCCGGCACCAATCCCGTTTCGGCGCTCGCGGCCGTCACTCGTCTTCTGTCACAAAAGTGAAAATGCGAATTATTCGCATTTAAGCTTTGGAGGCGCCGCCGTCAACGGGATTCTCGCGCCGTGACGTCAGCAAGCCGGTCGGAATGCCCGGGTCGAGACGTACCATGCGACTGAAAGGCACCAAGTTCGGCGGCACGCCTTGATCCCGGCGCGATTGAGGCGGCTAAATGATATTAGATTGATTAATTGGCGACTTCGCGTCTCATTCTCGCGAAACAAGCCCGCGCTGGACCTACCGGCGAAAAGCCATTCCTCGGAAGACCGTCAATGACCGCCACTCTCACCCTCGTCAGCCTCGCCGGTTCGGTCGCCCTGCTTCTGTGGGGCGTCCACATGGTGCAGACCGGCGTTCAGCGCACCCTCGGCCCTCGTCTTCGGACCGTCCTTGCACACGCGTTCAAGAGCCGTGGGCGCGCCTTCCTCGCCGGCATCGGCGTCACCGCGGCGCTGCAGTCGAGCACGGCCACGGGACTGATGGTCGCCGGCTTCACCACCGGCGGCGTTGTCGATCTCGTTACCGCGCTTGCCGTCATGCTCGGCGCCAATGTCGGCACCACCCTCATCGTCCAGGTCTTCTCCTTCAACGTCGCGGCCCTGGCGCCAGCCTTCATCCTCGCCGGCGTCATCATGTTCCGGCGCGCCCGGGGATCGAGCGCCCACGATTTCGGCCGCGTGCTCATCGGCCTCGGCCTCATGCTGCTCGCCCTCCACCAGCTTCTCGACCTCGTCATGCCGATTGAGAACGCGCCGAGCCTGCGGCTACTCTCCGGCGCGGTGACGATCGCGCCTCTCCTCTATGTTCTCCTCGCCGCCGGCCTCACCTGGGTCGCCCACTCCAGCGTCGCCATCGTGCTTCTCGTCATGTCGCTGGCGGCGAGCGGCGTATTGCCGCCGGACGCCGCCTTCGCCCTCGTCCTCGGCGCCAATCTCGGCACCGCGATCAATCCGGTGCTGGAAGCGACCAGCGAAGATCCGGCAAGCCGCCGCCTGCCGCTCGGCAACCTGGTCAATCGGGTCCTCGGCGTTATCGTCGCGCTCGCCCTCGTCGGGCCGCTCACCCACCTGATCACCGCGATCGAGCCGGACCCGGCACGCGCCGTCGCCGACTTCCACACGCTCTTCAACCTGGCGCTGGCGCTGGCCTTCCTGCCGATGCTGAAGCCCTATGCGCGGCTCCTGAAAAGGTGGCTGCCGGCGCGCGCCAACCCCGAGGATCCCTCGCAGCCGCTCTATCTCGATCCCGGCGCCGCGAGGACCCCCGCTATCGCGCTCGGCGCCGCCGCGCGCGAGTCCCTGCGCCTCGTCGATGTGCTGGAATCCATGCTGCTTGGCGCCCGCGACGGCTTCGACAAGGGCGACCGCCAGCGCATCGAGGAGGCCAAGCGCCTGGACGATGTGATCGACCGGCTGAATGCCGCCATCAAGTCCTATGTCACCCGGCTTCCCGCGGAAAAACTGACCGAGCCCGACCAGCAGCGGCTGAACGAGATCCTGACCTTCGCCACCAACATGGAACATGCCGGCGACACGATCGACCGCAACCTCCTGCCGCTCGCCGCCAAGCGGCTGAAGCGGGGTCTCGCCTTCTCGCAGGAGGGGCGGACCGAGCTGGTCGCCATGTTCGACCGGCTGCTCAGGAACCTGCGCACCGCCGCCTCGCTGTTCATGACCGACGACCCGCGCACTGCCCGCTTGCTGGCGGCGGAGAAGGAAGCCTTTCGCGACATCGAGACGGCGGCCACCCAGTCGCATTTCGAGCGACTGCGCGCCGGGCGGATCGACACCGCCGAGACCAGCGCCCTCCATCTCGACATCGTGCGCGACCTCAAGCGCATCAATTCGCACATCATCGCCGGCGCCGCCTATCCGGTGCTCGAGCGCGGCGGCGAATTGCTTCCGACACGGATTGTCTCGAACGGGGCGTAACAGGACGGTCGTCGTAACGCGGGGACCTTCGACCGCCGATTGCCGACTGCCGACGGCCTTCCCGTCAGATCACCACTTCCGGTGCCTTCGGGCAGGTCGAGGCAGCGCCACGCCGCCAGCCGCGCGAGGTCCACTCGTCCACCGGCGCCTCGCTGCCGCGGTCCGCCTCGTAGAAGGTGAAGCAGTTGGCGCCGTCACGCTCGACGACGAAGCAGGCGCCCTGCTGGACGCGATAGAAGGTGCAGAACCGGTCACCACGCACCGACCAGCGGCCGGAATCGGCGCCGTTCGAATCGTGGTAGCGGATGCGCCCGTCATCGCCATAGGTTTCGCTGAAGAAGCTGCCATCGTGATAGATGCCGTCGAGCGTCATGCCGCTGAACGTTTTGGCGATGTCGAAGGATTGCAGACGCTCGCCGGCGAGCCCGGGCGAGGCGACGACCAGACCGGCGATCGCGGCGAGCAACGCCGCGTACCGGATTCCAGGAGAGGATTTCGTCGTGCGATCCGCCATGAACACCTCGGCTCGATTGCCCCCTCGTCCCTGAATGTAGCCGAAGCGGCCCCGCCGTCCACCCGTCGACTGCATCGCTTGTCCGCCGCGACTGCCGGGAATCGTTGACTTCGCCCCCTATTCGCGTAGAAGAAAGTCGGTTTCCAATCGGGTGTCCGATGACAACGTCCCTGCCGCCTGCCGCGCTGTTCGATCGTCCGGCCCTTGCCGGCGACGCTGGTGCCGTGACGACGCGGCGGACGAAAAAAACCATCAAAACCGTATAGACCTCGCCCCCGGCCAGACCTCTCCCTCGCCGGGACGAGGTCAGAGCCGAGCGGCCGCGACGAGACGCGGCCCGAGGCGTCGAGGGAGAGGAACGGAGCTTTCGAAATGGGTTACAAGGTCGCGGTCGTCGGTGCGACCGGCAATGTCGGCCGGGAAATGCTGTCGATGCTGGACGAACGGGGCTTCCCCGCCGACGAGGTGGTGGCGCTCGCTTCGCGCCGCAGCCAGGGAACCGAAGTCTCCTTCGGCGACACGCATTCTCAAGGTCCGGGCGCTCGACAATTACGATTTCTCCGACACCGACATCTGCCTGATGTCGGCCGGCGGCGCCGTCTCCAAGGAGTGGTCACCGAAGATCGGCGCCAAGGGCTGCGTCGTCATCGATAATTCCTCCGCCTGGCGCTACGATTCCGACGTGCCGCTGATCGTGCCGGAGGTGAATGCCGACGCGATCACCGGCTTCACCAAGCGCAACATCATCGCCAATCCCAATTGTTCGACCGCCCAGCTCGTCGTCGCCCTGAAGCCGCTCCATGACGCCGCCACGATCAAGCGCGTGGTCGTCTCGACCTATCAGTCTGTCTCCGGCGCCGGCAAGGAGGCCATGGACGAGCTCTTCACCCAGACCCGCGCCGTCTTCGTCTCCGACCCGGTCGAGAACCACAAGTTCACCAAGCGCATCGCCTTCAACGTCATTCCCCACATCGACGTCTTCATGGAAGACGGCTTCACCAGGGAAGAGTGGAAGATGATGGCGGAGACGAAGAAGATTCTCGATCCGAAGATCAAGCTGACCGCGACCTGCGTGCGCGTGCCGGTCTTTGTCTCGCACTCCGAGTCCGTCAACGTCGAGTTCGAGCGGCCGATCACGCCGGACGAGGCGCGCGACATCCTGCGCGAGGCGCCGGGCTGCCTGGTCGTCGACAAGCACGAGGACGGCGGCTACGTCACACCCTATGAGGCGGCCGGCGAGGACGCCACCTATATCAGCCGCATCCGCGAGGACGCGACGGTCGAGAACGGTCTCGCCATGTGGGTGGTCTCGGACAATCTGCGCAAGGGCGCGGCCCTCAATGCCGTCCAGATCGCCGAAGTCCTGATCAACCGCAAGCTGATCCAGCCCAAGCAAAAGGCCGCCTGAGGCTTAGGGTGGATCATCGTTCGATGGAATCGCCGATCCTCTCCAACGCTTTGTTCTCACCGCAATTCCGGACGGAAGAGCGATACCCGCTTTTCCTGCCATTGCTCTAAATGGCCGGCGCGGCGCCTCACTACGTCGTCCAGCTCTGCCTCGACGCCGCCTCGAACGCGGCGCTCGAGGCGCTGGCGCTGAAACTTGAGACCGTGCCCGGCCTTGCTACCGTCCACGGCTTCGGCAGCGTCCATCACATGTCGCTGGCGATCTATGACCAGGCGCCGGACGAGGCCTTCATCAATCGGCTCGGCCGCTTCGCCGGGACACTTGGGACCTTCACGATCAACCTCGCCAATATCGGGATATTCCCAGGCGACAGGAACGTGCTCTATCTCGGTCCGTCCGTCACCGAGCCGCTGCTCGCTCTCCATCGCCGCTTCCACGAGACCTTCGGCGCGTTGGCGCGCTGGCCGCATTATCTGCCCGGCACCTGGGTCCCGCATCTGACGCTGGCGATGCATGTCGAGCCGCAGGCGCTGGCGCCAGCGATCGACATCGTTCGGCGGGAATGGCAGCCCGGGGCCGTCCGCCTCGACGCGCTCGCTCTCGTCAGGGCCTTCCCGGTCGAAGAGCTTCGCCGCTTCCCGCTCTGAGATAGCGCCTTTTGCACGAAGGCCACGCCCGCGGCACGTCTTCGCCACGGGCGCGACCTCGGCAATCTGCCGCCGATGCGTCAGGCAGCCTTGCTCTGCGCCATCGCTTTGACCGCGTCGGTTGTCAGCGCCTGGCCACCGATGCCCCAGTCTCCGCTTTCGACCTCCTCGACGACGCACCAGGTCACGCCCCGCATGGCCTCGCCCTCGATCGAAACCATGGCGTCCGTCAGCTTGCTGATCATCTGGCGCTTCTGGTCGTTGCTGAAGACGTCCTTGATCACACGAACCTGAATGAGCGGCATCTTGATCTCCCTTTTTCGCTGCTGGTGATGTGCCTTCCGCAAAGGCTGTATCCGCTCTGCCCATCCGGTTGACACGGGCACCATTCCGCCGAACACTCGCCAATACGGCAATGGACAATTCCCATGTCACTTTGCCTGACTGTACTGGTCCGAGCTGCAGGCCTGTCGCATTGGCGATCCACGGCGAGGCAAGAAGGAGGCGGCCATGCTTTCCCTCACTGTCAGTCACAAGGACAACCAGCCGCTCGCCGAGCAGATTGTCACCGGCATCAGGCGGCAGATTGACGACCGGCATTTGCGCCCCGGCGGCAAGCTTCCCTCCATCCGCGCCTTCGCCGACACCCACAAGGTCAGCCGGTCAACGGTCGTGGAGGCCTATGACCGGCTCGTCGCAATGGGCTATCTGCAGTCGCGCCGCGGCGCCGGTTTCTATGTCACGACGCCCTCTCGGCCGCCGAAGACGACAGGCCGGCGCCCTCGGAAAGCCACAAGCGCAACGAGGAACTGGTCTGGCTGATCCGTCGCCTGCTCGACGCCGGCGACGAATGTCGTCCTCGCCGGCGGCCCCTGGCTGCCCAACGCCTGGCTCGACGAGGCCGGCATCCGCCAGAGCCTCAACGTGCTGGCGCGCAAGAACGGCGCCCATCTGCTCGAATACGGCAATCCCGTTCGGCTACCTGCCGCTGCGCGAGCATCTCGCCCTGATGCTCGGCGGTCTCGGCATCACTGCCGCAGGCCGCGCAGATCCTGCTGACCCACGGCACCAGCCAGGCGCTCGAACTGGTCATCCGCTATCTGCTCAGCCCGGCGACGCGCGCGCTGGTCGACGATCCCGGCTACTACAACATGTTCGGCAATCTGCGCCTGCACGGCGTCGGCGATGCTGGCGGTGCCGCGCCTGCCCGACGGCCCGGACATCGACGCCCTCGAAGCGCTCGCGGCCGCGCACCGGCCGAAGGTCTACTTCACCCAGTCGGTGCATGCAGAACCCGACCGGCACCGACATGAGCCCGCATGTCGCCTTCCGCGTCCTGCAGGCCGCCGAGCGGCACGACTTCACGGTCGTCGAGGACGACATCTTCTGCGACCTGCAGGTCAAGGCGACGCCGCGGCTGGCGACGCTCGATCAGCTCAACCGCGTGATCTACGCGCGCAGCTTCTCCAAGACCCTGTCGGGCAGCCTGCGGGTCGGTTTCGTCGCCTGCCGCGCGCGACATCGCCAACGAGCTTGCCGACATCAAGATGCTGACCAGCATCACCACCTCGCAGTTCGCCGAACGGCTGGTCTATCTGATGCTGGTCGACGGCCACTACCGCAAATACCTCGCCCGCCTTCACGAGCGCCTGGGCGAGGCGCGGCATGGACGTCGTCCGACGGCTTCGAGCGCATCGGGCTGGAGCTCTTCGTCGAGCCGACCGACGGCATGTTCCTGTGGGCGCGCTTTCCGCAGGTCGAGGATTCGCTGGCGCTGGCCGAGCGGCGCGAACAGGACGGCCTGATGCTCGCGCCCGGCACGGTCTTCCGGCCGCATCTCGAGCGCTCGCCCTGGATGCGGTTCAACGTGACGGCCTGCGAGGACCCGCGCGTCCAGCGCTGGCTGACGCGACAGGCCACCGGGGCCTGAGCCCGCAAGCTACGCCACGGCGGCAGCCGCGAACGCGCCGGCCTCGCGATCGAGCACCATCAGTTCCCCGGTCGAGATATCGAACCAGGCGCCATGGAGCTGAAGCTCGCCTATGGCGGTCAGGTCGCGGACGTAAGGGAATGTCTCGAGATTGGCGATCGACTGCCGGACCGAGGCGAATTCCAGCGCCCGCTGGCGCGCCGCGGTCTCCTGGGGCTCGTCGGCGATCAGTTCGGCCGCCGGCTGCAGGAGCGAGGTCCACCTGCCGATGAAGTCGCCCGACTTACTGCGCCCGGCAAGGAACGCCTCGACGCCGCCGCAGCGTCCGTGCCCCATGATGACGACGTGGCGCACTTTCAGCGTCAGCACCGCGAACTCGATCGCCGCCGAGGTGCCGTGATGCTGGCCGTCGGGATCGTGCGGGGGAACGAGGTTGGCCACATTGCGCACAACGAAAAGCTCGCCCGGCGCTGCATCGAAGATCGTCTCCGGCGCCGCCCGGCTGTCGCAGCAGCCGATCACCATGATCTCGGCCCGCTGTCCCGCCTCGGCCAGGACGCGATAGCGCGCCCGGTCGCCCGGAAGGCGGTGGTCGCGAAACGAGGCGTAGCCGGTGATGAGCTTGGTTGGAAAGGTGCCAATAGCCATGGAGTCGATTCCTGTGTCGTATGCCGGTAGCGCCGGCTGTCAAATGCCCTCGAGCGGGGCAATGATCACATTTGCCGGCGCCGCGTCCACCCCGTCCCGGCCGGCGGTGAGCGGGATTTCGTCGGTTCCAAGCCTTGCCGCAAGCTCGACCAGTGACAGCGTCACGCTGGCTGACCGATGCAGCGCCTTCACCGGCGCCTCACCACTCAGGCGCGCCGCCAGGTAACGCGCCGCGAACAGATCGCCGGTTCCGTTCGGCGCCCCGCTGAGAGCGCGATGGGTCGCGAGCCTCGTCGCGCCGTCCGCAACGAGCAGCGTGCCGATCATCCCCTCAGGCGCGAAGGCGGAGGTGACGACCACCTCGCGCGCGTCAAGCCGTCCGGCCGCCGCGCGAAGACCGGCATTGTCGGACGCCGCGCTGCCGGTGTGCCAGAGGAGCTCGTGGCGGTTCGGCGTGACGATATCGGCGAGCGGCAGCAAGTCATCGCGCATCGCGGCCGCCAGCGGCTCCGGGACATAAAGCCCGCGATCGTCGCCGATCACCGGATCGCAGAGATAGGCGGCATCCGGGTTCCGCGCCTTGACCGCCGCGACTAGCCGGGCAACCGGCCCAACCTGCGCCGCCGCGCCGAGATAGCCGGTCAGCACAGCGCCGACCTCGCCGAGCCATGGCGCGGCCGCAAGATCGGCGAGCAGAGCGGCGAATGTCTCCGAGTCCGGCAGGATCCGTGTTCCCGGCCCGTGGCCGGGATGCCAGGGAAGCTGCACGCTCGGCACGAACCAGACAGGGAAGCCGAGGCGCTCGAGCACGAAGAGGCTCGCCCGCCCGCCTACGCTGCCGCGCGCGACCTGGCTATTGACGACGATGACGGCAGGCTTTGGCAAGGGTGCGGGCGGCTCCGTGGCTTAGCCCCTGCTTATCCGCTCCGGCAGATGGCTTCAGGCCCAGGGCCGCTCCATCGCCGCCCTGGTTTCGTAGTCGGCGATCTTCGGCGCCTTCTCCATGGTCAGGCCGATATCGTCGAGACCGTTCAAGAGGCAGTGCTTCTTGAAGGCGTCGATCTCGAAATGAACGACGCCGCCATCCGGCCCGCGGATCTCCTGGTTGTCGAGATCGACCGAGATCACCGCATTGGCGCCGCGTTCGGCATCGTCCATCAGCGCGGCCAGCTCGTCCTTGGAGACGATGATCGGCAAGATGCCGTTCTTGAAGCAGTTGTTGTAGAAAATGTCGGCGAAGCTGGTCGAGATGACGCAGCGGATGCCGAAATCGAGCAGTGCCCAAGGCGCGTGCTCGCGGCTCGAGCCGCAGCCGAAATTGTCACCGGCGACCAGGATCTGCGCCTTGCGGTAGGCCGGCTTGTTGAGAACGAAATCCGGGTTCTCGCTGCCGTCGTCATTGTAGCGCATCTCGGCGAAGAGCCCCGTGCCGAGGCCGGTGCGCCGGATCGTCTTCAGATAGTCCTTGGGGATGATCATATCGGTATCGACATTGATCATCGGCAGGGGCGCGGCAACACCGCTCAGCTGATCGAATTTCTGCATGGCACTGGTCTCGGGCTCGATTTTTCTGCCCGTCTCATGCGCTCCGGGAGAGCCGAGGTCAAGTCCGGCAGACCCGCCCGGCGCCTCCACAATGGCGCCGATCCTCAGTCTCGATCGAAGCGGCGGGGCAGCATGCTGAGGAACACGCCGTCCCGCATGACGAAGTGGTGGAACAGCGCCGCCGCGGCATGAAGGCCGGCCAGCCAGATGATGAGGTCGCCGAGTAAGGTGTGAATCTCGGTCGAGCGTCTGGCCGAGCGTATGATCTCCCGGTAAGACAGCGGGCCGATTTCGCCGAGGCCGATCAGAGTCACCGGGTGGCCCTCGAGCCAGGCACCGACGATCGCCGTCAGCGGCACGGCGAGCAGGAGGAAATAGAGCCCCGCATGGGTCAGCTTCGAGGACAGCTCCATCCATTTGGGCATTGGCGGTTCCTCAGGTGCGCGGTCGAACAGGCGCCACAGGATGCGCACGACCAACAGGACCAGAACCGCCATTCCGAGCGTTTCGTGCAGGCTCAGACCGAAGGCCCGCTCGGTCGAGTAGACACGACTATTCCGGGCCGCCCTCCCCGAGGAGGAAACGCCGGCCGACCAAAATGCACGGTCAGCCAGTGAATCGTCTGTGTCACCGGGCTGTAGCGATTCCCGGCACCGGGAGCCTGCACGGGTTCGGCGCGCACGGAAGATGAGGCGTTTGCCATGGAGCGATCCTTTCGCACTGCAGCAATTCGTGTCTGATATATAGTTCTTCTAACGTCGGAATGATGGCAAACCGTCGCTCTTTTGTCGCTCTGCAACATAAGAATTCCGTAAGCCCGCGGACCTGTCAGCGACCTTGCAGTCAGCCGCCCGCCGCCTCGATCGCTTCCATATCGTCGTCGGACAGGCCGAAATGATGGCCGATCTCGTGGACGAGCACATGCGTGACGATGGCGCCGAGGGTTTCCTCATGCTCGGCCCAATAGTCGAGGATCGGCCGGCGATAGAGCCAGATCATGTTGGGCATGCCGCCCGGTCTCGGCAGTCGCCGCGTCATGGGCGAGCCCGACTGCCGGAAAAGAGGCCGAGCAGGTCGAATTCCGATTCGATACCGAGATCGGCGAGCACGTCGGTCTCCGGGAAATTCGGCGACCTGGATCGGCACCTCGCCGGTCAACCGCCGGAACTCGTCCGGCAGGGCGGCAAACGCCACGACCGCCAGCGCCTCGAGATCATCAAGCGAGGGCGCCAGGGCCTCGGTCCACCCGCCCGGCTTCGCGGCTGTATCGCTCATCGCGGTCCGTATGTCAGCAGCAGATAGAGCGCGAGAACAGCCGAGCGCGACGAAACCGAAGGCGCGGCCGACCCGCTTCGCCCAGATCTCGATCGCATCGGGCTTTTCCGGCTCTTCGGTCATCGCCGCGCCGCTCACCCGCGGCGACGCGCGATGCGGATCGCATAGCTCGCCCGTCCGCCATGCTCGGCGAGCTTCTCGGCGAGTTGGCGCGCCTGCGGCGGCTTCTCCGGCACCATCCAGCGCAGTTCCGTCCAGCCGCGCTTCTCGCCCTCGGCCGCCAGCGCGGCGACCAGCGCCCGGCCGGCGCCGTGTTCGCGCGCATCCTGGATCACGAAGAGATCGTCGAGCTGACCGGCGCGCATGCCGGTGAGCGTGTTGGGAAGGTCGAAGAAAACGGCGAAGCCGATCAGCCGCCCCTCACGCCGCGCGCCGAGGATCTCGGCGGTGCGATCGTTGAGCAGCAGTTCGGCATAGTACTCGTCCGGCCGCCGCGGCGCACCCCGGCTGCGGTCCTGCGCATAGGCCGCGACCAGGGGCGCCAGTTCGTGGGCGTCCGCGAGGGTCAGGGGAGCAACGTGATATTTCGGTCATGGCCATCCAGTGTTCCGACTTGGCGGGCCGGTCAAGCGTGGCCGCACGCCACGAGGCCCGCCCGGGAAAGTGACGGTGGTCACATGTATCTGATCCTGAATGGTTTCTAAATGGGCGCGTCAGGTTCGGTTCAAACGACGGCGGCTACAAACGCGACATCACGATCGGAACCCGGTCGGAACGGAATTGAGACCTAAACGAGCAAACACGCACAAGGATGACGACCATGATCACCAAGACCATTCTCGCCGCCGCCACCGCCGCGCTGATCTCCGCCGGCACGCTCGCCGCAACGACCTCCGCCGCCGACGCCAAGGCTGGGGTTACGGCTGGGCGCCGAAATACGGCCACAGCTACGTCCACACCAGCCGCCGCTGCTGCAAGCCGATCATCAGCCAGGTGGCCTGGTGGGACTACTACGGCAAGAAGCATTGGCAGAACAAGATGGTCGGCTATCGCTGCCATCACCGCCGTCACCACTACAACCCCTATCCCTACTAAGGCCTCAGGCCTTGTCCGTGGAGGAGCCGCGCACCGCACAAGCGGGGCTCCTCCAGACGGACCTTCCCGGGGCTGAACCCCGAAGACCCAGGCATCGCATTCGAGACATCCAGTCAAACCCCATTCGCGATACCGCGAACACACCAAGGATACCGACAATGATCACCAAGACCCTTATCGCCACCGCGACCGCCGCCCTCATCGCCGCCGGCTCGCTCACCGCCATGACCTCCACCGCGTCCGCCAAGAGCTGGGGCTACGGCCATGGCTATGGCTACCGCAGTATGGCGGCGCCTACGGCCATCCATGGCTCGGCGCTCGGCACCATGGCGGCTATGTCGGCCACAAGGTCTGCCACAACGGTCTTCAAGCGCGTCTTCTGGCAGGACTACTACGGCTACCAGCACGTCAAGAAGGTCTTTGTCGGCAAGCGCTGCGATTACCAGCCGATCATCGAACTCTACTAATCGCCCTCCGGCGCTGAAACGAAAGAGCCCCGCGCGTGAAGCGCGGGGCTCTTCCTATCTGTACGATCGCGCGACGGATACGAGGCGCTCAGGCGCCCCATTCACGCACGTCGACGAAATGCCCGGCAATCGCGGCCGCCGCCGCCATCGCCGGCGAGACCAGGTGCGTGCGGCCCTTGAAGCCCTGGCGACCCTCGAAATTGCGGTTCGAGGTCGAGGCGCAGCGCTCGCCCGGCTTCAGCCGGTCGTCGTTCATCGCCAGGCACATCGAGCAGCCCGGCTCGCGCCATTCGAAGCCGGCGGCGAGGAAGATCTTGTCGAGGCCTTCGGCCTCGGCCTGCTCCTTGACCAGGCCGGAGCCCGGCACGACCATGGCGTTGACGCCGTCATGCGACCGTCTTGCCTTCGACGATCTTCGCCGCGGCGCGCAGATCCTCGATGCGGCCATTGGTGCACGAGCCGAGGAAGACGCGCTCGACCGCGATATCCTGGATCGGCGTGTCCGGCCTCGAGACCCATATAGGCGAGCGACCGCTCGACCGACCTGCGCTTGTCCGGATCGGCGATCTCGGCCGGGTCCGGCACCTCGCCGGTGATCGATGACGACGTTCTCCGGGCTGGTGCCCCAGGTGACGATCGGCGGCAGCGTGGCGGCGTCGAGCCTGACCTCGCGGTCGAAACGCGGCGCCGTCCTCCGAATAGAGCGTCTCCCAGTAGCGCATCGCCATGTCCCAGGCGTCGCCCTTCGGCGCCTTCGGGCGGCTCCTTGATGTAGTCGAAGGTCTTCTCGTCCGGCGCGATCAGGCCGGCGCGGGCGCCGCCCTCGATCGACATGTTGCAGACCGTCATGCGGCCTTCCATCGACAGCGCCCGGATCGCCTCGCCGGCATATTCGATCACGTGGCCGGTGCCGCCGGCGGTGCCGATCTCGCCGATGATGGCGAGGATGATGTCCTTGGCGGTCACCCCCTCGGCGGCGTTGCCGTCGACGGTGATGCGCATGTTCTTGGCCTTGCGCTGGATCAGCGTCTGGGTGGCGAGCACGTGCTCGACCTCCGAGGTGCCGATGCCGTGCGCCAGCGCGCCGAAGGCGCCATGGGTCGAGGTGTGGCTGTCGCCGCACACGATCGTCATGCCCGGCAGGGTGAAGCCCTGCTCCGGCCCGATGATGTGGACGATGCCCTGGCGCTGGTCGAGCTCGTCGAAATATTCGATGCCGAAGTCCTTGGCGTTCTCGGCCAGCGTCTCGACCTGCAGGGCGCGATTCCGGATTGCTGATGCCATGGCTGCGGTCGGTGGTCGGCACGTTGTGATCGACGACGGCGAGCGTCTTGCCGGGCGCACGCACCTTGCGGTGGGCCACGCGCAGCCCTTCGAAGGCCTGCGGGCTGGTCACCTCGTGGACGAGATGCCGGTCGATATAGAGGAGCGCGGTGCCGTCCTCCGCTTCGTCGACCACATGGTCGTCCCAGATCTTGTCGTAGAGCGTTTTCGGCGCGGTCATTGTCGAATGTCCTGATTGCAAACGGGCTGGTCTGGTGCGTCGCGGCCGCATCCTGTTCGCGGACGCCGCATGAGAAATGCGCGACCGGCCAAGCCGGTCTTAGCGGTCCGGACGAAGGTCGTCGACGGCCATATGGCGCGCCAGGAATCGCCAGGGAAGCCGCGCGTGATCGTCGATCGCGGCAAAATCGAGCGTTCCGCGCAGCCGGCGGCCGCCCGTCCCGTTCGCACTCAGACGCGGAAATGATCCGTTCATGGCCGTCTAGATAGCAATCGCCGGCAGGCGAGACAATTGGCCATCGTCAGCTCCGCTTGACCGCGCTGATCGAGACCGACAGCGGCAGGTGCGGGACGCCCGCCGGCAGCCGCCACAGCCGGTCCTCGCCCGCGCACCATCATCGGCAGCATCTGGAAGGGCAGCCCCTCGTGCTCGTGGACCCACTCGATCATCAGTCCGGCGTCGATGAGCGCGTTGAGGATATCGCTGAGCGGATGGATCCACTCGAAGCTCGGCCCCGTGAGGACGCGCGGATCGCCGGTATAGGTCGGCCCGGCGGCGAATTCGAGCGGCACCGTCGACGGCGTGCGGAAATTGAAGGTCGGCGTCAGCTTGCCGTCGACCTCTTCCAGCACCGCCAGGCTCGGATGGGTGTCGGCATAATAGAAGCGCCCGCCGGGCCTGAGACAAGCCGCCACCGCCTTTGCCCAGCCGCGGATGTCGGGCAGCCAGACGGTCGTTCCCCAGGTCGTGTAGACGAGATCGAAGTCGGCGCCGACGATTTCAGGCGCGTGGTAGACATTGCCCTCGACGAAGCGCGCCTCGAGCCCGGCCTTTTCGGCCAGGCATGCGGGCATGGGAGAGCGCCTGCGGCGAGAAGTCGATGCCGGTCACCCGCGCGCCGCGCCGGGCGAGGCACAGCGTATCGATGCCGATATGGCATTGCAGGTGGAGCAGATCGAGGCCGGCGACATCGCCGATTTCCGCCACTTCGATGGGAAAGAGGAGCGTCCTCTCCGGCGAGGAAGTGCTCGATCGCGTAGAAGCCGGTCGCATCCTCGGCGTGAATGTCGGCGCGCTCGTCCCAGTTGACGCGGTTGGCGTCAATGAACGTCTCCATGGCATCGGCCTCCCTGCCGAAAGTCCAAACGAAAACGGGCGGCCCGAGGCCGCCCGCACCCAACCGTTCAGCGGCTGGCCTTATTCGGATGCGGCCCCTGCGGCCGGCTTGTCGATACTCGCTTCGATCTCGGCGGTCCGGCCGCGGCGATCCTGCTTCTCGGCGATTCGCGCCGACTTGCCGCGGCGGCCGCGCAGGTAATAGAGCTTCGCCCGGCGCACCTTGCCGCGGCGCACGACCTCGATCGAATCGATCATCGGCGAATAGATCGGGAAGACGCGCTCGACGCCCTCGCCATAGGAGATCTTGCGGACGGTGAAGCTCTCGCTGAGCCCGCCGCCCGAGCGGGCGATGCAGATGCCTTCATAGGCCTGGACGCGGGTACGCGTGCCCTCCGTGACACTTGACGTTGACCCTGACCGTATCGCCGGGGGCGAATTCGGGAATGGCCCGCTGAGCCGCGATCGCGTCGGCCTGCTCTTTCTCGAGCTCTTGAATGATGTTCATTGTTCTGACCTCTTTACCACGGCGGGCCCGGCGCGAAGCGCGCCAGCGAGCCATCAGCCGACGATCGTTAGAAACCGGCCGGTTCCATACTCTATAAGAAAAGCTTTGTCGATTCCCACGCGCCAGTCTTTCATGACGGCTTGTCGTTCCGGGTTCCAGCCCGCGCCATCAGATCGGGCCGGCGCGCGGCCGTCAGGCGCTCCGCCTCGGCCCGCCGCCAGGCGGCGACCTTCTTGTGATCGCCGGAGATGAGCACCTCGGGAATGGGCACGCCCTCGAAGTCCTGCGGCCGGGTAAACTGCGGATATTCCAGAAGATTTTCCGAAAAGCTCTCGCTCGCGCCGGATTCGGCGTTGCCCATCACGCCCGGCAGCAGCCGCACCAAAGCGTCGAGCACGACGAGCGCGGCGATCTCGCCGCCGGACAGGACATAGTCGCCGATCGAAACTTCCTCGAGGCCGCGCGCCGCGATCACCCGCTCGTCGACCCCCTCGAAGCGTCCGGCGACGAGGACGACACCCGGTCCCTGCGCGATGTCGCGCACGCGTGCCTGGGTCAGCGATGCGCCACGCGGGCTCATCAGCAGCCGCGGCCGCCGATCATCCGCCGGGCTTGCCGAATCGATCGCAGCGGCGAGCACGTCGGCACGCATCACCATGCCCGGCCCGCCCCCAGCCGGCGTGTCGTCGACCGCCCGGTGCCGGCCGATGCCATGGGCGCGGATATCGCGCGCCTCCAGCGACCAGATGCCCCGCTCGATCCCCCGGCCGGCAAGGCTCTCCGCCAGCGGCCCGGGAAACATTTCGGGAAAGAGGGTGAGCACCGTGGCGCGGAAGGTCATGGCGCGTCTTCGTCCTCGCTATCGTCACCGATCAGGCCCGGCGGCGGATCGATGATGACGCGCTTGCCGGCAAAGTCGACCTCCGGCACGACCGCTCGGGTGAACGGCACCAGCAGGGTCTCGCCGCGCCGGGGCGCCACCTCGAGGAGATCGCCGGCGCCGTAATTCTCGACCCCGATAACGGTCCCGAGCGCTTCGCCGGCGACGGTCTCGGCGGCCAGCCCGATCAAATCGGCATGGTAGAACTCGTCGGCATCCTCCGGCTCCGGCAGCCTTTCGCGCGGCACGAAGAGCTCGGTGCCGTTGAGGGCCTCAGCTGCATTGCGGTCGCGCACGCTCCTGACCCGCACCACCAGCATGTCGAGAGACTTGCCGGCGGCCGGCCGCACGGACTCGATGGTGAAGGCGCGGCCATCCGCCGAAAGCAGCGGATTATAGGCCGCGATGCCGAGCGGCTCGGCGACAAAGGCCTTCAGGCGAACCTCGCCCTTGATGCCATGGGCGGCACCGAACCGACCGATGAGGACATCCTCGCGGCCGGCTCCGGTGTGCTTGCTGTCGACGGCTGACGGCATGTCGGATCACCACCTTCCGCCGAGCGCCGCCGGATGCGGCGGCGTCGTGCCAGAGCCGCCTCAGGCGGCCGGGGCTTCCGCAGGCGCCTCGGCCGCGGCAGCGGCAGCGGCGGCGCGCTCCTGCGCCTTCTTGCCGGGCTGGGCCTTCTGCGGATTGCTGCGCGGCGCCCGCTTGGCGAGGCCGGCGGAATCGAGGAAGCGCAGCACCCGGTCGGTCGGCTTGGCGCCATGGCCGAGCCAATGCTGGATGCGCTCGACATTGAGCTTCACCCGGTTCTCGTCGTCCTTGGCAAGGATCGGATTGTAGGTGCCGACGATCTCGATGAAGCGGCCGTCGCGCGGGCTGCGCACGTCGGCGATGACGATCCGGTAGAAGGGCCGCTTCTTGGCGCCGGCCCGGGCGAGACGAATTTTCAGGGACATGCGATTTTCCTTCGTTCAGGTGTTGCTGGCCGCGCGCACGCGGCGGATCTCATTCAGTTCCGGTCATTTCTTCTTTCCGGGCAGGCCGGGAAGACCGCCGAGGCCCGGAAGCCTGTTCTGGCCGAGGCCGGGAAGGCCCGGCATCTGGCCGGAGAGGCCGCCCGGCAATCCGCCGGGAAGGCCGCCGCCCCTGGTAAGCTGCTCGAGCGCGGCCGGGTCGACCTGCGGCACGCCGCCGCCGGGGCCACCGCCCATGCCCATCATGCCGCCCATGCGCGCGAACATGCCCTTGCCGCGGCCCATCTGCTTCATCATGTCGGCCATCTGCCGGTGCATCTTGAGGAGGCGATTGACTTCCTCGACGCGGGTGCCGGAGCCGGCGGCGATGCGCTTCTTGCGGCTGGCCTTGAGGATGTCCGGGCTCTTGCGCTCCTTCGGCGTCATCGAGGAGATGATCGCCGTCTGCCGCCTGAACATGGAATCGTCGAGGCCCATGGCATCGATCTGCTTCTTCGCCTTGCCGATGCCGGGGAGCATGCCCATGATGCCGGACATGCCGCCGATCTTCTGCATCTGGTTGAGCTGCTCGGCGAGATCGTTCAGGTCGAAGACGCCCTTGCGCATGCGCTCGGCCGACTTCTGCGCCTGCTCCATGTCGAGATTGGCCGAGGCCTTCTCGACCAGGCCGACGATGTCGCCCATGCCGAGGATGCGGCCGGCGATGCGCTTGGGCTCGAAATCCTCCAGCGCGTCGAGCCGCTCGCCGGTCGCCAGCAGCTTGATCGGCTTGTCGGTGACCGCGCGCATCGACAGCGCCGCGCCGCCGCGCCCGTCGCCGTCGACGCGGGTCAGCACGATGCCGGAAATGCCGACCCGCTCGTTGAACGACTTGGCGACATTGACCGCGTCCTGGCCGGTCAGCGAATCCGCCACGAGCAGGATCTCGTGCGGATTGGTCGCTCGGCGGATCTCGGCCATTTCGGCCATCAGCGGCTCGTCGATATGCGTCCGGCCGGCGGTGTCGAGGATGACCACGTCATAGCCGCCGAGACGGGCGGCATTCATCGACCGCCTGGCGATCTCGACCGGCTGCTGGCCCGCGACGATCGGCAGCGTGTCGATCTCGGCCTGCTGGCCAAGGATGCGCAACTGCTCCTGCGCCGCCGGCCGGCGCGTGTCGAGCGAGGCCATCAGGACCTTCTGCTTGCGGCGCTCGGTCAGGCGCTTGGCGATCTTGGCGGCGCTGGTCGTCTTGCCCGAGCCCTGCAGGCCGACCAGCATGATCGGCACCGGCGCCGGGGCGTTGAGGTCGAGCGGCTGGGCGTCTGAGCCGAGCATCTCGACGAGCTGGTCGTGGACGATCTTGACGACCATCTGGCCGGGCGTGACCGAACGGATGACGTCCTGGCCGACCGCCTTCGCCCGCACCTTGTCGGTGAACGAGCGCACCACGTCGAGCGCCACGTCGGCCTCGATCAGCGCCCGGCGCACCTCGCGCATGGCCTCATTGACATCGGCCTCCGACAGCGCGCCGCGCTTGGTCAGCCGGTCGAAGATGCCGCCGAGGCGTTCCGACAGTGAATCAAACATGGGTCTCGATCCTTCCGGGGTTCTCGGCCGATATGGCCGCGCCTCCGCCCATTTCCAACGCATTTCGCGCCCGCGGGCGCAACGCGCTGGCGGACGTTTGCCTCCGGGGTCACCGCCCCGGTCGGTCAGTCGATCGGTCCACTCTCAGACAGATTTGCGGGACTTCTAGGAGGTTTGGCCGTTCCGGTCAATCATCGCCCGGCGGCGGCAGGCCGGGATAGCGGTCCTGCGGAAACGCCATGCGGACCTGGAGGCGCCCGGCGATGCTGAGACGCGCCCGTTCCTCGTCGCGCGCCCGCGCTTGCGGCGTTAGCCGCGCCCCGATCTCCTTCTCCAGCCGACGCCGTTCGGGACTGTCGAAGCCGGCGAGCCGGATCCGCACCACGTAGAAATAGAGAAAGTCGTCGGTCTTCTTGACCAGAACGCCCTCATTCGCCACCCGAGCGAAGGCAACACAGGCCGGCAGATAATTCTCGAGCCGACACATCAGATCCATTTGGGCCAGAGCGCTGTCGACCCGCCACGCATCATTCGCAAAGCGGCCAAAGGCCCGGTCCAGAACCTTGGGATCGACGGGCCACACAACCCGGGGCGCCGGCAGCCCGGCCTTTCTCAACGCCGCAAGACCTCGCTGCAAGTCCGTCTCGGCGAAACACAGACCGAGATCAGGAAAGGCGTGCTTCGCGACATAGATGCGCCAGACCATCGCCGAGTCCGGCCGCAGCACCGTTGGTGGCGCGAAGAAACAAGCCATCGCCGGAAAGGCGTCGCGGAAGCGCCCGGCAATGACCGCCTCCGCCTCCGGGCAATGGCCGGCCTTGATCGCGGCCGAATAGGCCGGCTTGTCTTCTGGCCGCAGCAACGAAGCAATCTTGTCGCAATTCGTTTTGACCCAATCGCGAAGCGGCTTTGTCGGATGGGCGTCAATCATCGCCTCGCACGACATCGCCGCTGCCGGGACCGGCGACACCGCCAGCAGCATCCCGATCAGCAGCGCCGGCCACATGCGGCCGCCCGATCTGATGTGTCGGACAGACAATGGACTTATCCTCGCTCAATCAACCGGAGCGAGAATAACTACGGAGGCGCCATCGTCAAAGGCTACACTACCATGACCGAAGACAAACAATCCAGGACCTACAGCGACGACGCCAAAAATACACAAGCAAGTTCTGCAACTTGACGCCGAAATCGAGCGACTGACACGCCAGATCTCGGATATAGAGCACCAGCTATCGCAAATTGTATCGTTCCCTCCCGCATACCGAAGAACGAACTCGACGTTGCCGCGGAAATCGGCGTGGCGCTCGTACTGGAGCGTCGAGCGTCAGACGCTCGGGATCAAATTCGGCCGCTGACCGAATTTCTCAACGCGGCAGAGTACCAGCGCCAGGAAGCAGCTCGCAACGAACAGCAGGCGCGTCTTAATCTCGATCAAACTCAGCAGAACTTCGCCCGCCACAACTGCAGCGACTTCCCGGACATGTAGCGCATCACGCGGACCTCACGTCCCGTTCGAGGCGAACACCAGCTTCGGCTGCCCGCCAGAGGTCGGGAACATCTCCTTCAGATGCGCGATCTTGGGCAGGTCGTTCCAGGCGATATAGGGCTGGTGCGGGTGCAGCGTCGCGTAGTCCTGATGGTAGTCCTCGGCCTGGTAGAAATTGGTGTAGGGCGTTACCTCGGTGACGATTTTGGCCGGGTAGACCTTGGCCGCGTCGAGCTGGGCGATATAGGCCTTGGCGATGCGCGCCTGGTCGTCGCTCATGGTGAACAGCGCCGAGCGATAGCTGGGCCCGACATCGGGGCCCTGGCGGTTGAGTTCGGTCGGGTTGTGCGCCACCGAGAAGAAGACCTGCAGCAGCTTGCCATAGCTGACCTTTGACGGGTCGAAGGTCGACCTTGACCAATTCGGCGTGGCCGGTCTTCTCGCGTCCCCACCTCGCCATAGGTCGGATTGGCGAGCGTGCCGCCGGCATAGCCGGACACGGCGCTTTCGACGCCCGGCGACATGCTGGAACACCGCCCTGCACGCCCCAGAAGCAGCCGCCGGCGAAGATCGCCGTCTCCGTGCCGCCCGCCGCCGTCTCGTCCACGGCCGGCGGCGGAATCGTCACCGCACCCTCGGCCCTGGCGATCTCGGTGTGCCAGAAGAGCCCGACGCCGGCGAGCACGGCCGCGATCGCGGCGATGCGGCGGGTCCGCGGGGATGGCAGGTCTGGCTTCGCAAGGGACGTCATGGCTCGTCTCCGGTCAGTGGACAAGGACACTATAGGCGCCCGACCGGAAGACGGCTTCTCAATTGACGGTGAGCGCCGCGTGACGAAGCGAAAAGGCCGGCATCCTTGCCGATGCCGGCCTTCTCAATGTGGCGGCGGTTGGCTCCGCCGTTCCCCTCAATTGGTCAGCGCGTCGCCGTCGAAGGTAACCCGCGCGATGTGCGAATTGTCGCCGGCGATGCCGAAGTCGTTGTCGTTGGTGAGCACCATGGTGTGCGCGTCGATGATCGCCATGCCCTCGACCTTTTCGGGCAAGCCCGGCAGGTCGTCGCTGTCGAGCACCAGCGTCTTCTTCAGCGGCACCACGCCGGCCACCGCGAGATCCTTCACCTGTTCCAGCGACGGGCTGGTCGCCGGATCGTCGAAGCGCGCCGGCACCGGTGTCGCGCCAGTGAGGTTAACCCGGTAGAACTTGGTCGTCTTCGAGATGCGTTCGAGCACGAGAAGCTGGTCGGGGCCGACCGCCGCCATCTCCGACACCTTCACGTCGGTCTGCTTACGCGCCTTCTTGGCATTGTCCTTGGCGAAGGTCGTCGGGTCATCGAGCGGATAGGCGTATTCGCCGATGACCGCTTCCTTGGCGAGGTCGAACTTGAAGAGGCGGTTGATCGTGGCCTTCTTGTAGGCGCCCGAGTCCGGATTATCGAGCGGGCTCTGCATGGCGAAATAGAGGAACTTCTCGTCGGGCGAGACCGCGATCGACTCGATGCCGCGGTTGAGATGGCGCTTCATGATGATCGCCGGCAGCTTGCCCTCGACCGGATAGTCGGCGCCTTCATAGTCGCCTCGAGGCCGGCCGGGACGAGGCGCTTGAGCACCGTGCCGTCGGCCGCGATATGGGCGATCGACCCGCCATATTCCTCGGCCAGCCAGAACGTGCCATCGGACAGGCGCACCAGCGCCTCGCTGTCGAAGCCGTTCGGCGACAGCGGGATCGCCTTGCCGTCAGGCCCGTAGGCGCCCTCGGTATTGGTCGCCTTCAGCGGATTGGAGAGGCCATTCAATTCCTTGCCGTCCGTGCCCTTGAGCGGCAGAGCGCTGACCAGCACCGCCGTGCCGTTGGCGCGCAGCGAGATCTCGTAGATCGTCGGCGTGAACTACGCCA
>CAWEUR010000019.1:0-98245 GCA_963812285.1 uncultured Alphaproteobacteria bacterium | reverse complement strand
CCGGGACTACGACCACAAGCAGGTCGTCCGACCGCCCGTGCGGGGGATCCGTGACGGTCACCAGATCAACGCGGGGTGCTCCATGGCCCCTGCCCGATGACGCCCTCAAGGGGCGCCCTACTCTTCTCTTGCCGGACAACAGAACATGAAGATCACCGCCATTCGCCCTTTCCCCGTCTGGGTCGGCACCCGCAATCAGCTCCTGGTCAAGGTCGAGACAGACGAAGGCATCTTCGGCTGGGGCGAATCCGGCCTCTCGGGCCGCGAAAGGGCTGTCGCCAGCGCGATCGAGCACTACGCCCAGTTCGCCGTCGGCCGCGACCCGATGCAGATCGGCCGCCTGTGGCAGGAGATGTATCGCAGCCAGTATTTCGAGGGCGGTCGCGTCCTCACCGCCGCCATCTCGGCGATCGACATCGCGCTCTACGACATCAAGGGCAAGGCCCTGGGCGTGCCGGTCTACGAGCTTCTCGGCGGCAAGCAGCGCGACCTCATCCCGACCTTCGCCACGACGCGCGGCGATCCGGGACCGGAGATGATCGAGCAGGCCAAGGCGCTGATCGAAGCCGGCTGGACCTGCATGCGGCTCTCCGTCGACGGTCATGGCAGCCGCGACATCTACGAGCCGCGCGAGCATATCGGCGCGACCGCCAAATGGTGCGCCAAGGCGCGCGAGGAACTCGGCGATGCGATCGTGCTCGGCGTCGACTATCACCATCGTCTGAGCGTCGCCGAGGCGGCAAGCTTCTGCCAGAAGATGCCGAAAGGCACGCTCGATTTCGTCGAGGAGCCGATTCGCGACGAGAGCCCGGAGGCCTATGAGAGCCTCAGGACGATGACCGACATCCCCTTTGCCATCGGCGAGGAATTTTCCTCGAAATGGCAGTTCCAGCCCTATCTCGAGCGCGGCATTACCCAGTTCAGCCGCATCGACGTGTGCAATGTCGGCGGCCTGACCGAGTCGATGAAGGTCGCGAGCCTCAGCGAATCCCACTACATCGACCTGATGCCGCACAATCCTCTTGGGCCGATCTGCACGGCGGCGACGGTGCATCTGGCCGCGGCGGTGCCGAACTTCTCCTGGCTCGAATGCCGGGCGACACCGACCGAGGCCAAGGTTCTCGGCTTCGACGCCCCGGACGTCTTCCCGACCCAGGTAAAGCTCGAGAACGCCCATTACACGGTGCCGGACACCCCCGGCCTCGGCGTCGAGGTCGACGAGGAACAGGCGACCCGCGAGGCCTTCAAGTTCTGGGAGGCGCCGCACCTTCGCCGGCGTGACGGCTCCTATACCAACTGGTAGATACGCGCCGTCTCGACACGGCCACCTTCTCTCTAGCTCCGGATGACCACAGGACCATGGACACAGCAGACCAAGCCCTCGACAAGGTGAATACCAATTCGAAGCCCTCCGAGCTTCGCATCACCGACGTGCGCATCGCCGACATCACCGGCGCTCCCTTCCGCACATCGCTCCTGAAGATCTACACCAATCAGGGGATCGTCGGCCTCGGCGAGGTACGCGATGGCGCCAGCGGCACCTTCGCGCTGACGCTGAAGAGCCGCCTTCTCGGCGAGAACCCCTGCGACGTCGACCGGCTGTTCCGCCGCATCAAGCAATTCGGCGCCCATGGCCGCCAGGGCGGCGGCGTGTCGGCGGTCGAGATCGCCCTGTGGGACATCGCCGGCAAGGCCTATGGCGTGCCGATCTACCAGATGCTCGGTGGCAAGTTCCGCGACAAGGTGCGCATGTATTGCGACACCGACGCGAGCAAGCCGAGCGGCGCGGAGACCGGCAAGCGGCTGAAGGAGCGTATGGAGCTCGGCTACACGTTCCTCAAGATGGATCTCGGCCTCGGCCAGATCATGCACGAGCCGGGTACGGTCAACGCACCGATCGGCCTCCTCGACAGCTACCGGACCCATTCGGAGCGCATGCCGGCCAAGACGCTGGATGAGCGCAAGAAGCGCAATCTCAGCTACGACGTCCACAATGTCCGGCATCCCTTCACCGGCCTGCATTTCACCGAGAAGGGCCTCGACCTGATGGAGCAGTACATCGCCGAGGTGCGCGAGGTGATCGGGCCGGAAGTGCCGCTCGCCATCGACCATCTCGGCCACATCTCGCTGCAGGACGGCATCCGCCTTGCCCAGCGCATCGAGAAGTACACGCCGGCCTGGCTCGAGGACGTGATCCCGTGGCAGTACGCCGACCAGTACGAGCAACTGCAGAAGAGCACGGCCGTGCCGATCTGCACCGGCGAGGACATCTATCTGAAGGAAGATTTCCTGCCGCTGCTCAAGGCCGGCATCTCGGTCATCCATCCCGACATCCTGACGACCGGCGGTATCCTCGAGACCAAGAAGATCGGCGACATGGCGCAGGACTACGGCGTCGCCATGGCGATCCACATGGCCGAGAGCCCGGTCGCCTGCATGGCCGCCGCCCATGTCGCGGTGGCGACCGAGAACTTCCTGGCGCTGGAGCACCACACGGTCGAGGTGCCGTGGTGGAACGACATCGCCATCGGCCTGCCCAATCCGATTGTCCAGAACGGCTTCATCGAGGTCTCGGACAAGCCCGGCCTCGGCATCGATGATATCGACGACGCGGTGATCAGCCAGCACCTGCAGGACGGGGCGACCGGTATCTGGGAGCCGACCGACCGGTGGGACGACGAGTGGTCCTGGGACCGCACCTGGAGCTGAGGCGGCCCCGCCTCCCCTTCGTCATCGACAGGTGCTAAAGCCTGTCCGCGCCGCTCCAGGCGCCTGTCAATTCCCGGCCGGCTCACGCCGACCGGGCTTCCCCCGTAAGGCGATCGCCCGCATCCACCGGTGATGCGGTAGCCCGAAAGCCGAACCGCAAACACAGAAGCCTTCCGAGGATCGCCCCATGGCCAACCCAACTATCCGCGATATCCGCGTCATCCTGACCGAGCCGGACGGCATCCGGCTGGTGATCGTCAAGGTGGAGACCTCCGAGCCGGGGCTCTACGGGGTGGGCTGCGCCACCTTCACCCAGCGTCCGAGCACGGTCGTCGCCGCGATCAACGACTATCTGCGCCCCTTCCTCATCGGCCGTGACGTCGCCGACATCGAGGACATCTGGCAGTCGTCCTACGTCTCGTCCTACTGGCGCAATGGCCCGGTGCTCAACAACGCGCTTTCGGGCGTCGACCAGGCACTGTGGGACATCAAGGGCAAGATGGCCAACATGCCGGTCTATGACCTCCTCGGCGGCAAGGCGCGCGAGGCGGCACCGGTCTATGTCCACACATCCGGCGCAACGCCCGAGGAAGTCGGCGACAAGATGCAGGCCTTCATGGAGGCCGGGCATCACCATATCCGAGTGCAGGTTGGCACGCCCGGCCACGCCACCTATGGCAACCGCAAGGCGTCCGTGGGCAAGGCGACCGCGACCAACCGCGACGTCTCGAAGGGGCCGATCCCGACCTCCGGATGGCTGCGCGACTATGACGAGGGCAAGAGCTACGCCCATCCCGGCGGCATCTTCGAGCCGAAGCCTTATATGCGTTCGGCGATCGGGCTCTTCGAGTATATCCGCGACCGCTTCGGCTATGGCGTTGAGATCCTGCACGACGTCCACGAGCGCATTCCGCCGATCCTCGGCGTGTGGTTCGCCAAGGAAGTGGAGAAGTACCAGCTCTTCTTCCTGGAGGACCTGTTCTCGCCGGAGGACAACGAATATTTCCGCATGGTTCGCGAGCAATGCGCGACGCCGATCGCCATGGGCGAGCTCTACAACTCGCCGCACGAGATCATCCCCATGATCAAGGACCGGCTGATCGACTTCCTGCGCATGCACATGTCGCAGATCGGCGGCATCACGCCGGCCAAGAAGTTTGCCGCGATGGGCGAATTGTTCAACGTGCGCACCGCCTGGCACGGACCCGGCGACACCTCGCCGGTCGGCCATGCCGCCAACCTCGCCCTCGACCTCAACAACTACAATTTCGGCATCCAGGAGGCGGCGCTGTTCGGCGAGCGCACCAAGGAAGTCTTCCCCGGCTGCCCGGAAATCCGCGACGGCATGATGTGGGCGAACGGCAAGCCGGGCCTCGGCATCGATGTCGACGAGGAACTCGCGGCCAAGTTCCCCTTCAAGGAGCGCGAGTTCGGCGGGGCATGGGATACGGTGCGCCGCGCCGACGGCAGCATGGTCAAGCCGTAGGCGGGACGAGTCCCGGGCGCAGGAACCTGCGCCCGCTTGGACGATAGGGCCCCCTCCCTTCGCGGGAGGGGGCTTTTCTTTTGGGCGATGCGTTCTCCGGCGACCGCGTGGGCACGCGCGGCGCTGCCGCGCTTCCGCCCGCCCCACATCCTGGTGTGGTTCAGGCTTCGGTAGATTCGGGGCGCCAGGCGATGACGCCCGCTGTCCGTGCCCTCACCTCCGGTGCCGCGAGGCATGTGGCGACAGCCTCGTAGCCGGGCGCCCCCGGATGGGGCGCGACCTCGCTCGGCGGGTTGTGATTGGCCGGGCAGAAGATGATGGTCTCGTCCGGGCCAAGGGCGCCGAGGTCGAGGATCGCGGTGGAACGCGTCATCAGGAAAAGCGGACGCGCGTCGGCTCCGCGCCGGCGCAGCCAGGCGATCAGCGCTTCCTGGGTCGCCTGGTCGAGATCCTGCTCGACCATGTCGACAACGAGAGGGGCGGCGGGACCGGATTCCAGCCTTGCCAAGAGCGCGACGAGCGCATCGCTTCGCGTCGCACCGTCCTCGACCAGCCAGTCGAGGATCGCATCGACCCGCGTGGCCATATCCGGATCGGAACGCATGCGGGCAGTCGCCGTCTTGTCCTCCAGGCGATCGAGGCCGACGAAGGCGGCACCCGGCAGGGCCTCGGCGAGGCGCTGAGCGAGCCGGGTCTTGCCGCTGCCGAGCGGGCCAACGATGTAGGTCAGCGGCCGGATATTGCGCAATTCGAAGCGCTCGCCGCCCCATGGCCATGGCAGGTCGAAGGCGACCTCGATGCCGCTCTCCGGCGCGACCAGCCGAGTCAGGTCGCTGGCCGAGGGAGCCTCGCCACGGGCAAGCGCCTCCCGCAGGCGACGCACACGGTCGATCATGCCCGCGAATTGGCCGAGCCGTGCTTCGAGCGCCGTCTGATGGGCGGCGAGCGCCGGCTCGAGCCCGTGGCTGTCGCCGGCAAGGACGCGGGCGACTTGCGCCAGGCTGAAACCGAGGGCGCGCAGGCCCGCGATCTCGCGGGCACGGGCCATCTGCTGCGGACCATAGGTTCGCCAGCCGGCCTCGGTACGGACCGGCGTGACAAGGCCGCGCTGCTCGTAGAGCCGCAGGGCCTTGGCGGAGACACCGAGCCGGCTGGCGGCCTCGGATGCACTGAAGAAGCGGTCAGACGTTCCCATGAATCACCTCGTCGTTGCTGGACGGGCATAGAGATCGGTGCGGACCCTGGGGCCGGGTCAAGCGGCAATCGGACAAAAAGAAAGGCCGGTCGCGAACTCGTGCGACCGGCCTCTCTTCGGATGCCCCGGGGTGGCGACGACCGGGAGGCTATCGCCGGTCCCCCTGGCACCTCATCCTGATCTCATGAACTTGACGCAGACGGGAGTGCCGACCTCGACCCGATGACCGACAGGGGTCAGCTTTCCCGAGCTAGGATCGACGCGGAACATGTAGAGATCGTCGGTGTCCTGATTGACGACGGCGATAAGGCCACCGTCGGGGCTGATGCAGAAATTGCGCGGGATATGGCCGCGCGTGCTCTCGTGGCCGACCAGGGTGAGCGTGCCCTTCGCCGCGTCGATCGCATAGATGACGATACTGTCATGTCCGCGATTGGAGCCGTAGAGGAAGCGACCGGAAGGCGCGACCTGGACCTCGGCGCAGCTATTGTCACCGGTGTAGCCCTCGGGCAGCGTCGACAGGCTCTGAAGCGCCGTGAGGCCGCCCTTCGCCGCGTCATAGGCGTAGACGCACATCGTCGAATCGAGCTCGTTGATGACGTAGGCGAAGCGCCCGTTCGGATGGAAGACGACCTGCCGCGGCCCGGCGCCGGGCGCGGCGCTGACGAAGGGCTGGGCCGGATTGAGCGTCAGCCGGCCGAGATTGGTGTCGAGGGCGTAGATCATCACCTTGTCGAGGCCGAGTTCGGGCACCAGCACGAAACGATTGTCGGGCGTGATCGTGACGCCGTGGGAATGCGGGCCGGCCTGCCGGTTCGGATTGACGCTGGAGCCTTCGTGCTGGATCACGCAGGAGGCGTCCTTGAGGGCGCCCTCTCCGTCGATCGGCAGGACGGCGACGCTGCCGCTGGAATAGTTGGCGACGAGCAGGTTGCGGCCGGTCGCGTCGACCGCGAGGTGGCAGGGATCGGTGCCGTGGCTCGCCTTCTGATTCACGAAGGTTAGCGCGCCGGTCGCCGGATCGATGCGGTAGGCGCTGACGGCACCGCCCGCCTCCCCCTCGAACTCCTTGAACTCGTTGACGCAGAAGAGAAGCTTCCGCGCCGGATCGAAGGCGAGATAGGAGGCGTTGCGGGCGTGTTCGGTCACGCCGAGGGGGCGCAGGTCGCCGCCCTCCGCGTCGAGGTCGAAGGCATAGATGCCCTTGCCCTTGCCGCCGACTATCTCGCCGGTGCCATGGAGGATGCCTTCGGTGTAGGTCCCGACAAAGACCAGTTTCGGATGTGTCATTCTGTCCTTTCCGCCGCCGCGCGTCCGGGTGCTGGAGGGATTCTGTCTATTCGACTGTAATACCGACCTCGCGACAGATGTCCTTCAGATAATTCATGCCGGCCACGGTTTCGGCGACGAATTCGTCAGTCGCCGTCACATTGCGGAAGACGCCGGGGGCGGCGCTGTTGGGTCCGCGCGAGACGCCGGGGACGTCCTCGAGCTCGATCGAGACGGTGCCGTCGAAGCCGACATCCTTCAGCGCCTGGAACATCGCCCTCCAGTCGATCTTGCCCATGCCGGGCCGCCAGTGAACGTTGGTGACGGCGTCATTGTCCGAGACATGGCAGTGCTTGATGTGGCTGCCGAGGCGATAGATCGTGATGTCGGGGAAGTCGCCCTGCGGATAGGTGTGGCTCGGATCAAAATTGATGCCCATCGCCGGATGGTCGACATGCTCCAGCAGGCGGAGCGCGCCGTCGGCATTGCCAAGATAGCGGCCGGGATGGGGCTCGATGGTCATGGTCGTGCCGGCCGCGGCGCAAATCTCGGCGCACTGGCGCACGGCCTCGACATAGTCGCGATAGTTCTGGTCCCAGTCGACGCCGCGCGGCACGCCGCGGGTGGCATAGGTCTGCACCAGCGGCTTGGTGGTGATGCGCGGGATCTCGGCGCCGTCACGCATGGCGAAGGCGTGGCAGGCGACCATGTTGATCAGCTTTGCACCGAGGGACGCGCCAACCTCGACGGTGCGCCGCCAGTGATCGAGCGCTGCGTCACGCCTAGCCTTGTCGGGATGGGACAGGTCGTGCGGCGTCGAGACGAATTGCGAGAGCAGAAGACCGCTCGCTTCCAGCTCCGACCTCAGCTCGGCGATCTTCGGGCCGGTGTAGTAGTCGTCGAGATAGTCCTTGTTCCAGGCGATCAGTTCGATCGCCCTGAAGCCGCAGCCGGCGACACGCCGGATCACGTCCTCATAGGGCGGCTCCCATTGGAACGGCCAGGACGAGGCGCCAAATCTCATTGTTCACTCCTTGAGCCTGGAAGCGCGACCGACATTGCGCCAGGCCCAGTCTTCCTCCGGATTTCCGCGAAATTCGCGACGTCCAAGGCGGCGCCGCGCTTCGTCTCTTGAGGGAGTTTACCAGACGGATTTTCACCTTTCTGATATGGAGTAATAGATATTACGTATCACCGGCCGGTGACCGCGGCCCGCTGACGGGATCGGGAGGGAGTCGTGGAATTCAAGCAAATCGAGACCTTCGTCACGCTCGCCGAATACCTCCATTTCGGCCAGGCGGCGGAGCGCCTGCGCATCGCGCAGCCGCATGTCAGCCGCCGTATCAAGCAGCTCGAGGACGAGCTCGACGTCCGGCTGTTCCACCGCAATCGGCGCAATGTGAGGCTGACGGAGGCGGGCACGGTGTTCCTGGCCGAGGCCCGCAACCTGCTGCGCGACGCACAGATCGCGCGCGAGCGGGCGCGGGAGAGCGCCGCCGGCTGGCGCGGCCGGCTGACCGTGAGCCTCGTCGGCTCGGCCATGCTCGGTATCTTGCCGAAGATCCTCAGCGACTTCCGCCAGGGCTATCCGCAGGTCCACCTGGCCTTCAACGAGCTGCCGACGGCAGCGCAGATCGAGGCGCTGGCGAAGGAGACGGTGGACATCGCCTTCATCCACCCGCCCTCGCACATGCCGCGTAACCTCGAGCATATTCTGCTCGATCGTGAGCCGCTGGTCGCCGTCCTGCCGACGACCCATCCGCTTGCCGGCGAGCGCTTCATCCGGCTCATCAATCTCGCCAACGACCCTTGGGTGATGTTTCCGCGCGACAACGCAACGCCGATCTACGACCGCATCATCGCCACCTGCAACAAGGCGGGATTCTCACCGCGGATCGTGCAGGAGGCGGCGCCGATGCAGACCCGGCTCGGCCTCGTCGCCGCCGGCTTCGGCGTCCATCTCGTCCACAAGGCTTGGGAAGTCATCCCTCATCCCGGTGTCGTCTATGTGCCGGTCCAACCGACCGCGATGATCTCCCATGGCTGCTACTGGCGGCGGAGCAATCCGGACCCGATCCTGAAGCTCTTTACCGCGATCGTGCGCAGCTACCGCTTTCCGCGCACGGCCTGAGGGCGGTAACCGGTGGGCGCCTTGACAAAGCCGCCACAGACCGCACCAATGATTGCGCTTTCCGGCACCGCTTGGCGAGCCTCAGCCCTCCCCATCGCAAGGTTCTGACGATGCTCCGCTTCTCGGCCAATCTCGGATTCCTTTGGCCCGACAGGCCGCTGCTCGAGCGCATCGAGGCGGCCGCGAAAGCGGGCTTCAGGGCGGTCGAACTGCACTATCCCTATGACGTGCCGGCGGAAAAGGTGAAGGCGGCGTGCGCACGCAACGGGGTGAAGCTGCTCGGCATCAACACGAATGTCGGCAGTGGCCACAACGTGCATCGCGGGCTTGGCGCGGTGCCCGGCCGCGAGGCCGACTTCCGGGCGCTGATCGACCAGTCGATCGCCTATGCCCATGCGGCAGGCGGCACCGCCGTGCACACCATGGCGGGGCTCGTACCCAAGGCCGACCGGGCGGCGGCACGCGCGGTGCTGATCGCCAATCTCAGCGAGGCCGCACCGAAGGCGGCGGCGCATGGCCTGACGCTGCTCCTCGAGCCGCTCAATCCGCGTGACATGCCCGGCTATTTCTATTCGACCGTCGAGGCGGCCGCCGAGGTGATCGCCGCAGTCGGCGCGCCGAATGTGAAGATCATGTTCGACGTCTATCACGTCGGCGTCACCCAGGGCGACGTGCTGACCCGGCTCAGGACCTTCTTTGACCGGATCGGCCACGTGCAGATCGCCGCGGTGCCGAGCCGCGCCGAGCCGGATGAAGGCGAGATCGCCTATCCGGCGATCTTCGCGGCGCTGGAAGAGCTCGGCTATGAGGACTGGATCGGCGCCGAATACCGGCCGCGGGCGGGGACCGATGAAGGGCTTGGCTGGGTCGAGGCGCTGGGCGTGTCGCTTTAGGCGCCCTTCCCTTGATCAGCCGGCCTTCGCCCATCTGCCAGACGGAAGGTCGGCCAGCCGCCGGTCGAGCAGCGCCGCAAACGCTTCGGCGGTCTGGGGCCGTGCCAGGAAGAATCCCTGCAACTCCCGGGCACCGGCAAGACGCAGGAGGGCCACCTCCTCGTCAGAGGCGACGCCTTCGACAGTGACGGTCATGTCGAGTGCATCCGCCAGGGAAATCGTCGCATGGACTAGACGCTGCGCCCGCACGTCGGTGGTAATGCCGGCAATCATCGTGCGGTCGAGCTTGATCTTGCCAAAGTCGAAGTCCCGCAGATAGCCGATGCTGGCATAGCCGGCGCCGAAGTCGTCGAGAGCGACGTTGACCCCCAGGCGACGTAGCGCGTCGATGGCGCTGCGCGCCTGCTCCGGATGCGAGACGAAATAGCTCTCGGTCATCTCGATCTCGAGCTGGCGGACGGGGAAGCCGGTCTCGGCGATCAGATTGGCGACGATGAGCGGGAAGCCGGGACTACGGAACTGGGCCGGCGAGGCATTGACCGCAAGGCGGACTTCGGGCCAGGCGGCTGCATCGCGCGTGGCGCGCCGCAGTACCCAAGTGCCGAGCTCTTCGATCAGGCCGCTTTCCTCGGCGATCGGGATGAAGACTTCTGGCGAGATATCGCCGTGGCCGGGCCGGAACCAGCGCAGGAGCGCTTCGGCGGCAACGATCCTGCCCGTGCGTGCGTCGAAAATGGGCTGATATTCGACTGTAAGGGATTCCGCTTGCAGCGCCCGTCGAAGGTCGTCGGCGATCGCCAGCCGTTCGTGGCGGATCGTGTCGATCGCCGCCCGGTAGATGTCGAGCCGGTTCGGTCCCTGCTTCTTCGCCTCGAACATGGCGACGTCGGCGCGGCGAAAGAGTTCTTCGGCGCGAGGTCTGCCGGTCGGTCCGCGACGGCGATGCCGACGCTGGTGCCGACGGTGATGATCCGTCCGTCGATGTCGAATGGCGCGGCGAGATAGCGGATGAAGCGAACGGGCGAGTTCGGCTGCCTCCTTTTCGGGGTCGGTTCCGGTAACCGACAACCGCGAATTCATCGCCGCCGACGCGGGCCAACAGATCCGCCCGGCGCTGATCGCCTTGAAGCCATCGGCGACCAGGCGCAGGAGTTCGTCGCCGGTCGCGTGACCGTAGGCGTCGTTGACCTCCTTGAACCCGTCGAGGTCGAAGAAGGCGATCGCGTAGTGCCAGTCCGCCTGACCGTCGCGCAGCGCTTCGAGGGCCTCGATCAGGCCGGTCCGATTCGGGAGGCCCGTCAGCTTGTCGTGGCTGGCGGCATACAGCGCCTGCTGCTCGCTCCGCGTCAGGTCGCGCAACGCTGGAAGCGCCAGCGCGATAAGGAAGCAGCATCGTCGCGACCAGCAATGCCAGCATCGCGATGACCGCGGTGGCTGACGCCTCGTGGTGCCTCCGTGCCGAGGTTGGGTTTGCTCCAGGTCAGTGCGCCGACCGGTGCTCCGCTCGGATCCTTCAGCACCATCCGGCGTGGCACCGTGACTTCGGCGGCGACGACGTGCAGCCCGTCGATCACGAAATCCTCGGAGAGCCGCCCGACCGTCTTGGCATCGAAGTCGCTGGCCAGGATCAGATATCGCGCGTGGCTCGGCGGAATTCGGGAAGTCGGTGGAACTGGGGACGATCGGTCCGACGGCAATGGCCGCAAGCCCCCACTTGGCCTCTGACGATGCCGCTTCGACGTCATAGGACCGCCGTCGCTCGGCACGCCGCGCGAGCATCGGCGCAGGCTCGGTCCGAAGGCTTATGTCGGCGGCGACGTGTGATCGGCTCGCCGTCCGGTAAGCAACGAGAGGCGCCTGTTCTCGTCGAGCAGGTAGGCCGTGTCGAAGAAGACCGGATCGGCGGTTGTTGTGACGAAGTTCTCCGTCGACGAAAGCTTGATCGACGTCGCCGTAGAGCTTCCTGACGGCGTCGTCCCAGACGGCATAGTCGCCATGGTCTCCGTCGATCGCGGCGGATGCTCGCCCTGACGGCCGCCTCGGACCGATCGCCGGGTGAGATCTGGCCTCGATGCTGTTGACCTGCTCGCCATGTCGCTCGAGCGAAATGACCACGGTCGCGACAGCGCCAACAAGCACCACGATCGCGGGCACGACGATCCGCAGGCCGAAGCGCTGGGTCATTGATCTCGACGGGAGCCATCCGATCACTCGACGCACGGACATTGGGTCGATGCTTGCCGGCATCAAGCTTAACGTGCCGTGAAGTCGGGATCGACATGAGTACCGGTGAGTTAACATTACCGGCTATGCGGCGGCGGGGCACGCGCCCTCGGAGCGGCGCGTCAGGGAGTTGTCGAACCGCGCTCGAAGGCAATTCGGGCGGCGGCGGTGCTCGCTGGCCGATCCCGCCGCGGCCTCACCCGCTTCGCTCCCGCCAAGATCGCCGTTCCGCCAGGCCAGCGAGCAGCGCCGATCTCGCTCGGCCGGCACCGGCCGGCTGATCAGGAAGCCCTGCACATATTCGCACTGGACCAGGCGGAGCAGCTTCAGCTGATCCTCGTTCTCGATGCCCTCGGCGATCACCGACAGGTCCATCGCGTCGCCGAGCGAGACCAGCGACTGGATCAGGGCGTTGGCGGTCGAGTTGAGGCCGATATCGCGGACGAAGGAACGGTCGACCTTGAGCATGTCGAAGGGGAACTGGCGCAGATAGCCGATCGAGGAGAAGCCGGTGCCGAAGTCGTCGAGCGACAGGGTGAAGCCGAGCTCCTTGAGGTTGGCGAGCTTGCGCTTGGCGATGGTCGGATTGTTGACGAGGATGCCCTCGGTCAGTTCGAGCTCGAACTGGTGCGGGCTGAGGCCGTGCGCCTCGACGATGCGCGAGGAGGTCGTCGGCGAAATTCGGGTCGCGAAGCTGCACCGGCGAGATATTGACCGCCATCTTGCAGCTCCGGCCAGCTTGAGCATGTCCTTGCAGGCGCGGTCGACGACGAAGCGGCCGACCTCGTGGATGAGGCCGGTCTCCTCGGCGACGGGAATGAACAGCGCCGGCGAGACGGTGCCGAATTCCTTCGACGTCCAGCGGACCAGCGCTTCGACCCCGACGATCGGTGAGGTCGCTCGAGCGCACGACCGGCTGGTAGAAGACCCGCAGGTCGCCCTGCTTCGATCGCGCGGCGGAGCGCCGTCTCGACCTGCTTCTTCTCGAGCGCGCCGGTCTCCATGGTCGAATGGTAGGCGACCGCGTCGCGCTCGGCGCCGTTCTTGGCCTGATACATGGCAATGTCGGCACGGCGGACGATCTCGCTCGGCGTCACGCCCGTTCCGCCGGCGACCGCATAGCCGACCGCGACGGTCACGTGGAACTCGAAGCCGTAGACGGTGAAGGGCTGGTCGAGAGCAGTGCACGATCGCCGACGCCGGCGCCCGCGGCGGTGTCGCGGACCGACTCGCCCGATCAGCGCGACGGCGAACTCGTCGCCGCCGATGCGGGCGAACACGCGCGTCCGGCGGCAGGACCGACCGGTCAGCCGCTCGGCGAGCGCCTTGACCAGTTCGTCGCCGCCATGGTGGCCGATCGAATCGTTGACCGCCTTGAAGCCGTTGATGTCGAGATAGATGACCGCGAGCTCGCCGGCGGCGCAGGCGGCCTGATAGACGCGGCGACTCGAGCAGCTCGTTGAAGCCGGTGCGGTTCATCAGGCCGGTCATGCCGTCGGTGCGCGCCGCGATGACCGCCTCCTTCTCGCTCTCGGTCAGCGCGATGGCGAGCTTGCGGGCGCGGAAGGCGGTCGCGAACGGCGACGATGCAGAAGAGCGACGAGCGCGACGAAGATCGGCAGCAAGACGCTCCGCAGCACCGCATAGCCCGGCGTCGGCGGCGTCCACACCAGTTGCGCGATCGGGCTGCCGGTCAAGTCCTTGATGGCGGGGAAGCCCGGGAAAGCCTCATGGCCGTTGGCCTCGGGAACGAGGCGCAGATCATCGATGAGGAACGACTTGCCGAGATTTGTCAGCCGCTTCTCGGAGAGGTCGAAGCCCGCGACGAAGAAGGGCAGCGTCGCCGGGTCGACGGTATCGGCGCGGGAAACCGGGGCGATGCGGGAGACGGCGATCAGCATCGCTCCCTTGCCGGCGTGAATATAGCCAACGCGCGCGGCAAGGTTCTGCACCGGCATGCCCTCGGCGAGCTTGCGGATGGCGGCGACCACCTCGGGGGTGACGAGGTCGGACGCCTTCGTCTTGTCGTCGATCGTCCAGCCGTAGTCCAGATGCCCGGCTGGCGAGATGATCGCCATCAGGTCGGCGATCTGGGTATCCTCGACGCTCGACCCGATGTTCGAATACATCCAGTCGCCGTCATGCTTCGTGTAGGCGTTGTAAGCGTCTTCCCACCACGAATAGTCGTTGGCAACGCCCTGGATCCGGCGCTGCATGGCCTCGATGCCACCCATTACCATCGTCTGAGTGGCCTGGGCTTCCTGATTGTTCTGCCTCTCGGCCATCCAGAAGATGGCGACCGCGACTGTCACGACAGTCACAAGGATGCCGGCGACCAGGTTAAGCGTAATGCGCCCGGTAATTGCTTTGGCCATCGTTCTGGGGGCTTTCGTCCCTCAGAGTCCCAGACAAACTTTGACAGCCAACGATTTCGATAGAATTAATGGGCAAATATCAAATGATTTCATATAGTTATTAGACGATTCCGCCAATTTGAGGCGAAATCGAGACCAATGCGGCCGTCTTCTGCGTGGTGTTTCCGGACGGCGCTGGATATCGCCGCAATTTCAAATACTTCCAAAGAGAAAAAAGTAACCGGCCGGTGAAACGACCGCCTCGCGGCGCGCATCGAGGAGCCGGCAACAGTCGCCCACCCCGCCATGCAACGCGGCGCCAGGTGCGTTAACCTTAACATAAGATTACTTGGACCTCGGAAAGCCGCCTGTATTCCTATCAACCATTTGATTTGTTTGAATATTTTATCTCGCAACACACGCCTATCCGCCTGCCTGAAGGGCTCCGGAAAGGTTGACAAACAGTTAAGCGATGGGCCTATATCTCAGCGCGGCAAGTAAGAGTTTGTTAAGCGTGTGTACGAGGAGGCCTGCAATGGTGCAAGAGTTCCTTGCGACCAGAGCAAGTGACGGGGCAGCGGCTGCGGCCTGCCTGCCCCACGTCCCGACAAGCAATGCCTTCAACACGCAGTTCTGCGCTGCGGCGGGCCACGCCGTCAGTGCGAAGCGATCGGCGGAATCCCGTCGGTTCGCGGCTGCCGCGACGTTCGCGGAGCGGATGACAGCCGGCGCCTTCGGGCTCCGGTCCGCCACCGGACGTCTGGAGTCTCGAGTTGGAGAGCATTCAGATGAGCTACACGAACAGTGCCCTGGTTGAGGTCCGCGACTTCAAGGACGAACACAAGGGCGTCTACGCCAAGGCGAAGATCAACAAGGACGAGTTGATCGGCTTCTTCGACGGCAAGGCCGTCATGGTGGATCTCGACCACAAGGAAGACCTCGACGTCTTCTGGTGGCGCCAGTCGGTCCATCTGAAGCGCGACGGCAACAAGCTGCTGTGTCTCCTGCCCCAGTGGCAGCCGGACGGCGTCGACTATCTCAACCACAGCTGCCGGGCGACCGCACGGGTCGAGGACAAGCTCTACGTCTACGCCAATCGCGACCTCGAGGCGGGCGAGGAGATCACCGTCGACTACCGCACCTTCAACCTGGTGCCGGAAGGCATCAAGTGCTGGTGCAAGGATTCGCGCTGCGAAATCTGATGTCGCTGGCCGTCGATCAGATGGACGGCAGGGCGTCCGGTTTCGCCCTGCCCGGCGCCGAAGCGCTCGGCCGCCTCGCACCCGCCCGGTCATCCGGACGGCGCGACGGTCCGCTCGCCTTCGCGCCGCCGAGTTGGGCGTGGCGCGTACTCGGCGTCCTCTTCCTGATCGGCGCGGAGGCCATGCTCTATGGCTTCTCCTATCCCTTCTTCTCGCTGGCGCTCGAGAAGCACGGCCTGTCGAGCTGGCTGATCGGCCTCAACGCTTCGCTCGCCGGCGCCGGCATCCTGATCATCGGCCCCTTCCTGCCGCGGCTGATCGCGGCGGCGGGCCTGCGCCAACTCGTTGCCTCGCTTTTCCTGATCTCGTTCCTCTCCTTCGGCGCGATCCTGGCAGCGGACCAGATCGTCGTCTGGTTCGTGGCGCGCTTCATCATGGGCGCCTGCTTCGCGGCCCTGTGGAGCACGACGGAAATCTGGCTGAACGGCATCGTCGAAGACCGCCATCGCGGACGCATCATTGGCGCCTCGGGAACGCTCTACGCGGCGGCGCAGTTCCTCGGGCCGCTTTCGCTCAGCGCGACCGGCGTCACCGGCATGCTGCCGCTGATCACCGCCATGATCCCGCTCGGCATGGCGGTGGTGGTGGCGCTTTCGATCCGTTCGCCGGAAGGCTCGCCCAAGCAAGAAACTGAAACCGGTGACAGGGCCAGTCTGCGGCTCGCCCTCACCCTTGCCGGACCGCTGATCGCGGCGGCCTTTCTCGCCGGCATCCTCGAAACCGCAATGCAGAGCCTGCTGCCGATCTTCGGTCTTGCCCATGGGCTCACTGATGCCGGCGCCTCGCGGCTGGTGGCGATGTTCAGCCTTGGCGAGGCGGTGCTGGTTGCCCTGCTCGGCTACGCGGCCGATCGCTACGGCCGCCGGCGTACCTTGCAGCTCTGCGCGGTGCTGGCTTCGGTGGTGATGGTCCTGCTGCCCCTCAGCATCGTCCAGATCGGCGTGCTCGGCCCGACGCTTTTCATCGCCGGCGGCGCCATCTCCGGGCTCTATACACTGGGCGTCATCCAGATCGGACAGGAGTTCCGCGGCCAGCGGCTGGCCGTGGTCTCGACCGGCTTCGCCATGGCCTATGCGGCCGGTGCGGTCGTCGGCTCGACGCCAATGGGCCTCGCCATCGACCTGTTCGGACCGAACGCGCTGCCGATCATCGTCTCCTGTGGCTTCCTGATCATGGCGCTCTCCACCTTCCTGCGCCGAAGCGAGACGAGAGCGGCGGCGCCGACGACGGCCGTGGCGCGAGCCGCGGAGCGCTGGGGCATCCTGCCGGCGCGGGCCGGCGGCCAAGCCTTACATGTCGATCAAGGTGAAGCGATCGACATCGAACAGGCCGAAATCGGTGATCTTCAGATGTGGGATGACCGGCAGCGGAAGGAAGGCGACCTGGAGGAATGGTTCCGCCAGCGTACAGCCGAGCTCGCGCGCCGCCGCGCGGAGCGGAATCAGCGCGCCGCGAACCGCCTCGAACGGCTCCAGGCTCATCAGGCCGGCGAGCGGCAGCGCCAGTTCGGCACGCAACTTCGCCGCCAGAGGCGACGGCGAAGCCGCCCTTCATCTCGATCAGGCGGTTGACCGCCAGCGCCATGTCGTCGTCATCGGCGCCGACGACGGTGATGTTGTGGCTGTCATGACCGACCGAGGAGGCGATGGCGCCGCGCTTCAGGCCGAAGCCCTTGACGAAGCCGCGGCCGATATTGCGGTTCTTGCCGTGGCGCTCGACGACCGCGACCTTGATGATGTCGGCGCCGGTGTCGGCGACGCGGCCATTGCCTTCGGCCGGCACGCGCATGGTGCGGTGCTCGGTGATGATCCGGCCCGAGCTGACGCCGATCACCGGCGCCTCGCCGGCCGAGCCGGGAATGGCGAAATCGGCGGCCGTCACCTGCTCCGCCTTCATGCTGTCGAGGCCGACCGGGGCGATGCTCTGTCGCGTGGCGAACAGCGCGTCGTCGACGAGGCGGCCGGCGGAGATCACCGTCTTGACGCGTGCAGGCTTCGAGATCGTCGAGCAGCACGATGTCGGCGCGCCAGCCGGGCGCGATCAGGCCGCGATCGCGCAGGCCGAAGACGTTGGCGCGCCGACCAGCTCGCGGCGCGATAGACGTGATGCAGCGGCCGGCCAAGGCCGATCAGCGTGCGGATCAGGGAGTCGAGATGGCCTTCCTCGGCGATGTCGAGCGGATTGCGGTCGTCGGTGCACAGCGCCATGAAGCTCGAGGTGTTCTCGTCGAGCACTTCGGCGAGCGCGTGCAGGTCCTTGGACACCGAGCCCTCGCGGATGAGGATGGCCATGCCCTTGTGCAGCTTCTCGCGCGCCTCGTCGGCGGTGGTCGCCTCGTGGTCGGTGCGGATGCCGGCGGCGAGATAGCCGTTGAGGTCGTAGCCGCGAACCAGCGGCGCATGACCGTCGATGTGGCCGTCCTGGAAGGCGCGAGCTTGTCGATGACGTCCGGGTCGGCGGCCGAGCACGCCGGGGAAATTCATGAACTCGGCCAGGCCGATGACCTTGGGATGGTCGCGGAAGGGCAGCAGATCGTCGGCGAGCAGCGTGGCGCCCGAGGTCTCGAAGGCGGTCGCCGGCACGCAGGAGGAGAGGTTGACGCGCATGTCCATGATCGTCTCTTCGGCGGAGGCGAGGAAATAGCGGATGCCCTCGGCGCCGAGGACATTGGCGATCTCGTGCGGGATCGCAGATCGCGGTGGTGACGCCATGCGGCAGCACGCAGCGGTCGAACTCGACCGGGGTGACCAGCGAGGATTCGACATGCAGATGCGTGTCGATGAAGCCGGGGACGGCGAAGCGCCCGCGCCCGTCGATCTCGCGTGCGCCGGCATAGCTCGCGTAGGTGCCGACGATTCGGTCGCCGCAGATGGCGATGTCGGTGGCGGTGACGCCGCCGGAGATGAGGTCGAGCAGGCCGACATTCTTGATGACCAGATCGGCCGGCTCGTCGCCGCGGCCCTGCAGCGATGGCGCGGGCGAGAAATCCTTGTCGGTCATCGGTCTCCTTCATGGCAGCGAGATGAGACGGCTTCGGCATCGGCAAGCGCCATGCAATGTGGCAATGTTCGTTGCTCGAGATGTTATCTATTGACAACGGAGTGCTACTGGAGCATCGACATGGCCACGTCGCCCTCGGACCCGATTTCGAAGCCTTCGTCAAGGCGCAGCTCGAAAGCGGCGCTACAACAATGCCAGGCGAAGTGGTGCGTGCCGGGCTGCGGCTGCTGGAAGACGGACCCTCGACCGCGAGCAAGATTGAAGGCGCTCGATGAAGCCGCTGGCGAAAAGCCTGGCCGAGGCGGATGCCGGCCTGGGTGTTCCGCTCGAAGAGGTCGTCGATCGGCTGACCGCGATATACGGCTTGGTGCAAAAGCGCCCGCATGAGGACACGCTCTGACCAAAGCCGCGGAAAGCGACGTTGGAGCGGTTCGGCCGACTGGATCGCCGAAGACAATCGCAAGCCGGCAACCTCCTTCGTGCTCGACATGAAAGCGTGATCGCGGGACCGAAGCGGTGGAGGTACTGCGGATCATCCGCCACGCGCGCGATTTCGATCGACTGCTTTCCCTTCCGCACGCATAGCCGCGGCTACCCTCTCGCGCTGAGCCTGCGGACCGGCTTGCCATCGAGCCAGGCGCGGATGTCCTCGACCGCATCGCCGTAGAAGGCGCGATAGGTGCGCTCGGTCACGTAGCCGACATGCGGCGTCGCGATCAGGCGTGGGGCGGTGCGCAGCGGATGATCGACGGGCAGCGGCTCCACGTCGAAGACGTCGAGCGCCAGCACCGGCCAAGATGGCCACTCTCCAGCGCGTCGACCAGGGCGGCCTCGTCGACGATCGGGCCGCGCGAGGTGTTGACGAGAAAGGATCCGGGCGACATCAGCGCGAGCTCGCGCGCGCCGATGAGGCCGCGCGTTCCTCGTTCAGGGACGTGGACCGAGATCACGTCGGCGCCGCCGAGCAATTCGTCGAGCGTCGCGGCGCGGGACGCGCCGACAGCAACGGCGCGCTCGTCGGTCATGTTGGGGCTCCAGGCGAGCGACCTCCATGCCGAAGGCGACGCCGACCCGGGCGACCCGGGTACCGAGCCGTCCGAGGCCGACGAGGCCGAGGCGGCGCCCGTCGAGATCGATGCCGACATGCTGCTGCCAGCGCGCGCCGCCGCGGAAGTCGGCGACCTCGCCGGGATGTTGCGCATCAGCGACAGGATCAGCGCCCAGGTCAAGTTCGCGCCGTCGAGCCCGGCACGCCATCGGTGCCGCAGACGGTGACACCGGCTGCTTCCGCCGCGCCAACATCGATCGAGGCGTTGCGCATGCCGGTGGTGACGAGCAGCCGCAGCTTCGGCAGCGCCTGGATGCAGCTCGGCATCGAAACGCGTGCGCTCGCGCATGGCGACGATGATGTCGAAATCGGCGAGCGCGGCGATCGATCGGCGCGGTCGAAGATGTGGTCGTTGAAGACGGCGATGTCGACCTCGGAAGCGAGCGGGCTCCAGTCGGCGAGTCGACAGGGCAACATTCTGGTAGTCGTCGAGAATGGCGCAGCGATGCACGGAGTTTCCTTCGTGTGCCGGCGATGGCGGCTCTAGTCGTCTTCCATCGCGATCAATGATGCGTTGCCGCCGGCCGCGGCGGTGTTGACCGAGACCACCTGCTCCAGCGGCGAAGCGGCGGAGATAGTCGGGGCCGCCGGCCTTCGGCCCGGTGCCGGACAGGCCCGAGCCGCCGAAGGGCTGGGTGCCGACGACGGCGCCGATGATGTTGCGATTGACGTAGACATTGCCGACCGGCGAGCGCGATCGATGATCCGCTCGTGCGGTCTCGTCGATGCGGCTGTGGATGCCGAGCGTCAGGCCGTAGCCGGTCGCGGCGATGGCGTCGATCAGCTTGTCGAGCTCGTCGGCCCGCCAGCGCACGACATGCAGGATCGGGCCGAAGACCTCCGGGTCAGGTCGCGCCGGCGCTGTCGATCTCGACGATATGCGGGCGCGACGAAGGTGCCGCCGGCAGGGCGCCGCCGGGCGTCTTGCCGGCAAAGCGGATCGTCGCTCCGTCCTTGCATGGGCGCGAGATGGGCCTCGAGCGCCGGCCTTGGCCTCGGCGTCGATGACCGGGCCGATGTCGACGGCCGGATCGCGCGGATCGCCGAGGCGGAGCTCGGCCGCCGCGCCGGCGATCATCTCGAGGATGCGGTCGGCGACGTCGTCCTGGAGGCACAGCAGCCGCAGCGCCGAGCAGCGCTGGCCGGCCGAGCGGAAGGCCGAGGTGACGACATCGTCGGCGCACCTGCTCCGGCAGCGCGGTGGCGTCGACGATCATGGCGTTGATGCCGCCGGTCTCGGCGATCAGCGGCACGATCGGACCGCGTCTTGCCGGCGAGCGTGCGGTTGATCGCCCAGGCGGTCTCGGTCGAGCCGGTGAAGGCGACGCCGGCGATCGCCGGATGGGCGACGAGCGCCGCGCCGACCCTGCCGTCGCCGGGCGCGAGTTGGGCCGCCGCGCGCGGGATGCCGGCCTCCTGCAGGAGCTCGAAGGCGCGCAAGGCGACGAGCGGCGTCTGCTCGGCCGGCTTGGCGACGACAGCGTTGCCGGCGGCGAGCGCCGCGGTCGACCTGGCCGAGGAAGATCGCCAGCGGAAAGTTCCAGGGCGAGATGCAGACGAAGACGCCGCGCCCGCGACGGCGGAGACGATCGCTCTCGCCGGTCGGGCCAGGCATGACCTCGTCCTCGGCGAAAAGAAGACGCGCCTGGGAGGCGTAATAGCGGCAGAAGTCGACTGCCTCGCGCACCTCCGACAGGCCGTCATTGAGCGTGCGGCCGCCCTCGCGGGCGATCAGGGCGATGAAGGCGTCGCGCTCTGCTCTCGAGAAGGCCGGCGAGCATGTCGAGGGCGGCGGCGCGCTTCTCGGCGGGCTTGCGCGACCACGCGGCGAAGCCTGCCTGCGGCCGCGCGCATCATCTCATCGATCGATTCAACATCCGTCTCGACGACGCTGCCGACAATGGACTTTCCGTCGACCGGGCTGACGACTGTCGCGGGCGGCGCCGCCGGCCGCGACCGCGGTCAGCGGCTCGGCGGCGATCGGCGCCTCGCCCGCGGCCGCGATGCCGGCAAGCAGCGCCGATCGAGGTCGCGCTCGCTGCGCCGAATTCGAGGCCGGCGGAGTTGCGGCGCGCCGGCGCGTAAAGGTCCCTCGGCAGGGGCACGCGGCTATGGCGCGCATGGGCGCCATCGGCGAGCGTCGCCGCCGGGCGGACGAGCAGCGTCGTCGACCGGCACCGATCGGTCGCCGACGACCGCGACGAAGGAGGAATTGGCGCCGTTCTCGAGAAGCCGGCGGACGAGATAGGCGAGCAGGTCGCGATGGCCGCCGACCGGCGCGTAGATGCGGCAGGCGATGTCCTCGCTGCCGCTCGGTCACCGCCTCGTAAAGCGCCTCGCCCATGCCATGCAGGCGCTGGAACTCGTAGCCCTCCACGCCGCCCGGCCATCTCGATGATGGTGGCGACGGTGAGCGCATTGTGGGTGGCGAATTGCGGATAGAGGCGCGGGCGGGCGACGAGCATGCGGCGGGCGCAGGCGAGATAGGACTGGTCGGTCGCCGGCTTGCGGGTGAAGACCGGATAATCGGCGAGGCCGCGCTCCTGCGCGCGCTTGACCTCGGTGTCCCAATAGGCGCCCTTGACGAGGCGCACCATCAGCCGCCGGTCGTGGGCGGCGGCGAGATCGGCGACCCAGTCGACGACCGCCGGCGGCGCGCTTCTGATAGGCCTGGATGGCGAGGCCGAAGCCGTCCCAGCCGGCGAGCGAGGGATCGGGCAGCGACCGCGCGCGATGACTTCCAGCGAAAGCTCGAGCCGGTCGGCTTCCTCGGCGTCGACGGTGAGGTTGAGATCGTGCGCCTTGGCGGCGCGGGCGAGATCGAGCAGGCGCGGCGCCAGCTCCTTCAGCACCGCGCTCGCGCTGGACGGCCTCGTAGCGCGGATGGAGGGCGGAGAGCTTGACCGAGATGCCGGGACGGTCCGGCAGCGTCCCCTTCCCCGCCGCGTTGCCGATGGCTTCGATCGCCTTGGCGTAGGACTCGAAATAGTGCTCGGCGTCGGCGCCGGTACGAGCGCCCTCGCCCAGCATGTCGTAGGAATGGCGAAAGCCCCGCGCCTCCGTGGGTCCGCGCCCGGCGGAGCGCCTCGGCGATGGTCTCGCCGAGAACGAAGTGATGGCCGAGGACGCGCATCGCCTGGCGCGTGGCGCGGCGCACGGCCGGCTGGCCGACACGCTTGACCAGGCCGGCGACAACCCCCTCCGGCGTCTCGCCCGGCTGGACGATGCGGCTCGACAGGCCGAGCGCCCAGGTGGAAGCCGAGACGAACCAGGTTTCGGCATGGGCGGCGTGTTCGCCCCAATCGGCGCCGGCGAGCTTGTCCTCGATCAGCCGGTCCTGGGTCGCGGCGTCGGGGACGCGCAGCAGCGCCTCGGCCAGCACCATCAGCGCCAGGCCCTCGCGGGTCGACAGGCCGAATTCGCGGAGGAAATCCTCCAGCCCGCCGATCGCGCCGGAATGGCCACGGATCGCGGCGATGTAGCCAGTGGCGCGCTGGTCGATGCGCGTCTCTGTCGCCGCATCGAGGCGCGTCTCGGCGATGTAGCGGCGGATCAGGCCGGCATCGTCCGGCGCATAGGCGGCGGCGAAGATCGGCACGGCTTGGTCAGACTCGGCAGCACTCATCTGCGTCCTCGTTCCGGACTCGATGAGCCTATTGTAGCGCGGTCGCGGTCAGACGCGATGGTCCGGGCGTTCGCTCGAGGCAAACAGGCCCTGTGGGCGGGCGATGAGGAGGAAGGTCAGCGCCGAGAAGCTGGCGACATCGCGGTATTCGCCGGGGAAATAGCCCGACCACATGCTCTCGAAGAAGCCGAGGGCGAAGGCGCCGGCAATGGCGCCGCCAAGGGAGTTGAGCCCGCCGATGACGGCGACATAGAGCGCCTTCAGGCCGAGCATGGCGCCCATATAGAAGCTGACGCTGCCGTAGTAGATGGCGATCATCACGCCGGAGGCGGCGGCATAGGCCGAGCCAACGACCATGGTGCCGGCAAGCACCGGCGTCGGATCGATGCCAAGCAGCGAGACCATCGCCAGATCCTGCGAGCAGGCGCGCCAGGCACGGCCGAAGCGGTGCCAGCGGACGAAGAGCGCCAGCCCGCCGGCCAGCATCAGCGAGGCGACGAGTACCAGCACCTGGATGATGGTGATGCGGATGGTGAAGGTCGGATTGGGGAATTCGAGGAAGGTGCCGGCGAGGATCGGCCGCAACAGCAGCTCCTGGCTGCCATTGGCGATGCGCATCACCTCCTCCAGCACGATGGCGACGCCGATCGTGGCGATCAGCATGGCGAGCGACGCCCGCCCGGCGAGCGGAACGACAACGAGGCGGCCGATGACGAAGCCAACGGCTGCCGTGCCGAGGATCGCATAGAGAATTGCGAAGGCGACGGCACTGAGAGGGAAATCGTAGGACGCGGAGACGACCGCGATGCCGCCGATCGTAAGGTAGGCGCCCCACATGGCGATGGCGCCGAAGGCGAGGTTTATGCGATTGGCGATGCCATGGACGAGCACATAGGCAACGGCAAGCAGCGCGTAGAAGCAGCTCACCTGCACCGCGTTGAGGCACTGCTGAAGAAAGTAGAGCCCCGCCATCCTACGACGCCTCTTCCGCCGGCGGCCCTTTTCCAGGACGCGCATGGCGGTTGCCCGAACACGAAGATTATCCTACCCTTCAAAATCCATTTTGTCAGTTAGAGCGATGACGCGCTTCACTTGGACCTATCGGCAATTCGTCGGCGGCAATGCGGCGCTCGACCTGGTCAACACGGTCATCTATCCGACCGACCCGGCCCAGCGCTTCGATCGGCTGGTCGACGCGACAGAACTCGACCGGTGGATCGACAAGGGTATCGACCTCGGCACGCTACCGGCGACGCTGGAGGGCGGACGCATGCGCGAAGCCGATCGCGCGGCGGCGATCCGGTTGCGTGACGCAGTGGATGCGGCGCTGCGGCCGATCGGCCAAGACGAGGCGGTCGATGGCGGCGCCTTCGCGGAGTTGCTTTCCCTTGCCGGAGAGGCGGTTCGCGACGTGCGCCTCGCCCACAACGGCACGGCCTTTCGCATCGAGGCGAATGCGCGGGTCGGACGCGGCCGCCACTTCCTCGCGCATGTGGCGATGAGTGCGCTTTCGCTTGCCATGTCCGACGAGCTCGACCGGCTGAAGATCTGTCCAGCCTGCTTCTGGCTCTTCATCGACCGTAGCCGCAACCGCAAGCGGCTCTGGTGTGACATGGAAACCTGCGGCAACCGCGCTAAGGCGCAGCGCCATTACGCGCGGCTGCGTGCGCGGCGGCCGGCGGGCCAAGCAAGACGGCAAAGGAGCGCGACGCGATGAGACAGACCCTATGGATCATGCCGGCGGTGCTGGCCCTGGCGCTGGCCGCCTGTACGCAGGAAGACAAGGGACCGCTGGTGGAAATCCGCGGCGGCGGGTTCCTCTTCAACTATCGTATCGGCGAAGCAACGGAGCAGGTCGTGCTGGTTCCGCTGAAGACGCTGCCCGACGGGCTGACGCTGGAGGGGCACTTCCAGAACCCGGCCGGGGGAGAGGCGATTGTCGTCTCGCAAACTGTCTCTCCGAAGGCCAGACGCATCGAACTGACCACGCCGCCGCTGAAGGGCATCAAGGCCGACACGCCCTACAAGGCGACGCTCCGGCTCGTCTCCGCCGACGGCAAGGAACTGCAGACGCTGGAGAAGGAGTTCCGATCGCAGCTCGACCAGAGCGTCCTGCCTGACAAGCCGCTGACGATCGGGCCCGGCTACTATCCCAATCCGCAGCTCCCGCCGCCGACAACCTCGCAGTGACGGGAAGGCTCAGGCCGCGTCCCAGCCCTCACGGATGGTGCGGTAGCCTTCGCGATAGACTGCTTCCGGACTTTCGGACAGGTCGCGCCAGATGCGGGTCGCGGCCGCGAGATCGGGCAGGCCGCGGCCGAAGGCTTCGATCGTCAGCCAGTCATCGTAGCCGGACCGCTTGATCGCCTTGAAGGTCGCGCCCCAGGGCACGTGCCCTCGCCCCGGCACGCCGCGATCGTTCTCCGAGATGTGGACATGAGCGATGTGGCGCGTATTGCGCTCATAGGCGCCGATCGGGTCCTTCTCTTCCAGATTGGCGTGGAAGGTGTCGTACATGCCGCTGATCGCCGGATGCCTGACCGTGTCGAGATAGGCCGCGAGGTCGTCCATGGTGTTGGCGAAATAGGATTCGAAGCGGTTGACCGCCTCGAGCACGATCCGGACGCCATGGGCGGAGGCATAGTCGCCGACCTCGCGATGAACGGTCCGCGCCCGGGCCCGCTCTGTCGCCGTCGGCGCCTTGCCGGAGAACAGGCCGAGGGTCTGGTGCAGCGGCCCGCCGACCGTGTGTGCGCCGAGCGCCTCGGTGCAGTCGACGATCCATTTGAGATGCTTAACCGCGCGTTTGCGGTCGGCCTCCTTCTCCGACAGCGGGTTCTGGTTCTTTGCGCCGATCACCGAAATGGCGGTACGTTCCAGCCCGAGATCATCGAGGAAGCGGCCGAGCCGTGCGTAGCCCTCCGGCTCACCTTCGAAGACGGGAATCTCCACCCCGTCGTAGCCCGTCTTTTTCAGGTCTTCGAGGATCCGCCGGTGCCGTTTCGTCACCGCCGTCGCCCACAGCAGCATGCAGAATCCGATTTTCACGTTTTTCCTCCCCAGTCCTTTGCCGGACATGTGGGAGTATAGAGATGACCGTCCCGGCCGCGAATGGAAAAGGCTGCAGAGAATTCCGACGCAGATGTCCGAATCCCGGAGGCTCGCGCGTCATGGTGTCGGCGGGGCATCATGTCCGCCGGAACCCCGAAGGGAGAAACCGATGCAGTACATGCTCCTCATCTATCTCGACGAATCCGCGATGCAATCGGCGCCGGCCGATGCCGTCTTCAAGATGTCGGCGGCCTACACGGCCTATTCAGAGGCGATGGCTAAGGCCGGCGTCATGGTCGGCGGCGAGCGACTGCGGCAGAGCGCGGCCGCGACGACCCTGCGCGGGACCGACGGCAAAACCCAGGTGCTCGATGGACCCTATGCCGACGTGAAGGAGCAGCTTGGCGGCTACTACATCCTCGATGTGCCCGATCTCGACGCGGCGCTCGCTTGGGCCAAACGCTGCCCGGCCGCCAGCAACGGGACCGTCGAGCTGCGGCCGATCTGGCCGATGGAAGCCGCCTAGGGCCATGGCGAAGGAAGGTGACGCAGCCGCTCACGCCACCGCCGAGCGCGTCGCCCGGCGGAGTTACGGCAAGCTCGTCGCCTTCCTCGCGGCTCGGACAGGCGATGTGGCTGCGGCCGAGGACGCGCTCGCCGAGGCCTTCGCCGCAGCGCTCGCCACCTGGGGAGCGCGCGGCATTCCCGAGAAGCCGGAAGCCTGGCTGCTCGTCACCGCGCGGCGGAAACTGGCCGATGCCGCACGGCGCCGGCAGAGCGCGAGGTCAGCGGAGGGGCATCTGAGGCTGATGGCGGAAGAAATCGAGGCCGCGGCGACGGCCAGGCACGAAATTCCCGACGAACGGCTGGCACTGATGTTCGCCTGTGCCCACCCGGCGATCGAAGCGAGCATTCGCGCGCCGCTCATATTGCAAACCGTGCTCGGTCTCGACGCGGCGACCATCGGGTCCGCCTTCCTGGTGGCGCCGGCGGCGATGGGCCGGCGGCTGACGCGGGCAAAGACCCGTATCCGCGAGACGGGTATCCCGTTCAAGGTGCCGGGGCGCGCCGATCTCGGCGAACGGCTGGAGCCGGTGCTTGCCGCGATCTATGCGACCTATGCCGAGGGGTGGTCCGACCCGGCCGGAACGACAAGCCGGTCGCGCGACCTCGCCGAGGAGGCGATCTGGCTTGGACGGCTGGTCACATCACTGCTGCCCGACGAACCGGAAGCGCTCGGCCTGCTCTCGCTCATGCTTCATTGCCAGGCGCGACGGGCAGCACGGAGGGGCGCCGACGGAGCCTATGTGCCGCTGGGCGAACAGAATGTTTCCGACTGGGACATCGAGATGATCGACGAGGCCGAGGCATTGTTGTCCCGTGCCGGCACCCTGGGACAGATCGGGCGTTATCAGCTAGAGGCGGCGGTGCAGTCCGCTCACGCCGTCCGACGCATGACCGGTGGGGCAGACTGGGAAGCGATCGCGGGGCTCTATGACGGACTGGAGGCCCTCACTGGATCGCCGGTGGTAGCGCTCAACCGCGCGGTCGCGATCGCCGAAGCGCGTGGCGTGGCGGCAGGGCTCGTGGCGCTTTCGGCGCTCGACGGCGAGACGCGTTTTGCAGGATATCAGCCCTATTGGGCGGCGCGCGCCGATTTGATGGCGCGCAGCGGCGATGCTGCCGGAGCCGACGCCGCTTATGTCCGCGCCATCGGCCTCGAGCCATATCCCGACGTGCGGCGCTTCCTGGAGAAGCGCCGCGCTGCGTTGAAGAACTAGGCTGGCGGATCACGTTTGATGGGATCGCTGATCCGCTCCAGCTCTTTGCTTTCGCCGTAATTTCGGACGGAAAAGTGGTGTCCACTTTTCCTGCAATTGCTCTAAACCTTCACCCAGGTGCCGCCCTTGCCGCTCGACTTGACGGCGGCATCGATGAAGGCGACGCCGACGAGGCCGTCTTCGACCGTCGGGTAGATGACGTCCTTGTCGGGCTTCTTGCCGGCGCGCGCGGCGCGGATGGCGCGGGCGACCTCGCTGTAGATCGTCGCGAAGCCCTCCAGATAGCCTTCCGGGTGGCCGGCCGGCACGCGGGTCACGCGCCCGGCGGCGGGGCCCGAGCCGGCGCCGCCACGGGTGATCAGACGCTTCTGGCCGCCGAAGGGCGTGAACCACAGATAGTTCGGGTCCTCCTGGCACCATTCGAGGCCGCCCTTGGTGCCGTAGACGCGCAGCTTCAATCCATTCTCGTTGCCCGGCGCCACCTGGCTCGCCCAGATCATGCCCCTGGCGCCGCCCTTGAAGCGGAGGAGGATATGATCGTTGTCGTCGATCTTGCGGCCCTTGACGAAGCTCGTCAGGTCGGCGAGCAGCGAGTCCAGTGTCAGGCCGGAGACGAAGCAGGCGAGATTGTAGGCGTGGGTGCCGATGTCACCGATGGCGCCGCCGGCGCCGGACTGCTTGGGATCGGTGCGCCACTTGGCCTGCTTGTTGCCGGTGGTCTCCAGTCGCTCGGTCAGCCAATCCTGCGCGTATTCCGCCTGGACGAGGCGCAACTCGCCGAGTTCGCCGGCGGCGACCATCTCGCGCGCCTGGCGGATCATCGGATAGCCGGTGTAGTTGTGGGTCAGCGCGAAGATCTTGCCCGACTTCTTCACCGCGCGGACGAGGTCCTTGGCGCTCGCCACCGTCGTCGTCAGCGGCTTGTCGCAGATGACGTGAATGCCGGCGGAGAGGAACGCCTTGGCGATCGGCGCGTGCATGTGGTTGGGCGTGACGATGGCGACCGCCTCGATGCCATCCGGCCGCTTGGCCTCGACCTTGGCCATCTCCTCATACGAGCCATAGGAGCGGTCGGCAGGAAGGCCAAGCTCCTGTGCCGAGGCGAGCGCCCGCTTCTTGTTGGAGGAGAGCGCTCCGGCGACCAGGTCGTACTGGTCGTCGATGCGGGCGGCGATGCGGTGGACGGCGCCGATGAAGGCCCCCTGCCCGCCGCCGACCATGCCATAGCGGATCCGGCCGCCGCCGGTCGCGTCACTGCGTGCTTCGACCATCTATGCCTCCCTCAGATGCCCAGCATCTTCTTGTTGGTCTTCACATCCGTCGCGGCACCGGCGAAATCGTCGAAGGCACGCTCGGTGACGCGGATGATGTGATCGCGGATGAAGGGAGCGCCCTCGCGCGCGCCGTCCTCGGGATGCTTCAGGCAGCACTCCCATTCCAGCACCGCCCAACTGTCGTAGTCGTACTGGGCGAGCTTGGAGAAGATCGCGGAGAAATCGACCTGACCGTCGCCAAGCGAGCGGAAGCGGCCGGCCCGGTTAACCCAGGACTGGAAGCCGCTATAGACGCCCTGCCGGCCGGTCGGGTTGAACTCGGCGTCCTTCACGTGGAAGGCGTAGATGCGCTCGTGATAGATGTCGATGAAATCGAGATAGTCGAGGCACTGCAGCACGAAGTGCGACGGGTCGTAATTGATGCCGCAGGCGGGATGGTTGTCGACGCGCTCAAGCAGCATCTCGAAGGTGGCGCCGTCGAAGACGTCCTCGCTCGGATGGAGCTCGAAGCCGATCCGCACCCCTTGGCCGTCGCAATAGTCGAAGATCGGCCGCCAGCGCTTGGCGAGTTCGTCGAAGCTGGTCTCGATCAGTCCCGGCGGGCGCTGCGGGAAGGGATAGAGGAAGGGCCAGGAGAAGGCGCCGGTGAAGCTGACCATGGTGTCGAGGCCGAGATTGCGGCTGGCCTTGGCGCCCTTCTTGACCTGGTCGATCGCCCATTTGGTCCGCGCCTTGGGATTGTTGTGGACCTCGGGCGCGGCGAAGCCGTCGAAGGCGCTGTCATAGACCGGATTGACGGCGACGAGCTGGCCCTGGAGATGGGTCGACAGCTCGGTAACCTCGATGCCGTGCTCGTCGCAGATGCCCTTGATCTCGTCGCAATAGGTCTTCGACGAAGCCGCCTTGGCGAGGTCGAACAGGCGACCGTCCCAGGTCGGAATCTGGATGCCCTTGTAGCCGAGCGACGCCGCCCATTCGGCCATGCTGTTCAGGGAATTGAACGGCGCGGCGTCGCCCGCGAATTGTGCCAGAAAGATCGCTGGCCCCTTCATCGTCTTCATGAGGTCCTCCCCTCGGCCGTGCGGCTCACAGAACGCCGCCTCATAGATAGCTGTTGATCAGTGATTCCAGATATTCCTGCTTGCCGCTCTTCGGCTGCGGATCGAGATCGCGCTTGAGCACGTAGTCCGAAAGGTCGTCCAAAGAACGCTTGCCGGCAAGGATCGCCTTGCCTTCCTTCTTGCGCCAGCCGGCGTAGCGGTCGGCGACAAAGCCGTCGAGCTTGCCGTCCTTGATGATCTGCTCGGCGATCAGCAGCCCGCGGGCGCAGGCGTCGATCGAGCCGACATGGGCGATGAGCAGATCGTCCGGATCGATCGACTGCCGGCGGATCTTGGCGTCGAAGTTGAAACCGCCGGTGCCGAGGCCGCCCGCTTTCAGGATGTAGTAGCAGGCGAGCGCCATCTCCGGGATGTTCATGGCGAACTGGTCGGTGTCCCAGCCGAGCAGATAGTCGCCGCGATTGATGTCGATCGAGCCGAGGATGCCGAGCGCGCCGGCAAGCGCCAGCTCGTGCTCGAATGTGTGGCCGGCGAGCACGGCGTGGTTCTGTTCGATGTTGATCTTGACCTGGTTCTCCAGGTCGAAGGCCTTGAGCATGCCGAAGATCGTGCCGACGTCGAAATCGTATTGGTGCTTGGTCGGCTCCTTCGGCTTGGGCTCGATGAGGATCGTGCCCTTGAAGCCGATCTTGTGCTTGTGCTCGACGACCATGGTGAGGAAGCGGCCAAGCTGGTCGAGTTCCTGTTTGATGTCGGTGTTGAGCAGGGTCTCGTAGCCTTCGCGCCCGCCCCACAACACGTAATTGGCGCCGCCGAGCTCATGGGTGAGCTCGAGCACGTTCTTCACCTGGGCCCCGGCATAGGCGAAGATTTCCGGGTCGGGATTGGTCGCCGCACCGCCCATGAAGCGGCGGTTGGTGAAGAGATTGGCGGTGCCCCACAGGAGCTTGACCTTCGCCTTCTCCATCTTCCTGGCAAAGATCTCGCCGATCTCGCGGACGTTGCGGTTCGACTCGGCAAGCGTCCTGCCTTCCGGCGCGATGTCGCGGTCGTGGAAGGAGAAGAAGGGAACGCCGAGCAGGCGGAACATCTCGAAGGCGACGTCGGCCTTCAGACGCGCCGCCGCCATCTCGTCGTCCATGTGCATCCACGGACGCATGAAGGTCTCGCCGCCGAAGGGATCGCCGCCTGGCCAGGTGAAGGAGTGCCAGTAGCAGACGGCGAAGCGCAGGTGGTCCTCCATGCGCTTGCCGAGCACCTTCTTGTTCGGGTCGTACCAGCGATAGGCAAGCTCGCCCTCGGCCGCGTTCTTGCGATAGCGGATCGGCTTTTCTTGCGTGAAAAAGCGCTCACTCATTGGGGCATGGCCTCCTTGATAGCGGGATAGAGATCGCAATAGGCCGCATGCGCGGCGGAATAGGCCTCGGCCAGAGACGGGATCGGCTCGACAGTCTCGCGAATGGTCGGCGGCGTGCAGACTGCGAAGGGATCGGCGTTCTCCGCCGCGACGAGGCCGAGCCTCGCAGCGCCGAAGGCGGCACCGAAGTCGCCGTCCTCGGGCACGGCGATGGGCAGGCCGAGAACGGTGGCGATGACCTGCAGCCAGTAGCGCGAGCGCGAGCCGCCGCCGACGGCGATCAGACGGCGCGGCTCGCCGAGCGGCATGGTGAGGACGTCGAAGCAATCCTTGAAGGCGAAGGCGACGCCTTCGAGCACCGCCTGGGTCAGATCGCGCCGGGTATGGCCCTGGTCGAGACCGGCAAAGACACCGCGCACGGCAACGTCGTTGTGCGGCGTGCGCTCGCCGGAAAGATAGGGAAGGAAGAGCAGCGAGGACGGGCCGCCCGGCGCATCGCCGAGCTCACCGACGAGGTCACCGGCGGACGAGCTGAGGACATGCGACAGCCAGTCGAGCGACCCGGCGGCGGAGAGCGAGACACCCATCTGGTGCCAGGTGCCGGGGACGGCATGGCAGAAGGCGTGAACCGCGCCGGCCGGATTGCTGCGATAGCGATCGGCGGAAATGAAGATGACGCCGGACGTGCCGATGGAGATGAAGCCGGTGCCGGGTGCGACCGCGCCAACGCCGCAGCCCGAGGCGGCATTGTCGCCGCCGCCGCCGGCAACCACCACCGAGCCCGACATGCCCCACCGCCCGGCGAGTTCCGCCAGCAGCGTACCGGTGACGGCGCTCCCCTCGAAGAGACGCGGCATGTGCTCGCGCGTCAGGTCGGTCAGGGCCAGCATCTCGTCCGACCAGTCACGCTTGGCGGTATCGAGCCACAGCGTGCCGGCGGAATCCGACATCTCGCTCGCCTTCTCGCCAGTAAGCTTGAGACGGACGTAATCCTTGGGCAGCAGGACCGTCCTGACCTTAGCGAAAATCTCGGGCTCGTGGCGCTTCACCCAGATCAGCTTCGGGGCGGTGAAGCCGGGCATGGCGATGTTGCCGGTGACGCGCTGGCTCGCTTCACTGATCCCTTCCGCCTCGTCCGCCGAGCGGCCGTCGTTCCACAGGATGCAGGGGCGGAGCGGCTTGTCGGCTTCGTCGAGCAGGGTCGCGCCGTGCATCTGGCCGGACAGGCCGATGCCCTTGACCGCCGCCATCTCCTTGCCGTGATCGGCCGCCAGCCGGTCGAGGACGATGAGGCAGGCATCCCACCAGAGATCGGCATCCTGCTCCGACCAGCCGGGATGCGGACGCGAAACCTCGAGCGGCGCGCTGTGCGTGCCAATGATCTTCTGGTTGGCGTCGATGATGACCGCCTTGACCGATGAGGTTCCGATGTCGATGCCGAGATACATGCAAATCGCCCTTTTCACCGGTCACGGAAGGTTTTCACGCAGGAAGATGTCAATGCGAATCCGCTCCTGACCGACCGCGATCGGTGTCTTCTCGCGTTCGGCGAGGAGCAGACGCGTGGCGCTGCGCACTTCGTGGCCGGGATCCTGATTGATGACCGCATCGATCGTGCCGCGGACGAGCTGCTTGCGCGAAAACGCGGTCAGCTCGTGACCGATGAAGACGATGTCGCGCGCACGACCGGCGGATTCGAGCGCGGCGACGACACCGGCATTGCCGGCACCGACATTGTAGATGCCGACGAGATCCGGGTGGTCGCGAAGCAGGGCCAAAGTCAGCGCCTCGACCTGCTCGTCCTCGTCGCGCCCTTCGAGGGTCGGCAGCAGGGTGAGATGGGGGAAGTCGCGGCTCATCACCTGGGAGAAGCCGAGCTGGCGCTCGATGTGATCGCGGAGCGCTATCGAGCCGGCGATGATGCCGACCTTGCCGCCCTGCCTGCCGAGGAAACGGCCGAGCAGGCTCGCCGCGGTGCGACCGGCGGCGGAATTGTCGATGCCGACATAGTGGGCACGCGCGAGCGCGGCGCATCGGAGACCAGCGTGACGACCGTCGTGCCGGCATCGGCGAGGTCGTCGATCGCCTCGCGCACGGAAGGATGGTCGAGGGCGACCACCGCGACGCCATCGGACCTCGCCACGAAGGTCCTCGAGCGCGGCGGCAAGCACGTCGCCGTCGAACACGTCGACATGGACCACGTCGAGATGCACATGCTCATAGGCGAAGGTCTCGGCGGCTGCCTCGATCTCGCGCTTGAGCGCCTGCATGAAGGCGTTGGTGCCGAGGGGAAGGAGAAAGCGGAAGCGATGGTCGCGTCCGCGAGCGAGACGGGCGGCGAGGCGGTCTGGGCGGTACTTGAGGAGGTCGACGGCGGCCTGGACGCGCTCGATCGTATCGGCGTGAACGCCCGGCCGGCCGTTCATGACGCGATCGACCGTCGCAAGGCTGACACCGGCCGTGCGGGCCACATCCTGGAGCGTCTTGCGCGCCATGCTTCCTCCCCTGCAGACTCTGATATAGCGATGGGGAGGGGAAATCAATTCGGCCTCATTCTCGGGCGACGGTTTGCAGCCCGGCCGAAGTCACGCAACGCATGCCGATCCACAGCGCGCCGGCGCGCATTTCGAGAATGCCTGAAAAATCAGCTCGTTCGGCGGCCCCTTTGAAAATCCGATTCCGAGATCGGATGTGGACGCCTCGGCCGATGCCGCGCGAGGGACGCACATCAGGAAGGGGCGAGACCGCCACCCTCGCTTCCCCTCTTCCGCCACGATCGCCGGATAGCATGGCAAGGTCGTCGCAAAGCGACTAAAACCAGACCGACACACGCCTTTCCTCCCGCCAGACGACGAGAAAAATGCTCGATACGCCCCAGACTGACGCCGCCCCGGTTCGCCTCGCCGACTATCGCGCTCCGGATTTTTCGATCGAGACCACCGACCTCACCTTCCGCCTCGACCCGAGCGCGACGCGGGTGACGGCACGGCTGGCAATGACGCCCAGGACCGAGGGCGTCGATACGCTGACGCTGGTCGGTGGCGAGCTGACGCTGGTCTCGCTGGCGCTCGACGGGACGCCGCTCGACGCGGACCGATACGAGGCAACGCCCAGCCGGTTGGTGGTCAAGGGTCTCCCGTCGGAGCCCTTCACGCTGGAGATCGTCACCGAGATCAATCCTTCCGCGAACACCAAGCTCATGGGCCTCTACAAGCAGAGCGGCCCCTATTGCACCCAGTGCGAGGCGGAGGGCTTCCGGCGCATCACCTATTTCCTCGACCGGCCGGACGTCCTCGTCGGTCTTCACGACGCGGATCGAGGGCGGCGCCGCGGAGCCGATCCTGCTCGCCAACGGCAACCTCACCGACAGCGGTTCGCTCGACGGCGGCCGCCATTTCGCGGTCTGGCACGACCCCTACCCGAAGCCGTCCTATCTCTTCGCCATGGTCGCCGGTGATCTCGGGGTGGTGAAGGACAGCTTCACCACCATGTCAGGCCGCGAAGTCGACCTCAGGATCTATTGCGAGCACGGCAAGGAAGACCGCTGCGGCTATGCGATGGATTCGCTCAAGCGCTCCATGCGCTGGGACGAGACCGCTTTCGGTCGGGAATACGACCTCGACATCTTCATGATCGTCGCCGTCTCGGACTTCAACATGGGGGCGATGGAGAACAAGGGCCTCAACGTCTTCAACGACAAATACGTCCTGGCCGACCTCGACACGGCGACCGACAACGACTTCGCCCATGTCGAGGGGGTGATCGCGCACGAATATTTCCACAACTGGACCGGCGACCGAATTACCTGCCGCGACTGGTTCCAGCTTTGCCTAAAAGAGGGGCTGACGGTCTATCGCGACCAGGAATTCTCCTCCGACATGCGCTCGCGACCGGTCAAGCGGATCTCGGACGTGCGCACGCTGTGGTCGCGCCAGTTCCCGGAGGACGCGGGGCCGCTCGCCCATCCGGTCCGGCCGGAAATCTATCACGAGATCAGCAACTTCTACACACCGACCGTCTATGAGAAGGGCGCCGAAGTCTGCCGCATGCTGAAGACCGTGCTCGGCGCGGACGGCTTTCGCGCCGGCATGGACCTCTATTTCGACCGGCATGACGGCCAGGCGGTGACGATCGAGGATTTCCTCGCCTGCTTCGTCGACGCGACCGGGGCCGATCTCGGCCAGTTCGCCCTGTGGTACGCGCAAGCCGGCACGCCAGAGGTGACGGCGCGCGGCAGCTATGACGGCCAGCGCCGCACCTACTCGCTAACCCTCGGCCAGGTCGTGCCGCCGACACCCGGGCAGAACGTCAAGAAGCCGATGCACATCCCCGTCCGCTTCGGTCTCGTCGGCCCCAATGGCGAGGATCTCGACTTCGACACGGTCGAGGGCGCTCGCGTCGAGGGCGACGTCATCCACCTGACCGAGGCCAGCCAGACGATCGTCTTCAGCGGCGTCTCGAGCCGGCCGGTTCCCTCTCTCTTCCGCGGCTTCTCTGCACCGATCCGTCTGACTAGCGACAATTCGGCGGATGACCTGCTCTTCCTTCTGCGCACCGATGCCGACCCCTTCAACCGCTGGCAGGCGGCGCAGATGCTGGCCGCGCGCAACCTCGTCGCCCTGACAACGGCCGAGCGGCACGGCGACAGCAAGGCGAGTGTCGACGAGCGCCTGATCGACGGGCTCGGCGAGATCGCCGTCGACGACACGCTCGAGCCGGCCTATCGCGCGCAGGTGCTGCAATTGCCCGGCGAAGCGGACATCGCCCGCGAAATCGGGCGCGATGTCGATCCGGATGCCATTGCCGCGGCGCGCAAGCGCCTGCGGGCGGCGATCGCGCGACGGATCGGCGGCACCCTGACTGAGCTCTATGGGCGTCTCGCCTCGGATGAGCCCTTCTCGCCCGATGCGACGTCCGCCGGGCGGCGGGCGCTCGCCAATGCAGCGCTTGATCTGTCCATCGGCGACAAGGCGCCGGAGGCGATCGCGCGCGTGCTCGCCCATATCGAGGCGGCCGACAACATGACCGACCGGCTCGCAGGCCTGTCGATCCTGGTCGGCGCCGGTCTGGAAGAGCGGAAGGCGCCGCTCGCCGCCTTCCACGATCGCTATGCCGGCGACCCGCTGGTCCTCGACAAGTGGCTGGCGCTGGAGGCGATGACGCCGGTGCCGGAGACGCTCGACCGGGTGCGCGAACTGCTGGCGGATCCCTCCTTCCCGACGACCAATCCGAACCGCATCCGCGCGCTCGTCGGCGCTTTCGCCAGCGGCAACCAGACCCAGTTCAACCGGGCCGACGGCGCCGGCTTCGAATTCCTCGCCGACTTCATCCTCGACCTCGACGCCAGGAACCCGCAGACGGCGGCACGGCTCCTCGTCAGCTTCCGCTCATGGCGGGCGCTCGAGCCCGGCCGCAGGGCACTCGCCGAGCGCGCGCTGCGTCGCGTCGCGGCCGCTTCCGACCTCTCACCGGACGTTGCTGACATCGTTACCCGGACGCTCGCCTGAGTGTTCGAAAAAGCCAGGATTCCGCCATTCTTGGCGCCACGCAGCGATTTTCATACAATTTTAATTTTCGCTCTGGACAAGGCGATTCTCCTCGATTCAAATGAAACTGATTCGGGCGTGGCGTAACTCGAAAAGAAGCGGCGAAAATCGAGGGGGCCTCCCATGGCGCGGGCGGAGACGGGCGAACCGTCTGTCGCAAGGTATTTGCCTTTTTCCGGGATCAGCTTCCCGCGGTCGGCAAGTATCTCGGGACACGCGAAGCTCCTCGCCGAACCGGCCTATCAGAAGCTGGTGGCGGCCGAGCCGGTGCTGCGCCGGCTGATCCCCATCCTCATCGTCATCTTCCTGATGATCGTGGCGCTTGCCCGCGTGGTCGAGCTTCGCCAACTCAAGATGGAACGGGAGGGACAGGCGCAGGAAGCGATCGCCATGATCGCCACGGCCCTGTCGAGCGCCCTCGACAAGGTGCATGCGCCTTCGACCGATACCCTTCCCGCCAACCGGATCGCGGATGTCGTCAGCCGCGCCCTGCCGCCGGGCGCCACCGCCGACGGCCGACGCATCTATGTCAGCGACGGTTCCGGCAAGATTGTCGTTGCCGCGCCATCAAGTGACTCCGCCAGCCTGCCGCTGGCCAGCATCATCGGCGACGCCGAGCCGCTGACGACCTTCGGCGCCAGCGCCGGGGTCCTGGAGATCAACCTCGCCAACGGCACACCCGTCTTCGCGACCATCCACAATCTCGACAATGGCGCCGGCTCGGTCACGGTCGTCGAGCCGCTGAGCAACGTCTACTCCGACTGGCGGGCAGACGTGTCGCTCAACGTCGCGATCTTCGCCGGCACGAGCGCGATCCTGCTCGTCATCCTATACGGCTATTTCGCCCAGGCGACCCGGGCCCGCGAGGCGGACCGCATCTACAGCGAGACGCAGGTGCGTTTCGAGACAGCCCTCATGCGCGGCCGCTGCGGGCTTTGGGACTGGGACCTCGCCAAGGGTCGGATGTTCTGGTCGCGCTCGATGTTCGAGTTGCTCGGCCTGCCGCCTCGTGACGCGCTGCTCGGCTTCGGCGAGGTCGCGCGCCTGATCCATCCCGACGATGGCGACCTGATGGCGCTTGCCGAATCCCTCTACGAGTCCGGCGAGACCTCTGTCGACCGCATGTTCCGCATGCAGCATGCCGACGGACGCTGGATCTGGCTGCGGGCGCGGGCCGAAATGGTCGACCGCGACTCGAGCGAGCCGCATCTCATCGGCATCGGCGTCGACGTGACCGAGCAAATGCGCCTGATAGAGCGCTCCAAGACGGCCGATATCCGACTGAGGGACGCGATCGAGACCATCTCCGAGGCCTTCGTCTTGTGGGATGCCGACAACCGCCTCGTCATGTGCAATTCCAAGTACCAGCAGCTTCACGGCATTCCCGATGCCGCGCTGGCGCCCGGCGCCGCCTATGCCGACGTGATCGCGGCCGGGCGCAAGCCGCTGGTCCGCTCGCAGGTCGTTGCCGAAGGGCGGCCGGAAGAAGGCGCGCGCAGCTTCGAGCTTCAGCTCGAGGACGGCCGCTGGCTGCAGATCAACGAACGGCGGACCAAGGATGGCGGCTTCGTCTCGGTCGGTACCGACATCACCCAGCTCAAGCGCCACGAGGCCAAGCTGATCGACGGCGAGCGCCGGCTGATGGCGACCATCGCCGACCTGCGCCAATCGCGCCAGAAGCTGGAGCTGCAGGCCCAGCAGATGGTGGAGCTTGCCGAGAAATATGCCGAAGAGAAGGACCGCGCCGAGGAGGCCAACCGCACCAAGTCGCAGTTCCTCGCCAATATCAGCCACGAGCTGCGAACGCCACTCAACGCCATCATCGGCTTCTCCGAGATCATGCAGTCGGGCATGTTTGGCCAGCTCGGCTCGCCGAAATACACCGAGTATTGCGAGGACATCCACCAGAGCGGCGCCTATCTGCTCGGCGTCATCAACGACGTGCTCGACATGTCGCGGATCGAGGCTGGCCGCATGGTGCTCGACCTCGAAAGCCTGGTGCTCGACGACATCGTCGAGGAGTCGATCCGCGTCGTCAGCACACAGGCCGAGGCGCAGCAGATCAGCGTCGTTTCCGAGGTCGGGGAGAATCTGTTCCTCCACGGCGACCGCCGGGCGCTGAAGCAGATCATGCTCAATCTGCTGTCCAATGCCGTCAAGTTCACGCCCAATGGCGGGCGCATCACGGTGCGCGCTCATTCGCTTGACGGCGCGGTCGTGTTCTCCGTCGCCGATACCGGCATCGGCATCCCGCGCGAGGCGCTGCGGCGTCTCGGCCGGCCCTTCGAGCAGGTCAGCAACCAGTTCACCAAGAGCCATCGCGGCTCGGGGCTTGGCCTCGCCATCACCGCCTCGCTCGCCTCGCTGCATGGCGGGCGGATGCGGATCTTCTCGCGCGAAGGAAGCGGCACGGTGGTTTCCGTGCGTCTGCCGATCGAACCGGCGGCCAACGGGCATTCCGTGCCCACTGCCAGCGCAGCCTGAGCCGCGTACCTCCCTCTACGGCATCTTGCCGATCAGGCGCTCGAAGGATGCGCGAACCTCGGTCTCGGTCTCGCGCAGATGGGCATCGAGCGTCGGCGAAGTCGGGCAATTCGCCGGCGCGCGCCAGCAATTCGAGCAGCCCGCGCGGCGCATCGTCGGGCTTGAAGATGCCATCGACGCAAAGCCTGAGGAGCTGGGTCAGCGCCTGATAGAGCCGGAGAGCGGGCAGCAGGATGTCCGCTTCGCCTGGTGCCAGCAGGCCCGCTTTGGCGGCGGCGAGGAGGATCGCCTCGGTCTCCGTCGAGATCAGCTCGGGATGATCGGCGGCGTGGACGAGTTGCAGCGCCTGGGCAATGAATTCGATATCGACGAGCCCGCCCGGCACCTGTTTCAGGTCCCATGCCCCGCCGCCGCCCTTCTCGGCCTCGACCATGCCGCGCATCTCGAGCACATCGGCGAGGATCTTCCGGGCCTTGCGGGGCCGGTTGACGGCCGCTGCGATTTCCTTTCGCGCACGCGCGACCAGTGCCTTGTCGCCGGCAATCGGCCGCGCCCGGGTCAGCGCCATGTGTTCCCAGGTCCAGGCGTCCTTGGCCTGATAGCCCGCAAAGCCGTCGATATGGCTGGCGAGCGGACCCGACTTGCCGGACGGGCGCAGGCGCAGATCCACCTCATAGAGCGCGCCCTCCGCGGTCGGCGCCGTCAGCGCCGCCAGCAGCCGCTGGGTCAACCGCGTGAAATACTGGACGCCGCCGAGCGGCCGCGGCCCGTTCGAGCCGCTCGCTTTTTCGCTGAAGTCGTAAAGAACGATGAGATCGAGGTCGGAAGCGGCGGTCATCTCACGACCACCGAGCTTGCCCATGGCGATCACCGCGATCTGGCCACGGGCGATCTTGCCATACGCCGCCTCGAACTCGGTGCGGGCCGCGTCGAGCAGCGCCGCCACCGTGATATCGGCAAGATCGGCATAGGCGGTGCCGGCGTCGCGGGCGCCGATCGTGCCGGCAAGAACACGGGCACCGATGAGGAAGGACTGCTCCTGCTTGAAGATGCGGGCTCGGTCGAGCGCGTCCTCGTAGCTGAGGGCATCCGCCAGCGTCATGCCCAGCCGTCCCTCGACCACCTTGCGCTCGGGAACCGTGCCGAAGAAGGCCGGCTCGATCAGGGCGTCGAGCACATGGGCACGGCGAACGATCGTCTCGGCGAGGCGAGGCGCCGTCGCCATGATGGTGACGAGCAGGCCAAGCAGGCCCGGATTGGATGTCAGCAGGGAGAAGAACTGGAGGCCCGCCGGAAGGCGGGAGAGGAACCGATCGAAGGCGATGAAGGCCGCATCGGCATTGGTGGCCGAGGCGATCGTTTCCAGAATCGCTGGCACACATTCGGTCAGCCGCTCTCGGGCGGTCGCCGATCGGGTTGCCGGATAGCGGCCGAAATGCCAGCCGCGGATGGTGCGGGAGACCGTGGCCGGATCGGAAAAGCCGAGGCCGGCAAGCGTCGCCAGCGTCTCGGGGTCGTCGCTATCGCCGGTGAAGACCAGATTGCCGAGCCGCGAGGTCAGCGACGGGGCCGTCTCGAACAGACCCGAATAGTCGTCGCGCACCTTGCGCAGCGTTTCGAGCAGAGCCCTGGCGAAGGATGGCTCGTCGGCATAGCCGGCCATGTGGGCGATGAGCGTCAGGCCGTCCAAGTCGATCGGCAGCGCGTGGGTCTGCGCGTCGTCGATCATCTGCAAGCAATGCTCGACCTTGCGCAACTCGACATAGGCGGCGCTCAAGGCATGCGCCGTCTCGTCGTCGATCCAGCCCAACTCGGCAAGCTTGGTGAGCATGTCGAGGGTACGCCGCCCGCGCAGTTCCGGATTGCGGCCACCGGCGATGAGCTGCTGCGTCTGGACGAAGAATTCGATCTCGCGGATGCCGCCGCGGCCGAGCTTGATGTTGTGGCCGGCGACGGCAATCTCGGCGTGGCCGCGATGATCGTGGATCTGCCGCTTGATCGAGTGGATGTCGGCAATGGCTGCATAGTCGAGATATTTGCGCCAGATGAAGGGGCCGAGTTCGGCGAGAAAAGCCTCGCCCGCCGCGATGTCGCCGGCAACGGGGCGAGCCTTGATGAGCGCCGCGCGCTCCCAGTTCTGGCCGAGGCTTTCGTAATATTGCAGCGCCGCCTCGGTCGACATGACGATGTTGGTGGCGCTCGGATCCGGCCTCAGCCGCAGGTCGGTGCGGAAGACATAGCCGTCGCCGGTATGCTCCTGGAGAAACTGGACGAGGCGCTTGGTAAGGCGGATGAAGACCTGCAGCGCCTCCCGGTCCTCCGGCACCCTGACGATATCCAGGTCGAAGAGGACGATGAGATCGATATCGCTCGAATAGTTCAGCTCGCCGGCGCCGAACTTGCCCATGCCGAGGATGACCCAGCCGGAGGCTTCGTTCGGCTTCGCCGGATCGGGAACAGTCAGGAGCCCGTCGGCATGGGCTTCCCTGAGGATGAAGCGGACCGCGGCTCCGACCGCGGCATCGGCAAACTCGGTGAGCGCGGCGGTGACGCGCACGACATCCCACACCCCGCCGAGATCGGCGAGCGCGGCAAGCAGCGCCACGTCCTGGCGCGCGCGGCGGAGCGTTGCCATGAGCGTCTCTTCATCCGCCTTCTGCCAGCACCTGGCGAGCGCCGTCATGCGGTTCTTGAAGACGCGATCGGGATCGTCGGCAAGGAAATCGCAAAGCCGTTCGGGATCGCCGAGCATAAGGCCGCGCAGGAAGGGCGCGCCCGCCATGACGCTGCCGAGGAAGCGCGGCAGAACCCGGCGGCCGCCAAGCACCTTGGCGAGCCGGTCGCCGACGCCCGCCTCCTTCGCCGCCTCTTTCAGTTCCGCGACCTGAGCCTTCGCGACACCATCGTCGCCGGCCACGAAACGCGGCACGATTGCCTCGGCGAGGCTTGGTTTGGCGGTTCGGGCGTTTCTTTTGGCCTTTGCTGGCCCAGTCGAGGGCTTCTTCCTGGCAGTCGCCATCTCATCCGGTCAGTCGATCGGCAAACACAGGGTCACGACGAGGCCGGGATTGCCGTCTCCCAGCTCGATCGTGCCATGGTGCAGGCGCGCGACCGCGGCGACAAGGCTCAATCCGAGGCCGCTTCCGGGCTGTGAACGACTCTTTTCGAGGCGAACGAAGCGCTGCAGCACCCTTTCGCGATCGGATTCGGGCACGCCCGGGCCGTTGTCGGCGACCGTCAGGCGGACAATCTGACCGTCGCGTCGGCTCGAAATGGTGACCTTCAGGGGGAGATCGCCGTCACCGTTGCGGGCGTATTTGATGGCGTTGTCGATGAGGTTGGCGAGGGCCTGGCCGAGCAGCTCGCGGCTGGCATTGAGCCGCACGGGTTCGGGCGTCTCGACCTTGAGCTCGATCCCCTCCTCCTCGGCAACAGGCTCGTAGAGCTCGCCAACGTCGCGCAGGATCTCGCCGAGTTCGACCTCGCTCATGACGCCGTCCGGCGCGCCGGCCTCGATGCGCGCGATCATCAGCAGCGCGTTGAAGGTCTTGATGAGCTGGTCCGACTCCTCAATCGTCGATTCCAGCGTCGCGCGATAGCTCTTCGGATCCTCTGGACCGGCGAGCGTCGTCTCCAGCCGGTTGCGCAGCCGGGTGAGCGGCGTCTTCAGATCGTGGGCAATGTTGTCGGAGACGTCCTTCAGCCCGTAGAGCAGGTGCTCGATGCGGTCGAGCATGTCGTTGAGGCTCTCGGCGAGGCGGTCGAATTCGTCGCCGGTGCCGGTCACCTCAAGGCGTCCGGCGAGGTCGCCGGCCATGATCCGCCGGCTTGTCGCCGAGACCGAGTCGATGCGCTTGAGCACCCTTCGGCTGACGAAGAACCAGCTTACCAGGGCGAGGCCGACCATGAGCGCCAACGCCCAGACCAGCGAGCGCTCGATGATATGGCGAAACTGCTCGCGCTCGCTGACATCGCGACCGATCAGCATACGGAAGCCACCGGGAAGGCGCACGACCTGAACCATGGCGACATGCTCGGTCTTGTCGCCGGCAAAGCGCTCATAGGGAACGGCGACCGGCGTCGCCGAGTTGCGGTCAAGAAGCCCGGGCGGCACCTCCGAGACATTGCCGGCGAGGATATGGCCGGAGATGTCGGTGATGAGATAGAGGCTGGCGCCCGGCCGTCGGCTGCGCTGCTCGATGGCGTTGACGATGGCAACCAGACCGCCGGAGCGGGCCTGATCGGCGAGGCCGCGGATCTCGGCCTGGATCGTGTCGCGCAATTGCTGCTGGAGCAGCGTGTCGGTGGTGTAGGAGATGTAGTAGATGAAGGAGACCGCCGAAATGGAGAAGACCGCGAAGTAGATCGCGGACAGCTTGAAGGCGGTGGTCCGGACGGCTTTACCGAGCGCTGTCACGGATCATATATCCGGCGCCCCGAACGGTATGGAGAAGCGGCTCGCCGAAACCCTTGTCGATCTTGGCGCGCAGACGCGAGATATGGACGTCGATGACGTTGGTCTGCGGATCGAAGTGATAGTCCCAGACATTTTCCAGAAGCATCGTCCGCGTCACCACCTGCCCGGCATTCTTCATCAGATATTCGAGAAGTCGGAACTCGCGCGGCTGCAGGGGAACCGGCTGGCCGGCACGGGTGACGGTGTGGGCGAGACGGTCGAGCTCGAGATCGGCGATGCGGTAGACGGTCTCCGCCTCGCCCGGCTTGCGACGGCGGGCGAGCGCCTCGACCCGCGCCAGCAGTTCCGAGAAGGCATAGGGCTTCGACAGATAGTCGTCACCCCCCGAGCGCAATCCTGTCACACGATCATCGACCTGGCCGAGCGCGGAGAGAATGAGGACGGGCGTATCGTCTCCCTGCGTGCGCAGGTCCTCGACGATCGACAGGCCGTCGCGCTTGGGCAGCATGCGATCGACGACGAGCACATCATAGCCGCCCTCGTCCGCCATGTCGGCGCCGGCATCGCCGTCGGCAGCGTGGTCGGCGACATGGCCCGCCTCGCGCAAGGCCTTGCACAGATAGGCCGCGGCTTCGCGATCGTCCTCGATCAGAAGGATTCGCATGGCATGGTGCTCCTCATGGCAGCATTGCCAGAATGCGGGCCCAGATAAAAGAGCGGCAGGCCGGGGGGCCGGCCTGCCGTCCGAGGAAAGCAAAGGTCTCGGGGCGACGATCGAGACCTTCCGCTCCCAACGGGGGTGTCAGGTACGGGCGAAGGGAAGCGCCACGAAGCGCGTCTGATCACCCGACTTAACCCTGAGAAGAACCGCCTTGAGGCCATCGCTCTTGGCGGCAGCAACTTTCTTTTCGACCTCGCTCGGCGAATTCACCGTGGTGCTGCCGACCGAGACGATCACGTCACCGGGCTGAAGGCCGCGCTGGGCGCCCTCGCCGCTCGGGTCGACGTTGGTGATGACGACACCCTGGTGATTGTCGGACGGGCCCAGCGAGAGGCCGAAGCCCTTGAGCGCCGAGGACGGCAGCACGTTCTGCGGCTGGTTCACCGATGCCTGCTGCTTCGAGTCCGGCAGCTTGCCGAGCGCAATATTGACGTCGTGCTTGGCACCGTCGCGCCAGTAGGTGACGGTGACCTTGCTGCCCGGCGCCATGTTCGAGATCTTCAGGGCCAGGTCGCGCGGGTTCTTCACCGAGTCGCCATTGACCGCGAGGATCACGTCGCCGGCCTTGATGCCGGCATTGGCGGCGGGGCTCCCGTCCTGCGGCTGGGCGACGAGGGCGCCATTGTCGCTGGAGAGGTTCAGGCTGTCGGCGATATCCTTGGTGACACCCTGGATTTCGACCCCGAGCCAGCCGCGCACGACGCTGCCGTTGTTCTTCAGATCCTGGATGATCTGCGAGGCGGTCGAGGCCGGGATGTCAAAAGCGATGCCGACGCTGCCGCCGGAGGGCGAGTAGATGGCGGTGTTGATGCCGATCACTTCGCCGTTGACGTTGAAGGTCGGACCACCGGAATTGCCCCGGTTCACCGGTGCATCGATCTGGATGTAATTGTCGTAGTTCCCGCCGATCTGGCGCCCTTCGGCCGAAACGATGCCGGCGGTGACGGTGCCGCCGAGGCCGAACGGGTTGCCAACGGCCACCACCCAGTCGCCGATGCGGGGCGGGGAGTCGGCGAACTTGACATAGGTGAACTTGACACCCGTCGGCGGATCGACCTTCAGGAGCGCCAGATCGGTCTTGTCGTCGGTGCCGACGACCTTGGCGGGATACTCGGTGCCGTCGTCGGTGACGACCGTGAAGGAGGCACCCTTGTCGACGACGTGGTTATTGGTGACGAGGTAGCCGTCGTCGGAAATGAAGAAGCCGGAACCGAGGGCCATGGAATACGGAGCATGACCGTTCGGCTTGTTCTGGCCCTGGTTCTGCTGGAACTGACGGAAGAAGCGCTCCATCGGCGAGCCGGGCGGGAAGTTGAAATCGGGAGCCATGTTCTGCAACTGGTCAGAGACACCGGCCACCTTCTCCTTGACGCGGACGCTGACGACAGCCGGCCGCACCTTGGCGACAAGATTGGCGAAGCTCGGGATCTGAACGGCCTGCACGTTGACGGGATCGGCATAGGCCGGGGTCTTGGGGAAGATCACGGCCTCGCCGGTGATCGCGCCACCGATGATCAGCGCCGCGGCCGTGCCCATCAGGGCCTTGTTGCGCAGACGGTGCGGCTTCGGGGCGCTCGGAGATTTGCTTTGATCGTTCATTGTTGCGGTCTCCATGCAACTCAATTCGCGGGTTGGCCGGGAGAATTGGCGGCCTCTCTGTGACGCTCAATATGGGGGCGCCAATCTTACCGGCCGCTGTCAGACGGGTTAAACTTCGGTAATGTCAGGGAGACGCGCTAACTTATTCGCCGCGCTTAAGAATTTGGCCAAGCGCGGCCTCTTCCTCGGCAGTCAGCTCGCCCGGCGGCGCGGACTTCGCCCGCCGACGGAGAACGAGGAAGGCAGCAATGCCGCCGATGACCAGAACGGCCGGCGGCGTCAGCCACAGAATCAGCGTGTGGGGATTGAAGCGCGGCTTGAGCAGGATGAACTCGCCGTAGCGGGCGACGAGATAGTTGATCACCTGCTGGTCGGTATCGCCCGCCTTCAGCCGCTCGCGCAGAAGCACCCGCAGGTCGTGGGCGAGCGGCGCCTCCGAATCGTCGATCGACTGATTCTGGCAGACCATGCAGCGAAGCTGCTCGGAGAGCACCCGCGCGCGCGCCTCGAGCTTCGGGTCCTTGAGCATCTCGTCGGGCGTTACGGCCCAGGCAGAGCCGGCGAAGAGCGCCAGGAGGAGAGCGGCAAGGGGGAGAACGCGGCGCATGTCTACTCCGCCGGGACCGCCGCCTGACGGCGCGCCGGCCGCGGCGCGCCGACGCGCAGACGCCTGTCGCTGAGGGAGAGCATGCCACCGAGTGCCATGACGATGGCGCCGAGCCAGGTCAGCGTCACCAGCGGCTTCCAGTAGATGCGCACGGTCGTGTCGCCATTGCTGGCGATGTCGCCGAGCGAGATATAGAGCTGCGAGAAGCCGACGGTCCGGATCGCGGCCTCGGTGGTCATGGTCTCGCGGGCGGAGAAGAGCCGCTTCGACGGCTCCATCGTCGCCTCCTCCAATCCGTCCTTGCGGACCGTGAAACGGACGGCGGTCTCGCGGTAATTCGGGCCATTGCGCGGCACGAAGCCATCGAGGGTGATCTCGCGGCCGGCGATGGTCGTGGTGTCGCCGGGCTTCATGGTCAGGATGTTCTCGGACGACCAGGCGCTTGCCGAGACGATGCCGAGAAGCACGACGCCGAGGCCGGCATGCGCGAGGGTCGTGCCGAAGGAGGAGCGCGGCAGGCCCCTCGCCCGGCGCAGGCTGTCGGCCAAGGGCACGTTGCCGAGCCGCAGGCGGAAGGCCAGTTCCGACAGGGCGCCGACGATCAGCCAGGCTGCAAGGCCGACGCCGAAGATGGCGAGGATGTTCTTGGTGCCGGCCAGGAATGCCGCGATCGCCGCCCCGACGATCGCGATCCCGAAGGCGACCATCAGCCGTTCGGCCACGGCGCGCAGGTCGCCGCGCTTCCAGGCAAGGAACGGGCCGAACGGCACCAGGATGAGCAACGGGATCATCAGCGGGCCGAAGGTGAGATTGAAGAAGGGCGCGCCGACCGAGATCCGCGTCCCGCCGAGAGCCTCGAGCGCCAGCGGATAGAGCGTGCCGACGAGGACCGTCGCGGCTGCCGCGGTCAGGAACAGATTGTTGAGGACGAGCGAGCCCTCGCGACTGATCGGGGCAAAAATGCCGCCCTGCGCCAGCGTGCCAGCCCGGAAGGCGAAGAGCGACAGGCCGCCACCGATGAAGAGGATGAGGATCGCCAGGATGAAGACGCCGCGCGTCGGGTCGGAGGCGAAGGCATGGACGGAGGTCAGCACGCCCGAGCGCACCAGGAAAGTGCCGATCAGACTGAGGCTGAAGGCGAGGATGGCGAGCAGGATCGTCCAGATCTTCAGCGCGTCGCGCTTCTCCATGACGATGGCCGAGTGAAGCAGCGCCGTCGCCGCCAGCCAGGGCATGAGGGAGGCGTTCTCGACCGGATCCCAGAACCAGAAGCCGCCCCAGCCGAGCTCGTAATAGGCCCAGTAGGAACCCATCGCGATGCCGACCGTCAAGAACATCCAGGCCATCAGCGTCCACGGCCGCACCCAGCGCGCCCAGGCGGCGTCGATGCGGCCGTCGATCAGCGCGGCGATGGCGAAGGCGAAGGAGATCGAGCAGCCGACATAGCCGAGATAGAGAAGCGGCGGATGAATGGCGAGGCCGATATCCTGCAGGACCGGATTGAGGTCGCGCCCCTCTGCCGGCGCCGGAATGAGGCGCAGGAAGGGGTTGGAGGTGAGCAGGATGAACAGCAGGAAGGCGAAGGCGATCCAGCCCTGGACAGCGAGAACCAGCGCCTTGAGCCGGTCGGGAAGATTGCGCCCGAAAGCGGCCACCAGCGCGCCGAAGAGCGCCAGGATGAGGACCCACAGGAGCATCGAGCCCTCATGGTTCCCCCACACGCCGGTGATCTTGTAGAGGAGCGGCTGCGCCGAATTGGCGTTCTCGGCGACGTTCAGGAGGGAGAAATCGGAAGTGATGTGGGCGTGGACGAGCGCGGCGAAGGACAGGCCGACAAACAGGAACTGAACCAGCGCCACGGGCGAGGCGACCGCAATGAGCGCCGGATCGCGCCGCATCGCGCCCCAGAACGGAATGGTCGACTGGGCGAGCGCCAGGACCAGGGCGAGGACGAGGGCAAAATGTCCGAGTTCGGCGATCATGATCCCTCCCCTATTGCGTTGAGCCGGCCGAGGGCGCGCTGGTCTCCTGCCAGACGCCCTGCTTCTTCAGCGCCTCGACAACCTCCTTGGGCATGTAGCGCTCGTCATGCTTGGCGAGGACCGTGTCAGCGTCGAACGAGCCGTCCGGCTCGACAACCCCCTCGGCGACGACCCCCTGCCCCTCGCGGAACAGATCCGGAAGGATGCCCTGATAGGCGACCTTGACCGAATGGCTGCCGTCGGTGACGGCGAAGCTGACATGCCCGTCCGTTCCCTTGACGAGGCTGCCGTCCTCGACCAGCCCGCCGAGGCGAATGCGACTGCCCGGCGGCAGCTTCCTGGCGATAATGTCGCTCGGAGAACTGAAGAAGACGATCTGGTCCGACAGCGCATAGAGAACCAGCCCGGCGGCAACCGCCAGGACGACGCCGGCAAGGCCGATCAGAGTGAGGCGTCGCTGCTTGCGCGTCATGACCTGGTGCCGGTTCCTATTTCATCAGACCGAGGCCGCGCGCCGCGTCGTCGACCACGGCGAGCTTGGCACTGTCGCCGGCAAGGGCGGTATGGGCCTTGTCGAGCGCGGCACGGGCATCGTCTGTGCGTTTGAGGACCATATAGGAGCGTATCAGCCGCGCCCATCCTTCGGCGTCACCGGGATCGGATTCGAGCTTCTGCGCCAGTTGCGCGACCATACCATTGATCATGGTCAAACGTTGCTCGGGCGTCATCTGCGAAGCGGCCTGGACATCCGCCGCCGAGGGACCTGGCGCGGTCGCCGCGGTCGCACTATCGCCGCCGCCCTCCTTGCCCTCGAGGCTTGCCAGCGCCCGCCGTGCGATCGCCACCCACGCGGCGCCCTCGGGCGCACCCTGGAGCAGCGACTTCCAGGCGGTGATCGCCGCGTCCTTCTTGCCCTCCTGGCTGAGCCCGAGAGCAAGGTAGAAGCGGGGCCGGACCGCCTTTTCGTCGAGCTTGTTGGCGCGCTCGAAGGCGGCCTGGGCGTCGGCGGTCACCATCCCCTTGTTGTTGCGCACGATCGCCTCGCCGAGATCGGCCTCGAGGTTGGCGCTGGAGCCAAGAATGCGAATGGCATTGGAGAAGGCGCGGATCGCATCGTCGTAACGGCCAACCCGCATATAGATGGGCCCGAGGACCTCCCAGCCGTGGCCATCTTCGGGATTGGCGGCCAGATGCGCCTCGACACGGGCAACCAGCGTCGCCACGTCCTGCTTGTCGATCGGCGCCGCCAGGCGGGCGGAGAGCGGTTCGTCCGGCAGGAAGGGCGACCCCTCATAGAGATAAAGACCGAGTGCCAGCGCCGGCAGGACCGTCAGGGCGGCAATGGTCGATATCCGACGACGACCGAGGGCCGGCGTCGCGGCCTGCCTGTCGTCGTCATTGGCATGGATCAGACGGCGCGCGATCTCGGTGCGCGCCGCCGTCGCTTCAGGGTCGGCGATCAGCCCGCGGGCAAGGTCGCGGTCGACCTCACCAAGCTGGTCGCGATAGATCGCCACCTCCGCCGCGCCGACCGACTGTATCGACCGGCGGCCGCGATAAAGCGGCACGACGACCGTGAGCGAGGCGACAGCCGTGAGGACGGCCATGACGATCCAGAGAGCCATGTCCGGTATCTAGCCCCACCGACTTGGTGTCAGTTCGGACATAGTGTCGCGAGAGGGGCGGGCCATGGTCACACCGCCCGGTAATTCGCGCCTGACCGGGAGGCCGCCACGGTAATGTCGGACATGAACCGCATCGGGGCCCCTACGAGACCGGCTTCCAGGTGCCGTCCGGCTGCTTGCAGGCGGTCCCGCGTGCCATCTCCGGCTTGCCGTCGATGTAGATCGTCTGGGTGTAGTCGCGGCACGAATAGCTGTTGACCCGATAGCTCGGACCCGGCGTCACCTCGCCATAGTGCCCGGAATCGGGATTGCGCCAGGTCACCGGCGCACCGGCCTGACCACTGTCGAGCGCCTGATAGGCGGCATTCTGCGCGGCGCGCTGGTCAGCGGCGTCGAGCTGGGCGCCGATGGAGCCGCCGACAAAGGCGCCGATGACAGCCCCCGCGGCGACCGCCGCGCCGCTGTGGCCGACCGCATTGCCGATCACGCCACCGGCAACCGCGCCGCCAAAGGCGCCAAGTCCCTGCTTCACGCCCGTCTGGGCACAGCCGGCAAGCGTCATGCCAGCGATGCAGATCGCGAAAATCGTTGGAAGTCTCATTCGTCGCCCCTTCTTCTCTCCAGGTGATTGATCATTTCACTTTCCGGCCAATGCCTTGACCGGATTTGCTGTTAATCGGTCAGCATGACCGAAATTGGGACTCATCGCCACTCCGCGCCTTGCCCTCATGCCGCCGGCAGCTCGATCGCGGCGCGCAGCCCGCCGGCCGGCGAATCGGCCGAGGTCGAACGTGCCGCCGTAGAGGCCGACGAGGTCGGTGACGATCGACAGGCCGAGGCCGGAGCCGGGCTTGGTCTCGTCGAGCCGCTGCCCGCGCTGCATCGCCTCGGCGCGCTGCCCGGCGGTGAGGCCCGGCCCGTCATCGTCGATGGTCGAGTGTCAGCCGCCCCGGCATTTCCGGCGATGGCGGCTTCACATAGACCACGGTGACCGCACCTCGCTCTTGGCCCATTTGCAGGCATTGTCGACCAGATTGCCGAGGATCTCCTCGAGATCCTGCTGCTCACCCCTGAACAGGGCGCCGCGGGGCACCTCGGCATCGATCGCGATCCGCCGATCCTCGTGGATGCGGCGCATGGCGCGGACCAGGCGGCTCGACCACCGGCTCGACCTCGGTCATGGCGCCGATGATGTTGGTCCGCGCCGCGATACGCGCCCGGTCGAGATAGTGATTGACCTGCATGCGCATGATCTCGGCCTGCTCGGTCACCTTTTCGGCGAGCGGACCGCGATTGGCGCGCGCCTCGTTGGTGATGACGCTGAGCGGTGTCTTGAGGGCATGGGCGAGATTGCCGACCTGCGTGCGGGCGCGCTCGATGATCTTCTGATTTGATTCAAGAAGCGCGTTCAACTCCATGGCCAGTGGCTCGATTTCGGCCGCGAAGGTCCCTTCGAAACGCGCCTCCTTGCCGCTTCTCAGATCGGCCAGGGCACGGCGGACGCGGTCAAGCGGCCGCAAGCCCCAGCGAATCTGGATGGTCGTCGCCAGGATCAGGCCGATGCCGAAGACGGCAAGGGTCAGCATGACGCTGGTGCGGAAGGCGTTGATCTGAACCTGCAATTCGCCGGCGTCGCCCGCCACCAGAACGTCAAGGGTCGTGTCATGATCGAAGACGATCGCGCGGCTGAGGACGCGCAACGACTGGCCGTTGGGACCGGTGAGCTCACCCGCCGTCGCCCCTCCGGCGTCGTGGGTGTTCGAGGCCTTCGCCATGTCGAGGATGTCGGTGAAGAGCGATGGCGAGGCAAGGACGACTGGGCCGCTCTCGCCACGACGCACCTGCCAGTACCAGCCGGAATAGAGGGTCTCGAAGCGCGGCTCGCCGAGATTGCCTGGATCCGCCAGCTTCTTGGGATCCTGGGTGGCGAGCGTGCCTACCAGCGTCTTCAGGTAGACGCCGAGCCGGTCGTCGAAGGCGCGCTCGACGGTCTGGCGATAAAGAGAGGTGAGGATGAGGCCGGCAACGACCAGCGCGACCGCGCTCCAAAGGGAGGCGGCGGCTATCAGGCGGACGGCGAGCGAGTTAGCCCGCATCGCCCAGTTCGACGATCCGATACCCCAAGCCGCGGACGGTCTCGATCAGGTCTGCCGACACTTTCTTGCGCAGACGCCCGACGAAGACCTCGATCGTGTTGGAGTCGCGGTCGAAGTCCTGGTCGTAGAGGTGCTCGATCAGCTCCGAGCGCGACACGACCCGGTCGCGGTGGTGCATCAGATATTCGAGCACGCGGTATTCGTGGGAGGTGAGCTTGACCGGATTGCCGTCGACCGTGACCCGGCCGGAGCGGCTGTCGAGGCGGACGGCGCCGCATTCGATCTCGTTGGAGGCGTGGCCGGCAGAGCGGCGCACGAGCGCCCTCACCCGCGCCAGCACTTCCTCGATGTGGAACGGCTTGGCGACATAGTCGTCGGCGCCAGCGTCGATGCCCTGCACCTTGTCGCTCCAGCGATCGCGCGCGGTGAGAATCAGGACCGGCGTCTTGCGGCCGTCGCGGCGCCACTTTTCCAGCACGCTGATGCCGTCGAGCACCGGCAGACCGATATCGAGGACGACGGCGTCGTAGGGTTCGGTATCGCCGAGGAAATGCCCCTCCTCGCCGTCGGTGGCGGCATCGACAGCGTAGCCGGCCTCCTTGAAGGCATCGCAGAGCTGGCGATTGAGATCAGTGTCGTCTTCGACCACAAGGATACGCATCTTCGTCTCCCTCAGTAGCCGATTATATTGCCATCGGAAGCGCTGACAGTAACCCGCTTCACAACCCCCTGGGGGGTGAGAACGCTGACAATGTAGACGAGTTGGCCGCCGATGTTACAAAGCTTTGGGATACCGACGATCTGCCCACCACCGGCGGCCGACAGGATTTGCGCCTGTGCCCGGCCGATCGGTACGATTTCGCCCTTCGCGGCGGCGGCGCGCGCGTCCCCGATGGACAGGCAGTTCTCGGCATAAGCGTTCCCTCCGCCGAACCCGAAGGGCGCGGACGCGATGAGCATCAGACTCAAGATGAGGACAGCTCGCATTCTCCTGACCATGGCGGAGTCATTAGGCGTCGCAACATGAATAGGCGCTGAATAGGCCGCAAACCCGCCGGTTCGGCCAGCCCTGCGACACGATGGCCCACTTCGCGTCTCCGTCCTTCAGCCGCGGCGGCGATTGACGATGGTGCGGGTGATGCGCTCGCCGCTCTCCGACAGGAAGATGGCGGAAATGATCCACCCGGACCAGTCCCCGATCGGTGGCGGGAGGGCGGCAACATTCCAGGCGAAGTGGAACAGGCTGTCGGCGATGACGGCCGCATAGTAGACGGCGAGCGGATAGGCGAAGGCGGGCCGCATCATGGCGGTCACCAGTCGGCCCTGCTCGGCGACGAGCACGTCGCGCTGCGCCTGACGCCGGGCGATCTCGGCGTTGATGTGGGCGATGGCAACCTCGGCGGTGACCTTGTCGCGCTCCACCTGCGACTGCGCCTGCGCCTGAAGATGGGCGAGAACCTTGTCGATAAGGCCCGACGAGGCGAACTTGAGGAAGAAGCCGAGCAGCCAGCTCATTCCTTGCGTCCGATCGGCGTCGTGGTGACGACCCGCAGCACGGCGACCAGGATCCCGACCCCGAGCATCACCGGCCCGACCTCATCGGGACGCACGATGGTCGCCCAGTCCGTCGCCTGGAGCACGCCAATGACGGCGATGAGCAGGGAGACGAGCATCGTCTTCCAGCCCTTCAGTGTGGTCCATATGCGGGCGAAGAGTGCCTTCATGTCAGCCTCCGAACAGATGGTGGAAGAAGCTCGAGAAGCGATCCGGGATCGCGAGGAGCGCCGCCGAGAACCGCGAGCGCGGCACCGATGAGTCCGGCGCGGCCGGCGGCAAGCCTTGCCGGAGCCGTCGGCCGCGGCACGGGTATGGGTGGCATGGCTCTTTCGGACGGAGTGCCCCGGTCGGCCAGCGATCCGTAGTCGCCGTCGAAGATGAGGCGCGCCTCGGCCTCGCGGCGGTTGACGAGGCCGGTCAGCGTGCGCCCGCCGGCCTTGACCCAGAGCATCAGCTTGCGGCGGGCGGTCGCCCGGTCGCCACGGTTGAACGCCTTGACCCATGACGCCTTGTGGATGGCGCCGGTGTTGAAATCGAAGCTCACGGCGCCGTCGAAGACTGTCTGGCTCACGTCCGGCAAGGCGGTCGAGACCCGTCGCTCGAATTCGGGCGAGATCGTCAGCGAGAATCCGGAACGCCTCATCGCGCGTGATCGTCATGCCGATCCTTGGCGCGGGCGGGCCGGCGGAAGCGGTGTGCCCGACGCCAATCGTCAGCACGCCGGCGGCATCGCGGTAGGTTCGTGTCACGACGCCTTCGCGCGCGGCAATGAAGGCGACGCCCTTATCGCTGGTTCTCATGGCAATGTCTGTTCGATTGGAGTTGGCGCCGCCCTCGGACATGCGCCGGGCCGACGCCCTCAGGCGTCGGAGGCCTTCGGCCCGTAGATGTGACGGGCTGCGGTGTCGATGTAGAAGTCGCCGTCATTGCCAAGGCCAGCGGCGGGCGCGGCGTCTGAGCCTTTTGGGCGCTGTGCGGGGTTTGCCTTTTCTTTGTCCCGCAGTTCGGAGCGCTGCAACGCTCCGGGCCGCCCGCCACCTTTCGGAGTGGCGCGGAGTGGCGCTTTCTCAGGCGATCTTGCACCCCCAGAAGTGGTTGCTGTCCGCCTCGACGTAGCCGTCATTTGTGGTCATGTAGGCCATGGCCTGCACCGTATCGCCGGCCGACAACTTCAAAAGCCCTGTCATCTGGACGGTGGATTGCAGGGTGACGATCGTCGCGTCGCCGGAGGTGGCGGCGCGATCGGCGGTCGGGTCCGCAGCGTTGATGCCGAGGCCGACGCGGATGTCGTCGGGAACGGTGCTGTTCGCCTTGAAGCGATAACCGGTACCGAAGAGATAATAGCCGTCCGCCGGCGCGGTGAAGGTGCCGGCCGACCAGTCGCCCTGGTCGTTGTGCCGGGCGTTGTTGAAGGCGATGTCGGTCCAGGTGTCGGCGGCAATGTACTTGTCGTAGTTGACGTAGGCGCTGAACTTGGAGTGCTCGTAAAGTGAGACCGAGCCGTCGGCCTTGTCGACGACGATGGCCGTCGCAAAGCTCGACCCGTCCGGCGATACCTTCAATGTGAAGTCGTCATCGCCGAGCAGTCCGAAGAGCGCTCGTGTGCTGAAGCTATCCTGGAAGACGAAGCCGGCATCCTTGGCCGCGGCGCTCTTGTTGAGGACGGCTTGCAGGTCGCCGGTGCCCGGCGTCACGTCGTCATGGGACAACAGCACGGCATCGGACTTGACCGACAAGCGATTGGTGCTGTTGGCGGTCGTGTTCACGCCGAGCTTGGTGAGGATGCCGCTATTGAGCAGCTCCTTCCAGCCGGAGCCGGAGCTGATCCATAGGAGCAGCACGTTCTCGTCGACTACCCAGCAGCGCCAGCCCTGGCGCGGCGTCAGGAAGACCCACGCGCCGCCTTGATAGGCGGCAACGTTGCCTTCCTCGCCGGCCCAGGCGCCGGTCGCCGTGGCCGCGACGATGTAGCGGTCGCCCTCCGAAGGCGCAGCCCGGCGGCGCGGTCAGGTCGCGGTCGAGCACCGCGAGCTGGACGATCGCGTCCAGCAACAGCAGGGCTTCATTGTGGGTGACGTGCTTCTGCGCCTGTGAGGAGGCGATCTCGGGAAGCTGCAGGTTCGGGGTGTCGGTCATGATCTCTCTCAGATCAGCGCTTCTTCGGCGATGCCGAGGCCATAGGTGGCGCTCTGCTGCCTGACGCGCGCCCAAAAGCTGATTTGCGGCGCGCCAAAGTCGGCGGTCTGCTCGGCGGCCGCGTAGAGCTGCTCGGAAGTGATTGGATTGAAGACGCGGAGCGTGTCGCCGCCAGCGCCGTCGAGGATCTCCAATTGATAGCTCTCGGAGGCCTCGCCGAGCGGCACCTCGACCACATCCCAGCTATCGCCGCCAATCCGCGTCCGCCTGATCCAGGTCAGCATCCAGTCGCCGGTCGAGGGATCGCGGGTGCCCTTGAGATGCACCGGGCTCAAGGGACGCCGGCCCTTGCCGGTGAGGGTCACGGCCCTCAAGTCGTAGGAGGAATCGGAGAGATCGCGATCGGCGGCGCCGATCTTCCAGTTGAGCGCCAGGCCGACATCGCTGGCTGCGATGCCGGGCTGGAGCACGGCGGCATCGAGGATGACCAGCCGAGCCCCGGCGGCGACGGGATCGCGCATGGCGTGCTCGCTGCCGCGTTGCCCCCGCAGGAGCCGGGAGAGCGTGTACCGGTTCTCAGCCGTCAACTCGGCATTGGCGAACTGGAGGATCTCCCACTCGCCGTCGGCGTTCTGAAGTGCCAGGGCGTTGGCGCCGTTCAGCACCGCGACATCCTCGGCTGAGGCGAGCGAGCCATGGTAGATTTTGACGGCGAGCTCGTTGGCCTTATCCCAGCGCCACACCGGCCCGCTGTAGAAGGCCGCCGTGGTCTCGCCGAGGATCGGCTTGGCCGTCATCAGCGTGTCGAGGACGAAGCCGCTCGACGAAGGCGAGCGATAGAAGGCGACGCCGGAGCGCCACGGCTTCATGTGGGCGGCGACGTAGCCGGCATAGTCCACGTCGTCGTCGGCAAGGATCGGCCCGTCGATGAAGACCGAGAGCGGCGTCGCCACGGCGCCCTGATTATTGGGGGCACGGCTATGGCGCGGGATCGGCACCGGAGCGGCGGCCTCGGTCTCGAAGCGACTGGCGCGCAGATTGAGGATGCCGGCGGCGTCGATCTCGCCGATGCGATAGGTCGCTCCCATGGGCTCGAAGCCAACGAGGTCACCGGGATCGAGGGCAAGACGCGAGGGCGGCAATGAGAACTCGATCGCCTCGCGGCCGGTCCAGATCTCCTGCAGCAGGATCTCGGCGATGCTGCGGACGACGGATTTGGCGATCACCGCCGGCGGGCTGACCTGGCTGACGCGATCGGCGCCGCCGCCAATGTGCCGCGCTTCCGCCTCGCCCGGCTGATCGTCCTTGATCGGATCGCCGAAGGCGTACTTCACCACATTGGCGAGGTCGGTCTCCTGCGACCGGCGGGCGAGATAGGGCTGCGCGCTCTCGGCATCGGCCAGCGCCAGGTCCGCGACATCGAGGGTGGCGACGGCCGGTCTTCCGTAGCGCGGGCGGAAAGCGAGCGTGCCGCCGCTCTCCGCCGCATCGAACAGATAGACATTGGCGGCGGCTTCGAGCAGAGCGCGGCCGGACATGACGTTCGGCCTCAGGAACCCATCGACCGCCATGCCAAGCGGATCGACCGAACCGTCGCCAAGACCATAGAGCGACAGGATGCTCCTGACGGTCTCGGTGCCGGGCGCGGCGCCCATGCGCCCCGAGATCCAATGGCCCGTCTCCCAGTTGGCGCCGTCCGACCAGGTCGTTTCGTCATCGGGGAAGGATGGGCCCATGCGCGCGTCCCACGCCCAGACATGGATGCGGTCGATATCGAGCATGCGGAAGGCGCCGACGCCCGACATCGGGTTGTTGTCGTCGTCGGCCCAATAGGTCAGCACCGCCTCGAGGAAGGCCCGCTGCATGGCATCGTCGCGGGCACCAGACGAGTAATAAGGGAAGAAGCTCTCGGACGACTTCGGATCGTAGAAGACGTTCGGCTGGTTGGCGCCGCGCGCCACCGCCGGACAGCCGAGCTCGGTGAACCAGATGACCTTGCCTTCCGCCGTCCAGGCGGTCGGCGAACCGCTTTCCGTCCCGCCCGGCCGGTTATGGTGGGCGTTTCGCCACCAGTTCTTGATGTCCTTGTTGCGATAGACCCAGGGCTTGCCATAGGCGCCATCGGTGATCGCAGTCGCGGGTCTGGGCATCACGGTCCGACCGGCTCTGATAGTACCAGTCGTAATATTCCCCACCCTCGATGTTCGCCTGCAGATAGTCCCGGTCGTAGATCGTGGTCGGGCCGTCGACGTCATAGTCGAGGTGCTCCGCCCCGTCGCGCCAGTCGGCCAGGGGCAGGTAATTGTCGATGGCGATGAAGTCGATGTTGCCGTCCGCCCACAGCGGATCGAGGTTGAAGGTGACATCGCCCGAGCCATCGGTCGGCCGGTGCGAGTGATACTCGCTCCAGTCGGCGGCGTAGCTGATTTTGGTGCTTCCCCCGAGGATGGATCGGACTTCGGCAGCGAGGTCGATCAGCCCGTCGACGAAGGGATAGGTGCTTGCATCGCTCCGGGCCTGGGTCAGGCCGATCATCTCAGTGCCGATGATGAAGGCGTCGACCCCGCCGGCGAGGCTTGCCAGCGTCGCCTGGTGGAGGACGAAGCGGCGATAGGACCATTCGTCCGGCCCGTCATAGACGACGCCATCGTCTTCGTTCGAGCCATCGAAGTCGGAAGCGCTCGCCGTGCCGAGGAAGGCGGCTATCTGAGTGGCCGCCGCACTGGTCTTATCGGCGGTGCCCGAATAGCCGGCCGCCGGCGAGACGGTGATGCGCCCGCGCCAGGGATAGATTGCCTGGCCGTCCGCGCCGGCATCGTCGGAATACGGGTCCGGCAGGCTGTTGCCTGACGGGATATCCATCATGATGTGCGGGTAGTGAACAACCGAGAGCCCACGGCTCTTGAGGTCCTTGATGGCATGGATGACGCTTGTGTCGTCTGGCGAACCGCCATAGGCGGGGCGTCCGTCGACCTGGCTGATGACTTCGGCGTCGCCGCGCTCCAGGTCCCCGACCATCCACTCGCGCGGGGCTGGTCGACTTGCCGGCAGTCTCGACCTTGGGCCGGATCGTGCACACCCCGGCGCGCAGGTCGTCGCCGAACCAGGCGAAGGCAAGCACGGTCGAGCCGACATTCTGGACGAGGTCCTCGAGCTGGTCGATCGAGGCCGACCAATCGCTCGCCCCGACCAGCGTGTGGCGGTTCTCCGGCTCAACCTCGCCCTCATTCGACCCGTTGCGCTGGATCGTATCGGGCTCATAGCCGAACTCGGTCGAGCCGGGGATCAGGCAGACGCCCCGGATCATGTATTCGACATCGCCAATGGCGCGAAAGATTTCCGCCGTCACTTGCGGGATGCGGCGGCCATAGTCGTTGATCGGCAGGCGATCGAAGACGGCATAGGCGAGCCCGCGGAAGGCGGGCGTGTTGTCGCTTCCTTCCTTGGCCTCGATCAGGGCATCGGGCGCCTGGCTCTCGGTGCCGTGATAGGTGCGGATGGTGACCTGGTCCTGGTCGACTTCCTTGCCATCCGCCCAGATGCGGCCGATCCGGGCGACCGGGCCCTCGCAGAAGGCGACGGCGAAGTTGGCGTAGTAGACATACTCGGTGCCGGTCGCGGTCGTACCAAAGCCGCCCTTGCCGCCGGTCTTCTCGGTGACGGTCTGGACCTCTTCCTCGAAGCGGGTCGCCCAGATGAGCGCGCCGCCCATGCGCGAGCGGCCCCAGAGCACCGGGATGGGCGAGCCCTCCGTCGAGGCGGTGATGTCGACCGAGGTCAGCCGCGAGCCGGCCGCCTGGCCCCCACGGCCGCCGAAGAGGGTCTGATCGACGACATTGCCGGCGAGCGCGCCGATGCCGCCGCCGATCAATGCGCCAAAAGGCCCGAGGAAGGCCGCGCCGAGCGCTCTGCCGGCGGCGCCGAGGAGAAGCGTCGCCATCAGTTCGCCTCCGGCGAAGAAACGGCAGTCGGGAGTGGGCAGTCGGCAGTCGGATCAAGGGTCGCGTCGGCGGCTGCCGCTTCTTCGATTGCCGACCGCCGATTGCCGATTGCCGTCGTCCCGCCGATTGCCGCAAACGCGAAGGCCGCTGCGACCCGCTTCCGCCACCACGGCGTCAGCGTCATGGCGACGACGCCGACGCGTTCATAGGCATGGATCATGCGGGTTGCCCCGATGAGGATGCCGGCATGCTTGGCCGGCAGGTGCGGCTTCCACCGGAACAGCAGGATGTCACTCGGGCCGGCAGCCGCGATATCGATCTCTTCGAAGTGTCTTTGAGCGGCGTTCAACATCGCCTCGTCGCCACTCGCTTCCGACCAATCGCCGGAATAGGCCGGGATCGGTTCCGGATCGGCGCCGAAGAAGGCCCGCCGCACGCCCCGGATCAGCCCCAGGCAGTCGCAGCCGACGCCCTTGACCGAGGCCTGATGGTGATAGGGCGTGCCCAGCCACGCCTTCGCCTCGGCGACGATCGCGGCGCGGGTCGGCGCCCCGTCAATTGAAGAAGCTTGAACCATCGTGGCCCTCCTCTCCGACGACGGCATAGGAGAAGGCCCGGTCGTTGCCGGGCATGTAGGGGATGCCGCGATGATTGGTGACGTTGTCGAACTTCGCCCGGCAGGTCGCGAGCCGCTTGTCGCAGCCGGCGAAGACCTTGAACGTGTCGCCGGCCGCGATCGTCAGTGGCGCCCGCTCCCACAGGGTCACGGTCACCGTGCTGCCGTCATTGACGTGCCCCCGGCAGCTCGTCACCAGCCCGTCATTCTCGCCGTCGGTGAACTGCACCTTTCCCCGCGCGAAGAAACCATTGTCGTAGCCGTCGAGCCCCGAAGCGGTGACGATGCGCCGGTCGACGACCGAGACCACCGTCGCGTCGCCCCGGAAGGCGGGCTGGTCGATGTTCACGCCGCAACGGCTGTCCCCGACATCGGCATCGCAATTACGACGAAAGGTGCGGCCCTGTTCCTGGGCGAGCACATGGGACGAGCCCGCGCAGCTCGGCGGTGAAGGCGAGATCGCCACGCGAGACTTCGCCGATCGTCGCCTTGCGCAGGAGCAGGCGTTCCCCGAGCGTCGACCAGTTGACGAGATAGAGCGTGACCGTCGCCCCGTCCCACAGGCCGCGCAGCAGGTCGTCATTGGTGATGCGCGCCGAGGACAGCGCGCCATCGACTTCCTGCGTGTCGACGGCGAGCCCGAGGCTCGACTGGATTTCGCTGCCGGTGAAGCCGGATTGCGGCTCATAGTCGACGCCGTCGAAGGTGAGCGTTCGGTCGTGATCGGTGAAGCCGAGGACCGCACCGTCGGGGCGCTCGACCCGCCAGCAGCGGCAGAGCGTCGTGGCGCCCGCCTCGAGATGCGCCTGAAGGCCGGAATCGATTTTCTTCAAAGCCGCACCTCCACCAGGGGAATGGACGGGATATCGCCGGCGGCGAAGCTGGTCAGGTTAATGTCGAGACGATCCGTGTCGAAGCGCACCGGGACGTCGAACGCGTATCCGGCGGTGACGATCGCGCCGCTGGCGGGAATCGCGCCGGCAACGAAGGTGATGACGCCGGTCGTCGGGTCGAGGGTCCAGTCGGTTCCCTCGTCCTTGGCGATATCGTCAACGGCGACGAGCACCGTCCCGGCGACGGGCTTGCGGATCGCGCGCTCGTAGGGCGCGTCATCGGCGCCGTAGATCTTGACGATCTGGAAGGCGGCCATGGTCCCGTCGCCGGTGCCGATCGCCTGGTCGCCGGCCGCGGGCGTCGCGCCCGGCGCGCAGGACTTCCAGTCCGTGTGGTCGCGCCAGCGGAAGCCGTAGAGCTGGCCGCGCCGCTCCTCGAAGAAGCCGATGACGGCGTGGACGTCGTCGAGCGACTGCACGCCGTAACCGGCATTGTAGCGGCGGCGGGAATCGGCCCAGAGCGCATTGCGCTCCTCGTGGCCGGAGGTCAGGGCGACGATCTCGGTGCGCCGCTCCGGGCCGCCAGTGGCGCCGAAGGCGATCGCGGTCGGGAAGCGCACCTCGTGAAAGGGGACGAGCGCCGGCATGTCAGAGCCCCCTCTGGCCACGCCCGACGGCGCGGGCGAGCATGGTGGTCACCTGCCCTTCCGAGCGTCGGAAGCTCTGGGCGTCCGGCGTGGTGACATTGAGGGTGACATTGACCGACCGGCCCGCCTCGCTGCGCACGCCAAGGCGCCCATCGCTGCCGCGGGTGAGCGGCAGCACGGCTTCCGGCCCCGCCTCGCCCATGAGACCGGTGCCGCCGCGCAGCGGAAAATAGGTCGGCGCGGCGACAACGCCCCCACTGGCGAACGGCCTCACCTGCCCAGCGGAGACGACGCCGCCCGAGGCAAGTCCGATATTGCCGAGAAGGCTGCCGACCGCGTTGGTGACGAGCGCATCGAGCGGCCGCAAGGCCGCGTCCAACGCCAGGCCCGAGAGGCGGAGCGCCAGACGCGACAGGACACTCTCGAAGTCCTTGCCGCCCACCACGGCATCCTTGAAGGCACGGGAGATTGCCGTCGAGAAGCCGTTCGCCTCGCGGCCAAGCGCCTGCAGGGAGGTCTCGAAGCTACGCGTGTCGGCGCGTACGCCGACGGTCAATTGATCGATCTCGGTCGCCATTCCTGTCGTATCCACCGTTGAATCGAGAGGTCACGCCCCGCCTGGTGACATCGTGCTCGCTGCAGGCCCGCCGACCCCGCGGCCGAAAGAAATGGTGCGCCGCAGCACAGACATCGCTAAACATGCCCACGAACCGTCCGGCCGAGCCGGCGGCAGGGACAACCCGCTGGAGACGAAGCCATGCGCATCGACGCCATCGCGATCGGCAAGAATCCGCCCGAGGACGTCAACGTCATCATCGAGGTGCCGCTTGGCGGCCAGCCGATCAAATACGAGATGGACAAGGAGGCCGGGACGCTCTTCGTCGACCGGTTCCTCTACACCCCCATGAACTATCCGGGGAATTACGGCTTCGTGCCGCACACCCTGTCCGACGACGGCGATCCGATCGACGTGCTGGTGTGCAATACCCGCCAGCTCATCCCCGGCTGCGTCATCAATGTCCGGCCGATCGGCGTCCTCATCATGGAGGACAATAACGGGCAGGACGAGAAGATCATCGCGGTGCCGGCGCCGCACCTGACGCTGCGTTATGCCGACGTCCACAATCCCGGCGACCTGCCCGAGATCACGCTCAAGCAGATCGCGCACTTCTTCGAGCACTACAAGGATCTGGAGCCCGGCAAGTGGGTCAAGATCGGCGACTGGGGCGATGCCGACGAGGCGCGCCGGATGATCGTCGCGGCGATCGAGCGCAACAAGGCGATGGGCTCGCCCGCCTGACACAGGCCTAACGCTCCGGCCGATCGGGAAAGCGCGCCATCAGCGCTTCGAGGACGGCACGATCCAGCGGTGGCGCGCGCGTGCCCAGACATCCCTCGACGGCGGCCGCCAGTTCGCGCGGAGTCATCGCCCAGAAGTCGCGGCTGGAAAGCCCCAACCGGCCGAGGCCGAAGGCCATCGCCACGGCCCAGGGAAAACCCTCAGCCATCCCCCTGCCCGAAGGTCGCCGCCAGCAGTGCGCCGACGATGCCGACATAGCCCGCCGCTCCGCCCTCGGCGCGCATCCGCGCCACCGCTTCGTCCGTCACCTCATTGCCGGCACCGCGCAATCCGGCGCCGATGATGCGGACGGCGTCGCCGGCGGCGAGCTTTCCCTCGCCGAAGCGGCGGGCGAGCGCCATCAGGTCGCCTTCGCCAAGCGCCGCCTCGAGCTCGGCAAGAGCGCCGAGCGTCAGGCACAGCGTCCAGACCCGCCCGTCGAGCGTCGCCTCGATCTCACCGCGTTGATGATTGGGCATGGCGTCTCCTCCCGCGCCTCATGCCGCCGCGAAGGTGACGGCGCCGGCGGATTCCAGCGACAGCTCGTAGGCGAGCTCGCCATTGTGCTCGCCGGAATATTGCAGCGCCGTCACCTGGAAGGCGCCCTGCAGCGTGCCGAAATCGGGCACCACCACCTGCCAGTCGCGGATGGTGCCGTCGAAGAAGACCTGGCGGACACTGGCATCGGTCGCGGCATCGCGGAAAATTCCGGAGCCGGCAATGCTCGCCCGCTTGACGCCGGCGCCTTCGAGAAGCTCGCGCCAGCGGCCGGTCGAATCCGCGTCGGTGATGTCGATGCTCTCGGCGTTGAAGGCGATGTGGCGCGAGCGCAGGCCGGCGACCGTCGTGAAGGTGCCGGCGCCGTCGCTATCGATCTTGAGAAGAAGGTCCTTGCCCTTCTGCGCGGTCATGGTGGATCTCCTTGAATGAGTGCAATCGGCAGTCGGACTGTCGCGATTGCCGACTGCCTATTCGTCTCCGTCACCGCCCGGAAGCGCACGATCCCGTGCCAGGTGCGGCCGTCGGGATCGCGGGTCGCGTCGGCGGCTTCGCGGCGGAGGTTGACGAGGTGGTTGGCCGCGAGGGTCAGCGCCTGGTCATGGAGGATCGCGGTGATCGCCCCGGCGATCTCCAGGCATTCCGTCTTGCCGTGGGCGCGCGACCAGATGTGCAGCAACAGCCGGTGCTCGGCCCCCGCCTCCGTGCCGGTCGACCAGTCGGCGAGATGGGCCGGGCCGAAGCTGACATAGGGAAAGGCGGCGTCGCGCGGCACGGCATCGTAGATGCGATCGGCGACAAGCCCGGCAAGCGTCGCGTCGGCACCGAGCGCGGCGAAGACGGCCTTCTGCAGGGCAAGGGAGGCATCGGTCATGGTGTCTTCCCCTGGCGCAGCCGATCGACCGCCGGCGCGACCACCGGATCGGGTGGCGTGTCGCGCCCACCGAATTCGCGGGCAAAAAGGCTCGGACCGGACACGGTCACCCGATAGTCGCCGGGCGCGGCGCGCGTCACCTGCGTGTCGACATCGCCCGCCGCGTCGATCGTCGCTGCAAGCGCCTCGGCCCGTGCCTTCACGGCATCATCGACGGCCGCGCGCGCGGCGACATCGCCGAGGACACGCGCCAGGTCGCTCGCGGTGATGTCGCGGGCGCTCATGGTGCCTCCTCCTCCGTCTTGGCGAGCAGGTAGCGGCGGCTTTCGTCCGGGTCGTGGACGACGAGCACGCGGAAGGTGCCGGCCGCGCCAGGCGATGCGCATGCCGCCGGTGATGTCGTCGCGCCAGCGCAGGGTCACGCGATGGGTGACGATGCCCGAAAGATGGTCGGCGACGACGCGTTCCTCGCCCTTCACCGGCTCGATATGCGCCCACAGCGTCGCGAGATCCGTCCATGCAACGCTCGCGCCGCCGGCGCCGTCCGGCGTCGTCTCTGCGGTCTCGATGGTGACGCGATGGCGCAGCCAGCCGGGATCGTAGCCGGCGGCGGTCACAGCCGGATCACCCGATAGGGCGCGATCAGCGCCTCGAAGCCATAGGGCACCGTCTCGACCGCCATGTCGTGGCCGACCGCGGCGCGGTGCTCGTACCAATGGGCGACGAGCATCATGATCGCCTGGCGGAGGGGCGACGGCACGTCGACGCTGGAGACGCCGTAGCCGGCCCTGATGTCGATCTCGATGCCGTTGACCGCCTTGCCGACGGCCAGCGGCGCCGAAGCCGCGAGCACCAGGCGGGCCGGCATCGAGGCCGTGTCGACCTCGTAGTCGGCGGTGGCGACGGCGACCGGATCGCCGGCCGCGTCATAGACCGTGACCGCGTCGACACCGAGCAGCGGCGCCGACCGGCAGGACGAGGGTGCGCGTCCTCGGCCAGGCGTCGAGATAGACCCGCCAGCTCTGCTCGATCAGCACGCGCCGCGTGGCCGCTTCGACATGCAGGCGGGCGGCGGTGATGATGGTCATGACGAGCGTGTCGTCGTCGTCGGTATCGAGGCGCAGATGCGCCTTGGCATCGTCCAGCGACACCGGCTCCAGCGCCGGCCCGGTGATGAGGGCTGCGGTCATGGGTCAGCTCGGAAATCTTGAAGGAAATGGAGGCCCTGGAAAGCGAGCGGCCCCGCCTTCCGAAGCGGGGCCGCCCTTCCGGCACGAGCCCGGGGGGAGGGAGGGGCGGCTCAGGCCGTGCCGAATTTCAACAGCTTGATGGCGTCGAAATCCTGGACGCCGCCGCCGACGCGCTTGGTCGTGTAGAACAGCACGTAGGGCTTGGCGGAATAGGGATCGCGCAGCACGCGCACGCCGATGCGGTCGACGATCAGATAGCCGCGGCGGAAGTCGCCGAAGGCGATCGGCGAATGCGTCGGCAGCCGATGTCCGGCATGTCCTCCGACTCGGCGATCGGGAAGTTCATCAGGCTCGCCGTGCCGCCGGCCATCGCCGCCGGCTGCCAGAGATAGTTGCCGTCGTCGTCCTTGAGCTTGCGGATCGCCGCCTGGCTGCGCCGGTTCATCACCCAGTGGCGTTCTGGCGGTAGCCGGACTTCAGCGCGTAGACGAGGTCGATCAGGATGTCGGACCGTGTCGCTGGCCGGCGAAGTCGCCGTCGACGCCGGTGGCGATGTAGCCGATCTTCTCCCAGGCCCAGGAGGCCTCGGCGACCGTGGTGTAGGCGAGGAAGCCGGTCGGCTTCTTGTCGCCGTCGCCGGTGACGAAGGCGGTGCCCTCCTGCTCGGCGAAGGCGGTCTCGACCTCCCCGGCGATCCACTCGTCGATGTTGACGGCGGTGTCGTCGAGCAGCGTCGCGGTCGCCGCCGGCATGGCGTAGAGCTCCATCGCCGGGAACTCAGCTCGGCCAGCATCGGCGCGGTGGTCTCGGCTGCGGGCATCGGTCTCGCCGACCCAGCCGGTGACGGCGCCGGAGGTGACGAAGGGCTTCTTGTAGACGCTGCGCCGATACCTGGCGGATGCCGGCGATCGCGCGGATCGGCGAAGCCGCGGCAAGCCGCCGGCCGATCTCGCGCTCGGTCTCGTCGGGCACGAGGTAGCCGCCGTCGGAGCCGACCGACGAGCGACTTGCTCTCGATGCCGCGCAGCGCGTCTTCGTTGCCGCCGCGGACATAGGCTTCGAAGGCGGCCTTGTGCTCGATTGGCGAGCGGCGTGCGGCCGGCCGTCGAGGCCGAGCTGCGGCCGGCGGCCCTTCAGCGCGAGCGTAGTCGACGGCGCGCTTGTGCTCGTCGAGCGCCCGGTTGATGCGGTCGACCTTCTCGACCGTCACCACGTCGGCGGACAGCTTCCGCTCGATCTGCGCCAGGCGCTCGTCGTTCGATTCCTTGAAGACCTCGAACGCCTGCATGAATTCGTCATAGGCCTCGACGACATCCGGGCCGGCGAGCGGATCGGCGGCCTTGGTCTCGAGACCGGGGACACGGGTTTCGGGGGTCATGGTTCACCTCATGATTGGAACAGTCGCGCGGCCCGCCTCAGCGTTTCCGCGAGCCGCGGATCGGACCCGCCGGCAGCGTCCCGCTTGCCGGAAAGGGCGTGGTAGCCGGACCGGATGACGGTCCTGGCCTGCGTGCGCGTCAGCCCGGCGTCCTGCACGAGGACACGCTCGCATTGGCGGATGGTCGGCAGCCTGCCGCCCTTGACCGAGGCGATGCGCGCCTCGGGCAGCATGGGGAAGGTGACGACCGAAATCTCCCAGAGATCGACCTCGATCAGGCGGCGCACGCCGGTCTTGGCGTCGGTGCGGCCGCGCACGGTGCGATAGCCGATCGACAGCCCGTCGAGGGCGCCGGCGCGCATCAGCGACAGCACCTCGCGCGCCCGCTCGACCTCCGTCGTCAGCCGGCCCTTGACGAAGAGCCCCTCGCCGTCCTCGCGGATGTCGAGCCAGACGCCGATCGGCTCGTTCGGGTCGTGCTGGAACAGCATCTTCACGCCGACCGGCGCCGCGCCTCCTCAGCGAGGCGGCGAAGGCACCGGGCAGCACCATGTCGCGGCCGAGATCGGCGTTTGCCGAACAGGCTCGCATAGCCGGAAAAGGTCCCGTCCGCCTCCACCGCCGACAGTTCGGCGCGGGCGAATTTGGTTTCGGTTGCCGTCATGCACTCATCCTTCCGCGTGTCATGCGTGGTGCCGGGGCCAGGTCCGCGGACGGTCCGTCGCGCCCTTGCCCATTTGAGGGACGCCAATGATCTGAGCTGTCGTCCCGGACGCCGCGCGTTTCCGACCTGCCCCCCGTCCCGTCATCCCCGGCGAGGGCCGAAGGCCCGAGGGAAGGGGACCCAGTAAACGCAGGCGTTGGTCATTGGCCGCGGCGCGGGAAAGAGGCGCCTCGTCAACACCGAGCCTCTCCGGCAGCCGCATCGGTTACTGGGTCCCCGCCTTCGCGGGGATGACGCTGGTGCAGGTGGCCGCGACCCGCCCTACCGCCCCACCGCCCTCACCCGCGCGGTCGGCTTCTTCCGCCGCATGACGCTGGCGAGCTTGTCCGCGAAGTCGTGAAAGACGACGCGATGATCGGCCGGCCGCTGACGGGCAAACCGCTTCTTCATGATCTTCATGGCTCGAATGTCCCGACATCGTCGGGTGGGCAGAGCGCATCGCGGATGCGCGTGCCCACGCGGCCGCCCGCCACGCGCAAATTACGGAGTCACCGGAATCGCTTAGTCGCGATCGCTGAAGAACCGATTCAACCGCGCGATCTCATTGACGAAATCGTTGAAGCGCCGGTTGGACGCCGCCAACTCGCGCAGCGCCCAGACGAGCAGCCCGCTCGCGCCGCTCGCCCAGAGAAACAGCGCCAGATGCGCCAGGTCCCCGTGCTCGGCGAATGTTCGCGTGACGTCGTCCAACTTTTGGTCCATGTTCGACGCGCCACTCAGGGATCGCGCAGGAAGAAACCGCCGTTCGCCCTCGCCCTCGTGGTCGATCACCTTGCCTTCGAGAAGTGGCAGGCAGTCCTTGTCGGAAATGTTCACGAAACGCAGGCCGGATACCTCCTGAATCGCGTGATCGAGTTCCGGCAGTTGGAGCGTCCTGATAGAACCAGACGACAATCTGCGGCTCCTGTGCAGCCGACGTCCTCCGGACGGGCCAGGCCGATCGCCGCCAGCACCATCGGCTCGATCCCGGGCATGCAGATTGTAATCGCTGGCGAAGTGCCTCGATTGCGCTTTGTGCGCGCTCCGAAATCTCCAAACGTTACCGGTGGCGGATCCGTCCGGTGCAGGCGGAACCGGTCGTCCTTTTCGCAGCGCCAGCAGCTTCTCCGACCACGCGGAAGGCGCGGGTGAGGTCCGGCGAGAGCCCCATCGCTCCGGTCTCGGCGCTAAGCAGAAAGGTCTGCCACGGCCGCAGCAGGCCGGGCCTCGACGAGCATCCTGGCGACCGGGCCAACATATTCGTTGTACTCGTCTGCCGGCGCGACATCGACTCACACCGATCCGGGTCCCAATCCGACAACAGAATGTGCCGGATCGCCTTTGCGAGTCTCGGTCGGGTCGTGGCGCATGGAGTTCGATTCGCTCCGGTCATCAACGTCGAGCGGCCGCACAGCGAGCCGGTGAAAGCACCTTACCTTTCCTGACCCAACTCTACATAGGGTTGCACACCTGACGGGTCTTCATCGCTGCCTCCGGCATCAGCCCATCCCCGCCCTCCACCGGCTCATACCCCACCGCCGCGCGTTTCTCGTTGACCGTGAGGAAGTCGGCCGTCGCCACCCGGTTCCACAGGGCGGCGCGCTCGCTGGCCATGGCATCGACCTGGTCGAGATCGAAGCCGAGGCGCAGGTCGGCGCCGAAGGCCGGCGTCAGCCAGTTGCCAAGCGCCTGGGTGACGCGGCCGACGAGCGGGATGACGGTGCCGCGCCAGAAGGCGCGGTTGGCCTCCTGGTAGTTGGAGTAGGTGTTGTCGCCGGGAATGCCGAGCACCATGGGCGGCACGCCGAAGGCGAGCGCGATCTCGCGGGCGGCGCCGTTCTTGGCCTCCATGAAGTCCATGTCCTTCGGTGAAAGCGCCATCGGCCGCCAGTCGAGCCCGCCTTCCAGAAGCAGCGGCCGGCCGGCGCGGGCGGCGCCGGTGAAGCCGGTCTCGAGCTCGTCGCGCAGGCGCTCATATTGCTCCTGGCTGAGATTGCCGTTTTCCTTCGCCTGATAGACCAGCGCGCCGGAGGGCCGCGCCGAATTGTCGAGCAGCGCCTTGTTCCAGGCGCCGGCGGCATTGTGGATGTCGAGCGCCACCGCCGCCGCCTCGATCGGCGCGAAGCCGTAATGGTCGTCGAGCGGGTGGAAGAGGCCGAGCTGCAGGATCGGCGACAAATGGCCGAGACCGGGATCGTGGAAGCGCACGGTGCGCCCGGCGACGGTGTAGTCATAGGCCTCCGGCCAGCCATCCGGTCCGGGCACCACCTTCATGCGGTCGGGGCGCAGCGCATAGAGCTCGCTCGGCGCCCCGCCGTCCACCCCCTCGCCCGTCGCCGCCTCGATATAGGCGTTGCCGGAAACGAGCAGGTAGCCATAGAGGCTTTCCAGGAAATCGGCGCCGCCCTGGCGCCGGTTGGGCTGCCGCAGCAGCGCCAGAAGCGGATGGGTGTCGACCTCGGCGGCGCCGTCATAGAGCAGGAAGGGCACCGAGGCGGCGGCCTCCGAGATCATGCGCACGGCGCGGTAGACGATGGCGTTGCGGGCATAGCCCTCGCGCGCCAGCGCCGCGTAGTCGCGCGGCGTCCAGGCCGGCTGGCCGTGCGACTGGAAGGCGACGAGGCCGGCAACGGCGGACGCCTTCACCGCATCGGGGCGGGCCGGCTTTGGTCCATTGAAGAATGGGAATCGCATGGTGCTTCCAATTTCAGTGGCGCAAGAGCTCCGGGCAAGTCATGGTCGCCGCGCGCCGCCGACGAATGAACGCCGACGGAGCCAACAGCCCTGGAGGGGTGATGGACACGGAACAGATGGTCGCCGACCACTACGGCCGGCCCGGTCTTGCCGATGCGATCCTCGGGGCGCTCGCCAAGAGCGGCAAGGATCTCGATCGGCTGGTGCCGCGTGACTTTTCCGGCGCTGACGAATTCCACTTCGGCTGGCGCCCGGCGACGATCGCATTCGCCAAGGCGCTCGGGTTTCAACGCGGTCAGTCGGTGCTCGATGTCGGCGCCGGCGTCGGCGGCCCGGCGCGCCACTTCGCCGAGGAACACGGCATCCGCGTCACCGGCATCGACCTCTCGGCGGACTATGTCGAGGCGGCGAACATCCTGACCCAGAGATGCGGCCTCGCCGCACTGGTTTCCTTCCAGGCGGCGAGCGCCCTGGCCATGCCGTTCGAGGCCGAGACGTTCGATGGCGCCTATACTATTCACGCGGCCATGAACATCGCCGACAAGGCGCGCCTGTTCGCCGAAACGCGGCGCGTGCTGAAACCGGGCGCGCCGTTCGGCGTCTACGACATCATGCAGGTCGCCGACGGCGCGCTGCCCTACCCCATGCCGTGGGCGGCGACGAAGGAGACCAGTTTCGTCGAGACGTCGGCGACCTACAGGGCCCTTCTCCAGGCCGCCGGCTTCGCCATCGTCAGCGAGACCGATCGCGGCGACATGACGCGCGCGCTGGTGCTCCAAATGCGCGAAAAGACCGCCAAGGAGGGGCCGCCGCTCCTCAGCCTGCACACGCTCATGGGACCGGCGACATCCGAGCGGCTCGGCAACGCCATCAAGACGGTGGAGGCACGGATCGTCTCGCCGATCGAAATCATCGCAAAGGTACCATGACCAACCCGAGCGGACTCGACTGGTATAATCGCCTGACCCTGATTGCCGCCGGCATCCTCGGCGCGACCGGCGATCACGGCGGCGGCGGCCGCCAGCCATGTCGGCGACACGCACATTCTCGGATCACTGGCGCTGGTCGCCCTCACCCAGGCGCCGGCGCTCGCCGCGCTCCACATGGTGCCGCCGACGCGGCGCATCCTGCGCATCGCGACCCTGGTCTTCGCCGGCGGAGCGGTGCTCTTTTCGGCGGATCTTGGCGCCGCATCACATCTATGGCCACGCGATCCTGCCCCTCGCCGCGCCAATCGGCGGCTCGGCCCTCATCGCCGGTTGGCTGCTCGTGGCGCTGGCGGGTGCGATCGGGCGGCGGAGCTAGCGCAGGCCAACTCGATCCGTAGCCCGGACAAGCGCAGCGCAATCCGGGACCGAACGGGGTGTCACTCCCCGGGTTAGGCTGCGCTTCACCCGGGCTACCGCGGTCTCAACTCACCCCACGGGCCAGCGCCTACCAGCGCTGGTCGACATGCGGGGCAATGCGGCGGTCGTAGATGTCCTTGACCGCGGCCATGGTCTCGGCCGAGAGCGGCGTCAGCTCGGCGGCGGCGGCATTGGCTTTCGCCTGGGTCACGTTCTTGGCGCCGGGAATGACCGTCGTCACGCCGTCATTCATCAGGATCCAGCGCAGCGCGAAGGCGGCCATGGTCGCGCCGTCGGGCACCAGCGGGCGCAGTTCCTCGACCGCCGCCAGGCCCTCCTCGTAAGGCACGCCGGCAAAGGTCTCGCCGACATCGAAGCGCTCGCCGTGGCGATTGAAATTGCGGTGGTCGTCGGCGCCGAAGGTGGTGGCGGCATTCATCTTGCCCGTCAGCAACCCGCTCGCCAGCGGCACGCGTACGATCACCGCGACGCCGCGCCGCTTGGCCTCGGGAAAGAACAGGCGCGCCGGGCGCTGGCGGAAAATGTTGTAGATGATCTGGACGCTGGCGACGCTCGGATATTCGATCGCCTTGAGCCCTTCCTCGACCTTCTCGACGCTGACGCCATAGCGCTTCAGCTTGCCGTCCTTGACCAGCCGGTCGAGCGCCTCGAAGACCTCCGGCGTGTAGAAGACCTCGGTCGGCGGGCAATGAAGCTGGAGGAGATCGAGCGCATCGGTCTGCAGGTTCTTCAGGCTCTGCTCGACCGCGGCCGACAGATTCTCATACGTGTAGCTCTCGACGGTGTTGGGCCCGCCGCGGCCGGCCTTGGTGGCGACGAACGGCCTTGTGCCACCGCGCGCCTTCAACACCTTGCCGATGATCCGCTCCGAACGGCCGCCGCCATAGACATTGGCGGTGTCGATCATGGTGACGCCGGCATCGAGCGCGGCGTTGACCGTCGCCTCGGCTTCCGGCTCCGGGACCTCGCCCCAGCTCGCGCCAATCGCCCAGGCACCGAAGCCGATCTCCGACAGGCCTGTGCCGAGCCGCTCCGCGTAACGCGTCTGCATCTGTCCCTCCTCGTGAAAATCAAAATCGGCGCGCCGCGCGCAATGGGAGCGCCGCTCATCCTTGTCTTAGGAATGCGCGGGCCGATCCACAACCCCGTGACATTGACGCGGCTTTCTCCACCCCGACTAGACCCCCCGCACCCGTGGCTCGCCCTCGCCGCTCAGCATCAGCGCGGTGAGCGCCCAGACGAGGGCGTCGAGGCGGTCGGGGGAGCGGCCGGAGGAGAGGCCGTCCGGGCCGAAGTCGCAGAGCTCGTCCTCCAGTTCGGGCAGCGTGCCGACATGGCGCACGCGCCCTTGCGCATAGAGCGCGGCGACCGGCTCGGCGCGCAGCCACTTGCCGCGCGTCGCGCGCACGGTGGTCACGGGCACGCGCGGGTCGACCTCGTGGATGACCGCGGTCACCATGTCGCCGCCCTGGTTGATCTCGGCGACCAGCGCGTCCGCCTCGAGATCGAGGAAGAGGCGGAGCGCGGCCGCGGCCCATTGGTCGGGGCGCACCTCGGAGACCGTGCCATCGGCGATCACATAGCCGAGCCCCTCCCGCCCAAGGCCGGCGGCGACGATGCCGCAGGTGCCGGAGCGCTTGGAGGCCGGCGGGTCGACGGCGACGACGATGCGGTTCAGCGTCGGCGCGGCGGCGATGCGCGCGGCCTCGATGGTCTCGCGCTGCCATAGCGCGTCGAGCGATCCTCGATCAGCTCGCCCTCCAGCTCCTGGCGGCCGAGCCGCGTGCCGGCATAACGGCCGACGACGCGCAGCAGGAAGCCCGGCGCGAGGTTGCCGGCATTGTCGCGGGTCGTCGCATGGGTCCTGACCGTCCCCTCGGCCGCCATCAGCCGGCGCAGCAGCGCCATCGGCCGCGGCGTCGTGGTGACCACCTGGCGCGGACGCGCGCCGAGGCGCAGGGCGAATTGCAGCATGTCCCAGGTCGCGTCCGGATGCCGCCACTTGGCCAGTTCGTCCGACCAGGCGGCGCCGAATTGCGGCCCGCGCAGGCTTTCCGGATCCTCCGAGGAATAGGCCTGCGCGACCGAACCGTTTCGCCATTCCAGGCGCCGCCGGCTCGGCTGCCAGGCGGGGCGCTCGGCTGGATGATGCAGCGCCATCAGGCCGGAGACACCCTCGACCATGACCTCGCGCACGTCGGCCAGCGTCTCGCCGACAAGGGCGATGCGGCCGACGGGCTTCTCGGCGAAGGGCGGCAGGCCGAGCGCCATGCCCTTGACCCATTCGGCGCCGGCGCGCGTCTTGCCGGCGCCGCGCCCGCCGAGGATCAGCCAGACCAGCCAGTCGCCGGCCGGCACCTTCTGGTCGCGGCGCGCGTCGAGATACCATTCCCGGCCGAGAAGATCGGCCAGGTCATTCGTCAGATCCCTCAGCAGGGCGTCGAGGTCCCTCCCCGCCATCAGCCCAGCGCTTAATTCGTCGAGCAAGCTCGGCGCGAAGGTCATCGTTATCGGACTGCTCCGTCTCCTTCGCCTTCGCGCCTTCGTCCCGCTCGAGCGCGATCAGCGTGCCAAGCGTCCGTGCAAGGGTGCCGAGCGTGCGGGCATCCTTCTCCTCAAGCTCGCTTCCCGTCCGCGCCAGCCGGCTTTCCATCTCCGCGACCTGATGTTCGAAGGCCCGGTAGAGCTTCGCGATCATCCGCGTCCGCCGCGCCGTGACGCGATCGATGATCTGGCCGGCGACGCGCCCCTGGCGGGCGCCGCCAAGGGCCGGCGGCAGCGGCGCGCCTTCCGGCCGCGTCCAGCCGCCGCGGATCTTCCATACCGACAAGGTCGAGGACGGAATGCCGAGCGAGGCGGCGATCGCGGTCTGCGATTCGGTCGTCTCCTCGATGCGCCGGCGCGCTTCGATCACGGTTTCGGGGCTGACGCTGATAATCATCGGGCGGTGCGCATGGGCAAAGAAAAGGCCCCGGAGCCGGAGGCGCGCCTTCACGGGAAGGCAAGCCAGAGGCACCGAAGCCATATGAAGTCTGATCTTCAGAGGGAGGAACCAAACAGGCCGCCTCAGTGGCGCACCTGTTCGACGTTAGCTGAACCCTACCGAAGCACCGTCACGGTGTCAAGAAAAAATTCCTAGGAATTTTCTCCTTCGCCTTCTGCGGTCGCGGTCAGGTCTTCCTGTTGCCGTTGGTGTAACGGTCGACCCAGGCAAGCGCGACGGAGAAGATACCGAAAACGATCAGAACGCCGATCGTGACGAGGGCAACGTCCTTGGGCATGCGTCAGGTCTCCCGTTCTTGAAAACAGGAGGATTGAGGCCCGCCGGGACGCGCTGCGCGTTGATCCAGATCAAGATTTCGCGGCGCGCCGCCTTACGGGCCGCGCGACGGCGCGCATCCATTCAGTCCGTGGCCTTTTGCGTTTCAAGCAGTTGCGCCAGGAGGTCGTTGGGATTCTTGCCGGCGGCGGTGGCGATCTGCCGGATCGTCGCATCGCTCGCTGCCGCCGAAACGCCGAGCTGGTCGAGCTTCGCCGTCAGGCCCGGCACATCGGTGTGGGCGATCGGCGCAACCGCCGAAAGCGGCGCGTCGGCGATGGCCGAGCTGATCGTCACCATGGAACGGATGCCGGGCGGTCCACCCGCTTCGCCACCGCCGGTCAGCACCGGATAGGCAAGCGCGACCGAGACGAGCACGGTGAAGGCAAGCGCCGCATAGGTCGCCGGCCGCCGCAGATAGCCGACGAAGGCCCGCCAGTTGCGCATCACATGCGGCACGAAGGCGAGCACCATGAGCAGCCCGACCCAGATGTGGAGCGTTTCGGTGGCGCCCGCGCGGATGTGAACGAAGAGAAGAACGCCCGTGACCGCGGTCACGACAAAGGACCAGAGGATGAAGGTGGTTCCCCACCGGTTCAGAATTCTGTCGCATGGAAAGGCCGTAGGGTACGAGGTTCGGGAGGCTTCGCCTGGATCCGGCGGCATCTCATCGCCGCCGTTGCCAAGCACCCTAGGCCCGCCCTGTCGCCGAGGTTTGTCGGCAAGAGCCGACTTTGCATCCGATTGTCGCCCCGGCGCGGCCCGATACATCTCGATACATTTTTCGCCCGGCGCGGTGCTCGGGATAGAGCGACCTTCACGCGAAAGCCAGGCCGCCCCTCCCGACAGTGAGAGAGGGAGCGTCCTTGCTTCCGGACGGGCCGGCTTCGTGCCGACGATCGACAAGGCTTAGAGCGGCTGGAACTCCATGCCGCATTCCCGCGCCACGGCTATCAGCTCCTCGACGTCGGGCGGACCCTTCGGCTGAGGCGGATGGCGCGGATCGTCAATCGGCTCGCCAAGACGCTCGAAGAAGCGCACGTGCTGGCTCCCGGGCGAGACCCATGTGAGCGCCCGGCACCATTCGCTCACCGGGTTGTGCAAGGCATGGAGGACGCCAGGGCGGATGGCGAGAAAGTCGCCGGCGCCGAGACGGAAGGGCTGACCATCGGCGGTGACCTCGAGCGTGCCTTCCAGGACGTAGAAGGCCTCGTGGTTGCGCTCACGATGCGGCGGCACGCGATTGCCGCCGGGCATGCGCATCTCGAAGAGAAGCAGCGTATCGCCGTTCTCGGACGGTTCGTCCTTGAAGCTGATGGCCGTGCCGAGATGGGCGAAGGAGCGGCCGCGATTGGCGGGCAGGTATTTGATTGCGGTGGTGCTGGTCGACATCGTCTTCCCCCTTATTGTGCCGCCCAATCGAACATCGTATGGATATCGTACGAATAACCGTATGGATTCCGTACTATCATGTCAACGGACAAATCGCCAGATTCCGCCACGCCCCTGCAGATCGGTGCGCTCCTCCGCTTCGCCCTCGCCGAAGTCCGCGAGCGCATCTACGAGGGCGTCGTCACCGCGGGCTATGACGATATCCGCCCCTCGCATGTGACCCTCTTCCGCTGGCCCGGTCCTCAAGGCAGGCGTCCGACCGAGATCGCCGCCAGCGTCCAGTTCAGCAAGCAGCGCGTGAACGACCTTCTCCGCGACCTGGAATCGCTCGGCTACCTGGCACTGGTCGCTGACCCGAGCGATGACCGGGCGCGGCTCGTCCGCCTCACCGAAAGGGGCAGGAAGCTCCACGAGACGGCGATCGGCATCCACGCCGCGACCGAGGAGGAATGGTCAAGGCAGATTGGCGCCGAACGGTACCGCGAGATGTGCGAAGCGCTGCGCGACCTCGTCATCCATCCCGACCAGACCGATCCCCTCACCCGGCGCGCCAGCAGACGCCACGCGCGCTGAGGCGCTTGCCGCCTGACTCCGTCTGGCCTTTGCCCGCCGCTTCACTCACAATCGCCGCTCTGAATTCGGCAAGACGGGAGAGACGGAATGGATGTGCGCGCGGCGGTGGCCTTCGAGGCCGGCAAGCCACTCAGCATCGAGACGGTGCAGCTCGAGGGGCCGAAGGCCTTCGAGGTGCTGGTCGAGATCAAGGCGACCGGCATCTGCCACACCGACGAATTCACCCTGTCCGGCGCCGATCCGGAAGGGCTCTTTCCCGCCATTCTCGGCCATGAAGGCGCCGGCGTCGTGGTCGATATCGGGCCGGGCGTCACCAGCGTCAAGAAGGGCGACCACGTCATCCCGCTCTATACGCCGGAATGCCGGCAATGCCCCTCCTGCCTGTCGCGCAAGACCAATCTGTGCACCGCGATCCGCGCCACCCAGGGCAAGGGCGTCATGCCCGACGGCACGTCGCGCTTCTCCTTCCACGGCAAGCCGCTCTACCACTATATGGGCTGCTCGACCTTCGCCAATTTCACCGTCCTGCCGGAGATCGCGGTCGCCAAGATCCGCGACGACGCGCCCTTCGACAAGGCCTGCTATGTCGGCTGCGGCGTCACCACCGGCGTCGGCGCCGTGCTCAATACGGCGAAGGTCGAAGAAGGCGCGACCGCCATCGTCTTCGGCCTCGGCGGCATCGGCCTCAATGTCGTGCAAGGGCTGCGGCTCGCCGGCGCCGACATGATCATCGGCGTCGACACCAATCCGGCCAAGCAGGAATGGGGCGCGCGCTTCGGCATGACCCATTTCGTCAATCCGAAGGACGTCGACGGCGACCTCGTCGCCCATCTCGTCGACCATGACCAAGCGCGGCGCCGACCAGATCGGCGGGGCCGATTACACCTTCGACTGCACCGGCAATGTGAACGTCATGCGCACCGCGCTGGAGAGCGCCCATCGCGGCTGGGGCCAGTCGATCGTCATCGGCGTCGCCCCGGCCGGCGCCGAGATTTCCACCCGCCCCTTCCAGCTCGTCACCGGCCGCGTGTGGAAAGGCACCGCCTTTGGCGGCGCGCGCGGGCGCACCGACGTGCCACGCATCGTCGACTGGTACATGGACGGCAAGATCGAGATCGACCCGATGATCACCCACATCATGGGGCTCGACGACATCAACAGGGCCTTCGACCTGATGCATGCCGGCGAGTCGATCCGCAGCGTCGTCGTCTATTGAGGCGATGCGAAACTTCGTGACGCTCAGCGCGCCTCCCAGGCGGAGCGGCAGGTCCAGGCTTCGAGGGTGTCGATGCGCGCCACATCATCGGCTTCGATGTCGATCTCGCGAATGGCGTTGAGGCGGTAGCTGCGGCGGGTTCCGCAGACGGCGCCGCCATTGGCGTAGATCTCGATGACGCCGTGATCGAAGAAGACGGTGAGATCGCGCAAATCCAAGGGCCGCGAGCGATAGGCGATGCGGCCGTCATCCTCCGGCGCGCGAACGACGAGCCGTCCGTCTTCATGGGCGATGGTGCAGGCCGCGTCGCCAGGCCCTCGCGCGACGATGGAGAGGCCATCGAGCGCGCCGGAAAGGCTGAGTTCGCAGGTGCCCTCGCCCGGTGGCGTCAGGCGTCGCTCGCCGGGCCTGTCGAAGCGCGCCGCGCGCAAGGTCCGATAGCCGGGCTCGGGCATCATGGTCAGCCGGCGCTCGTCGTCGAGCCCGAGCACGCGCGGCAGGGACAGCTCGCCGCTATACACCGACCCCGCCGGCTTGCGGACGCCCCAGTTGAACAGCCAGGCGAAGGCGAGTTGCCGGTCGCCGTCGGCGAAGCTCTGCATGGCGTAGCAGTCCGTGCCGAAGTCGAGTTCCTGCAGATCGGGCCCATAGGGCACGAAGCGATCGTCCGCGAAGGCGCCGGTCAGGGCGTAGAGCAGGTTCTTGCGCCCGGTCTCGGGGTCGGTGTAGCCGAGAAAACTCATCACCAGCACAAAGTGCCCGTCGAGCAGGAAGAAATCGGGACACTCGACGCAGCGGCCGCCATGGGCGCGGAATTCTTCCGGCGCCTCATAGAGCACGGAGAGGAACGTCCAGTCGCGCCCGTCGGGCGAGCCATAGAGAAGCACCGCCGGATTGCCGTCGATCGCCGCGCCGAGCACCATCCGATAGGCGCCGCGTCCGGCGTCGTACCAGACCTTGGGGTCGCGAAAGTCGTCGCCGCCACCGGCCGGGCGATGTTCCAGGACGATTTCGCTCGCCAGGGGCCGGACAAGGTCGGCGGACGGCATCACCCGCTTCTGGATCTCCGTAAAATCCCGGGCGCCGTCATAGGCCGGCAGCCTCTCGGTGTGGAAGACGGAGACCCCGCCCGAGGGCTCGAGACAGGCGCTGCCGGAAAAGGCGCCGCCACTCGCCCCCAGCGCCCCGAGATTCTGCTCCGGATGCAGGAAGACGGGCCAATGGGTCCAGCGATAGAGGTCGCGCGAGACGGCATGGCCCCAATGCATCGGCCCCCAGTCGGTGCCGTTCGGGTGGAACTGATAGAACAGATGATAGGCGCCATCGACGCGGCAGAGGCCGTTCGGATCGTTCATCCACCCTTGGAACGGCGAGAAGCGCAGCGAGGGCCGCCCGGCGTCGCGCCCATACCAGTCGGCCCACGCGTCGCGCGGAAACTCCTCGATCCGGCCATCGCGGAAGGCCAGGAAGGTGACGCCGGTCTCGGCGACACGCTCGCGCGCGAAGACATAGGCGAGCGAAATCTCGATGGCCGCGTCGTCCCAGGCGAATGTGACGACCTCGTCGGCATAATGGGTGTGGGCGAAGAAGGCGAAATGCGGCGGCACATGCGCGATGCCGAAGACCAGGCCCTTCTCGCCGGTCAGGGAAAACGGCGCGCCATCGCCGGGCCCCGCCTTCCCGGCCCGCGCCCAGAATTCGAGACGCTCTCCGCGCCGAAGGCGCCGCGTATCCTGCCTAAGCATCGCGGCTCCGACGCGAATGGACCGACAACTCCATCGCCAACCTCCCCGAATGAACACACGCCGCCGGCACGAAAGCCGGCGGCCCTCATCCGTATCGAGCGATACGTCAGACGGCAAGGAAGCGGCTTTCACGCCGCAGCCCAGGTCGTAGGGTGGGCAAAGCGCACCGCAGCTGCGCGTGCCCACGCGGTCTATCCGCGGGCCGAACACGGCGTGGGCACGCTCCACCCGCTGCCGCGGGCTTCGCTTTGCCCACCCTACGAGGCCTGTGGTTGTCGCTTGGGAACGGCACTCGCTAGAATGAAACCATGTCGCGCTATCGCCGATTGCGGATTGAAGGCGGGGTTTTCTCCTTCACGGTCGTTCTCGCGGACCGGACGAGCGATCTCCTCGTCCGCGACATCGATCGGCTGCGCCAGGTTTATCGTCTCGTCCAGCGTCGTCGCCCTTTCGAGACGGTCGCCATCTGCATTCTTCCCGACCATTTGCATGCGATCTGGTCGCTGCCCGAAGGCGATAGCGACTTCTCTTTGCGCTGGAAGGTCATCAAAGCCGGCTTCTCTCGCGGCACATCGACGAGTGGCGCCCGTACCCAAAGCAAGATCGCGAAGCGCGAAAAGGGCGTCTGGCAGCGACGTTTCTGGGAGCACGCGATCCGCGACGACCACGATCTTCAGAGTCACGTCGACTACATCCACTTCAATCCGGTCAAGCATGGTCTCGTGCCGCGTGTCGCCGATTGGCCGCACAGCAGCTTCCATCGCTACGTGAAACGCGGAGAGCTTCCGCCGGACTGGGGCGGAGACATTCGGGAGATGGCCAACCTCGGGCCGGATTGATCCCGCCCGCCGTGAAGCCACGCCGACCGCGTAGGGTGGGCAAAGCGCGCCAAAGGCGCGCGTGCCCACGCGGTCAACCACACCCCGGTCAAGCACAGCGTGGGCACGCTCCGCCCGCTCTCGCGGCCTCCGCTTTGCCCACCCTACGATCGCTGGGGCGGGGACATCCGTGAGATGGCCAACCTCGGGCCGGATTGATCCCGCCCGCCGTGAAGCCACGCGCACCGCGTAGGGTGGGCAAAGCGCGCCAAAGGCGCGCGTGCCCACGCGGGCCATCGCACCCGAGATCACGGCGTGGGCACGCTCCGCCCGCTCTCGCGGGCTCTGCTCTGCCCACCCTACGATCGCTAGCCAGCCGGCGGTGTTGGAGCACCCGGGCGAAACACGATCCCGCAATTCTTGGCGACTGAAGCGTGTTCGATCGCTTCCTTTTCGCCCTTCAAACGGCTGAGTTCGGCCGCGGTCGCGTTGTCCCCCTTGACGGCGAACGCGGCCGGCCAAAACAGCACGAGCGCCACGCCCGTCATGACCGCATCGTTGGTCGCATTCTTGTTCTGTCGACCTGCCAGTTCGGCGGCCCGACCGCTGACGCGCGCCGCCTCGGCGGATAGCTGCTGGCAAGTGAGATTTCTCATAGAGAACTGGCGAGACGTAGCTCGTCTCGATTTCCTCGGCACGCCTGGCGCAGGACGCCAGAACGACAACGCATATCAATATCACTGCAACACGCATGACAGCCCCCTCTCAAGCCCAGAGCCATCATAATCAAACTCTCCTAAAGGTTGTCCATCAAATAATATGCTCGCAATACGGGTTCACTCCTTTGCGGCGCGACCTGCCCGAAGCGCATACTCAAACGAACTGAGGAGCGGGCACGCTCCGCCCGCTCTCGCGGGCTCCGCTTTGCCCACCCTACGATCGCTGGGGCGGAGACATTCGTGAGATGGCCAACCTCGGACCGGATTGATCCCGCGCACCGTGAAGCCACGCCGACCGCGTAGGGTGGGCAAAGCGCGCCAAAAGCGCGCGTGCCCACGCGGTCAACCACGCCTCAGCCAAATACCGCGTGGGCACGCTCCGTCCGCTCTCGCGGCCTCCGCTTTGCCCACCCTACGATCTTCCGCACAACGTCTCGATCTCGTCGCAATATTCACTTTCAAATAGTTCTTTCTTAGAATGCACGTGCATTGGGGAAAAATATCCCTCAGTCTCATCAATTCTTGCTTCCAGCTCGTCTAGGTGACGAAGATCTTGAGAATAATCTTTTGAATGGGCGAAGCTGATTGCTCGTTAGGCCGTCCAATACGCATCTCTATCGTGACGAAAATCTATTTCCCGTCTCGCAGAATAGCCCGGACAAATAACACCAGAACAGCGAACCTTGCAACCAAGGGTCGTCTGCTCGGGTCCTAGGATGTAGACTCATTACCGCGTAGCCAGATTCGGATTGCCACGAGCTTTAGGGCAGCAAGATAGTTCTCGGCTAGCTTGCCGTATCGGGTTGCGATACGACGGAAGTGCTTGGCCTTGTTGAAGAAGCGCTCGATGAGGTTGCGTGCTTTGTAGAGGAAGGGGCTGAACAGATCGGCTCCTTGCGGTTGGCCTTCGGCGGGATGTTAGCCCATGCCTTCTGCTCAGTGATGGCTGTGCGCAAGGCGTTGGCATCGTAGCCCTTGTCTGCGATCAGCATGGCACCCTCTGGCAATTCTTTGATCAAGTCCGCTGCGGAGGCAATGTCGCTCATCTGACCTGCCGTGAGCGTCAGCTTGATCGGCCTGCCTTGGGCGTCGACAAGAGCATGGATCTTGGTCGTCAGCCCGCCTCGGGAGCGACCGAGACAACAGTCTCGCTCCCCTTTTTTGCCGTCGCTCCCTGCTGATGGACGCGAACAATTGAAGTGTCGATCATCTGCACCGTGCCGTCATGGGCTTTGGTGATGGCGTCCATGAGGCGATCCCACACACCTGCTCTCCCCCATCGGACGAACCGGTTGTAGCAGGTGGTGCGCGGGCCGTATCGCTCTGGCAAATCGCGCCATGGCGCACCGGATCGCAGCACCCAGAAAATGCCGTTCAGCACCCTGCGGTCGTCAACGCGCGGCACTCCTCGCGGCTTGTTGGGCAACAGCGGCTCGATCGCGCACCATTCGAAGTCGGTCAGGTCATATCGGCTCATGCGAAGTCTGAATCAGATTTGCCCAACCATGAAAACCTCCGTCGGAAACGGCCTAATGGCAGACGCAGGCAGATATGGCTACAGTTCGCGGATGCGCACCATTCTAATCCGCTTTCCGACCGATCAATCTGAGGAGTTCAGCCTAATCCATCGTCTGCGAAACTACGGTGAGGATGTATATCGCTACACCCGTGATCACGGCAAAGGCACGGGGGAAGTGGAACTCGACGAGGTGGACGCTGCCACAACCGAGTTCTCCGTCCGCGGCGTGGCTAACTCAAAGGTTCGCAGGGTCTGCCAGTGGCTGGAGAAGGAGGCGGCACGGCAGAACATGCAGATAATTATCGAGGTTCACTAGCCGCACGTGTCGGTCGTTCCGCATTTATGAGTTCACGACCTAGCAATACGGTTTCATATCTATCAACCTCTCATTGCCACCTGTTGATAGAGGCTCAATATGCGTGAGTCACCACTGCGGTGCCCGAGGGGAACTAGACATGACGACGGCTTCCAGACTTGTGCCCTCTGCGGCCGAGGAGCAGGCACAATGCAGGGTTAGCGAAGCACGCCAGAGGGGGCGTGCCCGCACTGTCTTCGCACGCCCAAGTCAGCCAAAAGGACCGCTTCTTGGGCACGCTCCACCCGCTGTCGCGGCCCCCGCTTTGCCCATCCTACACGCTGGCTAGTACGGCCCCCCCCTTACTTCTCCTTCTCCACCACCTCCACGCCGTCCCCCATGTCCTCCTCCGGCCAGTCGACGAGGTGGTCCTCGTAATCGTCGATGGTCAGGCCCTCCTCGCTGATGGTGCGGCCGCGGACGGAAATGCCGGCGTAGTGGACCGTGTCGGGGTCGCCGGAGACCAGCGGGTGCCACCAGTAGAGGTCGCGGCCCTCGTCGATGAGGCGGTAGGCGCAGGTCGGCGGCAGCCAGGACAGGCGCTCGACCAGCGTCGGGGTGAGCTTCAGGCAGTCGGGCACCTTGGTGCGCCGGTTGGCGTAGTCGGTGCAGCGGCAGGTCTCGTCGTCGAGCAGCCGGCAGGCGATCTCGGTCCAGTGGATCTCGCCGGTGTCCCAGTCCTCCAGCTTGTTGAGGCAGCAGCGCCCGCAGCCGTCGCAGAGCGATTCCCACTCGCGCGCGGTCATCTCGTGCAGCGTCTTGGCCTGCCAGAACGGCCGTCGGTCGCCCGCGCCCGCCTCGGCGGCGCCTTTGCTTCGCCCTCTTCACCGGCATTTCACTTGTCTTACCGCTTGTCTTCGTCGCAGAACGTCGTATGCTCTAGCACCTAGCGTCTTATTGAGCCGAGTGGAACAGGGCCTTGCGCGACCCCTTCAGGAACATGCGGAAGCGGCGGCGGGATCCGGCCCCTCGATGTCGACGCATGGGTCGACACCAGCCTCTTCCGCGCCGGCACCTACCTTTCGGCCAAGCTCGACCGGCTTTTCCAATTTCATGCGGCGCTTCCGCGTGACCGGCTTCGCCCGCGTCGTCTTCGAGCTCCTCGGCGAGGCGATGACGCTGGGCGCGGCCGGCTCGGTGGTCGTGCTGATGCTGGCGCTGCCCGCCTTCCAGGCGACCAAGACCGACTGGCGCTCGCAGGGCGACTATTCCGTCACCTTCCTCGACCGCTACGGCAACGAGATCGGCAAGCGCGGCATCCGCCATTCCGACGTGGTGCCGCTCGACGAGATGCCCGATTATCTGATCAAGGCGGTGCTCGCCACCGAGGACCGGCGCTTCTTCGAGCATTTCGGCATCGACGTGCTCGGCACGGCGCGGGCGCTGGTCGAAAACCTGCGCGCCAACGCCGTCGTCCAGGGCGGCTCGTCGATCACCCAACAGCTCGCCAAGAACCTCTTCCTGTCGAACGAGCGCACGCTCCAGCGCAAGATCAAGGAGGCCTTCCTCGCCACTGTGGCTGGAGGCGAACCTGTCGAAGCAGCGAGATCCTCAAGCTCTATCTCGACCGCGCCTATATGGGCGGCGGCAATTTCGGGGTCGAGGCGGCGGCGAATTTCTACTTCGGCAAGTCGATCAAGGACGTCACCCTGCCGGAGGCGGCGATGCTCGCCGGCCTGTTCAAGGCGCCGTCGCGCTTCGCGCCCACATCTCGACCTGCCGGCGGCGCGGGCGCGCGCCAACGAGGTGCTGACCAACATGGTCCAGGCCGGCTTCATGACCGAGGGCCAGGTGATCGGCGCCCGGCGCCATCCGGCCGACGTGGTCGAGAACGCCGATGCCAAGGCCTCGCCCGACTACTTCCTCGACTGGGCGTTCGAGAAGGTGAAGAACCTCGCCCCGCCCGGCGACCGGGTGCTGACGGTGCGCACCACGATCGACATGTCGCTGCAGCACGCGGCCGAGGATTCGATCGAGGGGATGCTGCGCCAGTATGGCGACGCCTACCGGGTCAAGCAGGCGGCGCTGGTCGTCGGTCGAGCCCGACGGGGCGGTGCGCGCCATGGTCGGCGGGCGCGATTATGGCGAGAGCCAGTTCAACCGCGCGACCGACGCCCTCCGCCAGCCCGGCTCGTCGTTCAAGGTCTTCGTCTATTCGACGGCCATGATGAACGGCTTCACGCCCGATTTGCATCGTCCAGGACGCGCCGATCACCATCGGCAACTGGTCGCCGCACAATTATGGTGGACGCTATCGCGGCGCGATCACCGTGACCACGGCCCTGATCAACTCGATCAACACGGTGGCCGTCCGACTGGCGCAGGCGGTCGGGCGCGACAAGATCGTCGACGCCGCGCACAAGATGGGCATCACCAACGATCTGCGCATCACCCGCTCCTTACCCCTTGGAACATCTGAGGTTTCGGTCGTCGACATGGCCGGCGCCTATGCCGCTTTCGCCAATGGCGGCTACAAGGCGACGCCCTATGCCTTCACCAAGATCGTCAATGGACAGGGTGTGACTCGTCTACGACCGCAGCAAAGCATGCCGCCGCCGGAGCGCGTGCTCGAGCCGAAGATCGTCAAGGAAATGGATTCGATGCTCATCCAAGTCCCCGAGCGCGGCACCGGCCGGCGGGCCAAGTTGGATGGCATCCGCACGGCAGGTAAAACGGGAACGACATCCGGTTGGCGCGACGCGTGGTTCTGTGGCTTTACTGGAAACTACGTGACGACCGTATGGTTCGGTAATGACAGCTTCGCGCCAACGCGTCGATTGACTGGCGGTAGTCTTCCGGCGATGGCGTGGCACCGATTATATGACTTTCGCGCATAAGGGCATCACATTGAAGGCGATCCCCTATCTCGACAATCCCTTCGAGACGCCCCAGGTCGCCGATGCCCAACCCACTGATTCCAAAGGAAATTCTGCCGAGCCGCAGCCGGTCAATCTGAGCGAGGCGACGACCGTCAGGCTGCGCGCCATCGAGAACCTGATGCTGAAGGCCCCAAGCCTCAAGCCCATCGCCTCGCTCGGCACGTCGAGCTTCGGCGTCGCCGGCATCGAGAGTGCCGCTGAACCCGCGGATTCGCCTCATTGAGCGCCGGTCGCCGGTCGTCCCGCCCGCATAGCATCGTGCCGGGATGACCTGTATCGTTCGCGGCGCCACGCTCCGGGATTCGCTTCTTGCGCTTCATCATCGACATCGCGATCGGGATCGTCATTGCCGCCACGGTCGGTCTGCTGTCGGCCTGGTACGCGCTCGATCGCGGCGAGATCTTCGGAGCGGTGCGCACCGGCGCCTGGATCGCCTGGCCGCATAGCGGCGGCGCGGACGCCGATCCCTATGCGGTCGCCTCGCTCGCGCGGACCGGCAGGCTGCCGCTCGGCGCCAGCGAAGGCATTGCCTTCACGGCCGAGGCCGACACCGAGGGCGAGCCGCTCGACGGCCACTGTCGTTATGCGGTGAGTGGCGAGACGCCGGCAGCGCGGCTGTGGACCCTGACCGCCTATGATTCCGAGGGCCGTCTCATGGCCAATCCCGCTCACCGCACGAGCTTTCAGTCACGCGAGATCCTGCGGCGTCCAGACGGCAGCTTCACGATCGCCGTCGCGGCTGGAGTGCAGCCGGGCAATTGGCTGCCCATCACGCGGACAGATCACTTCAGCCTCGTGCTGCGCCTCTACGACACGCCGTTGACGACCGGTAGCCAGCTTCCTGACCTCGTCATGCCCGCCATCGACAAAGAGGGCTGTGGATGAGGCGGACGCTGTTCTTCATCGTCGGCGGTCTTCTGCTGGGCGGCGTCATCCACATCGCCGTCGTCTTCATGGTGCCGCTCTACGCTACCCATGACGCCTGGGCCCGCATCGCCCAATTCGGCCGCGATGGGCAGTTCCACATTATCCCGATGGGATCCTCGGGACCGGAGTCCTTGCCCGCCCTCGACCCGCACATGCTTCACGCGGTATGCCGTTTCTCGCTCGCCAAGGGGCCCGTCCGCATCCGCGCGACGCTTCCGGACGATTTCTGGTCGGTTGCGGTGTTCGACCGGCGGGGTCGAAATGTCTACAGCCTCAACGACCGCTCGATTTCCACGCCTCAGCTCGATCTCGTCGTGGTGACGCCGGTGCAGATTGCGCAGCTCCGCCAGGATCCGCCTGCCTCGCTGGAGACGGCAATCGTCGTCGAGGAGCCGATCGAGCTCGGCTTCGCTCTCATTCGGGTCTTCGTTGCGGATGATTTGCTGGTGCCGACGGCAACCAAGGCGCTCGAGACGGCCGACTGCGCCGGTTCGCTGTGATCAGGAGGTCTTGCGCGGTTTGTGCTTGCCGCCGAGGCCGTCGAAATCTCCCTGCCCCGCCGAATTGCGCAGCCTGTGGCCGAGATCGAGATCGTGGCGCTCGATCCTGACGCCGGGAAAGATCACGATTTCGCACGCGTCGGCCGGTTCCGGCCGGTCGACAAATGGCCGGTTTCGCGCTGCTGGCTCGAAGCTCAGGACCGTGCCCATCTAGCCTCTCACGGATCGCTCGGCCGGATTCGATCTAGCCCCCGGCCACATTCAGGCGAACGCTGGTGCTCCCACTCATCCGGATTAAGCTGCCACCAAGGTTAATGTTCCGCTAACGACTTCCGCGCAAGATGGCATCTACCTTCAGGCGACCGCCATGGATTATGCGCATGCCAAGCAGATATCGCTCCGACAGTCGGATGGACCTGCCCCGCAGCACCGAGCAGGCCCGCGACGCCGCCCTGCTGCGGGCTACGACTGAACTCTTTATCCAGGAGGCCACGCACGACCGGGACGAGGTACGCCGCTATGAAGAACTGGCGGCCCATTTCCTTCCCAGGGTCGCCCTGGAAGACCGGATCTTTGTCGCCGAGCGGCTTGCCTCGCGAAGGGACGCGCCCGTCGCGATCGTCCGCATGCTGGCGAAGGACAAGCTTGAGGTCGCCCGCCCGGTTCTTGCGCGATCGTCTGTTCTCGGCTCGCTCGACCTGCTCACCGTGATTGCCGCGACGGAAGCCGAGCACCACAAGCTTATCGCGCGCCGCCCAGCCCTTGCGCCGGAAGTCGAGCGCGCGCTGCGGATCGGCGACAACGTCGAAGTGATTGCCCTCCTCGAGGCGTCGTCGCCGGCGGGGAAAGAAGAGACGGCGGGTGAGACCGCAGGGCCCGTGAGCGGGGGTCCGGCCGGCGAGCGGGACTGGCTGCAGCAGCGCCAGGCCATTGCCTTCAAGTCCAGTCGGCTCGACCCATGGCACTTCCTCGGCATGCAACGGGCGGCCCGCCTGCGGCTCATGGCCGACCTCGCCGTGCGCCCGCCTGTTCGCCGGCATGGTGTTTCGGCACCTCCCGCCGATCGCGCCTTTCGCGTAATCCTCGGGGCTGCGCAGGTCGTTGGTCTGGCCCGTAGCGGTCAGAGAAGCGCTCTGATCAGTTCAATCTCCGAGGGCCTCGACATCGAGATCGACCTCGTCACCGCCTGCCTCGATGACGCCACCGGCGAGCCGCTGGCGGTCCTTCTGAAGGCGATGCGGCTGGACAACGTCCAGGCGCAGCAGGTCTTCCTCCTTGCCAGCCCGACCGTCGGGCGCGACGTGACGGCCTTCTTCCGGCTGACCGATCTCTATGCCGGGATGGAGAGCGTTGTCGCGGAGACCCTTGTCGAGGCCTGGCAGGGCGCGGCGGTCGAACCGGCCATTCCGCGCCACGAGCCGCTCTTTGCCGAGAATGGCCAGCTTCGGCGTTCCAGTGTCGCCGACCAGTCGAGCGAGAAGCGCCAGACGCCCTCAGCCGACCAGGCCCGCCACGCCTGAGCCTCTTCATTCGCATCAGTCGAGCGGCAGAAACGACCGACCGTCGCGATCCTCGATACCGACGACCCAGACGTCGGGGTCGAACCGTGTTTCCCGCTCGATTGCGGTCGAGATCGCCTCGCTATCCGCCCGATCGAGCACCTGATGGAAGAGACGATCGCTCGGAGCTGATTCCGAGAAGGACGTCTGCGGCGCCGGTCCGTAGAAGTCGGACGTTCCGTCAAGGCGATCGACAACGACGAAAATCGCACCCGCCTCCTCCGCCCCCCGCCGGATGACGACTGCCATCGCATTCTCGATGTAGCAGCGCCTGACGTAGGCGCTGACCCAGAGGGACGAGGTGACGCGCATTGCGGCCAGGGCTAGATCGGCTGCATGGCGCCGATCTTGACCAGCCGATCGATCAGCGTCGCGTCGACCTTGCCGTTGATCGGCAGGCCGTTATCAAGTTCGAAGCGGCGGATGGCGTCTTCCGTATCGGTCTCGACCTCGCCGTCGGCAACGATGGGGCCATAGCCGATCTGATTGAGGGCCGCTTCGACAGCTCGAACGCGGGCGATACGGAGTTCGGCGGTATTCGGCTTAGCGGTCGAAGCCTGAGTGGGAGCGGGAGCGGGTGCAGGAGCCGGTGCAGGAGCCGGCTTGGCGACGGCGGCGGTCTTGGCGACGGGCCGCGTCATGTCCTGGAGCAGGGCCGCCGTCACGTCACCGGTCTCCTTCAGGCCGGCAGCTCTCTGGTAGGCCGAGACCGCAGCGCGAGTTTGTGGGCCGGATATGCCGTCGACGGTGCCTGAATAGAGCCCGCGTTCGGCCAGTATTGACTGGACCTTGGTGATGAGCCCCAAATCATTTCGGGAGCCTGGGAGGCGACGACCTTTGCCGGAGGTTGGCGGGGGATCGGCGGTGTTGCGACGGCGGTGGACGCGGTGCTTACGCGCTCGCGTGGCACCGGCACGGGCACGGGTGCCGACACAGCCGCCGGTCGTGTGGCGAACAGCGGCTCCGGATGCCGCCCGGTCTGCAGGAACATGGCATTGGAGACGATTGCCACCGCCGTCATCGCCATGACGATCAGTCCGCCGCTCATGGCGGGATTGTCGAAGGCGTGGTCGGCGATACGGGCGACCAGACCGTCGGCCACGATCTCCTCGTCGTCGTCGAAATCAACGGCGGCGAGGCGGCTGGTGCTTCGATTACGCATACTTTACTTCCTTCCTGCCGACGGCCGATACGCGCCGGTCATTACTCTCCGCTTGTGCGGCGGCCCCGTGTGGGCTGCCTGCATCGAGGGGAAACCGAACCGACACTGTCGTGCCCTCACCCACGCGGCTTTCCATCATGAGGCGTCCGCCGTGAAGCTCGGCCAGTCCTTTGACGATTGAGAGACCGAGCCCCGTACCCTGATAGCGGCGGTCATAGGCGCCGTCCGCTTGAATGAACGGCGTGCCGAGGAGCGGCAGATCATCGGCGGAAATGCCGATTCCGTTATCGGCAACGGACAGGACCATCTCTTCGCCGTCGGTCCGCGTCTCAACGGTCACCTTGCCGCCGTCTTCGCTGAATTTGATCGCGTTGGACAGGAGGTTGATCAGAATTTGGCGGACCGCGCGGGGGTCTGCGACCAGTGTCGGAAGATCTTCCGTGACCCGGCAGTTGACCTTGACGTGCCGCTCCGCCGCCTGCCCGCTCATCATTTCGATGCAGGTCCTTGCAAGCGGTGCGATCGCCATCGGTTCGGCCATGATCTCAAACGCGCCGCTTTCGATCTTCGACATGTCGAGGATGCCGTTCACTACCTGAAGAAGATGCTCGCCTGAAACCCTGATGAGGCGGGCGTAGTCGCGCTGCCGCTCCGCGGTCAGGGCCCCGACCGCCTCAGTCTCGAGGACCTCCGAGAAGCCGATGATGGCATTAAGCGGCGTGCGCAGTTCGTGGCTCATGCGGGCCAGGAAGTGGCTCTTGGCGAGGTTGGCACGCTCCGCCTCCTCTTGCGCGGCACGCATCGTCGCTTCCTGCGCCTTGCGCCGGGTGATGTCGCGGGTGACAGCGACAATCGCGTCGGCTGCCTCGCCGTTCTCCGCCGAGGGGCGGCAGGACATTTCCACGTCGATGAAGCCTCTCGACCGGGCGTCGGTCTCAACGTCGCTTCGTAACCTGAACTCCACAGTGACGAGGCTACGGGTCGCACGCGCATCGCACAGGGCAGTGAGGTAGGCTGGCCGGTCGCCGATGTGGACACGCTTGAGCAGACCGTCGCCCAGAACGTCCGAGGCGCTGACACCGAGTAGGACGCGCGTCGCCGGCGAGGCAAAGGCCACATCGCCGTTCACCTTGTGGCAGGTGATCATGTCGGTCACATGATCCGCGAGCAGCCGGTAGCGCTCACCGCCCGTCCCGGCCATCGCAAGGCTCTGTCGAAAGAGCGCCAGGGCGCGTATTGCAACTCCGCCCGCATAGAGGATTGCCGCGACGAGAAGCGCGGCACCGAACATCGTGACACTGCCTGAGTTGGGCAAGGCGCCGACCTGGCCAAGCGCGAAAAGCGCCAACGCTCCGGCGACCGCGATCCCTGTCCCGACGAGAGCCGACCGGCGCGAACCCGACAACGCCGCCTCCAGGGGCACGACGGCGAACCAGGCGAGCGCGGGCGACGCGAGGCCGCCCGTGTGAGCACCGGCCCAGACGATCAATCCCGAGAAGGCGACGGCGGAGACCAGATAGGCCGCCTCCATACGCCCGGTGCGCGAAAGGAAAGCGGCCACGGCCAGGGGTGCCGCCAGCCACGCGAACACAGTGGCGCCGACAAGCGACAGCGACCCCGTGACGACGAGCCAGATTGGCAAGAGGCAAAGGGCGGCGAGACCGACCAGAAGATGACTGGCGATGAAGGACCGGTGGCGCAGCACGACAAGGCGGTCGCCGACCACCGATGGATGAACAAGCCCGTCTAGGATGCGGCCGAAGGGCGCGATGGGAAATCTCATACGATGGGCAGCTCGGGTCGTGATTGGCGGACGCGCTGTCAATGGCCTAGGCGCCCGATATTCACATCGGCGCCTTAAGGAACGCTAAAGCATGGGGCGCGGATCGCTCCTCCGGTCAGTGCCCTCTCGGTGCAGAAAAATCGGCTTTTCTTCAATCAGTTAAGAGTCATCGCACGGTTCCGCCGCGAGAACGTTTCGTCAATTGCTAAAGTTTGATGTGATTTGCCGCCAGCGTCTGAACGGCAACTTCAGAGGGGTCTGCTAGCCTTCGTGAAAATCGCAGCAAATGCGATGCATAAGGCACTGAAAGGGCAGGCTCATGTTTCTCATTCGCGCGGCCTTCTGGCTGTCGGTCGTGATCATGTTCATTCCCGCGGATCCGCAGGCCGGCACGCCGGCTCCCCGCGTTTCCGCCATCGAGACTCTCGTCGCCGCGCGGACGGCCGTTTCCGATATGTCCGCCTTCTGCGACCGCAATCCAGACGCCTGCGTGACAGGCGGCGCCGCCTTCCAGCTCTTCGTCGACAAGGCCGAGAACGGGGCGCGGATCCTTTACAAGTATCTGGAGAAGGCAACGTCGAAAGCCGACCCACAGGCCGCCAGCTCGCGGGGCACTCTCACCAATCAGGACGTAGCACCCGCCTGGCGCGGTCCCACGCCCGCCGGCGCCGCCTAACCGATTTCGAACTCAGCGGCGAGCTTCGCCGCGCCGCGAGCGGTTGATCTGCCCTTTTTCCGCTCGCGGCTTTTTTTCGTCCTGCCGCCGTCGTTTTGCACCAATCGCGCTCTGCGCTATATGCCGGGATGCAAACGGATGGGTAAGGCGCAGTGACAGCAATCGACGACATCACCGCAGATTTTGAACTTCTCGACGATTGGGAGGACCGCTACCGCTACGTCATCGAGCTCGGCAAGTCGCTGGCGCCGCTGTCGGAAAGCGAACATACGTCCGCCAACAAGGTGCGCGGCTGCGCCAGTCAGGTCTGGCTGTCGACCACGATCGAAGACCGTAGCGGCGAGCCGCATCTCCGGTTCCTCGGGGACAGCGACGCGCACATCGTGCGCGGCCTGGTCGCGATCGCCATTGCACTTTTCGACGACAAGTCTCCGGCGGAGATTCTCAAGACCGATGCCGAGGACGTTTTCTCCCAACTTGACTTGCGTGCGCATCTCACGGCGCAGCGATCGAACGGGCTGCGTGCTCTCGTCGATCGCATCAAGGCGGATGCCGAGGCGGCGCAGGCCGTCGTCTGACCTTTTCCGCTCAGTCGAGGCTCGGGCGATAGCCCTCCACTCCCCAGTGACGGAGAGGCGTGCCGCCACGTCGGCCATGCGCTTCCGGCGACAGACCGTAGTGCCGGGCAAGGCTTGCCAGCGCCAGACGAAGGACGAGCTTGGCCGAGCGCGCCGGCCATTGGCGGCTACGCTCAATCTCTTCGATGCCTTTCAGAAAACAGCAGAAATCGACGAGGACGCCGGCGAATTCCGGACCGACGGCGGCAAGGGCGCGGTTGACCCGCGAGCGGGCGGCAAGGGCCGCCTCCGTCAGTTCGGCGATTCCCCCGGCTCCGCCGTCACGACGGGCGTCGGCGACGCTGGCGGTCCAGTTTGCGGTAACGCGCGGCATGAGGCAGCCGCGCTCGTAGTCCACGCGCAGTCGTTCGCCAGCGGCGAATTCCGCCGCATCGACGAGCGGGCGGCCGTCCTTTCCCTTTCGCCGTCTCAGCCAGGCGAGCGGGCTTTCATCGAGATTAACCTCGACGGCCGCTCGCCCCGCCCCCGGCTGATCGACACGCATTGTGCCGCGAGTTTGATGCTGCGCGACGAAGCCGTCCCCTTCCGCGAGGTGGCGCCTGAGAGACGCACGCCCCGGCTCGCTCAGGGCGAGCGTATTGTCATCCCGATGTGAAAGCAGGCCGCGGGCAAGCATCCGCTCGATGATAGTGTCCGCGATCGCCCCACCGCCGCGGCGCCGACGCGGCGACGTCGCTCCCTCCTCTATCCGCCACGCCTCTGCCGTGCGGACGAGATATGCCCCTCTCGCGGCGAGGCGGCGGATGACGCGCAGAATCTCCCGGTCGTCAAGTCTGCTCATGAGACGCCCTGCCCCACGGACATGATGGTCGGCCAGAGATCGACCGCCCGTTCGAGGTGATCGAGAATGCGATCGATCCGCTCATCCTCGCGGCGATCCTCGACGGTGCGACAGGCGTGCGCCGCAGTCGTGCGATCACGGTGAAAAAGTTCGCCGGCTTCCGCGTAGGAGATGCCGAGCCGTGTGTGGGCGAGATAGATCGCCACCTGTCGCGCGAAGGCGACATCGGCACGACCCCGCTTGTCGGACTTCATGTTCTCGGCGCGGACCCGGAAGACGGTCGCCACCATCGCTTCGATGAAACAGGCCTGCGCCTGCAGATTCGATCTGTCGTGGGACGTCGGACGCCGCTCCTCCGCCCACTGCATTCCCAGACTCATACTCGCACTCCAGGCTGGGAACTCACGACCGGAAATTAGGATTAATTTCACAATTATGCACTTGACGAAAGTAGGAAAGTGAAGAAATCCTATGGTGGACCGGCCGGCAAGCGGCGGGGAATCCGCCCAACAAATCAGGAAGCGGAGATTAAAGAACCAGGAGATGGTGCGTGCAGGGGCCTCGGAATGGGCGTTGTGGAACCATTCAGATGAAGGCGTAGAAGCTCTCGTAACATCAATCTATCGTCAGATGACAATGGCGGAGGGATGGTGTTTTCGTCGTCGCTGAAAAGACCATTAAAGATCTCGCCAAGCAATTCACCGAGAGCGTGATAGATTTTGCTCTATGCGAGCGACGTCATATCTCTCCGAGATGATTTTTCCACTGATACGCGCGCTGACGGTTATGCTGACAGGACCGCTCTTGGGAAAACTGGATATGTATGGGCCGTGTGTCAGAAGGTTGCGGTCGCGCTGCAACACGGCGGCTCTATCGATGATAGAGCACAGCGCATCCTGAAATCGCAGATGGGGCAGCAGAAAGGCCAGAGTTGAAGCTGCTTACGAAATAGTTTTCTGCGCTTGCGAGATGAGGGTGAATTCCCAACCTTCTGGCGGATCGGTTTTGGTGTTGCCAAGCCAAGCTTTGAGAATGTTATCCAGCGTTGGCTACCAGGAAGCCCCATAAGACGGAAACGGCGCCGATTGGTCTGTAGAACTCCAAAGGAACGGGCGGAAGAAAGAAACGACCAGAGGTGCGGAGAAGAGTCAATCGCAATGGCAATGTATCGAGGCTTGGTTTTTCGGAGAATATGCAGATAGCTCATGACCAAATCTCCAAAAAGATGACCTAAGCGAAGCTAAGCGGATCGCAGAGCGCTTGCTCAAAACCCCGCATAGAGCCCCATGCTTGATTCTAAAACCGAAAAGTCGCAAACAGGGTGGCAGCAAACCGTCCGGCGCCAAGCATAAAAAGGTGCGGGGAAGCGGAACTAGGAAAAGGGGACAATGCCGCATAAGCAAGTAGAGAGACGTTTCAGGTGGGTGATGGTTGCCTGTTACGGATTAGCGACGATACTCAGGCGTCTGGATTATTTGTTTACCGAACTGGGGGCATCACCGAACTGTTTTGGTGGCCTCTAGGGGGTGGCACTGTGTAGCTTTTCTTAGCGGCTATTATTTGGGATGCCTGGTACAGGTAACCGGAAGGGCAATTGCGGCCAATTCGGATCGTGTGGTATCAGAACACCACTACTAAGCCACACGAATTAAGGCCAGAAATGGGTCGGATGCCTCCGTATCTTCATTTTACCCCGACCCCTGTGGTGGTGTGTTCAAGAGCCGCCGGATTGCTTCTCGCTCTCTATTCCGATCTTTGTTGCTCACAAACTGGAGCAGAAGCCCAAAAACTGATGCGCCTAACAGTATCTTATTTTGCAGGTAGCCGGCAAATTGATGTTGAAACAGTTGCTCAAATTTGGCAGGCGCTGCTATTCCCCGCACGATCATGATTTCAACGATCGATTTTGAGGGCATCGACCATCGCAATCTCTGATTGGCAAAGCGGTTGGTTGGCTTTTCCGTATCGTCGGTCATTGCTTGGCCTTTGGCCCATACGTTGGTGCTTGCTTGCCTTCTGTCGTTAGTGCGCGGCTTCACCAATCCGCCGATAGGTGAGGCGCTTGCCTTCGATGCCCTCGGCGGTCGCGACGCGCTGGTGTCGGTCACAGCCGAGTGCTGGCGCGGCGGTTGTAGCGGAAATCGAATTCGGCGAGGTAGCGGTGCAGATGCGTTTCGCCGCAATGCTGATAGACGCCCTTCATGCCGCGCTTGAACACGCTGAGAATAGAGCCCTCGACCGTGTTTGTGTGGGCCGTCGCCACCCGTAGCGGGCATACTCGCCAGCCGCTGTGCTTGTGGTCTGATGGTCGGCGAACTGCTTGCCGGTCTCCGTGTAGAGGCGGCTTTCGTCGGTGTGAGACCGCTTTCGCGGCGGATGTTGCGCACCATGATATCGCGACGTTCACCGCCGTTGGCGTCTCGACATGGAAGTGCGGGACTGTCCGCCGCGCTCGACCAGAGCGACCACGGCGCGCTTGTTCGCAGCCGCTCTTGCCCGCTTGTGTAGGGGCGGCCCTTGCGGTGCTTCGACGGGCGCGGGTTCTCGCGCTTGCCGAAATAGGTTTCGTCAGCCTCGACCTGCTTGCCCTCGCCACCCATGGGCGCCGGGGTCAGATCCTTCATGGCTTCGCGGATGCGGTGCGCCATGAACCACGCGGTGCGGTAGGAACGAGGCCCAGGTATGCGCATAAGCTGGTGCGCGCTCATGCCCTTCTTCGACGAGCCCATGAGGTGCATGGCCGAGCCACCACTTGGACAGCGGCACTTGGAGCGCTCAAAGACGGTTCCGACCGTGACCGTGAACTGGCCCTTGCAGGCGTTGCAATACGCAGGCCGGGACGGTGCGAGCGCTTCTTGCCCTCGACCACGGCATCGTCTCAGGATCGGCATTGCCGCAATGCGGGCAGACCGGACCGTTCGGCCAGCGGATCGCCTCAAGGGCTTCGCGGGCCTTGTCCTCTCGTGAAAGATCGGGTTTTGCAGGTCGGTCTTCATGGCGGTGTTCCTATCTCCTTATTCAGATTTAGGAATGCGTTATACTTTTGTCAAGTGCA
>CAWEUR010000018.1:0-154061 GCA_963812285.1 uncultured Alphaproteobacteria bacterium | reverse complement strand
CCTGACCGGTGAGCACCATCACGGCATGGCTGCCGAAGTGCAGGACGAGCAGGGCGGCGGAGATGAAGAGCGGCAGGCTGCGCACATAGCGCGGCAGGTCGATCGCATCCATGCTGCTGAGCTGCAGGGAGATGATCTTGGGCGAGGCCCACAGGATGAGGATCATCACGACGAGGGCAATGACATCGCCGAGCACGGCGATCCCGATGCGCAGGGGGCCGGGAAAGCGGGCCACGATGATGTCGACCACGACGTCGCGCCTGGTGCGCATATAGACGTAGAGGCCGATGAACAGCATCCAGACGAATATCAGCATCGTCCAGGGAAAGACCCAGTCGAAGGCGTGGTTCGTCGCGGCGCGCCAGACGATGTTGACCGCGTTGATGATCAGCATCAGCGCCAGGCACAGGGTCGCTATCACCTGGAACAGGTCCGCCATCACATCGAGAAAACGGTTCAGCCTGTTCATCCGGCGCGCCGTGTGAGTCTTGTGTGGGCTCTACTTCTTGGTTGCGGCGCGGGCGGCGTCCACCGCCGCGAGCAGGCCATCTGGCAGTTTGCCCTCGCTCTCCATCTTCTTGTAGAGCGTCGCGGTCTTGGCGACGATCGGCGCGGTGTCGAAGTTGGCGTTGAAGGTCACGTCCTTGTGGGACTTGAGGTCGGACACAAGGGTTTGCGACTGCTTGGCGATGAGGTCGCGCGCATAGCCGGCCGCCTCCTTGTAGGCCTTCTGCAGTGCCTGCTTGTCCTTGTCGGAAAGCTTGTCATAGGCGGCCTGGTTCATCATGAATGCGACCGCCTGCGGATATTCGTTGGTGCGCACGATGTGCGGCGCCACCTCGTAGAAGCGCATGGACGGGATCAGCTCCGCCGGAGACGTCACCGCGTCGACGATGCCGCGGTTGATCGCGTCATAGACGTCGCTCCACGGCAGGACGCGGACTTCGGCGCCAAGATTTTCCCACACGTCGATGACCAGCGGGTTCTGGAATTGCCGCACCCTCAGGCCGGCGATGTCGGCGGCGCTGTTGATCGGCTTGCTGGACAGGAGCGTGCGGTAGGAGCCGCGCGGGAAGCTCGGGATGTCGCCGAGAATGCCGATGCCGGCCTGGTCCCGCACGTCGCCCAGCCACTTCTGGAAGAGGTCGCCGCGGATGAAGGCGGCCCAGTGATCGTAATTGTCGAACAGGAAGGGCGCCCCCGCATAGGTGATGCCCTTCTGCCAGCGCGACAGGAACGACACGGCCGAGGGGGCGAGCTGGATGATGCCGGTGCTGAGCTGCTCGACCACCGCGTCCATCGAGCCGATCTGCTCGTTCGGATAGATGCGGATCTTGAGGTCGCCGTCGGAGTACTTGTCCACCAGATCGGCGAAGCGCTGATAGGCCTGCCCCTCGAAGCTGTCCGGCGTCATCATGGAGCTCAACCGCCATGTTTCGGCCAGGGCGGGCGTGGCGAGAAGCGAGGTGGCGGCGACCACTGCCGCCGTGATGCGGCGAAATGCTGGTGTCATTCGGGTTCTCCCGTGGATCGGTGGGTGGTTTTTCCCGTCCCGTCAGGCGCGGCTGCGCGACGGAGAATTCCAGTTGAATTATGCATTCAGTTGATGATAAGCGAGCTATGATGTCAATATCGAATGAAAAACTGCTCGACTATCGGACGCTGGAGGCCTTTCTCGCGGTGATGTCCTGCGGGTCGATTACCGGAGCGGCCCGGCTTCTCGGTTATTCGCAGCCGGCCGTGACGCGCCTCGTACGCGATCTCGAAGACGGCGGTCGGGTTTCAGCTTTTCCACCGCAACGGACCGAGAATTTCGCCGACCGAGCGTGGCATCCGCTTCCACGAGGAGGCGAGCCGCATCATTGCCGGCATGCGGCAGATCCGCCGCCGGGCCGACGCGATCCGTGACGACCGCGAGCCCTCCCTCGATATCGCCGCCACGCCGACCATGGCCGGCGGACTGGTGGGAGCGACCCTTGCCCGCGTCGGGATGGACCTTCCGGCCATCGTCTACACGCAGACGATGAGCGCCGAGCACGTCATTCGCAGCCTGCAGACGCGCACCGCCGATATCGGCATGTCCGCCTTCCCGCTGGACTATGCCGGGCTCGAAATGCACGTGATCTGCGACAGCCGGTGCCTCGCCGTCCTGGCCGAGGATGACCCTCTTGCGGAGGGCGACGAGGTGCCGCTCGGGAGCCTGCGCGAGCGCCGCATGATAACCGTCGGCAACGCCTATCGCCTGCGCCACAAGATCGACGCGGCACTGGCCAGTGCCGGCATTGTCCCGGCGGCCGAGTTCTCGACCAATTCCTCGCTCAACGCGGTGATGGCGGCGCGTTCCGGCCTTGGCGTTGCCCTCGTCGATCCGGTGACCGCGAACGGCATTCCGGTCGCCGGCGTGGTGACGCGGCCGCTCGACGTTCTCATTCCCTATTACTGGGGCCTGTTCACCGCCAGCGGCCGCATCGTCAGCCCGCTGATGCGCGAGATCGCCGGCGCCTTCCGTACCGCGTGCGCCGAGATCATCACCGACTGCCGCTTCCACGACCCGGCCGATCTCGACGGCCTGAAGCCGCGGCTCTCGCTGGCAGGAGAATAGACGCGTGACCCTGACCTCCACCATCGACCGCGTCGGCCTTGCCGCCCTCGAGGCGCGGCTCGCCGTGGATCTGGCCTGGCTCAACCTGCCGGCCAAAGCGTGGATGCCCGAGACCACGTCGGCGGAGGGCGAGGTGCTCGACGTGGCGATCGTCGGGGCCGGCCTCTCCGGCCTCGTCGCGGCGGCGATGCTGCGTCATCTCGGCGTCGTCAAGGTGCGCCTCTTCGACCGTGCGCCCGAGGGGCGGGAAGGGCCGTGGATCACCTTCGCCCGCATGGAGACCCTGCGGACCGCCAAGGCGGCGGCGGGCATCGCGCTCGGCGTGCCGTCGCTGACCTTTCGCGCCTGGTTCGAGGCCCAGTTTGGCCACGACGCTTGGCAGCGAATGGATCTGGCGCCGCGCACCATGTGGATGGACTACATGGTCTGGTATCGCCGGATGACCCGGGCCGACGTGCGCAACGATACCGCGATCGAGGCGGTCGTGCCGCGCACGGATGGTCTGGTGGAGCTGACGACGTCGCGCGGCAAGGTGCTGGCGCGGCGTGTTGTACTCGCGACCGGGCTCGATGGGCTCGGCGCCCCGAGCCTGCCGGCGATCGCCGAGGGCTTCGGCCCGGACCGGGTCGTCCATGCCGCGGATATCTTCGATGTCGGCGCCCTTGCTGGCAAGCGCGTCGGTGTGGTCGGCGCCGGTGCCTCGGCGATGGACAATGCCGCGGCGGCGCTGGAAGCGGGGGCGAGCGAAGTGCATGTCTTCGTCCGCCGCGATGATATTCCGCGGGTCGACAAGTTCACCGGTGTCGGCTCCAAGGGCATGACCCATGGCTATGTCGCTCTGCCCGACGCGGTCAAATGGGCCCTCATGGATGCTGGCGACAGGGCACCCGTGCCGCCGCCGCGCCACTCGACCTTGCGCGTCTCGCGCCACCCCAACGCCCATTTCCACCTCGGCAGTCCGATCACCGCGCTTGAGGAGGATGGCGCCGGGTTGATCGCAACGAGCCCCAAGGGGCGCTATCGCCTCGACATGCTGATCTTCGCGACGGGCTTCTCCATCGACCTGGCGAAGCGGCCTGAATTCGCAGAGATCGCGCCGCATATTCTGACCTGGGGAGACAGGATGGGTCCGGGCCACGCGGCGCGCAATCCGGGTCTCGCCAGCGCGCCCTATCTCGAGGTCGACTTCAGCTTCATGGAGAAGACGCCCGGCGCATGTCCCGGGCTCTCGCGGATCTTCTGCTTCGCCTATCCGGCGGTGCCCAGCCACGGCAAGCTGACCAGCGGCATCCCCGCCGCCAGCGATGGCGCCGACCGGCTGGCGAAGGGGCTGATCCGCTCCTTCTTCGCCGAAGACGCCAGGACTCACCTCGCCCGGTTCGAGGATTTCGACGAACCGGAGCTTCTCGGCGACGAATGGCGCGATGCCGATGCGCCCGCGAAGGAAGATGTTCAGCCATGACCGCGCCTGCACCGATCCAAGCCTTCTACGGGATATCCTCGCCCTGGGCCTATTTCGGCGCGCAGCGTCTCTACGAGCTTGCGGACCGGACCCGCACCCCGCTCATCCTTCGTCCGATCCGCATCGTCGTCCAGAACGGCGGCATCCCACTGCGCAGCCGCCCGGAGCCGCGTCAGGCCTATCACGCGGTCGAGCTCAGGCGCTGGTCCGACTATCTCGGCATTCCGCTCAATCTCCAGCCGAAATTCTATCCCTGCCGCACGATCGAGATTGCCGCCTGCGCGGTGATCGCGGCGCAGGACGCCGGGCGCGACGCGCGTGCCTTCTCGCTTGCGATTCAACGCGGCCTGTGGGCCGAGGATCGTGACATCGCCGACCTTGCGACCCTGCGCGCCATGGCACGTGAGACACTCGGGCCCGACGGCTCGGACCTCGTCGCCGATCCGCCGCGGCCCGAAATTGCCGCCGAATGGGCCGGCAACCTGGCGGAGGCGGAGCGCCTCGGCATCTTCGGCACGCCCACCTACGTCTATGAGGGCGAGCTGTTCTGGGGGCAGGACCGGCTCGATTTCCTCGAGCGCGCCGTCCGCGCCGACCAGAGCCACGCGCGCGAACTGATGGATGAAACGAAATGACCGAAGCCAGCACGCTTCACGCCGAGGCCATCGTCATCGATGGCTTGCAATGCTCCGACTTCGACCGGGCACTCTTCGAGGAAGCTCTGCGCGGCGGCGTCACCGCGATCAACTGCGCCGCCGTGCTCTGGGAGAACTTTCACGACGGCATCGACTACGTGTCGATGTGGAAGCGTCTGGTGCGCGACAATGCCGATATCGTCACCCTCGTCCGCACGACCGACGATATCCGCGCCGCCAAGAAGGCGGGCAAGCTCGGCATAATCATCGGCTGGCAGAACACCTCTCCAATCGAGGATCGCCTCGACTATGTTGAGGTCTTCAAGGATCTGGGGGTGGGCATCATGCAGCTCACCTACAATACCCAGAACTATTCGGGCTCCGGCTATCTGGAGGCGCGCGACAGCGGCCTCACCGGCTTTGGCCGCGAACTCATCGGCGAGATGAACCGTGTCGGGGTTCTCTGCGACCTCAGCCATGTCGGCGAGACGACCGCGGCCGAAGCCATCGACTGGTCGCAGAAGCCCTGCGCGATCACTCATTGCCTGCCGCAGGCGCTGCGCGACGTGCCGCGCAACAAGTCCGACGACATCTTCAAGCGCTGCGCCGACAAGGGCGGCGTCATCGGTACCTCGCTCTTCGCCCCCGGCCTTGCCGCCGGCAACGACGCCAATGTCGCCTCGGTCATCGACGCCCTGGAATACACGCTCGGCCTCGTCGGCGAGGACCATGTCGCGATCGGCACCGACTTCTCCCTCAACCGCCCCCGGCCGGGCCCGTGGATGCTGTGGGCCAACCGGGACAAGGGCACCGCGCGCACCCTCACCGAATTCGCCACCGTCAAGATCAGCAAGCCCGAGGGCATCCGCCGGATCGACGAGTTCCCCAATCTGACGGCCGAGATGGTTCGCCGCGGCTGGTCCGGTTCGCTCATCGCCAAGGTTCTCGGTGGGAACTGGCTGCGGCTCCTCGACGAGGTCTGGGGCTAAAGCAATTGCAGGAAAAGTGGGCACCACTTTTCCGTCCGAAATTGCGGTGAGAACAAAGCCTTGGAGCGGATCAGCGATTCCATCGAACGTTGATCCGCTCTGGCGCCTGCCGCTCTCTTCCAGGGTCAGGCGTCGGGTGCCTCAGACGTTGTGGCAGGCGATTCGGCGGCCATCCTCGAAAGCCCTGAGCGCCGGCGCCTCGGCCGAGCACCGGTCCGAGGCCAGCGGACAGCGCAGCGCATAGGCGCAGCCGCTCGAACGCCCGAACTGGCTCGGCGGCTCGCCGATCTCGATGCCGCCGGCGATGCGCTGGCTGGGATCGGGCTTCGGCATCGCCGCCATCAGGGCGCGCGTATAGGGATGAACCGGCCGATCGAGGATTGCGCGTGCGTCCGCGAACTCGACGATCCGTCCCATATACATGACCGCGACCCGGTCGCTGATCTGCCCGATGACGCCGAGGTCGTGGGAGATGAACAGCATCGCCAGCCGCAATTGCTCGCGCAGGTCCATGAGCAGGTTGAGCACCTGCGCCTGGATTGAGACGTCCAGCGCCGAGACCGGCTCGTCGGCGATGATCACCGTCGGCACCGGCAGGATCGCCCGGGCAATGCCAACGCGCTGGCGCTGCCCGCCGCTGAGCTCGTGGGGATAGCGCCCGGCGAATGACGGATCGAGCCCGACCGCCGTCAGCGTCTCGGCGATTCGCCTGGCGCGTTCAGACCTGCTGGCGAACGTCCCGTTGATATCGCCGGCCTCGGCGACCGAATCGCCGACGGAGCGGCGCGGATTGAGCGAGGCATAGGGGTCCTGGAACACCATGCGTATGCCGAGCCGCATCTTGCGCAGCGCCCGGCTGCGTGCGGTCAGCACATCCATGCCGTCGAAGACCACGGTTCCGCTGTCCGCTTTTGTCAGGCGGACGATCGAGCGCCCGACGGTCGTCTTGCCGCAACCGGATTCACCGACGATGCCGAGCACTTCGCCCTCGGCCAGTGACAGGGATACGCCGTCGACCGCCTGCACGCGCATCCTGTGCCCGCCCCGCCTGACGTCGAAGCCGGTCCTGAGATCGCGCACGTCGAGGATCGGGGTGCCGTTCACACGGGTCTCCCATCGGTGACCGGGAATTTGCACAGCGCGTCGTGAGCGCCCGCGACGGCGATACGCGGCAGCGGGTCGACCTTGCAGGTCTCCTGCGCCGTCGGACATCGCGGGACGAAGGCGCAGCCGAACGGGATCTCGCCGGGCTGCGGCGCCTGGCCGGGGATCGTCCGCATCCGGTGGCCGCTTGCCTCGAGCGTCGGCATGCAGCCCATCAGTCCACGCGTATAGGGATGGGCCGGCGCGGCAAACAGTGCCTGCACCGATCCGGTCTCGACGATGCGGCCGGCATACATGACCGCCACCCGATCGACGAGCTGGGCGACGACCCCGAGGTCGTGCGTGATGAACAGCATCGCCATGTCGAGCTTGTCGCAAAGCTCGCGCAAGAGGCTGAGGATCTGAAACTGAACGGTGACGTCGAGGGCGGTGGTCGGCTCGTCGGCGATGAGAACGTGCGGGCGACAGGCGAGCGCGATGGCGATCATCACCCGTTGGCGCATCCCGCCCGAAAGCTGGTGCGGATAGGCGGTCAGTTGCAGGGCGGCATCCGGGATGCGGACCAGTTCGAGAAGTTCGCGCGAGCGTTCGCGCAGCGCCGTGCCGGTGAGGCCGTCGTGGACGCGGACGGCCTCGGCGATCTGCTCGCCGACGCGCATGACCGGATTGAGAGACGTCATCGGCTCCTGGAAGATCATGGCGATATGGCCGTGGCCCGCCTCCACCCGCTGCCAGGGCGCCAGCTTGGTGACGTCGGAGCCATCGAGACGAACCTGCCCTGAGCGAACCCATGGCCCGTTCTCGGGCAGGAGGCCCATGATCGCCAGCGACGTCATGCTCTTGCCGCAGCCGGATTCGCCGACGAGCCCCAGCGCTTCGCCCTTGCCGATCGAGAACGACACGCCGCGCACGATGTCGAGCGGATCGGCGTCCGAACCGATGGAGACGGAGAGATCCTCGACCGCGAGCATCGTCATCGCCTCCGCCGGGAGCCGAACATCTCCCGGAATCGCGGATCGAGGCGATCGCGCAAGGCGTCGCCGACCAGGTTCAGGGAGAAGGCGGTCAGCGCGATCATCAGGCCGGGAAAGAACAGGAGCCACGGCGCGCGCGTGATGAAGATGCGCGATTCGGCCAGCATGTTGCCCCAACTGGGAATGTCGGGCGGGGCGCCGAGGCCGAGGAAGTCGAGCGAGGCGGCGCTGAGCTGGGCGAAGGCGAAGACGAAGCTCGCCTGGACGAGCAGCGGCGAGATGAGGTTGGGCAGGATGTGCCGGACCACCAGCCAGCCGGTGCCCGACCCCATGCTGCGGGCCGCCTCGACATAGGTCTCGTTGCGCAGGCGCAACGTCAGGCCGTAGATGATGCGGGTCGTGGTCGTCAGATACACCGCGCCGATGGCGATGATCGCATTGGCGACGCTCTGGCCGAGAACGACGATCAGGCCGAGCGCGAGCAGCAGCGCCGGAAACGACATCAGCACATCGATCATGCGCATGAGCACGTGGCCGAGCCGCGGGAACAGCGCCGAGAACACGCCGACCGGGACGCCGGTGATGAGCGCGAAGCTGACCACGCCGAGGCCGATGAGAAGCGCCATCCGGGCGGAATAGATGACCCGCGAGAGGGTGTCGCGGCCGAACTGATCGGTGCCGAACCAGTGGACCGCGTTCGGCGGACTGAGCCGGATGATCGGGTTGATGGTCTGCGGGTCGAAGGGCGCCAGCACCGGTGCGAAGATCGCGGCGATGATCGTGGCGAGGATGATCGCCAGTCCTGCCATGGCGATTGGCCGCGCCATGAACGGTGCCAGCCAGGAGCTGATCTCGGCGCGCTTCATTCCAGCTCCACCCGCGGATCGAGGAACCGGTAGGAGAGATCGACGAGCAGGTTGATCACCAGGTAGAGGACGACGATGACGAGGATGATCCCCTGGATGACCGGATAGTCGCGGCGCAGCACCGATTGGACGACCAGCCGGCCGATGCCGGGAAGGGCGAAGACCGTTTCGGTCACCACGGCCTCGGAGATCAGGGCGGCGAAGGTGAAGCCGAAGGCGGAGACGACGGCAAGCATGGCGTTGCGCAGGATATGGCGCCGCACCACCTGCCAGGGGCGGATACCCTTGGCCTGCGCGGTGCGCACATAGTCCTCGCGGGAGACGTCGAGCATGCTGGCACGCGTCAGCCGCAGGATGAGCGCGGCGTTCGGCGTGGCCAGCGCGATGCTGGGCAGGATCAGGTAGCGCAGGTTGGCAAGGCCGCCGGGATCGAAGATCGAGGGGTAGCCCGAACTCGGCAACCAGCCCAAGGTCGCGGCGAAGATGAGGATCAGATAGAGCCCGACCCAGAACGTCGGCACCGATGCCATCAGCATGGCCGCGCCGGAGAAGCCCTGGTCGAGCCATGTCCCCTTGCGCATGGCCGCGATCATGCCGATCGGCACGCCGATGATGACGACCCAGATCATGGTGAGGAGGGCGAGCAGGATGCTCGTCTCGGCGCCGTCGGCGATCACCGAGAGAACCGGTGCCTGAAAGAAGATCGACTGGCCGAGATCGCCGGTCAGCGCGCTGGCGACCCAGTCGAGATATTGAACGATGACCGGCTGGTCGAGGCCGAGCTGGTGGCGAAGCGACTCGACCTGGTCCGGCGTCGCCGTGTCGCCGAGCAGGACATAGATCGGATCGCCCGGAACGAGGTGAATGAAGGCGAAGACCAGGACCGACGCGGCGGCCAGCGTCACGACGGTCGCGCCAGTCCGTTTCAGGGCAAAGAACCACATGCAGCCAATCGCTCGCCTGGAAAAGCGGGGTCAGCGACCGGCCCGGGCGACATGGCTTTCGCCAGGCGCCCGGGCCGCTGATTTCCTCTGGTCCGTCGTTACTGCTTGAACGACAGGTTCCAGAAATGCGGCCGGTAATCGGCCTCCTTGTCGAGGCCCACGACCTTCGGCGAGGCGATGTCATAGGCGTAGCCGTCGCCCACCTTCATGGCCGGGACCTGCTCATAGAAGAGCGCCTGGATCTTGTCCCAGGTGGCCTTGCGCTTGTCCGGGTCGAAGGTGCTGGTCAGCTCGGTCCGCAGCTTCTGGATCTCGGGGCTGTTCCACCAGCCGGGATAGCTCGCGTTGAGGAACGTGAGCAGCATCGGGTCCTGGGAGAAGCCATGGTGGGTGACGAAGATGTCCCATTGCTCCGGCTGGCCCCGCATCTTCAGGAGCGTCGCCCAGTCGACGACGATCATCTGCACGTTGATGCCGGCTTCGGCGAGCTGCTGGGTGAACACGGTCGCCTGGTCGTAATGCGTCTGGTAGTTGGTCGAAACCAGCAGGCGGATCGGCGTGCCGTCGTAGCCGGCCTCCTTGGCGAGCTTCTTCGCCCCTTCCGGATCGTGCTGGCTATAGGCTTCGATGCCGGCCGTCGAGTACCAGAAATTGCCCTTCGGGAAGATCGATCCCTGGGCGTCCCACAGGCCTTCGGGACCGAACGAGACCCGCAGGGCCTGCTCCTTGTCGAGCGCCATCTGGATGGCACGGCGGAGCTTGTAGTTGTCCTTGAGGATGCCCTGCTTCGAGTTCATGAAGAACAGGCCGAACAACGGCGCACGCCGACGCTGGATCGTCACCGACGGATCCTTGCTCAGCGTGTCGTAGAGGTCACCAGAGATCATCTCGGCGTAGTCGTAGTCGCCCGCCTGCACGCCGCTGACGCGGGTGCCGACGTCCGGCACCGGAATGAAGCGGATCGTGTCGAAATTGGCGACGCGGGCGCCGGCGAAGCTGTCGGCCTTCTCGCTGCGCGACTTGTAGCCGTCGAAGCGCTCCAGTTCGACATAGCGGTTCGGCCGCCACTCTTTGAACTTGTACGGACCCGTGCCGATGTAGTCGGCCTGCTCGATCGGCTTGTTGCCGGCCTTGTTGGCGATTTCGGCCGGGTAGATGCCGAGCCCGCCATTGACGTCCGAGACGAGCGCTCTTCCAGGCGCCGTTCGGGCGCGGAAAGCTTCAGCGTCACCTCATATTTGCCGGTCGCTTCGACGGAGGTGGCATCCCCCATCAGCAGCTTGCCGCGGGCGCCGAATTCGCCCCAGCGCTTCATCGAGGCAACGACGTCGTCCGCCGTCATCTCCTTGCCGTTGTGGAACATCACGCCCTGGCGCAGCGTGATGACGATGGTCTTGCCGCCATCCTCGAGCCGGTCGCTGTCGGCCAGCATCGGCTGCGGCATCCCGGCCGAGTCGAAGGCGTAGAGCGTCTCGAAGATATGCGCGCCGATCGTCGAGGCGACATCGGCGGTGGTCAGCATCACGTCGAGCGGCGGCGGCTCGCCGATGGTCGCCTCGCGGAACATTCCGCCGGCGCTCGCCTGCGACGTCAGAAACAACGCGGTGGCGATCGCGGCAGCCCCACGCACGAGTGTTCTCAGTCCGGATTGCATGGATCTCCCTCCCATTTGGTCACAGCCCAGAAGCACCATTCCCCCGGCGGCGGCTCCCTGCGGCCCGACGGATCGGGCGGCTTCCATCGGAGCCCTCGGCAACGGGTTCCGGTCAATGTGTCGGAAACTTACTTACGGCACAACCAGAATTTCAAGGCTGAAACGGCTGAATTCCGCTGCAATGCAACAAATCAACGCCTTGCGCAGGCGTTTCATGAAGGTTTATTACCAAGCTCGAAGTGGCCCGGGCGCGCTAACGCAGCGCTGCTCCCGTGGAGGATGCCGGCCCAGTGGCTCGACCAAGGAAGACCCATCCGGTTGCCCCGCCCGACGGCGGCGGCGGCGCCTATGCCGGCGGCAGATCGCTCGACGACATCATCCTCGCCATCAAGCAGTTCAAGCCGACATTGCGGCCGGCCGAGCAGCGCGTCGCCGACACGATCCTGGCCGATGTGCATTTCGCCGTCCACTCCAGCAACGGTGAACTGGCGCGGCGGGCGGGCGTCAGCGAGCCGACCGTGACGCGATTCAGCCGCGCGGTCGGCTGCGGCGGCGTGCGCGAACTGAAGGTGAAGCTCGCGCAGAGCATGGTCGTTGGGCGCATCTATCTCGATCCGCCGGCGCTGGTCGGCACGACGCAGGCGAAGCCCGCGCTGTGGCAATCGGTGTTCGAGGAGATCCGTCGCGCCATTGCCATCGTCGAGACGCAGTTGCGCCAGGAGGACGTCGAGAAGGCCGCGGACGCGATCGCCGGATGTTCGCGGTTGATCGCGTTCGGCGTCGGCGGCGGTTCGACCGTCGCCGTCACCGAGGTAACACACCGGTTCTTTCGGCTCGGCGTCGCCGTCGCCAATTATTCCGATCCGCAACTCATGCGCATGATCGCGGCGACGCTCGACGAGAACGACGTGGTGATCGCGGTCTCGACAACCGGGGAGGTGGCGGAGGTCATCGATGCGGTCACGGTCGCAAGGCAATACGGCGCCCGCGTCGTCGCCGTGACCAAGCCCGGCAGTCGCCTGGCGGCGCTCGCCGACATTCCGCTCGTTCTCCATGTGCCGGAGGCGCCCAACGCGCTGAAGCCCACGGCCTCCCGCTATGCCTTGCTCGCCGTCATCGATCTCCTCGCCGCCTCCACCGCCTACCGCAAGCCCCAGGAGGCGCAGGAGCGCATGCGCCGCATCAAATACGCCCTGGTGAACTCCGCCAATGGGGACGCGGGTGATCCGCTCGGCGATTGAGCGGACGCGCGCGCCGGCGCCGCAAGGGCGCTCCGGCCGACAGCGCGTCGCTCTCGCGCTTCGCGCCCCCGCATCCGGCACGCGCCGCTCACAAGCTTTAGACAGGCATATCTTGATTGGCGCCGTCGCCCGCGGGCGACGGCAGCAGGAAGGGACGAAGCTCAATGACCTACGACCTCATCCTCAAGGGCGGCCGCGTCGTCGACCCGTCGCAGGATCTCGACCGCGAACTCGACATCGCCTTTGCTGACGGCAAGGTCGCCATGCTCGCCGAGAACATCGCACCGGAAGGTCACACCGAGGTGCTCGATGTTTCAGGCAAGCTCGTCTCGCCCGGCTTCATCGATCTTCATGCCCACGTCTATTGGGGCGGCACGTCGCTCGGCATCGACGCCACCGAGAACGCGCGCCGCAGCGGGGTTACCACCTTCGTCGACGCCGGCAGCGCCGGAGCCGGCAATTTCGCCGGTTTCCTCAAGCATGTCATCGAACCGAGCCGGCCCCGCATCCTTGCCCTTCTCCATGTTTCCTTCGCCGGCATCTTCGCCTTCTCCAAGACCATCATGGTCGGCGAAAGCGACGACCTCCGCCTGATGAGCCCGATCGATGCCGTCGACGTGGCCAACGCCAATCGCGACACGATCGTCGGCATCAAGGTCCGCGTCGGCCGCAAGGCTAGCGGCGATTCCGGCGTTGCGCCGCTCGATATCGCCCTCCAGGTAGCGGAGGAGACCGGCTTGCCGCTGATGGCCCATATCGACGAGCCGCCGCCGAGCTACGAGGACGTGCTGGAGCGCCTGCGCCCGGGCGATATCCTCACCCATTGCTTCCGTCCGTTCCCCAATACGCCGGTCACCGGCCAGGGCGCGGTCAAGCCGGCCGTTCTCGCGGCGCGGCAACGCGGCGTGCTCTTCGACGTCGGTCACGGCATGGGGTCGTTTTCCTACAAGGTGGCCCGCGCCATGCTTGCCGCCGGCTTCATGCCGGACACGATCTCGTCCGATGTGCATGTGCTCAATGTCGACGGCCCGGTCTTCGACCAGACGACGACCATGTCGAAGTTTCTTTGTCTCGGCATCTCGCTCGGTGACGTGATCCGGGCCAGCACGGTGAACGCCGCCACCGCCATGCGGCGCCCGGACCTTGGCACGCTGCGCGTTGGCGCGGCCGGCGATGCGACCATCTTCACCGTCAGGGAAGGCCGCTTCGACTATGTCGATTCTGTTGGCGAGGTGTCGACCGGCGACCAGCAGATCGTCAGCGAGGACATCGTCCTCGCCGGCAGCCATTGGAAAGCCCCGCAGTAAGACCGGCAGCGACCTGATCGCCGGCCGGACTTCGTTCCGCCGACGGAGGCCGGCCCGCGCGCCCTTACAGCCGGGTCTTCCGGAGACGCAGGGCGTTGGCGATGACGGAGACCGAGGAGAAGCTCATCGCGGTCGCGGCGATGATCGGCGAGAGCAGCAGTCCCAGCGCCGGATAGAGCACGCCGGCGGCGAGCGGCACGCCGATGGCGTTGTAGAAGAAGGCGAAGAAGAGGTTCTGTCTGATATTGCCCATGGTCGCCGTGGCGAGCCGCCGGGCCCGCACGATGCCATTGAGGTCGCCCTGCATCAGCGTCATGCCGGCGCTTTCCATCGCCACGTCGGCGCCGGCGCCCATGGCGATGCCGACATCGGCACCGGCGAGCGCCGGCGCGTCGTTGACCCCGTCGCCGGCCATCGCCACCTGCCGGCCCGCGGCCTTCAGCTCACGCACGATGCGGCTCTTGTCCTCGGGCAGCACTTCGGCATGCACCGTGTCGATGCCGAGCTGCCGGGCAACTGCTTCCGCCGTCGCGCGGTTGTCGCCGGTCGCCATGACGATCTTGAGCCCCATTTCGTGCAGCGCCCTGATCGCCGCCGGCGTCGTCTCGCGGATCGGATCGGCGACCGCGAGGAGGCCCGCCGCTTTGCCGTCGAGAGCCAGGAACATCACCGTCTCGCCCTTCGTACGGTGCGCCTCCGCCGCGCCGGCCAATGCGGCCGAGGGAAATGCCCTCGTCCGCCATCAGCAGCTGATTGCCGAAGGCGACCCTGCGGCCGGCGACCGTGCCGGTGACGCCCTTGCCGGTGGCCGACTGGAAGTCGCTGGCGGTCTCGACCGAAAGCCCCTTGTCCTTCGCCGCCTCGAGGATGGCGGCGGCAAGCGGGTGTTCGCTGCCGGCCTCGATCGCCGCCGCGATGCCGAGCAACTCGTCCGCCGATTGTCCGTCCGCCGTCTCGATGCCGGCAAGGCGCGGCTTGCCCTCGGTCAGCGTGCCGGTCTTGTCGACGACGATCGTGTCGACATGGGCCATCCGCTCCAGCGCCTCGGCGTTGCGGATGAGGACGCCACCTTGGGCGCCACGCCCGGTCGCCACCATGATCGAGATCGGCGTGGCAAGGCCGAGGGCGCAAGGGCAGGCGATGATCAGCACGCTGACGCCGGCAACCAGCGCATAGGCGAGCGACGGCGAGGGGCCGAGGAACAGCCAGGCGAGGAAGGCGACGATCGCGATGAGGATCACGCCCGGCACGAAGTAGGAGGATACCTTGTCGGCAAGCCCCTGGATCGGCGCGCGCGAGCGCTGCGCTTCCGCCACCATGGCGACGATCTGCGACAGCGTCGTCTCGGCGCCGGTGCGCTCGACACGCATGTCGAAGGCGCCGGTGCCGTTGATCGTGCCGCCAGTCACCCGGTCTTCCGGCCCCTTCTCGACCGGAAGGGATTCGCCGGTGAGCAGGGATTCATCGACCGCGCTCGCGCCCGTCGACGACGACGCCGTCGATCGGCACCTTGTCGCCCGGCCGCACGCGCAGCACGTCGCCGACCGCGACGCTGTCGAGCGGTATCTCCTCAGTCTGGCCGTCCTTCGCCACCCGCAGCGCCGTCTTCGGCGACAGGTCGAGCAGGGCGCGGATGGCCCCGCCCGTGCGCTCGCGCGCCCGCAACTCCAGCACCTGGCCGAGCAGCACCAGCGCCGTGATCACCGCCGAGGCCTCGAAATAGAGCGGGACGGTGCCCTGCGGCGCTCAGCATCTCCGATGGGAACAGCCCTGGCAGGAACACGCCGACGACGCTGTAGAGGAAGGCCGCGCCGGTACCGACGGCGATCAGCGTGAACATGTTGAGATTGCCGGTCCGAATCGAGGCGACACCGCGCTCGAAGAAGGGCAGGCCGCACCACAGCACCACCGGCAGGGCGAGCACGAGCTGCAGATATTGCTGGCCGCGCGCCGACAGGAAAGGCAGCAGGTCGAGGCCGAAGAGATGCCGGCTCATCTCGACGACGAGCAGCGCCGCGGCAAGCGGTGTCGCCACGATCAGCCGGCGCGTCATGTCGACGAGTTCGGGGTTCGGCCCCTCGTCCCCGGTCGGCACCATGGGCTCCAGCCCCATGCCGCAGATCGGGCAGCTCCCCGGGCCCTCCTGCACGATCTCGGGATGCATCGGGCAGGTATAGAGCGTCCCCTTCGGCATCGGCTTGTCCGATACGGCAGGCCCATGGTGGTGGTGAAGGGCGTGCCCCTCGGCCGCTTTCGCCAGGTATTGCTCAGGATCGGCGGCGAACTTCTGTCGGCAACCGTCACAGCAGAAATGATAGGTCGTGCCCTTGTAGTCGAAGCTCGGCTTGCCGGCGTTGAGCTTCACCGTCATCCCGCAGACCGGATCGATGGCGGTCTCCACCTCGGCCTTCGCGGCCGCCTGCTTCGCCAGGTATGGCTCCGGATCGGCGGCGAACTTCTGTCGGCAGCCGTCGCAGCAGAAGTGATAGGTCGTGCCCTTGTAGTCGAAGCTCGGTTTGCCGGCATCGAGCATGACGGTCATGCCGCAGACCGGATCGATCGCCGCCTCGCCGCCGCTCGTGTCGGCGTCGTGTGAATGATGTTCGTGCATGATGCTCGACAAATCCCTGATTGAGCGCCATACTATACCCCCCTAAGGTATATAGCAACATGCAGCCCAACACCAAGACAGCCTGCCTCAAGCGACTGAAACGGGCCGAAGGCCAGGTGCGCGGCATCGCGCGCATGGTCGAGGAGGACCGCTACTGCATCGACATCGTCACCCAGATCGCCGCCGTCCGCGCCGCCCTCGCGCGAATCGAGGAGGAGGTGCTGCACGACCATGTGAACCATTGCGTCGAGCATGCGATTCTGAGCGGCGACCCGGACGAGCAGCGCCAGAAGGTTGCCGAACTGATGGAAGTCTTCAGCCGCTCGAAGCGCTGAGTTGGTCAGGCGCTTCGCCGCTTGAACCGGTCAAGCCTGTGGATCGCCGCGCTCGGGCGTAGGCCTCCCGATGAAGGCGCGCGTCCATGCGGCGTCTTCTCCCAGTGGTGCGGCCGCGAGACGAGCTGGAACAACGCGCGACAGCCGGCGACCGACATCAGCAGCCAGTAAACCGGCAGCCAGACGATGCCGGCGACCTCCGCCTCGCGGCCGCGCATCGTCAGCGTCCGCTCGGCGAGCATGGCCACCGCCACATAGCCGGCGCACAGGTTGAAGAGGTCGAGGCCGAGGATCACCGCCGCCGCCACGCTGCGGTCACCCCACAGCGCCAGGGGATCGCTGATCGCCAGCACCAGCGTTGCCAGATAGACCGGATGGATGATTGCCGAGATGATCATGCCGATGCTGGAAAGGTTGAAGGTGACGAAGCCGCGAAGCCCGACCTGGCGCAGGAGCATCAGCGGTCGCCGACTATGCACCAGCCAGGTCTGCAGCCAGCCCTTGAACCACCGCGTGCGCTGGCGCAGCCAGGAGATCATCACTGTCGGCGCCTCCTCGAAGGTCTGCAGGTCGAGAGTCCGTGCGCGATAGCCGAAGCGCGCCAGCCGCAGGCCGACATCCGCGTCCTCGGTGACGTTGAACGGATCCCATCCACCGATCGCCTCCAGGGCCGCGCGTCGGAAATGATTTGAGGTGCCGCCGAGCGGCAACGGCAGGTCGAGATGGGCGAGCGCCGGCAACAGTCCGTCGAACAGCGTGGAATATTCCAGCGCAAAGAGCCGCGACAGCATGCTCGCCCCGCCATTGTCGATGGCGATCGGCGATTGCAGGCAGGCAAGCTCCGGCGGCCCGTTTGAAAAGGCGGCGAAGGCCTCGCGCAACTGGCCCGGATGCGGCCGGTCCTCCGCGTCATAGACAACGACGAAATTGCCGCGGGCGAACTGGAGGGCGAAGGTCAGCGCCTTCGGCTTGGTGCGCGGCGCGGCCGCCGGCACCTCGACCACTTCATAGGGCGGCGCCATGGCCAGCGCCTCGGCGGCGTGGCGCGTCGGCCGGTCGTCCGCCTCGACGATCAGCTTGATGTCGAGCCGCTCGCGCGGCCAGTCGAGCCGGTCGAGCGCCGCGACGAGCTGGCGTACCATATGCGCCTCGCGATAGAGCGGCACCAGCACCGTGTAGACCGGCAGGTTCTCCTCCGGTGTCTCCGTCGCCTCCGGCCTGTCGCGTGGCCGCCGGTCGGCGACAATCGCCGCGGCGATGAAGCGCAGCAGCGTGACGCCGAGAAAGAAGAGGGAAGCGGCGAAATTGAGCGCCATCAGCGTATCGCCGGGTGCCGCGTGCAGCGCGGCGACGGTGCCGGCAAGGAGGAACGTGCCAAAGACGATCTGCCCCGTCGTCGCCGTCCAGCGCGCCGAGAGATGCGGGTATCTGTTCGACAGGTGGCTGATCGCGCCGCGCAGGAAGTGGTGCGCGCCGGCGCGCATCAGGGCGCGACGGATGGCGGAGGGCGTGGTAATCACGAGATGAGGCCGGGCGGAGCGGAATCGCCCCAGCCAATGCCGGATTTCGGGCATCATCTCTTCGTCGGGCGCGACGAAGGCATGGCGTTCGCCGCCGGCGAAGGCGGCGATGGTGCCCCTGCGCACGGCGTCCGCGTTGATCGATGCACCGGCCTGCGGGGCGAGGACGAAACGGGTGGTGAATGGAAGGCCGAGCCGACGGGCGCGCGCCGCATAGACCGATCTCTCGTCGCCGAGGACGCGCGGTTCCGCCTCCTCGCGACCAGGCGCAAGCAGCCTCGCCACGACACCCCCCTTACGCTGCGTGTCGGCGGATTTGCAAGTCGCCTCACGCTCCCGTCGGATATACTGAGGCATGTAACCGGAGGATGTGAAGTAAAAAGTTGTGCAGTCTACGGCTGTCGAAACTTAGGCCATTGATTGAAAACATGAATTTCGGAAGATGCTGCGTCTTTTTCTCGTCCTGATTGTCTTTTTGGCGTTTCCCGCTGCCGCCCGGCCGGTGCAGGCCGCCGGTATCGAAGCAACGCCGGCCGTCACGATCCCGAATTTCTGGGACCCGCGCCGACGGGTCGGGCGACCGCCGGCCGGCGGCGTCCCGGCATTGCGTTTCGTGACGACCGACGATTTCCCGCCCTTCAACTTTCTCGATTCGGAAGGCCGGCTGACCGGCTTCAATGTCGATCTGGCCCGCGCCATCTGCGCCGATCTCGGCATCCGCTGCACGATCCAGGCGCGGCCCTTCGACGATCTCGCCAATGCACTTCAGGCGAAATCGGCCGATGCCGCGATCGGGGGGCTGGCGATCACCGCGCAGACGCGCGAGACGCTCGATTTCTCAGACGTCTATCTGCGCTCGCCGGCCCGCTTCGTCGTGCGCCGCGACGAGACGCCCTTTCCCATCACGCCGCAGGGGCTGAAGGGCCACACGCTCGGTGTCGTCGCCCGCACGGCGCATGAGGCCTATCTCGCCGCCTTCTTCCCCGAGGTCGGCCGCCGCCTCTATCCCAATGCCGACGAGGCGCGCGCCGCGCTCAAATCGGGCGAGATCGACGCCTATTTCGGAGACGGCATCCAACTCAGCTTCTGGCTCCAGGGGCAGTTGGCGGCTGGCTGCTGTAAATTCGCCGGCGGCCCCTATCTCGACACCCGCTTCTTCGGCGAGGGCTACGCCATCGCGGTCCCGCGCGACGCCACCAAGATCAAGCACGCCATCAATTCCGCGCTCGAGTCGATCCACGACAAGGGCATCTATGCCGAGCTCTACTTGCGCTATTTCCCGGTCGGATTTTTCTGAGCTCCGCCGGAGGCACGACCGATCGCCGTCACGGCGTGTAGCGAAGAAATCCGCAGAGGTTTGATCTCGATCAGAATTTTCCGTGCGCTCTCCTCTATGAAGTTTGCCAGGGCGACTGCAAACCAAATGAGGAACTACCATGAAGACTCTTGCGGTCGCGGCGGGCATCGCCGCCGTCGTCGGGGCGTTTGCCTTTCTGCCCGTGTCCGAGGCGAACGCCGCGACAGCGGCGGCGCAGACCCAGGCTGCAGCGCCGACTGCTTTCACGCTGACGGTCTTGACCGACGAGACCGGCGGCCTGATCGGATCGGACGGTAAGCGTCACGACTCGATGATCCCGGCCAATCTCGTCATGCAGAAGGGCGTCAAGGTCACACTGACCATCGTCAATCATGACGATATGATTCACACGATCACGGCCCCTGGGCTCGGCCTCAACGTCATCGTCAAGGCGGCCAAGAAGAAGGGCGACGAGATCGTTCCGACCGTCACGACGGTCTCTTTCACGCCCAAGAAGGCGGGCGACTTCCGTTGGCACTGCGTTGGTGCCTGCGACCCCTGGACCATGCAGAAGAGCTTTGATGGTCCCGACCGCGACGGCTTCATGGCGGGATACTTCGTGGTTATTTAAGCCTGCCATTCCAAGCGAAGGCCGACGACGCTTCAGCGCGCCGCCGGCCTCCGGTCTTGTCTGATTCTCGGGGCCCGCTTAATTCGCCAATCCGCCGCCGGCCTCGCCAAGGCCGCAACAGCCCTCAGAGCGTCCGGTAGCGCACCCGTGCGCTATGCTCGATCGCGGCGACTGCGAGATCGCTGACATCGAGCTCGTCGCGCAGGATCTGTAGGAAACGAAGCTCCTCCTGTTCGACATAGAGGTCCGCCGCCGCCACCTCGATCGCCAGCGCATAGGCCGTCTCGTGCAGCTTTTCGGGAAGCGCCGAAGCGATCACCGCAAGCACCGTGTCGAGTCCGTTCTCGTCCTGAAGGAGGGCGCCGCAGGCCTCCGCCGTGGGGACCAGCAACTCCGCGTCGAAATCCTGGAAGACGGGCATGCGCTGGACGATCTCGCCGATCATCCTGAGCTCCTGGTCGGTCATGGCGCGATCGGCCGCCGACAGGGTGACCATCGCATAGATCAGGGCCTCGTGATGCGAGATCGGCTTGGCCGATTTGGTCATGGAAACGTCCTTCGGTTCGTTTGTCGCGCGGACCCTATGATCTTGACTTGCCGAGGGCAAGCACAACCGCCGTTGACGCCGCCGCCGGCACTTTCTAGGGTCCGCCCGCTTCTCATGACAAGGAAAATGCGCGTGCCCGACATCGGCGTGCCTCCGCTCGAAATCACCGACGCCCTGCTCGACGCCGCCCAACGCTCGAAGGCCTGGCCTTTCGAGGAGGCGCGCAAGATCGTCACGCGCCTGAAAAACAGCCAGACCCCGCCGGAAGTCGTCCTCTTCGAGACCGGCTACGGTCCCTCGGGCCTGCCCCATATCGGCACCTTTGGCGAGGTCGCCCGCACCACCATGGTGCGAACCGCCTTCCGTGTCCTCACCCATGACAAGGTGCCGACGCGCCTGCTCTGCTTCTCCGACGACATGGACGCCCTTCGCAAGGTGCCGGACAACGTCCCCAACAAGGAGATGATGAAGGCCAATCTCGGCAAGCCGCTGACGGCCATTCCGGACCCGTTCTCGAACGAATATCCGAGCTTTGGCGCCGCCAACAATGCGCGCCTGCGCGCCTTCCTCGATCGCTTCGGCTTTGAATACGACTTCGCCAGCTCCACCGATTACTACCGGGCCGGCCGGTTCGATGCGACGCTGCTGAAGATGCTCGAGGCCTATGACGAGGTGATGGCGATCATGCTGCCGTCCCTGCGCGAGGAGCGGCAGCAATCCTATTCGCCCTTCCTGCCGGTCTCGCCGGCGACGGGCAAGGTGCTGCAGGTGCCGATCCTGGAGCGCAACGTCGATGCCGGCACCATCGTCTATCGCGATCCCGACACCGAGGAACTGGTCGAGACGCCGGTCACCGGCGGCGCCGTCAAGTGCCAGTGGAAGGCCGACTGGGCGATGCGCTGGGCCGCGCTCGGCGTCGACTACGAGATGTCGGGCAAGGACCTCATCGACTCGGTCAAGCTGTCGACCCGGATCTGCAAGGTGCTCGGCGGCACGCCGCCCGAGACGCTCAACTACGAGCTTTTCCTCGACGAGAACGGCCAGAAGATATCCAAGTCGCGCGGCAACGGCCTGACCATCGACGAGTGGCTGAGCTATGCCTCGCCCGAGAGCCTGTCGCTGTTCATGTTCCAGAAGCCGAAGGCGGCCAAGCGCCTCTATTTCGACGTCATCCCCAAGGCCGTCGACGAGTATTTCTCGTTCCTTGCCGCCTATTCGAGGCAGGGGGAGGACATGCGCCTCGGCAATCCGGTCTGGCACATCCATTCCGGCGCCCCGCCCGAGATCGACATGCCGGTCGCCTTCACCATGCTGCTCAACCTGGCGAGCGCTTCCAACGCGCACGACAAGGGCGTGCTGTGGGGCTTCATCTCGCGCCATGTCGCCGGCGTCACGCCCCAGAGCCATGCCAAGCTCGACGAGCTGGTCGGCTATGCCGTGCGCTACTACAACGATTTCGTCGCGCCCAAGAAGGTCTTCCGCCACGCCGACGCCGTCGAGCGCGCCGCGCTGGAGACGCTCGACGCCAAGCTGGCCTCCTTGCCCGAAAGCGCCGATGCCGCAGGAGATCCAGGCCGCCATCCTCGACGTGGCGCGGCCGATCGAGCGCTTCCAGGATCCCGAGCGCAAGGGCCCCGACGGCGGCCCCGGCGTCTCGCTCGCCTGGTTCTCGACCCTCTACCAGATCCTGCTCGGCCAGGAGCGCGGCCCCCGTTTCGGCTCCTTCGTCGCCATCTACGGCATCCCCGAGACCCGCGCCCTGATCACCCGGGCGCTGGCCGGAGAGCTGGCGGCCTGAGGAAGGGCGGGGACTGCGGCGTCAGCCACGTCGGTTCCGCTTGCTTCCACGGTCATCCCCGGCGAGCCCCGAAGGGGCGAGGAAGGGGACCCAGTAAACGTTGTGAACGGGCGCCCGCCGCCCTCAGTTCGTCGCGCCGGTTGCGCCGGGCAATCCGCTGGTGGCTTACTGCCCCGCCAGATGCCTCTGCCCGCGCAACGCGCTTGTCTGCCCGCCGCGACATAGTCGGACGAAGCATCCTCGGTCGGCCTCGCCCAGCCCTGGCTGATTAGCCACAGGCCGAGGTCGGTCTTGCCCACCCGGCAGGGCGCGACCAGCGGGTCGGCGGGATCGCCGGTGGCGAAATAGCAGTCGATCGCCCGCCCGTGCAGGAAACGCCGCAGCGCATAGAGCGCCGTTCGCCCGCACGGCCAGTCGCCGCCCCCGGCGAGCGGGCAGGTCTTGTCGAGCGCCGGCGCCTTCACCGCCGCGACCTTGATCGTCCGCCGCTCGACCTTGAACGTCGCCGAATCAGTGGTGACGGGCAGGAAATAGCGGTGCCAGCGCGGCGGGGTCGGGCGGTGGCGGCGGCACCGGCTCGCGGATCAGCGGCCCGTCGACCTCCGGCCCCGGCGTCATGCCCGGCGGCGTCACGTTGCGCACGGCCGGCTCCACCAGCTCCGGCCCCGCGCCCCATGCGGTGGCCGCCGTCAGCCCGATCGCCAGCACTGCCAGCGCCAAGGCTCTCACTGGCTCGCCCAGATGATCCGCGCCATCCACTCGATTTCGGTGACGGCGAAGGATCGGTTCGGGATGCGTCCGGATTGAGCGAGACAAGCTCGATCGCTTTCGGCGATCTTGCGCTCCAGAACCTTGGCCATGACCTCTCCGTCGCAGGTCTTGACCACCACCCGGTCGCCGCGCCGGCACGGCCGCGCCGCGCGCCACGATGATCGTGTCGCCGTGGCGGTAGAGCGGCAGCATGGAATCGCCGGTCACCTCCAGCGCGAAGACGTCGTCGCCGAGCGGGCCGGGAAAGTCGATCGCGTCCCAGCCCTGGCCGGCGGGAAAGCCGCCATCGTCGAAGAAGCCGCCGGCGCCGGCCTGCGCCAACCCGAGGATCGGCACGTGGCGCAGCGCCGCGAAGTCGCTCGCCGGCCGCATCTCGACGAGGTCGAGGAAGACCGCCATCTCGGTGCCGGTCGCATCGAGGATCTTGGCGATGCTTTCGGTCGAGGGCCAGCGCGGACGGCCGTCCGCCGCCTGCCGCTTGGAGCGGTTGAAGGTGGTTGGATCGAGCCCGGCACGCCGCGCCAGCCCGGAGACCGTCAATTGCTGTCGCTCGGCGAGCCGATCGATCGCCGCCCAGATGCGGCCGTGAGACAGCACGAGACCCCTCCGTGCTGGCCGGCATTCATGGCCGGCAGGAATTTAATCCCTTCCCGCTTAAACGTGACGATGGGGCCTGTCCAGAGGCGGCCCGGCTCCTTTCAACAGGCTTTGTGCCCCGCGGCCGTTCAGGCAGCGCGCTTTTCGCCTTCCGGCGGAAAGCGGCCATAGAAGGTCTCGCCCTTCTTCGCCATGTCGCGCAGCAGCCGATTCGGCTTGAAGCGGGGACCGTGCTTGCGCGCCAGCCGGTTGCACAGGGCGACGAAGTCAGCGAGCGCCCATGAAGTCGATATAGGAGAGCGTGCCGCCGGTATAGGGCGCGAAACCGAAGCCGAGGATCGAGCCGACATCGGCCTCGCGCACGTCGGTCAGCACGCCTTCGGCGAAGCAGCGCGCCGTCTCCAGCGCCTGGATGACGAGGAAGCGCTGCTTCAGCTCCTCGACATCGATCGTGTCGGGATCGGCGACCGGCGGGAACATCTCGGCGAGCCCCGGCCACAGCGTCTTCTTCTCGCCGCGGGTTCTCCGGATAATCGTAGAAGCCCTTGCGGTTCTTGCGCCCGAGCCGGCCGCGCTCCTCGACCATCTCGCGCACCAGCCGGTACTGCTCAGGCGCCACCGCTTCGGCGCCGAGGTCCTTGATCGTCGCGTTCATGATCTTCAGCGACAGGTCGACCGCCGTCTCGTCGTTGAGCGACAGCGGCCCGACCGGCATGCCGGCCATGCGCGCCGCGTTCTCGACCATCGCCGCCGGCACGCCCTCGGTCAGCATGCGCTGGCCCTCGCCGATGAAGGTCGTCACCACGCGCGAGGTGTAGAAGCAGCGGGAATCGTTGACGACGATCGGCGTCTTGCGGATCTGGCGAACGAAGTCGAGGGCGCGGGCGAGCGCCGCGTCGCCCGTCTTCTTGCCCATGATCACCTCGACCAGCATCATCCGGTCGACCGGCGAGAAGAAATGGATGCCGATGAAATTCTTCGGCCGCTCCGAGGCCGCGGCGAGCGACGTGATCGGCAGCGTCGAGGTGTTCGAGCCGAAGATCGTGTCGGGGCCGATCACCGCCTCGATGCGGGCGATCATGTCCTCCTTCACCGCCCGGTCCTCGAACACCGCCTCGATGACGAGATCGACATCGGCCAGCACCGCGAAGTCGGCGCCGGGATGGATGCGCGACAGGGTCGATTCCTTGTCGGCCTCGCTCGCCCGGCCGCGCGAGACGGCGCGCGCGAGATTGGCCTCGACGCTGGCCTTGCCCTTTTCGGCGCTCTCCATGTCGCGGTCGATCAGCACCACCTCGATCCCGGCACGGGCACTGACATGGGCGATGCCTGCGCCCATGAAGCCGGCGCCGACGATGCCGACTTTCCTGATCGCGACTGCCGGTTCCGCCGCCGGGCGGCGCGCCAGCTTGTTGAGCTCCTGCATGGAGACGAACAGCGAGCGGATCATGGCCGCCGCTTCGCTTGGTCTGCATCACATGGGCGAAGTAGCGGGACTCGACACGGAGCGCCGAATCCATCGGCAATTGCAGGCCCTCATAGACCGCCGAGAGCGTCAGCCGGATCGCCGGGTAATTGTCATAGGTCTCGCGGCGATAGAGCGCGTTGGCGGCGGGAAAGAGATTGTAGCCGGCGGGCGAGTGGACCTTGCCGCCGGGCAGCTTGAAGCCCTCCGCGTCCCACGCTTGCGTGCTGCGCGGAGAGTCTTTCAGCCAAGCCTTCGCCGCCGCGAGCAGTTCCGCGCGCGGCACCACCTGATCGACCAGCTTCATCGCCTTGGCGCGCGAAGGCGAAAGCTGCTGGCCCTTCAGGAGCATCTGCAGAGCGCTCTGCGGGTCGGCGAGGCGGGCGACGCGCTGCGTGCCGCCGGCGCCCGGCATCAGCCCGACCTTCACCTCCGGCAGGCCGAGCTTGATCCTTTCGTCGTCGGCGACGATCCGGTGATGGCAGGCGAGCGCCAACTCGAAGGCGCCGCCGACTGCCGTACCGTTGATCGCCGCCACGACCGGCTTGCCACTCGTCTCCAGCCGCCGGTAGAGCCGCGTCAGCCGGCTCGATTCCTCGAAGAGGCGCTTCACCGCCGCCTCGCGGCCCTTTGCCGCCATCTCCGCCTGGAAGCCGCCGACCAGTGCCTCCAGCATCTTCAAATCGGCGCCGCCGGAAAACGTCTCCTTGCCCGAGGTGATGATCACGCCCTTGATCGCCTCGCTGGTCGCGATTTCGTCGACGATCCCTCCATCTCCTGAAGCACGGAGACGTCGATGACATTCATCGACCGGTCCGCCATGTCCCAGGTGAAGGTAGCGATCCCGTCGCTATCGATGTCTTTGCGGAAGGCTTGGGTGGTCATGTCACGCGATCCTGAAAGTGGCGACGTTTGAAGAGTGGCGTTCGCGCGTTCCATCCGTCATGCCCGGGCTTGTCCCGGGTATCCACGCGAACACCGGCCGCGGAGAAAAAGACGTGGATGGCCGGGACAAGCCCGGCCATGACGACCTGGGTACAACAGCGCCCTCTCTCCTGGCGGGAGTGGGCTCTTTCTCTTGGCGAGCCTCGTGAGCCTGGAAAAGAGGGGTGAGGGGGCAGCAACACTGGCCGGACAACGCGCCCTCACACCCGCTCGACGATCGTCGCCGTCCCCATGCCCGCGCCGATGCAGAGCGTCACCAGCGCGGTGTTGAGGTCGCGGCGCTCCAGCTCGTCGATCACCGTGCCGAGGATCATCGCGCCGGTCGCACCCAAGGGGTGGCCCATGGCGATGGCGCCGCCATTGACGTTGACCTTTTCGGGGTCGAGGTCGAAAGCCTGCATGTAGCGCAGCACCACCGCGGCGAAGGCCTCGTTGATCTCGATGAGGTCGATATCGGCGAAAGACATCTTCGTCCGCTTGAACAGCTTCCTGGTCACGTCGACGGGACCAGTCAGGTGCAGGGCCGCGTCCGAACCGATATTGGCATAGGCGCGGATCTTTGCCCGCGGCGTGAGGCCCGCCTTGCGGCCGGCCCCCTTCGAGCCGATGAGCACGGCGGCCGAGCCGTCGACGATGCCGGAGGAATTGCCGGCGTGATGGACATGGTCAATCGCCTCGACCTCCGGATGCGCCTGGATGCCGACGGAATCGAAGCCGCCCATCTCGCCCATCAGCGCGAAGGAGGCATTGAGCGCGCCGAGCGTCTGCATGTCGGTCCCCGGCCGCATATGCTCGTCGCGCTCGAGGATGGTCATGCCGTTGATGTCCTTCACCGGCGCCACCGACTTGGCGAAATAGCCCTTTTCCCAGGCATTTGCTGCGCGCTTCTGGCTCTCCACCGCATAGGCGTCGCAATCGGCGCGGCCAAACCCGTATTTGGTGGCGATCAGGTCGGCCGAGACGCCCTGCGGCATGAAATAGCCGGGCAGTGCCACCTGCGGGTCCATCGGCCAGGCATTGCCGGCCGAGCCGATGCCGATCCGACTCATCGATTCCACGCCGCCGGCGATGATCATGTCGTGCTGGCCGGCGGTCACCGCCGCATGGGCGAGGTTTACCGCGTCGAGGCCGGAGGCGCAGTAGCGGTTGACATGGATGCCCGGCACCGAATGGGGAAAGCCGGCCGCGAAGACCGCGTTTCGGGCGATGTCGCCGCCGGCCTCGCCGACCGGGTCGACGCAACCGAGCATGACGTCGTCGATGAGCGCCGGATCGAGGTCGTTGCGATCGCGGATGGCGGTAAGTGCGTGGGCGGCGAGCCGCTCGGTCGGTACTTCATTGAGCGCCCCGTCCTTCTTGCCGCGTCCTCGAGGGGAGCGGACGTGATCGTAGATGTAAGCTTGCGCCATGAGGGCCTCGTCTGTGTCGCCGTGAAGGCGATAGGGCGTTTCCTGAAGGGCGGTCAACGCCTCGGCCGGTCCGCCAGGACCGGCACCAGGCCGCGCCTCGTTTGTGTCGATCCCCAGCATACGACCGAATGCGGCCTTTGACAGGCCCGCTTCTGCGCCGTCACAGCCATTGGCGGGAATACCGGGCGTAATTGTATTCGTCGATCACCTTGAGAAGGGTCTTTCCCGGCGGAAGCGTGACCGCCCCCAGATGGCGGGCCATATCCCGGATGATCTTGAGGAAGGCGAGATAGCGGGCGGCCGGCTGCTCCGCGAAATCGCAGCCATAGGCCTGCGCGATCCTCAGGTCCCAAAGCGGAAAGAAGGCCGGTGCCAGGAAATGCAGCGCCTTGGCCGCCGCGACCGGGCTCTTGTCGCCCGCATGGGCGCCGTCCGCGATGGCCAGTGCGTCGAGGAAATCACCGAACAGCCGTCCGATAGAGGCGTCATCCTCTTCCGCCTGATCGAGAATGGTCCTTTGGCGATAGGCCGCGAGCGCATCCATGTTGTCGGCAATGCACGCCTCCAACCTGTCGAAATCGAAGGGCTCGCCCCGATAGAACTTGTAGTTCCAGGTGAGCAGCATGAGGCCGAGACCGTCCGCCATCTCCGTTGGCCGGCCCCACTGGCGATCGACGAGAAACGTGGCCGTCTTGTAGATGGCGTCGCGCCGCTCGTGCCTGGCGAACGCCTTGCAGCCCTCCTCGACCTGGTTGGCTGTCGGTATGTCCATCGCGCCCCTGCCTCCGGCAACGTGCGTGCCTTTCATCGATCCCAGCATAGAGCCGGAGACAGCCTTTGACAGTGCCAACCCGCGGCGGCCAGCTCTTCTGCGACGATGGTCAAAGAATGATGTCGATTTCGGACACGCTCCCTCGTCGTCCTCATGTGACGCCAAGACCATTGGCTCAGGCACGGAGACGGACACGATGACCCCCACCATAACCGCCTTTGAACGCTCACCCGATGGCGGCCAGGGACTGGCGCGCGACACGCGCGTCCGCTGGGCGCTTGAGGAAGTGGGCCAGCCCTACGACGTTCGCCTCGTCTCCTTCCCGGCGATGAAGCAAGCCGCGCATCTGGCACTGCATCCCTTTGGCCAGATTCCGACCTATGAAGAGGGCAGTCTCGCCATATTCGAAACCGGAGCGATCGTCTTTCACATCGCACAGCAGCATGCGGGCCTGCTGCCGAAGGATGCCGATGCCAGGGCGCGGGCGATCACATGGATGTTCGCCGCGCTCAGCACGGTGGAGCCACCAATCCTCGATCTCTCGATCGCCAGGATCATCGAGGGGGACAAGCCCTGGGCCCGCGAACGCCTGCTGCTGGTCATGGACCGGGTCCGTGTCCGGCTGGGACAATTGTCCGCTCGCCTGGGCGACGCCGACTGGCTCGACGGCGGGTTCAGCGCCGGCGACCTGTTGATGGTGTCGGTGCTTCTCCGCCTGCGGTCGTCGGGCATCCTCGACGAATATCCGAACCTCGCCGCCTATGTCGCCCGCGGCGAGGCCCGGCCCGCCTACCGGCGGGCTTTCGCGGCGCAATTGGCGATCAATGCGCCGGCCCCCGGACCTCGCCGGCAAGGCTGATCCCATGACGCGCGAATGACCGGCGATCACAGAGCCCATGGACTGGCGGCGGAGGGCGGGCTTTCGCCGCGCCGCGCAGCCGCCGCCGTTGGGTTAGCTGGAAATGCCGTGGCCGGGCGAGAAGATCGAGCAGCCTTTGGCGAGAAACTCGCACGGCAGATGCTGGTTGCCGCCGCTCGGGGAGGGATGGGGCCCGTCACCCTCGATCCTCATCGTCTCGGCATAACGGCTGGTATGACCGGTCATCTGCGTCGGCGATCCGGTGCAATGGGTGCGGGTGCCGACAACCGTGTCGTCGGCGGCGTCGTTGTAGTAGGTGGTGATGACGCAGCTGTCGTTGGTGGGCAGGGCGAGAGCCGGGGCGGCCGGCAGCATGGCGGTGCCCGTCGCGGCGAGAAGCACGGGAAGGGTGAGGGCGGCAGCGAAGCGGAAGGACATCGTCGGTCTCCTTGATTGGCGCGGCATGCGCCGGACGATGGAGGGAGTCTGCCGCCGCCAGGCTGAACCGCGCCGCAACCGGACATTCAAGCGACGTTCACCGCACCGGCCGGGCGAGCGCGGTCGCGACCGCTGGCCTTTGCCACCGCGGACATGCGAAGGTTCCGGACCCACGTCGAATGCCAATCCCGATGACATGCAGGGAGTTGCAAGGATGATCGTCTCGATCATGTCCCAGGGCACGATGGGCGCCGGAACGGCCGCCCGCCTGACCGCCAATGGCGTCACCGTGCGCACCATGCTCGCCGGCCGCAGCGCCGCCAGCCACGAGCGGGCGAGGAAGGCCGGGATGGAGGACGCGACGCCCGAGGATTTCGCCGCCGCCGATGTCATCCTCTCGATCCTGCCGCCGGGCGAGGCGATCGCCTTCGCCCGCGAGATCGCCCCCGCCATCCGCGAGACAGGCCAATCGCCGCTCTATGTCGATTTCAACGCCGTCAATGTCGAGACCGCCGAAAGTGTCGCCGCGAACGCCAGTGCCGCCGGCGCCCGCTTCGTCGATGGCGGCATCATCGGCGGCCCGCCGCGCGAAGGCTATGACGGCCCCGTCTTCTATGTCTCCGGCCCCGAGGCCGGCGCTGCCGCCGATGCGCTCGTCCCGGCCGGTCTCAGGATCGTGACGCTGGACGGGCCGGTCGGCATGGCCTCGGCCCTGAAGATGTCCTATGCCGGCATCACCAAGGGGCTGACCGCGCTCGCCGCGACCATGATCCTCGCCGCCTCCCGTGGCGGCGTCGGCGAGGCGCTCCATGCCGAGCTTGCCAGCAGCCAGCCGGACCTGCTTGCCACCTTTTCCCGCTCGCTCCCCGGCATGCTGCCCAAGGCCTATCGCTGGATCGCCGAGATGGAGGAGATCGCGAACTTCATCGGCCCCGACCGCCCGGAACACCGCGCCTACCTCGCCATCGCCGACCTTTATCGCGGCATCGCCGCCGACGTCGACGGCGAGGGCAGGGAAGCGCAGATGCTCACTGCCTTCTTCGACACGAGCGCCTGACCCGCCCGGCCTTGCGCCGGCCCGCGTCCTCGGCCACCAGTCCATCGATCGACGAAAACCCTGCTTGGCGCGCAGGGATAACTGTGCGTTAATTCTGCCGTTGGGGGCGACAAATGGTGCCGGAGCGACGGTGGTCGACACCGCCACCGCGCGTGTTCGCGCCAAGGGCAGTCAGTCAATTCTCTCAATCTACGCAACAGGGACGGTCAGTCCTTTCTTCACGCATGCGCGCGTCGTGTTCTGAGAATTGACATAGGCGGAGGCGACGTAATGGAAGCTGTAAAGAAAGTCGAAAATATAAAGAACATGTTCAGGGCGTTCTTGCTTTTGCTTTTTTCGGGGGCGATTTTCTTCTCGCTCTCGTCGATCGCGAGCGCCGAGCAATGCGTCAGGGTCAATAATAATCTTACCGCATCGACCGTGGAGTGGTACAGCCTCAGGGCGCCGAACCATTTCACTTTCACCATAAATTCGATTGAAAGGACCGTTACTCCTCACGTCGACGACGGCTCGCAGCCGGTCCAGACCACCAATGTGCCAAAAGGCACCAATCCGATTGTCTGCAATCATACAGCGTGGGAAGTCCGCGCGGTCGTGGTGCGGTTCAACGGCTTCGCGTCATTGACGAAGATATTCCGGAATACGATCAATATCGGCATCGACACGGCATGCGGCTCGTGCGGCACGCTTCTCAGTTTGCTGAAGCCCCTGATCGACAGTGACCTCAGCGGATTCGTGCAGGGGCTGCCGGCGACATTCAAGTCCGGCGTGCAGGACAACGACATCGCCTTCGTCGGCATTCCCGACCAGTTCCGTGCGCTGACGATCACCGGGGATCCCGTCCAGGGATATTTCGCTGGCATCGACAACGTTCCGGTCTTGAAGGGCAAGGGCCTGCAGGATCCACCCTCGCCGATGTATCACGTCGCATCGGGAAATGCCGATCTCGCCCAGTACAAGACAATAAAGAACAGCTACCATCCTGGCGTCGCGGCCTATCAGCTGGAGAACACAAGCGTTCAGGGTTGCGCGGCCCTGTGCTCCAACAATGTCCTGAAGCTCGTCGGACTTCCGGGCAAATGCGTCGCCTTCAACTACACTTTCACGCCCGTCGGCAGGACGAAGCCATTCACCTGCAGCCTGTTCTCCGACCGGGGCGAATGCCCAGTGCGGCACGCAGAAGGCCGATGTCATGCGCGCCCAGGTCGTCAACTATTACGAGGTCCGCTCAAGCTTCACGCCGAAGCCGGCAACCTGCAACCAGACCGGCGGCGAATAGGCTGACCGGACGCGCGTCGACTATGGGATGGGTCATCGCTCCCCGCGGGCGCTGACCCGTCCCGGCTATCGCGTCGGGCGTTGGCGCGCCGGCGTTCCGCCTTCCGCACTTGCGCTGCCGTGCCTCGTCCGCCAATGTCCCCGGACCCACACCTTACGGCGCCCGTCATGCGCGAGCCCGGCCCCATGGACCGGATGCCCGCCCCGTACGGTGCGCCGGCCGGGCCGGGCGCGCGCCGTGAAGGCCCGGCTTCTCACGCACAAAGGTTGATGACCCGATGAAGACCTATGCCGTCCCCCACACCGACCTCACCGTGCCGAGCGTCGTCCTCGGCCTGATGCGCATTTCCCAGATGAGCGACGACGAGATCCAGCGCCTCGTCAAGGGCGCCATCGATGTCGGCGTCACCTTCTTCGATCATGCCGATGTCTATGGCGGCGCGCCGCATGTCTGCGAGGCCCGCTTCGGCGAGGCGATGAAGCTGACGGCCGACGAGCGCGCGAAGATCATCCTGCAGAGCAAGGCCGGCATCCGCCGCGGCTATTTCGATTTCTCGACCGAGCACATCCTCGAAGCGGTCGACGGCTCGCTCAAGGCGCTGAAGACCGACTATCTCGACGTCCTCCTCCTCCACCGCCCGGACACGCTGGTCGAGCCGGAAGAGGTCGCCGCCGCCTTCGACAAGCTGGAAGCGGCCGGAAAGGTCCGCCATTTCGGCGTCTCCAACCAGCGCCCCGGCCAGATCGAATTGCTCAAGACGGCGGTCAAGCAGCCGCTCCTCTTCAACCAGGTGCAGCTCTCGATCACCCACGCCAATCTTTTCGCGCAGGGCATCGCGGTCAACATGAAGGGCCTCGACCAGTCGATCGACCGCGACAATGGCCTGCTCGATTATTCGCGCCTCAAGGGCATGATGCTGCAGGCCTGGTCGCCCTTCCAGAAGGCCTTCTTCGACGGCGTCTTCGTCGGCGACCGCGAGAACTATGCCGAGCTCAACATCGCGCTCGACGAGCTCGCCGCGACCCACGGCGTCACCCCGACCGGCATTGCCGTCGCCTGGATCGTTCGCCACCCGGCCAATATCCAGGTGGTGCTCGGCACGACAAGGCCAGAGCGCGTCGCCGAATCCGCCGCCGGCTCCGACGTCACCCTCTCGCGTCAGGAATGGTATCGCCTCTTCACCGCCGCCGGCCACAAGGTGCCGTAGGCGAGGGGGCGCTCGCTACGGCAATCATCCGGACCCAGCCATGAGCGACGTGATCCTGAAGCCGGCCGTCCCGATCCTCTTCGTCCGCGACGTTCCCGCCGCGGCCGCCTTCTATCGGGATGTGCTCGGCTTCGCGGTCGACTTCCTCCATGGCGAGCCGCCCTTCTATGGCGCGGTCTCGCGCGGGCGCGCCTGCCTGCATCTGCGCCTTGTCGGGGCGCCGAACTTCACCGAGCTCGCCGCCCGCGAACCCTCCCTGATCCTCGCGACCATCGAGGTCTCGGACGTCCACGCCCTCTATGATGAACTCGCCAAGCGCGGCGCCACCTTCGCGCAGCCAGTCACCGAGCAGCCCTGGGGCGGCACCGACTTCCACGTCCGCGACCCGGACGGCAACACCATCTCCTTCGTCACCTACGCGTGAGAACGGACGACGCGCCGTCATCGTAGGGTGGGCAAAGCACGGCAAAGCCGTGCGTGCCCACGCGGATAGCCGTCTCCACAACGCGAACGCCCACCGGCACACGCCGTCCGCGTGGGCACGGCGCTCCCGCGCCTTTGCCCACCCTACGCCGTCAGCGCCCATTGACGCGCCGAGCAAATCCGCGACGCCGCCCTCTCCCCCGGTGGGAGAGGCCTTTCTCGGCTCCCTGTCCGCTCCCCGCCTCGTCATGGCCGGACTTGTTCCGGCCATCCACGTCTTCTTCCGCCCCCGTTGGTGTTCGCGTGGATACCCGAGACAAGCCCGGGCATGACGGTGGAACAGGGGACATGCAAGGTCGCTACAGAGCGCGTCGCCGCCAAGACGCGTACGCGGTCCTTGCGAGGCGGACGCCCGACCTGCGCGCTTGCACCCCAAAGAGTTGGCTCCTCAACTGCACCGACCTACTCGCCAAGATGGCAATTGGCAGCCACGCAAAAATCTGCGGGAGCGGGGTCTTCTGGGTTTTCACCCTAGTCCACTCAACCTGTGTATGCCACGAAGGGCCTCTCGGCGCCGTTGCCAATTACAGCCATCGAGGGTAGGGAAGAATTTCGCCGCCATTACCGTCCTTTCATGCATCCAGATCCGGTAGGACAGCCAAAATGCGCGCCTTTTTTGCCTACCCCTCTCAGCCAGTAATCTCGGGATTTTCGCGAAAGCTATCGCCGAGGCCGCATCATCTCCGGAACTTAGTATCGTCCAATGGGAAGAGAACGATGTTTCCGGTAGGCCCCTTATATCGAACCAATACTAGATGAAATCGATCAAGCAGATTTTCTTATTGCGGACATAACCTACCTAAATTTCAACGTCGCGTTAGAGATAGGCTACGCGATGGGAAGAAATAAGCGATGTATGCTACTCAACAACGCGGGTCTTCGAGGAGATACTTCGAAAGCACGGCTTGTCGGAATATTTGATACTCTTGGATACGAAGATTATGAGAATACAGCTAAGGCGGCCGAACTCGTGCGGCACTTCGACCGACCAAGCCTCTGCAATTTGATACCGCCTTTGATCCCAAAGCTCCGATATATTTACTCGAGACGCCGCAGCAAAACGACGCAATGACGGTTATCTCCTCACGGCTAAAGAAGACACGCCTGAGATATCGTAGCTTTAGTCCGGTCGAGCAGACGCGCCTCTCTGCGGTAGAGGCAGCCCAGCAAGTCGCAAAATCATTCGGGGTGCTGGTTCCGTTGCTGTCCGATCGTGGCAGCAGTCTGACGTTCATAATATCCGCGCGGCCTTTGTATCTGGCCTAGCAGTCGGGCTCGACCGTCTCGTCTTAATTCTTCAAGAGATAGACGGACCATTCCCTCTCGACGTCATCGACATCTGTAAGGCGTTTCGCAGGCCGGATGACATCGCGGATCATATTGGCACTTTTGCGCTGGAGGTCACAGAGAAACTCCAGGGGCAGTACGAGTTGCCAAAGCGTCTCTAACGAAATTAGCCAGCCTAGATTTGGGGAATCCGGTTGCCGAAAATGAATTTGAGTCACTTTTCATCCTATTTTGTTAATACAGACGAATTTGTAAGGACGTATGAGGGCGAGTGAATTTGGTCGTCGGCCGAAAGGGCACAGGAAAGACCGCACTATTCATCCAGCTTCGCAACCAAAAAAGGAAGAAGAGTGGAAAATGTAGTAGTTGATCTTAAGCCAGAAGGCTATCAGCTTGTTGAGCTAAGAGATGAGGTTCTGTTTTCGCTTGCCATGGGCGGGAGCGAGCACCTTTTATTGTAGCGTATTGGGAATACCTCATATATCTTGAAATAATAAGAAAACTGCTTGAAAAAGATCGCGTTAGGCGCGTCAGAGATCATTCGATATTTGAAGTATATCGTGATTTTTCACAGAAATATAGCGAGGAATCGCAGGCTGAAGGAGGGGGACTTTTCCGAGCGGATGGTGCGGCTATCAAGGCGCATTACATCAAGCTTTTCTGCGAAGCACGCCGGCCAGACAGATGTACGGCTCGACCGCAACGAGATAACAGATTTTTGCTGTATCAGAAAGATCTTGCGGCTATGCGTAATGATGTTGTCTCGTACCTAAAGAATAAGGGCGAGACGTGGCTTCTATTTGACAATCTCGATAAGGGATGGCCTCCGACTGGCCTAACCCCGGACGACGCTCTCATTTTAAGGTGTTTGGTTGAGAGCGCAAGAAAGATTCAGAATGATCTGCGGGCCAGTCAAATTCCGTTCAATTCGGTGGTGTTCATACGAGATGATGTCTACGAGATACTAATGGCAGACACCAGATTACGGAAAGGAAAGGAGAGTTGAGCTTGACTGGGGCGATCCTGATGTTTTGCGGGAGATTGTTGGGCTCGGTTTGTCATGAGCTAACAATTTGATAAAAATGAAAGTGGGCGTGCTGTTGGTGTGTGTCTCATCTGGCGGACGGCACTGAATCGTTGCAGTATATGATAGAGCAGTCCTTAATGCGCCCGAGGAATGTTTTGAAGATCATCGATAGGTGCAAGGGCGCTGCTATAAACGCGCGGCACGATAGGATAGAGATAGAGGATATTGATCGCGGAAAGATGACTTATTCAAATGACTTGCTAATTGAAGCGAGCCGGGAGTTGACGGATATATTACCGGCGGCGGAAAATATACTGTACCAATTCATCGGAGAACCGAAGGAGTTCCTGATTGAAGATTTTGATGCATTCTTTGAGTTGCAGGGATTTGATGTCGATGACGTTGGAAAGATAAAGACGTACCTGTTGTATTTCGGTATTTTCGGAATATGGCACGGAGACGAGGTAAAATATATTTGGAACTTTCAGAATAATCGAAATTTGATGGCAGCGGCGATGGCCAAGGCTGGGCAGGGACTGAGGTTTGTATTGCATCCAGCATTTCATCCGGCGCTGGGCGTGGAATGGCGCCAATGAAGGCCGCTGTCGTCGTTGTGGCAAAGGCTCGGCGCCCCTTCCGTTGTATGCCCGTCGACTTCGATCTTCACATGCGTGCGTCGCGTCCCGCCCGGCGGCGCCACCGCCGCTTTGGCGGCACCCCACCTTTGCGCAGGTTAAAACCCTCCGCCTCGCGCCGGCCCTATCAATCTGCAGTGCTCGGTTCGAGCACGCGTTACAGAGGAGACAGGCCATGTGGGGCCACGGATCCTATATGGGCTTCATGGGCGATTGGGGCGGCTCCGGTTGGACGGGAGCATTTGGCATGTTTTTCGGGCTCATCTTTCTCGTTGTCGTCGTGGCGGCGGTCATCTGGTTCATGCGCAGCGGCCGGGGGCCGGGTCGCGACGCCGCGATCGTTGGCCACCAATCCTCGGGCCTCGCCATCCTTGAAGAGCGCTATGCCCGGGGCGAGATCGACCGCGACGAATATCTGAAGAAGAAGCACGACCTCGCCGCCTGACGGCATCGCGTGAGGACCGCCGGACGACGTTCGGCGATTGTCGCCTTCATCCGGCGGGCAGCCTGAATGCGTGCGGCAAGGCGCGTCCGGTTCGGAGCTCCGGAACCTTGCTCGTGAGCGACGGCGTCGCTTGCCTTGGCCCCTCAAAACCCTCTTCCCCCACCGCCATCAACGCATCCGACCCGGCCTCCACCCGCGCCCGGCGCATGCCGCTTTCCGGCATCACCCGCTCCATGAAGACGCGGCCGATGGCAAGGTCCGCTTCGAGCGCGGCTGTGTCGCCGTCGCCGGCGGCGATCTTCGCCTCGGCCGCGCGGGCGATGCGCGCCCACATATGCCCAAGCGCCACCAGTCCGAAGAGGTGCATGTAGTCGGTGGCGCCGGCGCCGGCATTGTCGGGCTTGGCGAGGGCATTGGCGACGAACCAGTTGGTGGCCGCCTGCAGATCGTCGAGGGCTGATTTCAGCGGCGCGACGAACGGCTTGAGAGCCTCGGTCTGGTTCTCGGCGATGAAGGTCGCGACCTCGTTGAAATAGGCCATCACCGCGCGGCCGCCGTCCTTGGCGAGCTTGCGGCCGACGAGATCGAGCGCCTGGATGCCGTTGGCGCCCTCATAGATCATGGCGATGCGCGCATCGCGGACGAACTGCTCGACGCCGGTCTCGGCGATATAGCCGTGGCCGCCGAAAACCTGCTGGGCGGCGACGGCGTTGTCGAAGCCGCGGTCGGTCAGCACGCCCTTGACCACCGGCGTCATCAGGGCAAGCCGGTCCTCGGCCGCCTGCCGGGTCGCGGCATCCTCCGAGCGGGCGGCGATGTCCGCCTCGAGCGCGGTCGAAAGCGCCAGCGCCCTGGCCGCGATGTTGAACCCCTTGATCATGGCGAGCGTCCGGCGGATGTCCGGGTGGACGATGATCGCGTCGGCTGGCGCCTCGGGCTCCTTGACGCCGCTGATGGCGCGGCCCTGGCGGCGCTCGCGGGCATAGGCGGCCGCGTTCTGGCAGGCGACTTCCGACAGCGCCAGCCCCTGGATGCCGACGCCGAGCCGCGCCTCGTTCATCATCGTGAACATGGCGCGCAACCCCTTGTCGCGCTCCCCCACCAGCCAGCCGGTCGCGCCGTCATAGTTCATGACGCAGGTGGCATTGCCGTGGATGCCCATCTTCTCCTCGATGGCGCCGCAGGCGACCGCGTTGCGCGCGCCCGGCCTGCCGTCCGCGTCGGGAAGGAATTTCGGCACGACGAAAAGCGAGATGCCTTTCGTGCCCTCCGGCGCGCCGTCGATGCGGGCAAGCACCAGGTGGATGATATTGTCGGCAAGGTCGTGCTCGCCGCCCGAGATGAAGATCTTCGAGCCGGTGATCGCATAGCTGCCGTCGTCGTTCGGCGTCGCCCGTGTGCGGATGAGGCCGAGATCGGTGCCGGCCTGCGGCTCGGTCAGGTTCATCGTGCCCGGCCCATTCGCCGGAAATCAGCTTCGGCAAATAGAGCCGCTTCTGCTCCTCGCTGCCATGAAGCGTGATCGCGGCGACCGCGCCCTGGATCAGCCCCGGATACATCGAGAAGGCCATGTTGGCGGAGGTGACGAATTCGTTCATCGCCGCCGCGACGACGAAGGGCAGGCCCTGGCCGCCATAGTCGGGATCGCCGGCAAGGCCGATCCAGCCGCCGTCGGCGAAGGCCTTGTAGGCGTCCTTGAAACCTTCCGGCGTGGTGACGCTGCCGTCCTCGTGACGGGTGCAGCCTTCCCGGTCGCCGACCCGGTTGAGCGGCAGCAGCACCTCCTCGGCGAAGCGACCGCCTTCGGCCAGCACCGCCGCGATCAGGTCGGGCGTCGCCTCGGCGAAGCCGGCGAGGTTGGCGTGGCGGGCGAGGCCGAGCACGTCGTTCATGATGAACAGGGCGCTGTCGACCGGCGCCTTGTAGATGGGCATGAAATCCTCCCCATGGGCCTGCGCTTGGCCCCCGAGGATTAGTCCGATTGGACGGGGCTGGAAAGGTCCGGTTCAAAACCGCGTCCGCCAACCGGCCAGGCGCCGTCCGCGCGCCGGCCAGGCGCCGGCCATCCAGCCGTGCAAGCGGGCCTCGGCGCGACCAATCGTTAAGCCGCGTTATCAAAGATTACGAAACGATGAATGGAGTTAACCCTCTGTTTACCATGTTTACCCGACTGTTCACCTGTGCCGTTTACGGGCGCTGATTCTCTTGTGCGCGCCCGATGGGTCATCTGAAAATCGCCTGCTTTATCAGCAGGTTGCGGCAACGGGGTGCGGGCAATGAAGTCTGGTAAGGCATGGGGCGCTCACAGCATGGACGATGACGGCCACAAGACGGCCGGCGAGGCCGGGCCCAGTCTCGACGAACAACTGAAGCGTGCCATTTCCGAACGCTTCGCCGCCGCCAGCCAAGGCGCCGCGCCCCGTCAGGACGACCTCGAACTGCACGCGATCACCGAAGCCGTCGAGCATCTGAAACGGCGGATTTCCGCGCTTGATCCCGCTTTCCGCGCCGTCATTCCCGGCCTCGACGAGCGCCTTGCCAATATCGGGCGTCACCTCGATCACCTGGCGGCGACCCGCGTCGAGACCGGCGAGCGCGCCCGTTCGCTGAAGGAAGTGTCCGCCATGGTTGATACCCTGCGCCGCGAGGTCGACGACGCCGACGAATTTGCCCGCTCGACCATCGAAGGCCGGCACGGCCGCACCGCCGAAGCGCCGCGCGCTCCGTCAGGGCGCGCCGAATCGCAAAAGATCGCCCAGCCGACCGAGGAGCGCCTGGCCAAGCTCGACGAGCTCCGCGATCGCCTCGACACACTTCTCGCCCAGGGCCCTAGGGTCGCGGAGAATGCTTCGCCGCGCGCCGCCGCCCTTGGTGAGACCTTGAAATCCCTCGAAACCCGTCTCGACGAGGCCAAGGTGCGCCTTGCTTCGCCCCCGGTGCAGCAGAAGGCGACGCCGGCGGCGGAGCCCGAGCAGCCTGCCGATGAGCCGGTGCCGGAAGACGAGGGTGACCCGCTTCGCCGGATCGAGGAACGCCTCACCGAGATCGTGGGACGCCTCGACGCGCCAGACAATGCGCAACCGGCGAACCCAAGTCCCGAAGCCGTGGCCGGAGACCTGAGCTCGGCGATCGCCGAGATCGCCTCTCGCCAGCGCGTGCTGGACCAGAGGTCGGAGGCGCTGGCGCTGCGCCGCGAGCAGAAGGACCTGTCCGACGCCGTCACGACGCTTCGCGGCGATATCGGCAAGCTCGTCGACGCGATCACCTCGCTCAAGCGCGAGGATGACGAAGACCGCGAGAGCTATGTCGCGCTCGCCAAGCGCATTGATGGGTTGGTCGGTCAGAGACCGCTCGACCGTGCGACCGTTGGCGAAATCCGCGCCGAGCTCGAGTCTCTGCGCACGCGTCTCGACAAGAGCACGCGTCAGGCAACCCTCGGCCAGGTCGTGTCCGGATACCGTCGGATCTCCCAACGGCTCGACGATCTCTTCAACCGGATCGGCGATACCAGCAGCCTCGATGCGCTCGGCCGCGAGATCGTCAATCTCCGCCGCGCGCTCGAGACTGCCGACAGCGCGCCTGCGGTTGACGGACTCGAGCGGCAGGTCGGCGAACTGACGCAGCAGGTCGAGGCGCTTCTGGCGCGTCAGCAGGTGACCGTCGAGGCGTCCGACATGTCGGAGCGGCTCGACGAGATCCATCACGCCATCGACCGGCTCGGCGACGAAGCGCCCCTCATGACGGTGGTCGCTTCCCTCAACGATCGTCTTGAGGCGCTCTCCGCGCAGATCGAGGAAATCGGCCGCGAGCCCGCCATCGCCATAGCCGGCATGAACCGCCATCTTTCCGCCATCACCCAGCGCCTCGACGCGATCAGCGCCAATCAGAAGGAACCGGTTCTCGCGATTGCCGGCTTGCGTGAGCAGTTCGGCTCCTTCTCTAATCGGCTTGACGCCATTCACAAGGCGCAGCGGGAGCCGGCGGCGGACGTCGCCGGCCTGCATCAGCGGCTTGCCTGGCTCACGCGCCGTCTCGACGAGATGAACAGCCTGCAGCGCGAGCCGATCGCGACCCTTGAGCAGATCAAGGCCGAGGTTACCGAAATCCGCCGCGAGATCGGCGGACGTCAGACGGTGCGCCCCGACCGTGTGGAACGGCAGATGAGCAGCCTCGCCGAAAGCCTCAAGGCTACCAGCGAAGGCGAGAACGACGATCGTGCCCTCAGCCAGCTTGAGACGCAGGTCGCGGAACTCGCGGCCGAGCTCGAGCGCGCCTTGCCGCGCGGCGAGGCTCTGCAGACTGTCGAAGCCAAGCTGGCTCAGCTTCAGAATCACCTTTCCGACAGCCGCAGCGAATTCGATCCAGGCGGCCCGCAAGGCGGCGCGCGAGGCCGTCACCGAACTTGCCGGTCAGATCGGCAGCCACGAAGCCGACAGCAATGTAATCCGCGCTCTGAAAGAGGATCTCGACAGGATCAGGCTCGCTGCCGGCGATGCTGACACTCATCGCCAGCTCGAATCCGTCCATGACACACTGGCAATGGTCGTCGAGCGTCTCACCAACCTTGAGGACGAGGCCGACCGCGCCTCGGCCGAACTCGATCGGGAATATAGCCGCGCTGCCGCCGCCGACGCCGCGATGCCGCGTGCCGACATGGCCTCGATCAGCAGTCAGGCGCCTGCCGTGCGCGGTCCGGTCGAGACCGTGCCCCCGGCTTCCGCCCGCTCTGAGACGAGCAAGACGGACCTAGCCGCCCTGCGTGAGCTGGCCGGCGGCAAGAGTTCACTCGATCAGGGCGAGAAGCCCGGCAATCGTCGCGCCGACTTTATTGCCGCCGCGCGTCGGGCCGCCCAGTCTGCCGCGGCCGAAGCCGCCGCCGCGGAGACCCAGGACAACGACCCCGAGCCGGACGAACCGCGTCAGGGCGCCTTCTCCCGGATCGGTCAGGCGATCCGCAACCGGCGCCGTCCGTTGCTCCTTGCTGCCGCTGCGATCGTTCTTGCCATCGGCGCGGTTCAGTATTTCGGGCAGGGCTCAGGCTATCCGGGTGCCGTGCGCGAGGACGACACGGTTGTCTCCTCGGCAACGCCGAAGTCGACCGACAGGATCGCGGATGCGTCCGCCACCAGCGTCCCTGCGATGGGCGCGACTGCCACCGACGCGGCCGCCGTCCCGACTATCCCGAAGACAAGCGATACGGCGCTCGTGGCGCCGGCAGAAGCGCCGGCGGAGGTCGCCTTCGCTCCCGCCAGCCCGGTGGCCAATCACTTCTCCAACGGCACCGATGCCGTACATAATGTTGAAGCGACAGCCGCGGACACGGTTGCCGAGGCGGCGCCGGCGGTAAACGACAGCAACACCATTGCCGCGACACCGGCCTCGCTCAGCGCACCGGCCGCCGACGTCCCGGCCAATCCGGATCTGGCGATCGCGTCGACCAAGCTGCGTGATGCAGTCGTGGCGGGCGATCCTTCGGCCTATTTCGAGGTCGCGGTTCGCTACTCGGAAGGTCGCGGCGTCAAGGCCGACATGTCCAAAGCCGCCACCTGGTACAAGAAGGCGGCCGAAAGCGGGGTTGCTGTTGCCCAATACCGGCTGGGCAGCCTCTATGAACGGGGACAGGGCGTCAAAAGGGATCTCGCCACGGCCGTGATGTGGTACCAGCGCGCCGCCGACCAGGGAAATATCGGCGCGATGCACAATCTTGCCGTGCTGCTCAGCGAAGGCGTCGACGGCTCGCCCGATCACGTCAAGGCCCTGCAGTGGTTCCGTGCCGCCGGCAATTACGGGGTCAAGGACAGCCAGTACAATCTGGGTGTCCTCTACGCCCGTGGCATCGGCACCGATGCCGATCTGGTCGAATCCTACAAGTGGTTCGCCGCCGCCGCCGCCCAGGGCGATACGGACGCCGCGACCCGCAGGGACCAGGTCGCCCAGATGATGAAGCCGGACGACCTCGCCAAGGCACGCGCCGCCTACCAGGCATGGCACGCCAAGACGCCGCTGGCCGAGGCCAATTCCGTCGTCAGTCCGCCCGGCGGATGGGACACGCTCACCGCCGGCATCACCGACTCGGATCGTTCGGGATTGGTGAAAAAGATCCAGGTGCTGCTCGCCCAACAGGGGTACGATCCCGGCCCGAGCGATGGCATCGAGGGACCGAAGACGCGTGAGGCCGTGAAGGCCTACCAGAACGCCTCCGGCATGACCGCAACAGGCAAAATCGATCGCAATCTCGTTGCGGTCCTGACCGACCCGTCGAATTAGTCCTCCAATGCGAAGTCGTTGACGCGACTTCGCATTGACAGACGGCCGGCTCCGGAGCTTATTCATCGAATAGGCTGGCACGGACGAGTCCCGTGCCTTTCATTGCGCCCCGACCAGCGTCTGCTCGTGCTGATCTATCTCCCCATAGCCGAATTATCGGTGAACATGTTCATCATATTCGGCATGGGCGGGGCCGTGGGCTTTCTGTCCGGCCTTTTCGGCGTCGGCGGTGGCTTTCTTCTGACGCCGCTTCTCATCTTCTCCGGCGTGCCGCCGGTCGTTTCGGTCGCCACCGTCTCCACCCAGATCATTGCCTCCTCGACCTCGGCGGCGCTGTCCTACTGGCGCCGGCGCATGATCGACATGAAGCTGGCGATGACCCTCATGGTCGGCGGCGTGATTGGCTCCCTGATCGGTGTCGTCGTCTTCGACAGGCTGCGGCGGCTCGGTCAGCTCGACCTCATCATCTCGCTCGCCTATGTCTCCTTCCTCGGCCTCGTCGGCGGGCTGATGCTGACCGAGTCCGTGCGTGCCATGATGAACGCGCACCGCGGCCGCCCGGCGGCGCTGCGCCGCCCCGGCCAGCATATCTGGGTGCACGGCCTACCGCTGAAGATGCGCTTCAAGCGCTCCCGGCTCTATGTCAGCGTCATTCCGGTGGTCGGCCTCGGCCTCGGGATCGGCTTCCTCGGGACAGTGCTCGGGATTGGTGGCGGCTTCATCATGGTGCCGGCGCTGATCTACCTGCTGAGAGTACCGACCAACGTCGTCATCGGTACCTCGCTCGTCCAGATCGTCGGCACCATGGCAGTCGCCACGATCCTGCACGCCATTACCAATCAGTCGGTTGATGCGATCCTTGCCGTCATCCTGATTGTCGGCGGCGTCATCGGCGCCCAGTTCGGCGCACGCATCGGCCAGAATATCCGCGGCGACCAGCTTCGCGCGCTGCTGGCGCTGCTCGTGCTCGCCGTGGCCGTTCGCTTTCTCGTCGGCCTCGTATTGACGCCTGACGAGCGCTATTCGATCTCCCTGCTGTCGGGGGGCAACGTATGACGCCACGCGTTGCCTTCCTTGTCACCTTTCTCGGTGTGTTGATGGCGGCCGGAGAGGCCACTGCCGAGCAGATGACCATCGCTACCTCGACGAACGAGGTGAAGATCAATTCCAGCTTCACCGGCGCCAACATCACCATCTTCGGCGCCATCGAGCGCGACGCCGAGACGGTTTCCCGCGCCGCGCCCTATGATGTCGTCGCGCTGGTCTTCGGGCCCCCTCAGACGGTCGTCGCTCGCCGCAAGGATCGCGTCCTCGGCATCTGGATCAACGCCCAGTCCGAGACGATGATCTCGGTGCCCGGCTTCTACGCCATGAGCGCCTCGAACGGGGTTCCCGAGGTTGCCACTCCTGAGCTTGCCAGGAAGCTGCAGATCGGCTTCGACAATATCGGCTTCCGGACGATCGGGCCGCAGCAGAGCGCCAAGGAGTTCCGTGACGCCTTTGTCCGGCTCAAGCAGGAGAGCGGGCTCTATCACCAGGCGCCGACTGGCGTCGATTTTATCGGCAATTCGATCTTCCGCACAACCGTCTGGATCCCGGCCAATGTGCCGGTCGGCGACTATCGCGTCATGGTCTATCTGTTTGCCGATGGCACGCTGCTCGCCGAGGCGGACGCGCCGTTGGAAGTGATGAAGACCGGCACCGAACGCTTCATGTTCGACGTCGCCCACCAGCAGGCGGCGTTCTACGGTATCGCCTGCGTGCTGCTCGCCCTGTTCGTCGGCTGGCTCGGCGGCGTGATCTTCCGGCGGGACTGAACAGGCGCGCCTCTCGCCATCACCGCAGGTGGTCGAGAAGCTCCGGCAGCGATCGGATGATCAGGTCCGGCCGCACATCACTGTCGGCCGGCAACCCCTGCCCTTCGACGTCGTGCCAAACGGCATGGATGCCCAGACGTTGCGGTGCCACCACTTCCCATTCGAGATTGTCGCCGACCATCCATGTTTCGTCCGGCGCGACTCCCAGGATCGCCATCGCGTGACGATAGGCACGCTCGTCGGGCTTGCCAAATCCCGCCTCCTCCTCGATCTGCACATGGTCAAAGCGGTGTGCGAGATCGAAGCGGGCAACCTTCGCGCGTTGCAGTTCGCTGCCGCCGTTGGTGACCAGCGCCAAGTGGAGCCCCCGGACCCGCAACGTGTCGATCACCCGGTGGGCGTCGGGGATCAGGCGCAGATGAGCGTCCCGGTAGGCCGTGAACCGGTCGGCGAGCATCTCCGCAACGAGTGGTGACAGATCAAACGATGCATCTTCCGCAGCGAGCCGCTCAAACGCACCGGCGACAATCGTGCGTCGAGCGGCGACAATGCGGAGGCGACCTGTGCGGTGGCGGGCGGGATCCGCCCAATATTCCTTTCCGAACGCTGCGATTGCGTCGGCGATCCAATGCGGATCGTGTGGCGCTAGATGATCGGCGAAGTCAGACGCCACAGCCCGCCAGGCCAGGTCGGGTCTGCTGTAGGCACTGATGATGGTATCGTCGAGGTCGAAGAGGATTGCCCGCGGTCTGGCGGTGGATGACATCCCGTCAGTCCCGGCGGAGCGCGTTGCGGCCGACGGGGTAGACCTGGCGATCGCCCAGCATGAAGGCGCGGAAGGTCTTCGTCGCGAAGAGGCCGGCGAAGGCGTCGTCGAGTACGTTCAATCCACCCGCATAGGCGCCGAAGGCCGGTAGGACCAGTCGGGTGCCGTCTCCGGCGAAGCAGCGCCGGCGCACCGACTTGCCGTGTCCGGCGACCCGCGCGGCCGGGTGAAGATGTCCCGCGATTTCGCCGAGGACCTCGCCGGCGAGCGGTTCATGGCGGAAGGTGACGCGCCCGATTGCCAGGCTTTCGAGATGATCGCCATCGAGCGCCGCGGGCAGGGAGGGGTCGTGGTTGCCGGCGAGCCAGATCCAGCTCCGCGCGGCCTGGAGGGTGGCGAGCGCCGACTTGTCCTTTGGGGAAAGGCGCAAGGGGCCGCCATTGTCGTGAAAGCTGTCGCCGAGCGCCATCACCACCGCCGGATCGAAGCGCATGACGAGCCGTGTCAGCCGGGCGAGTGTCTCGGCCGTGTCATAGGGCGGCAGGAGCTGGCCGCGGCGAGCAAGCGATGAACCCTTTTCCAGGTGCAGATCGGCAACGACCAGCAAACGCTCGTCCGCCCACCACAGCGCCCCTTCGGCAGTCGCCTCGAGCATCACGCCGGCGACGCCGATGAGGGTCGTGAGCGATTCGGCCTGCCTCCGTGCGGGCTCAGCCATCGCCCATCGCGTCCCTGACGAGGTCTTCAGCGGCTTCGCGCAGGACGTGCTCCTCCGCTTCGCCGGAGACCGGCTCCTTGCCGATCTCGAGCATCACCGGAACGGCAAGCGGCGAAATGCGGTCGAGTCTCTGGTGCACGATCCGGTCCTTGATTCGCGCCAGCATATCGCCAAGCCGGACTACGTCGAGAAGGCCCGTCGCCGCGTCCGCCCATGTCGCCTGCATGAGGATGTGGTCGGGCTCGTGCTTGCGCAGCACGTCGTAGATGAGATCCGCGGAAATCGTCACCTGACGGCCGGACTTCTCCTGTCCCGGATGGCGCTTCTCGATCAGGCCGGAGATCAGCGCGCAATTGCGGAACATGCGCTTGAGCAGGTAGCTCTCGGCCATCCACGCATCGAGGTCGTCGCCGAGCATGTCCTCGTCGAAGAGATCGGCGAGGCTTGGCGTGCCCTCGCTGAAAGCCTCGCCGAAGTCGCCGAGCCCCCAGACGGCGAGCGAATAGTCGGTGGCGACGAAGCCGGTCGGCTTCAGCCGCGCCCGCTCCAGCCGGCGGGTGAGCAGCATGCCGAGCGTCTGGTGCGCCAGCCGTCCCTCGAAGGGATAGGCGACGAGATAGTGGCGGTTCCCCCTCGGAAAGGTCTCGACCAGAAGCTGATCGCGCCGCGGCAGGATCGAGCGCTTCTTCTGGATCTTCAGCCAGTCGGAGACCTGCGCCGGCAGGCGCTTCCACGCCTTCTGGTCGGCAAGGAGGCCGCGCACGCCGTCGGCGAGATAGGTCGAGAGCGGAAACTTGCCGCCGGCATAGAGCGGGATCTTGGGCGTGTCGTCGGCCGTGCGGGTGGCGATCACCTCGTTCTCGTGGATGCCTTCGAAGCGCAGGATCAGGCCGGCAAAGAGGAAAGTGTCGCCCTGGGTCAGCGTCTCGATGAAATATTCCTCGATCTTGCCAAGCACCCGCCCGCCGCGCCCGGCGAAGCCCGCCCCGCGATTGCGCGAGATGCGGACATTGAGAAGCGGCGCCTCGATGATCGTCCCGGCATTGAGCCGATATTGCTGGGCGACCCGCGGATGGGTGATCCGCCAAAGCCCGTCGGCGCCGCGGCGGATGCGGGCGAAGCGTTCATAGGTTCTCAGCGCATAGCCGCCGGTCGCCACGAATTCGACGACGCGCTCGAAGGTCTCGCGATCGAGCTCGCGATAGGGATAGGCGGACACGACCTCGGCGAAGAGGGTGTCCGCGTCGAAGGGGGCGCTGCAGGCCATGCCGAGCACGTGCTGGGCGAGCACGTCGAGGGCGCCGGCGCGGATCGGCGGCGTGTCCTGCGCGCCCAGATAATTGGCATCGAGCGCCGCCCGGCACTCCATCACCTCGAAGCGGTTGGCCGGCACCAGCAGGGCACGCGAGGGCTCGTCCATGCGGTGGTTGGCCCGGCCGATTCTCTGGGCGAGCCGGCTCGCCCCCTTGGGGGCGCCGATATGGACGACCAGGTCGACATCGCCCCAGTCGATGCCGAGGTCGAGGGTCGAGGTGCAGACCACCGCGCGCAGCTTGCCCGCCGCCATCGCCGCCTCGACCTTGCGCCGCTGGCCGGCGTCGAGCGATCCGTGATGGAGGGCGATCGGCAGGCCTTCGCGTGTTGATCCGCCACAATTCCTGGAAGATCAGCTCCGCCTGGCTGCGGGTATTGACGAAGAGCAGCGCCATGCGGTGGCGGGCGACCGTCCGGTACATGTCGGCCAGCGCATAGCGGGCCGAATGCCCGGCCCAGGGCACGCGCTCCTCCAATTCCAGGATGGTGATCTCCGGCCTGGCGCCGCCATCGACCACGATCAGGTCGGCGAGCGCCCGCTTGTCGGGCCGCTGCCCGACCAGCCATCCCCGCAAGGCATCCGGGTCGGCGACGGTTGCCGACAGGCCGATGATCTTCAGCTTTGGCGCCAGCGTCCGCAGCCGCGCCAGGTCGAGCGAGAGCAGATCGCCGCGCTTGCTGGTCACCAGCGCATGCAATTCGTCGAGAACGATCGTGTCGAGATCGGCGAAGAAACGGTCGGCATCCGGTGCGGAGAGGAGGAGGGCGGCCTGCTCCGGCGTCGTCAGCAGGATGTCCGGCGGCTTCAGCTTCTGGCGCTGCCGCTTGTGCACCGAGGTATCGCCGGTCCGGGTCTCGATCTTGACCGACAGCCCGATCTCGGAGACCGGCTGCTCGAGATTGCGGGCGATATCGACCGCCAGCGCCTTCAGGGGCGAGATGTAGAGCGTGTGGATGCCGCGCCCGCCGATCGGCGCCTCCTTTGGGCGCTCATGGAGCGCAACGAGGCTTGGCAGGAAGCCGGCCAGCGTCTTGCCGGCGCCGGTCGGCGCGATCAGCAGGCTGGAGCGGCCCTTTCGTGTCTTGGCGAGAAGCTCGACCTGATGCGGGCGCGGCGACCAGCCGCGCGCGGCGAACCACGCGGCGAAGGGGGCCGGCAGCAGATCTGTCGGGTCGGCGATCTCGGCGCGTACGGTCACCCTTCAGACCTAGCGCCGGCGCGGCGATCCGTCCATCTGCACCATTCCGCTCATATCGAATGGCCTGTTGCTCCGGCTTCCTCTATATCTGGCGCCGAGCGAGCAGCAGGAGTTCTCGATGAGCGACGTCAACGGCAAATTCAAGAAGGCCCCGCGCCGAACCAACAAGACCAAACCGGCACGGCAGATCACGATTTCGGCGGAAGCCAAGAAAGCCTATGAGGATCTGGTCAACAACCGCGACGAGCGCGAGAAGACCTACGGACGTTTCCTGGCGCCAAACGAGAAGCGCTAGCGACACGACGCCCCACGGACGAACTGGGGCGCACGCAGCGGTTCGTACCGACGGGCACTCCGCTTGAAGCCTCGTCACGTCGTCCTTGCGGTCGCGATTGCCTTCTTCTGGGGGCTGAATTTCGTCTTCGTACGGCTGGCGCTGACTGATTTTCCGCCGTTCCTGCTGGGCGCGCTGCGTTTCATCATCGCCGCCCTGCCGGTTCTGGTGCTGTCGAAGCCGCCGGTATCCTGGCCGGTTCTGATCGCGATCGGCCTGCCGCTTTTCGTCGGCCAGTTCGCCTTTCTTTTCCCTTCAATGGCCATCGGCATGCCGCCCGGGCTGGCATCGATCGCCCTGCAATTGCAGGCCTTTCTGACGATCGCCATCGCCGCCGTCGTCCTGCGTGAACGGCCGAGCCGCCGGCAGCTTGCCGGCGCTGTGGTCGCCTTTGCCGGGCTGGTTCTCGTCGCCGCGACGGTCGGCACGAACGGTGTCACCCTTGCCGGCTTCCTGCTTCTTCTGTGCGCGGCCGTCTCCTGGGCGATTGGCAATGTCATGCTGCGCCGCGCCGGTCCGGTGGACATGCTGCATCTCATGTCGTGGCTGAGCCTGGTGCCTATCCTGCCGTTCCTCGTCCTGTCGTTGACGATCGAGGGGCCGGCGCGTATCGGGGCGGCGCTTTCCGGGGCAAGCTGGGTGACCGTCGGCGCGGTCCTCTACATCGCCGTGGTCTCGACCAGCTTCGGCTATGCCGCCTGGGGCCACTTGCTGAAGCTCTATCCGGCGGCGACGGCGACACCATTCGCGCTTCTGGTTCCCGTCTCGGGAACCTTGTCGGCCGCGGTCTTTCTCGGCGAGCGCTTCGGACCGATCCGTCTCGCCGGCATGGTCCTCATCTTCGTCGGGCTCGGCATCCTCGTCCTGCCGGTCGGCAGGAGACGGGTGCCTTCCACCGGTTGAGTCGTCGCTGTCAGGCGGCGCGGCCGAGAATGCCGCCACCGCTCGGGCGCGGATTGAGGGGCACGATGTCGGCGGGCCGGGCAAGTAGCGTCACCAGTCCCGCGACCGGCGCGCCGCCATCCATGCGAAGGACGGCCGGTTCGCTGGCGAGGAGGCCGAAGCCCGCCGCCTCGGCCTCCGCGGCGACGAAGGCCGGCGCGTGGCGGAAGCGCAATGTTTCGCCGAGCTGGAAGTCCTCGCCGTCGTGCTCCTCGCAGGTGAAGGCGAAGAGCCCGCCACCGGTGAGAACGCGCGCGACCGCGATGAAGAGAGGCCGCAGCGCTCCGACATAGGGCACCATGTCCGCCGCGACCACCAGATCGAAGGAGACCTTCCGGCATTTCCGACAGGAAGGCGAGGGCGTCTGCCGCCTCGAGCGAAGTCGTAGATGCCTTTCTCCGCCGCCTGCTGCAGCATGTTGTCCGAGAGGTCGACGCCGGTCAGCCGGTCGGTTCGCTCGCGGATGGCGGCGCCCATCAGGCCGGTGCCGCAGCCGAGGTCGAGGACATGGGCGAAGCGGCGCTCGTCCAGCCGCCCGATCGCGGAAGCGAGAAGGCCTGGCGCCCGATAATCGAGGCGCTCGACCAGCGCTTCCTCGAAGCGCGGCGCATAGTCGTCGAAGAGGGTGCGCACATAGGCCGCCGGCATCGCTTCCGGCTTGTCGCCGGCGCCGAGCGCCGCCAGGCGCAGCGCCGCCCCGAGGCGTTCCTCCGGGTCGAGATGCGAAGCCTTTTCATAGGCTTCGATAGCGGCCCGCGTGCCGCCCATCCGCTCGTGCCAATCGCCGAGGGTCAGCCAGCCACCCGCCCATTGTGGTGCAAGCGCGAGCGCCTGTTCCAGGACCTCGCAGGCGGCGGCACGGTCGCCCGCCTCGGCGAGTGCCTGCGCATAGGTGAACCGGCGGTCGGCGACGAGATCGCCGGAACCGTTCTCGACCGGAGAATGCAACGACATGACACGCCTCGCAGGGGACGCGCTGAGACAAGCCGGCGATCAGATATCCCGGCCGCCGGCAAACGCAAGACGGCCCTGCTGCGGCATGATTGCCGCCTCGCTCTCGCGCCGGAAACCGGACGGGCCTATGGTCTGCCGATGCGCTTCGAGGACGTTCTGATACCCACCCCGGCCGGCCTCTATTGCCCGCCCGGCGACTTCCACATCGACCCGACCCGGCCGGTGCCGCGGGCGCTGATCACCCATGGCCATGCCGATCACGCCCGCGCCGGCCATGGCGGCGTGCTGGCGACCCGCGAAACGCTTGAGGATCATGGCGGCCCGCTACGGCGAGGATTTTGCCGGTTCGCGCGAGGCGGTGACCCTTGGCGAAGACCCGCGAGATCGGCGACGCGACGGTCAGCTTCCATCCGGCCGGGCACGTGCTCGGCTCGGCCCAGATCGCGGTGGAGGCGGGCGGCATCCGCATCGTCGCCTCGGGCGACTACAAGCGCCGCGCTGACCCGACCTGCCTGCCGCTTCGAGCCGGTCCCCTGCGACGTCTTCATCACCGAGGCAACCTTCGCCCTGCCGGTCTTCCGCCATCCGGAACCGCAGGACGAAATCGATAAGCTGTTGAAATCATTGAAACAATTTCCCGAACGGGCGCATCTCGTCGGCGCTTATTCCCTGGGTAAGGCGCAGCGGGTCATCCGCATGCTGCGCGAGTCCGGCTGGGACCGGACGATCTATCTGCACGGCGCCATGGAGACGCTCTGCCGCCTCTATGAAGAGGAAGGCATCGCGCTCGGACCCCTTGGCTCCGGCGACCGTCGAGAGCGGCAGGAAGGGTGACTTCGCCGGTGCCGTCGTCGTCTGCCCGCCGTCGGAGATCGCCGAGCGCTGGGCGCGGCGCTTTCCCGAGCCGGTCGCCTGCTTCGCCTCCGGCTGGATGCGCATCCGCCAGCGCGCCAAGCAGTCCGGCGTCGAGCTGCCGCTGATCCTGTCCGACCACGCCGACTGGGATGAACTGACCGCGACCATCGCCGAGATCGGTCCACGCGAAGTCTGGGTCACCCATGGCCGCGAGGAAGCCCTGGTCCGCTGGTGCGAGCTCGCCGGCATCACGGCGAGGCCGCTCCACATGGTCGGCTATGAGGATGAGGCCGAGTGAGCCTCATGACTGCGAGCGTCCGAAGGCGCGGCCGGCGACCAGCAGCGAGATGACGGCGAGCACGATCAGGAGCCCGACGCCCCAATAGACCTCCGGGTCGGCGAAATTGCCGATGAAGACCGCCCGCAGCGCATTGACCGCGTGGCTGAGCGGATTGATCGCCGCCATCACCTGCAGCCATTTCGGCGCCAGCGTCATCGGCAGCAGGATGCCGGAAAGGAGCAGGAGGGGGAGGGCGATCGCGTTGAGGAAGGGGGCAAGCGCGTCCTCGCTCTTCAGCCACAGGGCGATCGTGTAGGAAAGCGGCGCCATCACCAGGCCGACCAGGGCCAGCACGAAGAGCGACGACCAGCGCCGCCGCCAGGCTGATCTTCAGGCCGAAGGGGACGGAGAGGCCGATCAGGATCAGCGCCTGGACGAGCAGGATCAGAACGTCGCGCAGCGAGCGGCCGAGCAGCATGGCGACGCGGCTTGCCGGTGTCACCCGCAGCCGCTCGATCACCCCGGCGCGCATTTCCGCGATCAGCCCGAACCCGACGAAGGCCGCGCCGAACAGGCTGAGCTGGATGATCAGCCCAGGCACGAAGACCGCGAAGGCGCCGCCCGGCGGAAACCCCGGTACGTTGACGATTCCGAAGAGGAGGGGGGCGAAGAGCGCCAAATAGATGATCGGTTGTGCCAAGCCAATCACCACCCAGATCGGGTTTCTGAGGGTCAGCATCAGCGAGCGGCCGAAGAGCAGCCAGGTGTCGCGGGCGATCTTGATCATGGTCGGGAGATCCTATTCCGCCGTCTCGCGCAGCGACCGGCCGGTCTGGCGCAGGAACACGTCGTCGAGGCTCGGCCGCGACATGGCGATCGTCTTGGTGGCAATGCCGTTCTGGTCGAGGAGACGCAGGAGTTGGGGGACCGCTGAATCGCCGTCCTCGACATAGAGGCGCAGGTGGTCGTCTTCCTCGGCCGAAGCCTCGCGAACGAAATCCTGCGCCTTGAACAAATCGAGCGCGGCCTGGCTGTCGCCGCCGATGCTGATCGTGACCACATCGCCGGCCACCTGCCGTTTCAACTCGGCCGACGTCCCTTCGGCCACGATCAATCCATGATCAATGATGGCCAGCCGGTCGCACAGGGCGTCCGCTTCTTCCAGATAATGCGTGGTGATGAAGACGGTCGTGCCGGAATCGCGCAGGCGCCGGATCTCGTCCCACATATGGGCGCGCGCCTGCGGGTCGAGTCCGGTGGTCGGCTCGTCGAGAAAGAGAAGCTGTGGCTTGTGCATCATGCCGAGGGCGATATCGAGGCGACGGCGCATGCCGCCGGAATAGGTGTTGGTCTTGCGGTCGGCCGCCCCGGCGATATCGAGCGCTTCGAGCAATTCCTGCGCCCGCGCCTGCGAATCCGCCTTGCTCATGCCGTAGAGCCGGCCCTGCAGGACGAGTTCGCGCCGGCCCGTTTCCGAGCCGAAGGAACTGCCGCCCTGGGCCACATATCCGATCCGTTCGCGCACCTTGCCCGGCTCCTTGAGGAGATCGACGCCGGCCACCATAGCCTCGCCCGCGGTCGGGGGGATAAGTGTCGCGAGCATTCTCAAGGTCGTCGTCTTGCCGGCCCCGTTGGGCCCCAGAAAGCCAAAGATTCCGCCCTTTTCGACGTGGAGGTCGACACCGCGGACGGCTTCGACATCGCCCTTTTTCGACTTGAAGGTGCGGCGGAGATTGGTGGTGCGGATGATGAGGTCGGGATCGTTCGTCATCGGGCTCGAATATTCCAGCTAAAATATCTCGTCAAGGTACTGGAGGCCGCAGGTACGCCCGGCGGCCCCGCCGGCGGGAGGGCGGTGAAGGCTGCGGCGGCGATCAGTCCCGCGACTTATCCCTAAAACGTGGCGATCCGTAGCCCGGCGCGAAGGGCCGGTCGGGAAACGCGAAAGCGCCGCTCTCGATGCGGCTGGCGAGATCCTCGGCCCAGTCGGCCTCGGCGACGACCCGCGCCGCGCCGAGGCGGAACATCTCCGCCACCAGCCGCATGGGCAGCCGCTCGCCCTCGGACACCTTGGCCGCGATCCGCGCCTCGGCATGGAAGCGCATGCGCTCCGCCCCGGCCCGCGCGCTGGTCGCGCGATGGCGGAGCGCCGCCACCATTTCGGGCTTCGCCAGGGCCGGCGCCTGCGACATGGCAACCATGAAGGGATCGATCAGCGGCTTGCGCTCCCACCAGAACTCGCGCAGCAGGCTCTGGAATTCGGCCTCCCCGTCCGAGGTCAGCCGGTAGAGCGTCTTCTCCGGCCGGCTGCCCGAGCGCCCGGTCTCGACGTCCTCGAGCAGGCCGTCGGCGGTCATCTTCTTCAGCGCGAAGTAGATCGAGCCGTAGGAGATGTTGGCCCATTCGTCGACATGCCAGGTCTTCAATTCGCGCCGCAAATCGTAGCCATGGACCGGCTGGAAGATGCGGATGGCGCCGAGGATGAGCAGGCGGGTCGCTGTCATGATCGCAATATATTCCAGTTTGAATAATCAACAACAGGAATTCATGGCTGGCATTCATGGAGCGAAAATTCGGAACAAAGCAAGAATCATATGTCCACAATGGCCGGGATTGCACGAGTGATTCGGAACGGCTGGAACGCGCATGGATGCCCTGGCGGACGGATATTTGAACGGCCTCAATCCAGACCAGCGCCGCGCGGCGATTTTCGGCGTCGGAGCCGGGACAAGTCCGGGACCTTTGCTCGTCATCGCCGGGGCCGGCTCGGGCAAGACCAACACGCTCGCCCACCGCGTCGCCCATCTCGTCGTCAGCGGTGCCGACCCGCGCCGCATCCTGCTCATGACCTTTTCGCGAAGGGCGGCAAGCGAGATGGGTCGCCGTGTCGAGCGCATCGTCGGCGAGGCGCTCGGCAAGAAGGCGCGAGCTCGCCGCCGCGGCGCTGCAATGGGCCGGCACGTTCCACGGCATCGGCGCGCGGCTCCTTCGCGAGAACGCCGAGACGATCGGCCTCGACCCCGCCTTCACCATCCACGACCGGGAGGATTCGGCCGACCTGATGAACCTCGTCCGCCACGAGCTCGGCTTTTCCCACACGCAGAAGCGCTTCCCCACCAAGGGAACCTGCCTTGCCATCTATTCGCGGGTGGTCAATGCCGAGGACGAGATCGAGGCCGTACTGCGCCGCGCGTTTCCATGGTGTGCCGGATGGGAGGCGGAGCTGAAGGCGCTGTTCAAGGCCTATGTCGAGGCCAAGCAGGCGCAGAACGTCCTCGACTATGACGATCTGCTTCTCTACTGGGCCGGTATGCTCGCCGAGCCGGCGCTGGCCGAGGAGATCGGCGCGCGCTTCGACCATGTGCTCGTCGACGAATATCAGGACACCAACCGCCTGCAGGCCTCGATCCTGCTCGCCCTGAAGCCGGAGGGGCGCGGCCTGACGGTCGTCGGCGACGACGCCCAGTCGATCTATTCCTTCCGCGCCGCGACGGTGCGCAACATCCTCGACTTCCCCGCTGCACTTCTCGCCGGAAGCCGAGGTGGTGACGCTGGCGCGCAACTACCGCTCGACCGAGCCGATCCTCGCCGCCTCCAACGCCGTCATCGGCCTCGCCGCCGAGCGCTTCACCAAGGATCTATGGACCGAGCGCAAGTCGGCGCGAAAAGCCGCTGCTCGTCACCGTCTCGGACGAGGCCGACCAGGCGCGCTACGTCGCCGAACGCGTGCTTGAGAACCGCGAGGCCGGGTCACTGCTGAAGGCGCAGGCGGTGCTCTTCCGCGCCTCCCATCACTCGGCCCAGCTCGAGATCGAGCTCACCCGCCGCAACATCCCCTTCGTCAAATATGGCGGCCTGAAATTCCTCGACGCCGCCCACGTCAAGGACGTGCTGGCGGTGCTGCGCTTCGCCGAGAATCCGCGCGACCGGGTCGCCGGCTTCCGCGTGCTGCAGCTTCTCCCCGGCATCGGCCCGGCGACGGCGGCGGGCGCGCTCGACGCCGTGACGGAGGCCGCCGATCCGCGGCATCGCGCTCGACGCGTTCGAGCCGCCGGCCGCGCGCCGCCGAGGACTGGCCGTCCTTCGCCGCCATGGTCCGGGGCCTGCGGGAAGGCGCGGCCGGCTGGCCGGCCGAATTCGAGGCGGTGCGGCGCTGGTACGAGCCGCATCTCGAGCGCATCCACGAGGACGCGGTCGATCCGCGCCGCCGATCTCGCCCAGCTCGAGCAGATCGCCGCCGGCTATCGCCTCGCGCGAGCGCTTCCTCACCGAGCTCACCCTCGACCCGCCGCGACGCGACCAGCGACCAGGCCGGCGTGCCGCTGCTCGACGAGGACTACCTGATCCTGTCGACCATCCATTCGGCCAAGGGGCAGGAATGGAAGTCGGTCTTCGTGCTCAACTGCGTCGACGGCTGCATCCCCTCCGACCTCGGCGCCGGCACCAGCGAGGAGCTCGAGGAGGAACGGCGGCTGCTCTACGTCGCCATGACGCGGGCGCGCGACCATCTCGACCTGATCGTGCCGCAGCGCTTCTACGTCACCGGCCAGCGCAGTCGCGGCGACCGCCACGTCTACGCCCAGCGCACCCGCTTCATCCCCGAGCGCATCCTTTCCCGCTTCGACACCCGCCTGTGGCCACCGCGCACGGCCGAGGCCGAACGCGCGGCGTCAGGCGTGCGGGTCGATGTCGGGGCGAAGGTGCGGCGGATGTGGGGTAGGGGGGCGCGGGAAGCCTCTCATGCGTCATGGCCGGGCTCGTCCCGGCCACCCACGTCTTCGGCCGACCGCAGTGTTCGCATGGATGCCCGGGACAGGCCCGGGCATGACGGGGAAGGCTCCAAGCTGATGCGTGACGCATCACGATCGCCAAGCCGCAACCGTCATCTCCGCGAAGGCGGAGACCCAGTAAACAATGTACGTCGCCGGAAGGGGCGTGGGCGTTGAAACCGCGCGCCCCAAGACCAGCCCGCATCGGTTACTGGGTCCCCTTCCCTCGGGCCTCCGGCCCTCGCCGGGGATGACGGGCGGTGCGGGTGGAGTTGCGTTGGCATTGATTGCGGCCGATCCCCATATGAGCGGCGGTTGGGTCATATGAGGCGACGCGATGGACCTTCTGCTCAATGTTCTTTGGATCGTCTTCGGCGGCCTGTGGATGGCGGTCGGCTGGCTGATCGCCGCGCTGATCATGGCGGTGACGATCATCGGCATTCCGTGGGCGCGCTCGGCCTTCACCATGGCCCGCTACACGCTGCTGCCCTTCGGTTTCACGGTGGTCGACCGGGCCGATTATCGCGGCGCGGGTGACATCGGCACCGGGCCACTGGGTCTCGCCGGCAACATCATCTGGCTGGTGCTCGCCGGCTGGTGGCTGGCGCTCGGCCATCTCATCACGGCGCTCGGGCTCGCCATCACCATCATCGGCATCCCCTTCGCGTGGGCCCATCTCAAGCTCGCCGGCCTGGCACTGTGGCCGATCGGCAAGGAGATCGTGCCGCGGGAGTAGGCCGCGCCGCCCTACCACAAATTCTTCCCGTCAATCACCGTCACCGGCACCGCGTCGAGGTCGAAGTCGTCGAACAGGCGGGCATTGATGCCGATCTTCGGATTGTCGAAGTCGGGCTCGCCCTTCGACCAGTCCGGCGATTCCGAATAGGTGCCGCAGCCGCAGACCGGGCAGAAATGGTGCTTCACGGTCTTGGTCTGCCAGCGATAGATCGCGTCCTGGCCCTCGGGCACGGTCAGGCGGAATTCGGCCGGCGTGTAGTAGGCCCACAGCGCGCCGCGCTTGGAGCAGAGCGAACAGGTGCAGCGGGTGACCTCGGCCGGAGCCGCCGTGACCTCGAACCGCGTCGCCCCGCAATGGCAGCTTCCCTTCAGCATTTTCGTCTCTCCTCGTCGGCCTGTTTCCGGTACGAGGCAAGACTAGGGGAGGTCTCCTGACAGGGGATTGTCAGGAATGGTCAGGAGCCGCCGTGGCTCACCATTCGTGCTGGATCGCAGCCAGCTTGGCGACGCTCTTGGCCGGCCCCGCCACATAGGCCTGATGGGCCGGGCTGGCGATGTAGCGCTTGAAGGCGGCCATGTCGTCGAAATCGGCGACGATCGCGAAATCATGGTGATTGGGGCCGCTGCCGACATTGTCGCCCACGACCAGCGAGCGGATTTCCGGGATCTGGTCGGGAAACGCCGCGATCGTCGCGCGCATGGCGGCGCGCTCTTCCGGGCTCGCCTCGGGCTTGAACGTCACCAGCACGATATGCCGCAGCATGTCCGGTTCCTTCCAAGGGCACGATCGCCCGGCGCCAGTGTCGGACCGGCGGGCGCCGTGTCAATCGCAATCGGCATCCCTCCCGCCGGGAGGGATGCCAGTTCGGGGACGGTGGACTATGCCGCGACCGCCTCACCCCCGCGGCTCTCCTTCAGCATGAGGTAGAGCGAGGCGGCGACGATAAGGGCGGCGCCGAGCCAGAGATTGCCGGATGGCATCCAGCCGAAGACGACAAAGCCGGCGATCACGTTGAGCGGCAGCTTGAGGTGGTCGAAGGGCTGGACATAGGCCGCGTCCGCCCGCGAATAGGCGAGCGCCAGGAAGCCTTGCGCCAGCGCCGTGAAGAGCCCGACCGCGATGATGAGGACGAGGGCGTGGCCGGTCGGCATGACGAGGCCCGAGGGGAGCGCCAGCACGAGGTTCACCGGGGCCAGCAGGAAGAGCAGCCAGGCGGTGTTGGTCTCGGGGCTTTCGTCGGCGAGCAGCCGCTTCTGGCAAAGCGAGGCGGCCGCCCACAGCAGCGAAGCCGCGACCGGCAAGAGGCTCGCCGGTTGGAAGAGGCCGGAGGCCGGGTCGAGAATGATGATCCCGCCGACGAAGCCGAGGCTGACGGCGAGCCACCGCTGCTTCGTCACGGTCTCACCAAGGATGAGGCCGGCACCGAGGGTGACGAAGAAGGGTGAGGTCATGACCAGGGCGACCGCCGTGCCGATCGGCACGGCATGGGCGAGGCCCGCCACCCAGAACTGGACGCCGAGCGCGGCGAAGAGCACGCGCAGGCCCTGCAGCCACGGCCGGCTGGTCTTCAGCGCGGCGATGCCCTGCCGGCCGGCCCAGGGCAGGACCACCAGCAGCGCGACGAAATACTGGAAGAAGGCCGCCGTTGGCGCCGGCAGGCCGGCCTGCGTCGTGACGATCTGTTCGAGCGTATTGACGCCGGCAAAGGCGAAGCCGGCGGCAACCATCCACATGGCGCCGGCAAGCGGCGCGCGGGCAGGGGTGAGGCTGGCGGCGGTCATACGCGACCTCCGACAGTAAAGCGGTACGGGAAGGCTTGGATCTGATCCATGTTGTCTCTCCAGGACGAAGGCCAACACGAAATCAGGGCAGGCGGGATGGAGACATCACCGGCAAGGGGCTGACGCCCGCCGGAGATCTCCGCCGCTGTTCTCTTCCATCCGGACTATGACCGTCGGCTTCGGCATCTCACCGAATCTGCTGACCCCTGGCCGTGCGGCCAGGGCGCTCGCGGGCTCGCGGAACTTTCCTCCGCATACCGCCGGTGGGGACTTTCACCCCGCCCTGAGAACGAGACCCGGCGAACCCCGCCGGGCGAGAGATGATGTAGCGCTGCCAGCGGCGCCCCGCAAGAGTGGCGCGTTCCGGCGCGATCACAGTCCTGCCGCAAACGCCCGCCTGACTATCTTGCGTTCACATGTCGCCGGACCCTTGCTGCGCGGCAGGTCGAGACGGGATTATGGGCGGCTCTTTCAATTCCGTACCGGTGGTCACCGCGTCCGTGCCCGGCGGGCTGCCCGCAGGCGTGGGGCCCGGCGGTGGTAGCGCCAGCGGCCTTGCCGCCTCTTTCGCTCTTCATATGGGGCTGATGGCGCTCCTCCTGCTCCTGCCGATGGCCGCACCGCCAGCCCCGCCGGTCGAGAGCGTCCCGGTCGAGATCGTCAGCCTGCCGCCGCCGGCCGAAGCGCCGCCACCCGAGACGGCGAAGCCGGAGACCTCAAGGCCGCCGCCCACCGCCGCCGCGCCCCCCGCGCAACCCGGGCTCATCCCCGCCACGACGCTGTTTTCGGCAAGCGCCCTCGCTGCGCCGGGCAGCCGGCAGGCGCGGCAAGTGATGCCGTTCCTCAGCCCCGAGGAGCAGCACGTCCAGCTCTGCAATCTCGAGGCGGTCGAGCAGGTCGCCCATTGGCGCCCGGCGCTGCATCCCGAGCGCATCATCGCCTATGCCATGGCGGCCCTGATCATTGCCGGCGGAATCATCACCGCGCCCGGCGCCGCCTTCTTCAGCCACGAGGCCTGGTACGGCCTCGCCTTCCGCTGCGCCCTGTCGGCGGACGGGCACAGCGTCACCGCCTTCGCATTCGCCGTGCGCGACGCGATTCCGAAGTCGGCCTGGGAAGACCACGGCCTGCCGGAGCATCCCTGAGCCGTCCGCAAGCTCTGGCATTGGTCGGCGAACCGCCTATCCTGACCCCGCCATGCAGGCCTTCGCCGCCCTTCTCGACCGGCTGATCCTGACGCCCCAGCGCAATACCAAGCTGCGGCTGCTGACCGGCTATTTCCGCGAGACGCCCGACCCGGATCGCGGTTATGCGCTCGCCGCGCTGACCGGCGACCTCGACATTCCGAGCGTCAAGCCGGCCATGCTGCGGGCGCTGGTGACGGCGCGCGTCGACGCGGTGCTCTTCGGCTATTCCTACGACTATGTCGGCGACCTCGCCGAGACCATCTCGCTCGTCTGGCCGGGGACCGGCAGGCTCCAGTGGCGGCCGCTGACACGTCGCCGCCACGTCTCGCGACATCGTCGAGCGACTTCAGGCCGCCTCGCGGGTCGAGGGGCCGAAGCTGGTCGAGGGCTGGCTCGACGAACTGGACGCGACGGCGCGCTGGGCGCTGATCAAGCTCGTCGTCGGCGGCTTGCGCATCGGCGTCTCGGCGCGGCTCGCCAAGCAGGCGCTGGCCGATCTCGGCGGCAAGCAGGTCAACGAGATCGAGGAGGTCTGGCACGGCGTCGCGCCGCCCTATGAGCCCCTCTTCGCCTGGCTGGAGGGGCGCGCCGGGCGGCCGGAATCGAAGGTCGCCGCGCCCTTCCGCCCGGTCATGCTCGCCCAGGCGATCACCGAGGACGAACTCGGCCCGATCACGCCCGAGGCTTACGCCGCCGAGTGGAAATGGGACGGCATCCGCGTCCAGGCGGTGCGCGAGGATCGACGGCCCGGCTCTACACCCGCACCGGCGAGGACATTTCGCATACCTTCCCCGATCTCGTCGGCGCGCTCGACGTCGAGGGCGCCATCGATGGCGAGCTGCTCGTCGGCCATCGCGGCGGACGGCGGCATCATCGTCGGCACCTTCGCCGACCTCCAGCAGAGGCTCAACCGCAAGACCGTCTCGGCCAAGCTCATGCAGAGCCATCCGGCCGTCCTGCGCGCCTACGACCTTTTGATCGACGGCGCGGAGGATATCCGCGGGCTGCCCTTCGCCGAGCGCCGCAAGCGGCTCGGGGCGCTGGTCGGCCGCACCCACGGTGCCCGGCTCGACCTGTCGCCGCTTCTCGCCTTCGCCGACATCGCGGCGCTGAAAGCCCTGCGCGCCGATCCGCCCGAAGCGGTCATCGAGGGCGTCATGCTGAAGCGCTGGGATTCGGTCTACGAGCCGGGACGGCCGAAGGGCCCGTGGTTCAAGTGGAAGCGCGATCCCTACACGGTCGACGCCGTGCTGATGTATGCCCAGCGCGGCCACGGCAAGCGCTCGTCCTATTATTCCGACTATACCTTCGGCGTGTGGACCGAGGCGGACGAGCTGGTGCCGGTCGGCAAGGCCTATTTCGGCTTCACCGACGAGGAGCTGACGGAAATCGACCGGTTCGTGCGCAACAACACGGTCAACCGCTTCGGGCCGGTGCGCGAGGTCGTCCATGACCGGGACCACGGCCTCGTGCTTGAGGTCGCCTTCGAAGGGCTGAACCGCTCCACCCGCCACAAATCCGGCCTCGCCATGCGCTTCCCCCGCGTCGCCCGCCTGCGCTGGGACAAGCCGCCGGCCGAGGCCGACCGCATCGCCGATCTTGAAAAGCTGATCCGCGAATAGAGGCGGCGCTGACCGGGGGTTGATCCCCACGCCAAAGGCCGAACAATGGGGCGATTCTTCCGATCCCATTCAAGAGGCCTTCCCAACATGCAGGAAATTTCGACCTGGGCCGCACCGCTCTCCGCCCTGTTCATCAGTGTCGGCAAGGCCGTCTTCATTCTCGTCATCGGCATCTTCTTTGCCGGCTGGGCCGGCCGGCTCGCCCGCGAGCGGGCCCACAAGGTCAACCGCATCGACCGGACGCTGGCCGGCTTCATCGCCTCCGGGGTGCGTTACGTGGTGATGATCCTCGTCCTTCTGGTGGTGCTGCAGACCTTCGGCGTCCAGATGACGAGCATCGTCGCCGTCCTCGGTGCCGCCACCCTCGCCATCGGTCTCGCCCTGCAGGGAACCCTGTCGCATCTCGCCGCCGGCGTCATGCTCATCCTTATCCGGCCGTACAAGTTCGGCGATTTCGTCGAGATCGCCGGGCGCAGCGGCACGGTCGCCGGCATCGGCCTCTTCCGCACCGACATCACCACCGTCGACAATGTTGTCGTCTCGATCCCCAATGGCGACGCCTGGTCGGCCGGCATCGTCAATTATTCGGCCCACGACCGGCGGCGCTGCGACCTGCGCTTCGGCATCAGCTACGACGACGACATGGACAAGGCGGCCGCCGTCATCCGCCGCGTCGTCGACGCCGACGAGCGCTTCCTGCAGGACCCCGAGCCCTGGATCCGGGTGGTCAATCTCGGCGATTCCTCGGTCGACCTGGAGCTGCGCGCCTGGGCCAAGGCGAGCGACCTGTGGGAGGCGCGCTTCGCTACCATCAAGGCCGTCAAGCAGGCCTTCGACGCCGAGGGCATCTCCATCCCCTATCCCCACCGCCAGGTCATCGCCCGCATCGAGAAGGAGGCGCCGGCGGCCGAGGCCGCGTCTGGGTAGGAGGACAGGCTGGCCACGACGGGGAGGGCGCACCACCATCGCCGCTTCTCTGCCGTCATTCCCGCGGAGGCGGGAATCCAGTAAGCGGTGTGCGGTGTCGAAAAAGGCGCCGGCGCGGCCATTGGCGTCCGTTGCAACCGGCGCGCCCCGATCTCCGGCGCGCCGTTTACTGGATCCCCTTCCCGCGGGCCTGCGGCCCTCGCCGGGGATGACGGGAGAGGGGCGGCCCGCGCGGCGCGGGCGGATTCCGACCCTATTGGACCGCGCACCCCCTCTCGCCATATAAGACGGCAGGAATCGGTCGACGGAGCGGATGGATGAGAAGCGACGCGGTCAGGCATTTCATCGGCGGCTCGCCGCTGCAGGTGCTGGTGCGGCTGGTGGTGATCTCCTTCATCGTCGGCATCGTCATGAGTGCGCTGGGCATCGCGCCCGACAACATCATCCGCACCTTCGTCGATCTCGTCCGCCGCATCTACGAGAACGGCTTCGAGACGCTGCGCTGGATCTACCGCTATTTCCTGCTCGGCGCCGTGATCGTCGTGCCCATCTGGCTCATCGCCCGCATCCTCAAGCTCGGTCAGCGCCGCGGCGTCTGACCGGCGAGGAATTGCTCGACCGGGGAGCATCGGGCGGCTATCGATAGGCCCGCTTCCTCCGGCGGTTTCTCGACATGGCGATCGATCAAGGCGCAGTCCGGCCCTTCGAGGTCACGCATCGCGGCGTTCTGGCGATCGCCGTGCCGATGACGCTCGCCTATCTGTCGACGCCGCTGGTCGGCGTGGTCAATCTCGGCGTCATCGGCCAGCTGGGCGATCCGGCGCTGGTTGGCGGCGTCTCGATCGGCGCGCTGGTCTTCGATTTCGTCTTCGCCACCTTCAACTTCCTGCGCTCGGGCACGACCGGGCTGGTCGCCCAGGCGCTCGGCGCCGACGACCGCCACGAGATCGGCGCCACCGCCTATCGCGCCCTGCTGCTTGCCGTCGTCATCGGCGCCGCGGTGCTCATCCTGCGCGAGCCGATCGTCGCCATCGCGCTGTCGCTCATCGGCGGCAGCGAGGCGGTGCACGCCGCGACCCGCGCCTATTGGCAGGTGCGCGTGCTGGCGACGCCCTTCGCGCTCGCCAATTACGTCATCCTCGGTTGGCTGATCGGCGCCGGGCGCGCCGGCTACGGGCTGCTGCTGCAGACCATCCTCAACGGCCTCAACATGGCCCTGAGCCTTCTCTTCGTGCACACATTCGGCCTCGGTGTCGCCGGGGTCGGCTGGGCGAGCTTCGCGGCCGAAAGCACGAGCGCCGTGCTCGGTGTGGTGATCGTCCTGCGCCTGATCGACCCGGACGCGCGGCCCGACCGCGCCCGCATCCTCGACCGCGCCGCCTTCACGCCGCATGATCGCGGTCAATCGCGACATCATGATCCGCTCCTTCGCGCTGCTCTTCGGTTTCGGCTTCTTCACCGCGCGCAGTGCCGCCAATGGCGACGTGGTGCTCGCCGCCAACGAGATCCTGATCAACTTCACCATGGTCGCCGCCTTCTTCCTCGACGGCCTCGCCTCGGCCGCCGAGCAGCTTGCCGGCCGGGCCGTCGGCGCCCGCTACCGGCCGGCCTTCGAGCGCTCGGTCTCGCTCACCATCCTGTGGGGCTTCGCCGTCGCCGCCCTGGTCAGCCTCGTCCTTTTCTTCGCCGGCCCGGCGATCATCGACGTCATGAGCACCAACGAGGCGGTGCGCGCCACCGCGCGGGAATATCTCGTCTGGGCGGCGCTGACGCCGCTCCTCGGCACGCTCGCCTATCAGATGGACGGCGTCTTCATCGGCGCGACCTGGTCGGCCGACATGCGCAACATGATGCTTCTGTCGCTCGTCGCCTATCTCGCCGTCTGGTGGGCGCTGTCGCCCATCCTCGGCGTGCACGGGCTGTGGATCGCCCTTCTCGCCTTCCTCGGCGTGCGCGGCGTGACGCTGCTGTGGCGCTGCTACCAGCGCATCGGGCCCGCCTTCGGCTGACGCCTCTCAGGTCCCGGCCGCGGCCCAGCGCTCGGTCTCGGTACCGACCGCCTCGGCGATCGAGGCGAAGCGGCGGCGGTCGAGGATCTCGCACAGCCCTTCCAGGATCATCGCCGGCAGGCGCGGCCCCTCGAAGATCATGCCGGTATAGAGCTGGATGAGATTCGGCGCCGGCGGCGATCTTGGCGAAGGCGCTCTCGGCCGAATCGATGCCGCCGACCCCGATGAGGACGAACTGATTGCCGACCTGCAGGCGCAGCCTCGCCAGCAGGGCCGTGGAGCGCTGGAAGAGGGGCCGGCCGGAGAGGCCGCCGGTCTCGCGTGCCTGGGCATCATGAAGACCGTCGCGCGAGAGCGTCGAATTGGAGACGATCATGCCGTCGACGCCAAGCCGCACGGCGACGTCGGCAATCGCCATGGCGGCGCGATCGTCGAGGTCGGGGGCGATCTTGAGGAGGATCGGCAGCGGCCGTTGCGGCGCGGCACTCTCGCGCACGGTGACGACCCGCGCCAGCAGCTCGGTCAGCGCCGAGCGCTCCTGCAGGTCGCGCAGGCCCGGCGTGTTCGGCGAGGAAATGTTGATGACCACATAGGATGCGACATCGGCGAAGCGCGCGACCCCGGCGACATAATCGCCGATGCGCTCGGCGCTGTCCCGGTTCGCCCCGAGATTGACGCCGACGATGCCACCGCGGCTGCGCGCCGCCAGGCGCCGATGCAGCGCGTCGTGGCCGTGATTGTTGAAGCCGAGGCGGTTGATGATGGCCCGGTCGGCCGTCAGCCGGAAGACGCGCGGGCGCGGATTGCCCTTCTGCGGCAGGGGCGTGACCGTGCCGACCTCGACGAAGCCGAAGCCGAGATCGAAGAGCGCGTCGACCACTTCGCCGTCCTTGTCGAAGCCGGCGGCGAGCCCGAGCGGATTGGGAAGGTCGAGATCGAGCACCCGGCAGGCGAGCCGCGGGTCGGCGAAAGGCCGGCGGGAAATGATGTTGCGGCCGAGACCGTTGAGAGCGAGCCGATGTGCCTTTTCAGGATCGAGGCCGAAGAGAAATGGCCTGAGCAGCGGATAGACCGTTTTCACGGCTGCACGTCAGGCAGGACCGGAACGCCGTCCGCGTCGCGCTTGATCGGCTTCACCCAGAGCACCGCGCCGAGGTCGAGGGCGATATAGAGATGGGGGAACAGGGCGCCGCCGCGCGAGGCCTCGTAGCGCAGCGCCGGGCCGAGGTGCTTCTCGTCGACCGCCACCAGAACCAGGTCGTCCTCGCTGTCGGCGAAGTGCAGGCGCAGCGTCTCGCCGACCTGCTGTGCGGTCGAGAAGTGGATGAAGCCGTCGTGGTGATCGATATGGGCACCGCGGAAGACCCCCTCCGCTTCAGCCTCGCGCCAGAGATCGGCCGAGCAGATCTTGTAAATGGTTGCCACCGGCAGGGTCGCTGTCGATTCGTTCGAGACGACCCTAACGGTGCCTCTCGGCGGCGGCAAGCGCTCGCCGCGACCGGCCGGATCGTGCTAAACTCAGGGCGATGGCCGGGGAAATGGGACACGCGGATCGATGCGCACCGCCATTCTTGCCGCGCTTCTGGCGCTTGTCGCGCTTCCTGCTCTTGGCCAGGAGGCACGGACGGGCGCCGGCCGGTTCGCGATCGGACCGAGCGAGGACGGCTTCACCCGCCTCGATACGGTGACCGGCGAGCTCTTTCATTGTGCGATGCATGACGGGGCCTGGCGCTGCGACCCGCTGAAGGCGCAGGGCTCGGCCCTCGACGACCGGTTCGCGACGCTCAACCGGCGGCTCGATGCCCTTGGCGACCGGGTCGGGGCGCTGGCGCGGCGCGTCAGCGCGCTGGAGGATACCAGCGCGCCGAGGGAGGCGACGCCCCCGGCCAACAAGCCGGCAATGGGGCTGACCGAAAAGGCGCTGAACCGTTTCCTGCGCTTCGTGCGCATTCTCAAGCACGGCACGGCGGCCGACGCCGGCACCTGACGGGTCGCCGGCGTTCCGCCCCTGGCTTCATGTCCTGAACGCGTCGGTCGCGGTGACGAGCTCGTGAATGATGCCCGGCTCGGTCATGGCGTGGCCGCTGTCCGGCACGACCCGGTAAGCCCCCTTCGGCCAGGCCTTGTGAAGCTCCCAGGCGGTGGCGATCGGCGTGCACAGATCGTAGCGGCCATGGACGATGACGCCGGGAATGTCGGCGATCCGGTGGGCGTTGGCGAGAAGATAGTCGTCGGTGTCGAAGAAGCCCCGGTTCTGGAAATAGTGGCACTCGATGCGGGCGAAGGCGAGGGCGTAGCGCGGATTGCCGAAGGCGGCGACGCGCCCCGGATTGGGCATCAGGGAGAGCGAGGCGCCCTCCCACATGCTCCAGGCGCGGGCCGCTTCGAGCTGGACCTGCTCGTCGGTGCCGGTCAGCCGCTTGTGGTAGGCGGCGACCATGTCACCCCGCTCGTCCTCGGGGATTGGCTTGAGGTAGTCCTCGAAGGCCTCGGGCAGGAGGTTGGAGGCGCCCTCCTGGTAGAACCACTCGATCTCGCGGCGGCGGATGGCGAAGATGCCGCGCAGGATCAATTCGCTGACCCGCTCGGGATGGGTCTCGGCATAGGCGAGCGACAGGCACGAGCCCCAGGACCCGCCGAAGGCCTGCCAGCGGTCTATGCCGAGATGCTCGCGGATCGCCTCCATGTCGGCGATGAGGTCCCAGGTCGTGTTCTCGCGCAGCTCGGCATAAGGCGTCGAGCGCCCGCAGCCGCGCTGGTCGAACAGCACGATGCGATAGGCCTTGGGGTCGTGATAGCGCGGCATGGTCGGATTGGAGCCGGCGCCCGGGCCGCCATGGGAGACGATGACCGGCTTGCCGTCCCGGTTGCCGTATTCGGCGACGTGGATCTCGTGCAGGTCGGAGACCTTTAGGCGGTGGGTGGCGTAGGGCTCGATCGGCGGGAAAAGGCTGCGGCGGGTCTGATCCATGGGGACTCTCTTGATGCTCGGGGCGGACGCAGCTTGCCAGCCGGCGCGCTGCCGATAAAGCGCTGATCACGCCAAATCGTCATCCTGTCGGGCGGTGATCGGTTGCAGCAGGCTGACGCCGACCGCAACCAGGACGGCGGCGGGCATGCCGATGATGCCGGCGGCCATGGTCGGCAGGCCGCCGGCGCTCGGGCCGACGACCGGCCAGAGCGGCATGCCGGTGAAATGGACGAGACCGGCATAGCCCGCGGCGACGGCGAAACCGGCGACCATGCCGGCGAGCGCGCCGAGCCGCGTGCAGCCGCGCCACCAGATGCCGAGCACCAGGATCGGAAAATAGGCGGAGGCGGCAAGCGCCAGGCTCGCCGCGGCGAAGGCGAAGAGCCAGTCCTGCGATGCCCGCGCAAGCCACAGCGCGACCAGCCCGGTCACGATCATGACGAGGCGCGTGATGACCAGGCGGCGGCCGACCGAGGCGTGCGGCGCCAGCAGCTTGAAACAGAGATCGTGACCGGCCGTGTTGGCGAGCGCCAGAAGCAGCGCCTGCGCCGCCGACAGGGCCGCGGCGAGGATGCCGGCGGCGACGAGCCCGGTCATGATCGGCGGCAGGTCGGCGATCGCCGGCAGGCCGAGCGCGATCGCGTCGGCGCCAACGGCGATATCGCTCGGCAGGAGTACGCCGCCGGCTGCCGCGTCGCAGGCGCGCCGCACCGTTTCCGGATCGACCGCGTTGACACCGCAGATGCGCACCAGCCCCGCCTGACCGAAATCGTAGACCCAGCCGGGCAGGCCGCCGGTCCCCTGGCTGGCGACCAGCTTGAACAAGGCGAGCTTGGCATAGGCGCCATAAGCCGGCGCGGTCATGAGGATGACGAGCACGAAAAACAGGGCCCAGGCGAGCGACCGGCGCGTCGAATGGGCGCCGACGGTCGTGCCGGCGCGCATGACGAGATGGGGCAGGGAGGCGACGCCGGCGGCGAAGGTGAGGGCGAGGGCGACAAGGTTGAAGCCGCCCTCCGGCAGGGGCGGCAGGAAGTGGCCGGCCGGTCCGGCGGCAAGCGTGCTTCCCGTTCGCGCCACCGCCTCGGCGACGCTTTGCAGCGCATAAGCCATAGGTTAGCGGCGGCACAGGCAGGCCGTAATCGCGATAGGAAAGGATCGCGGCCGGCACCAGGAAGGCGACGGCCAGCACGATGTAGAAGGCGACCGAGGTCAGGGTGACCGCGCGCATGCCGCCGAAGATCGCCGGAACGAGCACGAGGACGAGCGCCAGAATGACCGCTTCCCTCTCCGGCAGCGCGACGAGCTGGGTGACCGCGAGGCCGGCCGCGTCGATGGCGACGGCCAGCGCGGCGATGCTGACCGCGACGGTGATGAGCGCGGCGGCAAGGCAGAATCGGCCGGCTGTCGAAACGCAGGCCGAGGAATTCCGCCAGCGTCGCCGCTTCGGAGCGGCGGAAAGCCGGGGCGACGAGGATTGTCAGAAGGGCGAAGCCGCCGACCCAGCCGACGAGCGCGGCGAGCGCCGTCCCCCCGTCGGCGAAATAGGCGCCGGCCAGACCGAGCGTCGCCATGCCCGACAGAAAGGCGGCCGCGGTCGCCATGCCGTTATTGGGCGGCCGAGACATCGCGATTGGCGAGGAAGAACTCGCCGAGCTGCATCGTCCGGCCGAGCACCGCGCCGATCAGCGCGACGGCACCGATAACGAAGATGAACAGCGTACCGATCGCGCCGTCGGGCAGGCCGAGATGGGAGAGGATCGCCAGGACGACGACGAAGAGCAGGAAGGCGATGAAGAAGATGCCGTAGGCGCGGCCCGAGCGGCGGCGGCCGATCGTCTCGACCGAGGATATGACCCGCTCAATCATCGTGCAGGCCGTGGCGGTCGTCGACCGCCCGCTGGCGTCTTGCATAAGCGAAAAGCAGTGTGAAGACGGCGATGGGCGCGACGAGGCCGCCGAGAAACGCGTCGAGGCCGAGGCCGAGCAGGCGCAGATCGGGAAGCAGCGGCCGCAGCAGGAAGGGCAGGACGAGCAGGATCGCGACCGCGACAAGCGTTGCGCCGGTCAGCCGCGCGGTCTGCCACCGCCAGTTTCCCTCTTCGTGGTTCGCCATTGCCTCCCCCGGCACCGAATTGGCGCGGATGTCGGATATTGCCGGCAGAATCTCACGTCAACGTCCCCGCGCCCACCCTTGGCGGAGGCGCGGCCACGTGCGATGCGGCCGCCACCGCCCCCAAGCCGGGTGCATTGCCTGAATCAGCCAGGAAGGATACCAATTTCAGGCGCGCCGCACCCGGTGCGGCGACGTTATCGGGGATTGCCAGATGCTCAAGGAATTCAAGGAATTCGCCCTGAAGGGCAATATGGTCGACCTTGCCATCGGCGTCATTATCGGCGCGGCCTTCGGCGGCCTGGTGCAGTCGGTCGTCAACGATCTGATCATGCCGATCATCGGCCTGATCACCGGCGGCATCGATTTCTCCCAGATGTATGTCCAGCTCAGCGGCGCGCCGGCAGGCGACGCTTGACGAGGCGCGCAAGGCCGGCGCGACCGTGGCCTATGGCCACTTCATCACCCTCCTGATCAACTTCCTGATCGTCGCCTGGGTGCTGTTCCTGGTGATCAAGGCCATGAACCGGTTGAAGCGCAAGGAAGAGGCGAAGCCGGCCACGCCCGCGACCGCGCCCAAGGAGGAAGTCCTGCTGACGGAAATCCGCGACCTGCTGGCCAAGAAGGCCTAGCCGAGGCCCGGAAACGCGGCCGGCGGCCATGGGCCGCCGGGCAAGCGTCAAAATGCGCGCCATCGGGCGGATTGATCCATTCGCCCGATGGGTGCCACAAGCAGATGCGACGGGCCCTTGACGGTCCGTTTCGCCAGTCTTGGGGCCTTCATCCCACGCAACGATGAGAACCACTCGTGTCCTCCCAGCCGATCGCGTCCGCCATTCGCCATGAAGCCCGCGATGCGCCCGAAAGCGGCATCGTCGAGGTCTTCAATTACGGCCGCAATCGGGAGGGGCTGACCCCGCTCTGGGTCGGGGAGGGCGACCTGCCGACGCCCGATTTCATCTCGGACGCGGCCGTTGCCTCGCTGAGGGCCGGCGAGACCTTCTACACCTATCAGCGCGGCCTGCCGCCGCTGCGCGAGGCGCTGGCGCGCTATCACGAGCGGGTTTACGGCGAAGCCGTTTTCGCCGGAGCGGTTCCTGGTCACCGGCTCGGGCATGCAGGCGATCCAGATCGCCACCCGCATGGCCGGCGGCACCGGCGACGAGATCGTCGTGCCGACGCCCTCCTGGCCGAACATCGTCGCCGCCATCGGCATCAGCGGCGCGACGCCGGTGCCGGTCGCCATGCGCTTCGGCAATGACGGCTGGCGGCTCGATCTCGATGAGATGTTCGCCGCGGTCGGGCCGAAGACCAAGGCGATCTTCCTCAATTCGCCGTGCAACCCGACCGGCTGGACCGCGACCACCGAAGAGCTCGCGGCCATCCTCGCCTTCGCCCGCAAGCGCGGCCTGTGGATCGTCGCCGACGAGGTCTATCACCGCTTCTATTACGAGGCCGACCGCGCGCCCTCCTTCTACGACGTCATCGAGCCCGAGGACCGGGTGATGTTCGTCAACACCTTCTCCAAGAACTGGGCGATGACCGGCTGGCGCGTCGGCTGGCTGTCGCTGCCGCCGGAACTCGGCCAGGTGGTGGAGAACCTCGTGCAATATTCGACCTCCGGCGTCGCCGCCTTCATGCAGCGCGCCGCGGTCGTGGCCCTCGACGAGGGCGACGACTTCATCAGGCTGCAGGTCGACCGCGCTCGCGAGGGCCGCGACATCATCTGCGACGGGCTGGCATCGACCGGCCGTGCCCGTTTCGCCGTACCCAAGGGCGCCTTCTACCTGTTCTTCGCCGTCGAGGGCGAGGACGACACCCGCAAGCTCGCCTTCCGCCTGGTCGACGAGGCCAATGTCGGCATCGCGCCGGGCGCCGCCTTCGGCGATGCGGGCCACGGATTCATGCGCCTCTGCTTCGCCCGCAGCGCCGACCAGATGCGCGCCGCCACCGATCGGCTTGTCCAGTGGTTGAATCGGAAATGACGGTGCGCCCCTGACGTGCCGCCGGCCGCGGGCCGGACGATTTCCCGGCCTGCGGCACCTTGACCGAATCCCGCTTCCGCGCGAGGAAGAGGGACCCATCCGCCTGCTCTCACCCCCCATAGACGGCAAAGGACTCGGCGCGTGCCGGAGTCGCGAGTGCTGATCACCACCGCACTGACCTTGGCGATCGCCGCCGTCGGCGGCGCCATCTTTTCCTGGCTGGGCATCGCCGCCGGCTGGCTGACCGGTGGCATGGTGACCGTCGCCATCGCCGCCATGAGCGGCGTGACGGTCGAGGTTCCCGACCGGCTGCGCAATGTCGTCTTCGTCGTTCTCGGCTCCTCGCTCGGCACCGGCGTCTCGCCGGAGCTGATCTCCCATCTCGGCCACTGGCCGCTGAGCCTCATCGGCCTTGCCGTGACGGTGCTGGCGGTTCAGTTCATCTGCCAGTCGTTCCTGCGCTATGTGTGCAAATGGGACGGGCCGACGGCGTTCTTCTCCGCCGTTCCCGGCGTCACCAGCTATGTCATCGCTCTGGCCCTGCCGACCCGGGCCGACATCAGGCGCATCGCGCTCTCGCAGACCATCCGCATCTTCCTCCTGGTCGCGCTGCTGCCGAGCCTGCTGACGGCGGTCGAATCCGCGGCCAAGGCGCCGACCCATGCCAGCGCGACGGCCCTTAGCCTTGCCATCACCCTTGGTGCCGGCACGATCGGCGGCATCCTCTTCCATTCGATCGGCATTCCGGCCGCGCCGATGATCGGCGCCATGGTGGCGAGCGGCGCGCTTCACGCGACCGGCGTGGTAGAAGGCGCCTTCCCACCCCTGCTGCTGGTCGCCGTCTATATCATCATCGGCGGCCTCATCGGCAGCCGCTTCTCGGGCACGAGCTTGTCGATGCTCGGCACGACGGCCGTCGCCTCGGTCGGCGCCTTCGTGCTCGCGGTCGGCACCGCCGGCCTCGGCACCTGGCTGGTCGCCAGCCTGCTCGGCCTGACCTTCGGACAGGTGATGCTCGCCTACGCGCCGGGCGGTATCGACGTGATGACCGCGATGTCGGTGGCGCTCAGCCTCGATTTCGGCCTTCGTCGCCGCCCACCAGCTCGCCCGCTTCCTGGTGATCATGATCTATTCGCCGCTGCTCGGCCGGTATTATGCCGGCATGAGCGAGACGGAGCCGACCGTCATCGCCGTCGAAGAGCGCGAGGATTAGAGCAATTGCAGGAAAAGTGGGCACCACTTTTCCGTCCGAAATTGCGGTGAGAACAAAGAAATAGAGCGGATCAGCGATTCCATCGAACGATGATCCGCTCTGGTCGGAGCGGCGCGCCCGGGGACAGGATGAGGGGGCGACCTCATTGGCGAGGGGAAGGGCCCCTCACCCGGAGTGCCCAAGCTCCCCCGGATCAAGTCCGGGGTCGCCAAGGCGTTCCGACCTCTCCCCGCCGGGGAGAGGTGACGTCGTGTCTGATTGGTCTCGTGAGAGGAAAGCGGAGCCCGCTCTCCCCGAAATCGCCTAGCCGCCTGCGGGCGGGAAGATGAGGCGGTTGCCGGCGGCGGCCGCCTGGCGCGGCATGGCCGGGGCTTCGCCCTGGAAGAGCGGCAGGCCGACCTTGTTCCAGACAGCGACGAGGGCTTCGGTCAGATTGGCGATCAGCGCATCGCCGTGGAACGGCGTCGGCGTGATCCGCAGGCGCTCCGTGCCGCGCGGCACGGTCGGGTAGTTGATCGGCTGGATGTAGATGCCGTGCTCCTCGAGCAGCAGATCGCTCGCCCGTTTGCACAGATCCGCGTCGCCGACCAGGATCGGCACGATATGGGTCTCGGACGGCATCACCGGCAGGCCGGCCGCGCCAAGCGAGGCCTTGGTCGCCGCCGCGTTGCGCTGCTGCGCCGCGCGCTCGGCCGAGGAGGCCTTGAGATGGCGGATCGAGGTGAGCGCCGCCGCGGCCACCGCCGGCGGCAGGGCCGTGGTGAAGATGAAGCCCGGCGCGTAGGAGCGGATGGTGTCGACGATCGCCTGGCTGGAGGTGACATAGCCGCCGAGCGCGCCGAAGGCCTTGGCAAGCGTGCCCTCGATCACGTCGATCCGGTCCATGACGCCGTCGCGCTCGGCGATGCCGCCGCCGCGCGGGCCGTACATGCCGACCGCGTGGACCTCGTCGAGATAGGTCATGGCGCCGTATTTGTCGGCGAGATCGGCGATGCGCTCGATCGGGGCGACGTCGCCGTCCATCGAATAGACCGACTCGAAGACGATCAGCTTCGGCCGCACGCGGCCCTGCGCCTTCAACAGGTCCTCGAGATGGTCGAGGTCGTTGTGGCGGAAGATCATCTTCTGCGCGCCCGAGCGCCGCACGCCCTCGATCATCGAGGCATGGTTGAGCTCGTCGGACAGGATCACGCAATCCGGCAGCAGCTTGGCGATGGTCGAGATCGAGGCTTCGTTGGAGATGAAGCCGGAGGTGAAGACCAGCCCCGCTTCCTTGCCGTGCAGGTCGGCGAGCTCGGCCTCGAGCATGACCAGCGGGTGATTGGTGCCGGAAATGTTGCGCGTGCCGCCGGCCCCGGCGCCCATGGTGCGGGCGGCCTCGGCGAGGGCGGCGATGACGTCCTCATGCTGCCCCATGCCGAGATAGTCGTTGGAGCACCAGACGGTGATCTCGCGCTCGCCCTTTTCCGAGCGCCAGATGGCGGCGGGAAAGCGCCCCGCGATCCGCTCGAGGTCGGCAAAGACCCGGTAGCGTCTTTCGGCGTGGAGGGCCGAAATCGCTTCGGAGAAGATCGAATTGTAATCCATGTCGCAGCCCGGCGGTTTAGAACATTGCGAAACTAGTGGCCAAGGCCACGAAAGTCCATTGGCACTTTGCCGCGTGTGGCGGCCTTCACTCTTGCGCTAAGTCAAGGCGGCGCTGAATTTTCATCGGCTTGCGCCACCCATCCGGGGAATCGCCGGACGAGCGGCCACGAGGCCCTCGGATCCGACGTTTCATCCAGCAATTCGGCGCCATTCTAGCCGGCGAATCCTGTCTGGTTGCTGAAGGACTCTGGTTAACCACCGCCCGCGTCGGAAAATGCGGCCTTTCGGCGGGGCTCAGCCGGTATAGGACACGCCGCGGGTGCGCATGCCGATCCGCACCGCGCCGACGATCAGCCGCGACAGGATTTCCATGTCGGCCGGCATGTGCGGCCGCCAGACGTCGAGGAGGAGAGCGATCCGCCTCTCGTCGGACCTGTTCATGACTTCGTGCGGATAGGTGTCGTCCCAAAGCAGGCACTCGCCATCGGCGATCCGGTGCTCCTCGTCGTCGATCATCATGATCGTCGCCGGCCGGCCACCCGGCTCCTTGGGGATGCGCAGACCGAGATGGAAGCGCATGACGCCGCGGAAGGGTCCGCGATGGCGGGGGATGTGCTTGTGCGGGGCGAGGAAGGAGATCGTCGCCGACTTCACTTCCGGGCATTCCTGCAGGAGCCGTGCGAGGGTCGGGCAGCGGGCTTCATTCTCCGGCACCCTCACCCCGTAGGCCTTGAGGATGAACATGCGCCAGTCGAGGCCGTCATTGGCCGAGATGTCGGCCTGCTCGGGCATGATGTCGTGGAAGCGCGGCACATGGTCGAGGCCGAGGGCGACCGCCAGCGCCTCGTCGCGGATCGGCTCCCAGGCGGCGACGAACTTCGCCGAATTGGGGAAATCGCGGCCCGCGTCGAGGATCGCCGGCGCGTCGATGCGCTTCTCGTAGATGCGCCGGACGAGGCCGGACGCCTGATCGTAGAAAAGGGACATGGGTCACCTCGCCTCGCAGCCGCCCGGCAATGGCGGAGTCCAGCGCGACAAAAGTCTATCCAATTCCGACCGGCCCCGACATGCGACCGGAAGGACCCTCACTTTTCCAATTCAATCAGTCCGCGCACAAAGAGCCGCTGCATGACGACGATGACGAGGACCGGCGGCAGGATGGCGAGCACCGTCGTCACCATGACGAGGTTCCACGGCGTGTCGGCGTCGGCGAAGGAGATCATCTTCCTCAGCCCGATGATGATGGTGTTCATCTGGTTGTTGTTGGTGACGAGCAGCGGCCAGAGATACTGCGTCCAGCCATAGATGAAGAGGATGACGAAAAGCGCCGCGATATTGGTGCGCGACAGCGGCAGCAGGATCGAGCGGAAGAAGCGCATCGGCCCGGCGCCGTCAACCCGCGCCGCCTCGACCAGTTCCGGCGGGATGGTCATGAAGAACTGGCGGAAGAGGAAGGTCGCCGTCGCCGAGGCGATGAGTGGCAAAGCGAGGCCGGCATAGGTGTCGATCAGGCCGAGATCGACCATCACCCGGTAGGTCGGCACGATGCGCACCTCGACCGGCAGCATCAGGGTGATGAAGATCATCCAGAAGAAGACCATCCGCAGCGGAAAGCGGAAGAAGACGATGGCGAAGGCCGACAGGATCGAGATGGCGATCTTGCCGACCGCGATCGCAGACCGCCACCACGGTGGTATTGAACAGCATGCGCGCGACGCTGACCCCGCCGATCCTTGCCGATGCCGCCGAAGAGCGCCTCCGCGTAGTTGGCGACGAAGTGGCCGCCGGGCAGACGGGCAGTGGCGGGCGCAGGATCTGCTGGATCGACAGCGTCGAGCCGACGAAGGTGTAGTAGATCGGAAAGGCGACGACGAGGATGCCGACGATCAGCACCAGATGGGCGACGAACTGGCCGACCGGCCGCTTCTCGACCATGCCGCGCGGCTCTTCACGCATAGTGCACCCGCTGCTCGATGTAACGGAACTGGACGGCGGTGAGCGCGATGACGATCGCCATCAGGATCACCGACTCGGCCGACGAGATGCCGAGCTGCAGATTGACGAAGCCGTCATTGTAGACCTTGTAGACCAGCGTCTCGGTCGCCTTGCCCGGCCCGCCGCTGGTCACCGCGTGGATGATGCCGAAGGTGTCGAAGAAGGCGTAGACGGTGTTGATGACCAGCAGGAAGAAGGTCGTCGGCGCCAGCAGCGGGAAGATGATCGACCGGAAGCGCCGCCAGGCCGAGGCGCCGTCGATCGCCGCCGCCTCGATCGAAGCGATTTCGGGATCGCCTGCAGGCCGGCGACGAAGAACAGGAAGTTGTAGCTGATCTGCTTCCACGCCGCGGCCGCCACCACCAGCATCATGGCATGGGTGCCGTTGAGCAGCGGGTCCCAGGCGATGCCGGCATGGCGCAGCAGATAGGCGAAGGTGCCCGATCGACGGGTTGAAGATGAACAGCCACAGCATGCCCGCGATCGCCGGCGCCACCGCATAGGGCCAGATCAGCAGCGTGCGGTAGAAGCCGCGGCCGCGGACCACCTGATCCGCCATCACTGCCAGCAGCAGCCCCAGCGCCAGCGCGATGAACGCCGTCGCCAGGCAGAAGACGACCGTCACCTCGATCGAGTTGATGTAGTTCGGGTCGGCGAGCACCCGGCGGAAATTGGCGAGGCCGACGAAGCGTCGATCTCAGCCCGAAGGCGTCCTCGCGCAGGCGTCGACTGGTAGATCGCCTGGCTCGCCGGCCAGAAGAAGAAGATGACCGTGATCGCGATCTGCGGCGCGACCAGGAAGTAGGGCAGAACCTTGTTGGGGAAGGTGGCGCGGTTCATACGCTCATTGCCGCGTGGATGGCAGCCGGGGCAGGGCCGCCGACAGGCAAGGTGCGGACGGGCGCCGCCGAGGCCAGCGCCTCGCGATGCTCGGCTACTGGCCGAGCGCCTGCTTGATCGCCTCGTTGCCGCGCTTGACGGCGTTGTCGAGGGCGGTCTGGGCGTCCTGCTTGCCGGCCAGCATCGCCTCGAACTCCTCGTTCTGGATGTCGCGGAGCTGCGGCAGGTTGATGGCGCGCACGCCCTTGGAGTTCGTCGGTCGGCGCCTTGCCCATCATCTGCAGGATCGGCTGCTCGCGGCCCGGGTTCTTCTCGTAGAAGCCGGACTCCTTGGTCGCCTCGATAGGCGGCCATGGTCACCGGCAGGTAGCCGGACTTCTGGTGCAGATACGACCTGGACGTCGGTCTGCGACAGGAAGTGGAAGAACGCGCCGACGCCCTTGTACTCGGCGTCGGTCTGGCCGCCCATGACCCACAGGCTGGCGCCGCCGGGGATGGTGTTCTGCGGCGCGCCCGTGGCCGCCGGGTCGTAGGGCAGGGCGCTGGTGCCGTAGTTCATGCCCGACTTGACGATGTCGCCGAGGCCGCCCGAGGATTCGGTGAACAGCCCGCACTCGCCGGCGAGGAAGATCTGCTTCGCCTCCGAGGTGCGGCCGCCATATTTGAACACGCCGTCCTTGGCGAGGTCGGCGATGTCCTGGAAGTGCTTGACGAAGATCGGCGAGTTGAACTTCAGCTCGATGTCGGTGCCGTCGAGCCCGTTCTGCTTGGTCGCGTATTGCAGATTGTTCCAGGCGGCGAAGTTCTCCAGGTGGATCCAGGTCAGCCAGGTCGAGGTGTAGCCGCAGGGCGCCGCGCCGCTTTCCTTGATCTTGCGCGGCATCGGCGAAGACCTCCGGCCAGGTCTTCGGCGGCTGTCGCGTCGAGCCCGGCCTTCGCGAGGATGTCCTTGTTGTAATAGAGGATCGGCGAGGACGAGTTGTAGGGGAAGGACAGCATGGTGCCGTCGGGCTTGGAATAATAGGCGACGATGCCCGGCAGGTACTGCGCCTTGTCGAACGTGTAGCCGCCCTTCTCGAGCACGTCGGCGACCGGCACGATGGCGCCCTCGGCGTTCATCATCACGCCGGTGCCGACGTCGAAGACCTGAAGGATGCGCCGGCGGCTGGTGGGCGCGGAAGGCGGCGATGCCGGCCTGCAGGGTCTCCGGATAGGTGCCCTTGAATACCGGAACGACCTTGTAGTCGCTCTGGCTTTCGTTGAACTGCTTGGCCAGAGTCTCGACGACTTCGTTGTTGGCGCCGGTCATCGCGTGCCACCATTGGATCTCGGTGGCCGCCTGCGCCGTCGCCGGCAGGGCCGCGATCATCGCGGCGCCGAACGCAAGTCCGATCGATTGACGGGTCATTATCTAGGCTCCCTAGGGATGACGCTGAATTCCCGCCGCGGGAACGCGGAGGTTCCCGGCGGCTATCAGTCTTTGGCGACGGACCGATGACGGCCTAACCGTCGCGTGTCTCCAAGGTGGACCTCTTTCGTCATGCTGGCAATCAGTTGCGGCGACCGAATTGCGGCATCGGCCATGAGAAAGCTGAACAATCTGTGGATTTAGCCTTAGCCGCCTCATGGACGGGCCCGGCATTGCATCCGGGCTACGCCGCGGCCTACCATCGGCCCGGTCGCGTCCAGGCTGGGGCATTTTGATGGCCGAATTCCGCGTGTCGATTGCCGGTTTTGCCATGATGGCCGTCATGGCGCTCTGCCTGCCCGCACGCGCCGCTTCGTGCGGCAACTCCGCCGCCGGCTTTTCCGGCTGGCTGGAGGGCTTCAAGGCCGAGGCGGTCCACCAGGGCATCGCGCCCGGAACCGTTGCCTCGGCCCTTGGTGGCGTCACCTACAGCGCCGCCATCATCCGGCTCGACCGCAAGCAGGGCTATTTCAAGCAGAGCTTCGAGCGCTATCGTGCCACGCGCGCGACGCCGGGCAAGATCGCCAAGGCCGCCGGCCTGCTGCGCCGGCATGCGGGTCTCTTCGCCAATATCGAGAAACGCTACGGCGTGCCCGGGCCGATTCTGGTGGCGATCTGGGGCCTGGAGACGAGTTTCGGCGCGGCAACCGGCAACACGCCGGCGATTCGCTCATTGGCGACGCTTGCCTACGATTGTCGCCGCTCGGCCTTCTTCAAGAGCGAGTTGCTCAATGCGCTGAGGATCGTCCAGCGCGGCGATTTGTCCGCTGCCGCCATGCGCGGCGGCTGGGCGGGCGAACTCGGCCAGACACAGTTCCTGCCTTCCTCCTATGTTAAGTTCGCCGTCGACTTCGATGGCAACGGCCGGCGGGACCTCATTCACAGCGCCGCCGACGCGCTTGCCTCGACCGCGAACTACCTGAAGGGGTATGGTTGGCGCGCTGGACAGGCTTGGGGCGAGGGAAGTGCCAATTTCCAGGTCTTGCGCCAATGGAACAAAGCGGACGTCTATTGCCGCACCATCGCCTATTTCGCCACGCAGGTCGCGGCGCGCTGAGGCCAGGAGGGAAACGTTGCAATGGCTAGATTTGTCGTCGCCCACGGAGCATGGTCGGGCGGCTGGTCCTGGAAGAAGATGCGCGCGCCGCTGCGCGCCCTCGGCCACGACCTGATCACGCCCACCTATACCGGCCTCGGCGAACGCTTCCACCTGGCGAATCCGGCCATCGATCTCGACACCCATATCGGCGACCTGCTCGGTGTCATCACTTATGAGGACCTTTCCGATCTCGTGCTGGTCGGTCATTCCTATGGCGGCATGGTGGCGACCGGCGTCGCCGACCAGGCGGCGGACCGCATCGCCCAGCTCGTCTATCTCGACGCTTTCGTGCCGCAGGACGGACAGAGCCTGTTCGACCTTGTGATCCCCGCCCATCGCGAGGCGATGCTCGACCAGGCCGCCTCCAACGGCGACGGCTGGCGCATCACGCCGCCGCCGTTGGCGCCGGGCCTTTCGCCCGAGGACGTTGCCTGGATGAGCCCGCGGCGCCACGACCAGCCGTCGAAGACCTTCTCCCAGCGCATTCGCCTCGCCGGCAAGGTAGAGAGCCTCAAGCGCAGCTATATCTATTGTCGCGACAAGGGACCGGATGATGACTTCGCCGGCTTCGCCGAAAAGCTGCGCCGCGACAAGGCGTGGCGCTACTACGAGATGGAGTCCGACCACATCCCCAACATCACCATGCCGGAGGGGCTTGCCGCCAGGCTCGACGAGGCGATCAGGGCCGCCTGAGCCGCGCGGCCGGCGTGACGTGCGCGCGCTTTGCCGGTTGCGCCGGTTTTTTTGCGGGACTGTCGGATTGTCGGCCATGTTTCGCCGCATTCGCGCGGCACCCTATCACGGTCAAGTGAACACCTTCGATCGTGGCGGGTGACGGCGCTCCTGCGAGTGCTGTCGCGACAGTGGAATTCGTCCGGCGCGGCCGAGGACAGAGACGGGTCAGAACATCGGGGCCGGGGTCTGTCGATGACGTCTCGGATCTAGTTTCGCGTGGAGACACAAGCCATGGTCCCTATCGGCAACAGTGCCGCCCTTCGTCATGACGACGACGACCTAGCCAGCGAATTGGAAGAAGCGCTGGTCAATGATCTGCAGATCGCTCCCGACACCGCCCCCAGGCACAGTCCGGCCGCCGCCGGCGGAGAGCCACGAACCGGCGGCCCGCTACCGAGCGCCGCAGCCGGAAGCGGAGCTCTCGCCGGCCGAACTCTTCCGCCTCCATCTGCGCCGGGCGAGCCGCGCCCCGACCAGTCCCTTTGCGCCCGAGCCCATGGCAAAGCGCCGCGGCGCCCGCGTCGAGAAGCGCACGACGCCGTTGCACGAGCCGCTCGGCGGCGCCAGTCAGCCCGCCACCCGCGACGATCCCCTGCCGGCCTTTCTCGCCGCCAACGGTGCCGCCGCCAATGACGCGGCGGCCCCGGATTTCCCGGACTTCGATTGGCCCGCCACCCGCGCCAATCGCTTCGGGCCGCAGATGATCGCCTTCGCCGTCCTCGCCGGCCTCCTTGTCGCTGGCGGCGCGGTCGTGACCTTCAAGGCGCTGTCGGCGCGCAACGATGCGATGGTGGTCGCGGCGAACGCGCCCGAGGTGACGCCGCCGACCGTGACGGCCACCGCGACCGTGCCGGCGCAGGCCGTGCCCGAGACGCCAGCGCCAAAGCTCAATGACGACCGCGTGCCGCAGATGGCGTCCGCCGCGCCCGCGGCCTCCGTTGGCGGCGACGTCAAGGCCCCTGGCACGGTGCCGGCAGCGGCCGCCCCGCAATCGCACGACACCCTGTCGCTCGCCGACACCACCCTGCGCGAGACCGACGCCGGATCGATCGCCGCGGCGGCGGGCGTCGCCGATGCCTCGGCGATCGCCGGCATGGCGACGGGCCCCTCGGCGCTTGTCACCCCGCATCGCGGGCACGCTGCCGGCACGCCCGCCATGACCGCCGCGGTGGCGGAAGCCGACGGTGCCGCGCTGCCGGCCGCCAAGGCAACGGTCGCCAGCGTGACGCCAAAGAGCGATGTGCCCGCCGCCAAGCCGACCCGCACCGCCAGCGCGGCCAGTGCGTCGAAGCGGCTGACCATCCCGCCGGGACCGGCCAAGACCACCGCCTATGTCAATCTGCGTGATGGCCCGTCCAACAAGGCGACGGTGCTGGCGGTCATTCCGACCGGCGCGCCGATCACCGTCAAGAGCTGCAATTTCTGGTGCCAGGTCCAGGTCGGCACCAAGAGCGGCTGGCTCTACCAGAGCTTCGTCGCGCCGGTCGGGCGCTGAAGTCGCTTATTTGCCTATGTCCGCCCGGCGGCGCGGATCCGCCGGGCGGACGTTATCTCTCACGTATTATCGGCGGTCCCATTCGCCGGTCGGCTTTGGTGTCGGCCGGCGCTTCCCCATTGCGTCCCCCAATTGTAAACAGCCGGCGGGACACTAGATGCCTTGGCATCCCGCCCCGTTCACATTGCGACGAAGAGATTTCCCATGAAGCTCACGGACCCATCGCTATTCGAAACCCGCGCCCTCATCGGCGGCCGGTGGCTGAGCGGCGACAGGACCTTCGCGGTCGCTAATCCGGCGACTACCGAGACCCTGGCGGAGGTGACGGACCTCGACGTCGAGGATCTGCGCGCCGCCATCGACGCCGCCCATGCCGCGCAGAAGGACTGGGCGGCGCGGACCGGCAAGGAGCGCGCCGCGATCCTCAGGCGCTGGTACGACCTCATCGTCGAGAACGCCGACGACCTCGCCATGATCCTGACGCTGGAGATGGGCAAGCCGCTCGCCGAGGCGAAAGGCGAGATTCTCTACGGCGCCTCCTTCATCGAATGGTTCGGCGAGGAGGCCAAGCGCATCTATGGCGACGTCATCCCCGGCCACCAGCGCGACAAGCGCATCGTGGTGCTGAAGCAGCCGGTCGGCGTTGCCGCCTCGATCACGCCGTGGAATTTCCCCAACGCCATGATCGCCCGCAAGGTCGCCCCGGCGCTCGCCGTCGGCTGCACCATGGTCTGCCGCCCCTCCGAGCTGACGCCGCTCTCGGCCATCGCGCTCGGCGTGCTGGCCAAGCGGGCAGGGGTGCCGGACGGCGTCTTCAACGTCGTGCCCTGTTCCGACGCCGCCGATGGCCGGCGAGGAATTCTGCGCCAACCCCAAGGTCGCCAAGATCACCTTCACCGGCTCGACCCGGGTCGGCCGCATCCTGATGAAGCAGTGCGCCGACACGATCAAGAAGCTGTCGCTCGAGCTCGGCGGCAACGCCCCCTTCATCGTCTTCGACGATGCCGATGTCGACGCCGCGGTCGAGGGCGCCATCACCTCGAAATTCCGCAATGCCGGCCAGACCTGCGTCTGCGCCAACCGCATCTATGTCCAGTCGGGCGTCTATGACGCTTTCGTCGAAAAGCTCGGCAGGAAGGTCGCCGCGCTCCGTGTCGGCGACGGCACCGCGCCCGGCACCGAGATCGGCCCGCTGATCAACCAGGCGGCGATCGACAAGGTTCGCCGCCATGTCGACGATGCCCTCGCCAAGGGCGCGCGGGTGATCGAGGGCGCGCGGCCGGAGGCAAGCGAGGGGCCCCAGTTCGTCGCCCCGATCCTCCTCGCCGACGTGACCCAGGACATGGTGCTGGCGCATGAGGAAACCTTCGGCCCGGTCGCCCCGGCGATCCGCTTCGAGACCGACGACGACGCCATCGCCATGGCCAATGACACCGAGTTCGGCCTCGCCGGCTATTTCTATGCCCGCGACATGGCGCGCATCTGGAAGGTCGCCGAGGCGCTCGAGGTCGGCATCGTCGGCGTCAATACCGGCCTGATCTCGACCGAGGTCGCCCCCTTCGGCGGCGTCAAGCAGTCCGGCCTCGGCCGCGAGGGCTCCAAATACGGCGCCGAGGAGTTTCTCGAGATCAAATATATGTGCCTGTCGATCTGAGCGGGCGGAACGCGTCCGCTCGCGTGAGGCCGGACCGCCGCCGCCCGTGCGCCGGGCTTGACACTTCGACCGGCATCTAATTAGAAGATTGTCTAATTAGATGCCGGTCGAAGGACTCCCCCGATGCCTGCCGATTTCGACAAGGTTCTGCGCGTCTTCAAGGTGCTCGCCAATGAGAGCCGCCTGAAGCTGGTCGGCCTGCTCGCCCGCAGGGCGCATTCGGTGCAGGAGCTGGCGGCGCTGCTCGAGATCAGCGAGCCGACGGTCTCGCACCATCTCGGGCTCCTGAAGGAGCTCGACCTCGTCACCCTGCGCCCGGACGGCAACACCCGCTGGTACGCGCTGAAGCCCGACGCGCTCGGCGATCTCGCCCGCGACATGCTGAGCGAGGAGCGGGTCGCCGCGCTCGCCGACGGCATCAGCGACGATGCCTGGGACATTAGGGTGATGGAGAACTTCGTCGCGCCGGACGGCACGCTGAAGACCGTGCCGGCGAGCCGCAAGAAGCGGGCGGTGGTGCTCGCCTGGCTCGCCCGCCAGTTCGAGGAGGGCCGCGACTATCCCGAGAAAGAGGTCAACGCGATCATCCAGCGCCGCCACTGGGACAGCGCGACGCTCCGCCGCGAGCTCATCGGCCACAAGATGCTCGCCCGCGCCGCCGGCCGCTACTGGCGCCTGCCGGAAGCGGAGTGGCTGGCGGGGTGAGAGCCGCCCGGTGGCATGCCCGGCAATGCTGCGGCTTTAAATGGTGCTGCCGGACAGGATTGAACTGTCGACCTCTCCCTTACCAAGGGAGTGCTCTACCACTGAGCTACGGCAGCGTTCGGCGCGCGACGCGCGGACGGCGGCTTTACTGCCATAGCGGCGTCACGGGTTCAAGCATATGCATCATCGCCACCGGCCTTTGCGCGCGGCAAGGCGCGGGACTACAACGCCCGAATGACCCGTTCGCCAGATTCGCCGGAAAGGGACGCGGCCCGCGCGGCGCGCGAGAAGCGTCTCGCCGAGGCCCTGCGCGCCAATCTGCGCCGCCGCAAGGCGGCCGCCGCGCCCTCGCGGAAAGGCGAGACGGATGAAGGCGTTGGCGATGACGACCGGCCCGTCGGACGAGCGGCCCGGCAAGCCCGACGCGCCTTGAGTTGGCCGCAAAAGCGGGCTAGATCGGCCCATCCTGCCGGTTCGCCGTATCGCTTCGCCGGCGCATCTCTTCGAAGGGCGATTTCATGGACCGGATTCGTATCGTCGGCGGCGCGCGGCTGAACGGCACCATTCCCGATCTCCGGCGCCAAGAACGCCGCCCTGCCGCTGATGATCGCCAGCCTGCTGACCGACGAGACGCTCACCCTCGAAAACGTGCCGCGCCTCGCCGACGTCGCCCTGCTCAAGCGCATCCTCGGCAACCACGGCGTCGACTGCATGGTCCAGGGCAAGCGCGCCGGCCAGAACGGCAAGGCCGGCGAGACGCTCGAACTGACCGCCCGCCAGATCGTCGACACCACCGCGCCCTATGAGCTGGTCTCGCGCATGCGCGCCAGCTTCTGGGTCATCGGGCCGCTGCTGGCCCGCATGGGCGAGGCGCGGGTGTCGCTGCCCGGCGGCTGCGCCATCGGCACGCGGCCGGTCGATTTCTTCATCGCCGCGCTCCGCGACCTCGGCGCCGAGATCGATATCGACGGCGGCTATGTCGTCGCGCGCGCGCCCAAGGGCCTCATCGGCGGCCGCGTCGTCCTTCCCGCGGATCACGGTCGGCGCCACCCATGTCACCATGATGGCGGCGGCGCTGGCCAGGGGCGAGACGGTGATCGAGAACGCCGCCCGCGAGCCCGAAGTCGTCGACCTCGCCGCCTGCCTCACCAAGATGGGCGCCAGCATCGCCGGCGCCGGCACCCCCACCATCCACATCGAGGGCGTCGACCGGCTTACCGGCGCCCAGCACGCGGTCATGCCCGACCGGATCGAGACCGGCACCTACGCCATGGCCGCCGCCATGACCGGCGGCGACGTGTTCCTGGAAGGCGCGACGCCCGCCATCCTCGAGGAGCCGCTGAAGGTGCTGACCGCGGTCGGCGCCGACATCAGCGTCACGAATGACGGCATCCGCGTCCGCCGCAACGGCACCGGCCTGCAGCCGGTCAATGTCACCACCGCGCCGTTCCCCGGTTTCCCGACCGACCTTCAGGCGCAGTTCATGGCCCTGGTGAGCCGGGCCGAGGGCACCTCCCATATCCGCGAGACGATCTTCGAGAACCGCTTCATGCATGTGCAGGAGCTCGCCCGTCTCGGCGCCGACATCCATCTCGACGGCCAGATGGCGACCGTCGCCGGCGTCAAGCAACTGAAGGGCGCCGAGGTGATGGCGACCGACCTGCGCGCCTCGGTGTCGCTGGTCATCGCCGGCCTTGCCGCCGAAGGCGAGACGGTGATCAACCGCGTCTACCACCTCGACCGCGGCTTCGAGCGGATCGAGGAGAAGCTCGGCGCCTGCGGCGCCGAGATCGAGCGGCTGAGCGGCTGAAACCGCCGGCCCACGCGGGCGGCCGGACTGTCCGCCATATTGCGCTCGGCCGCTCCGGCCATTACCTGTGGCCGGAACGTTTGACCATTCGGACCCAGCCATGAGCGCCGCTCCAGACCGTCTTCGACTTGCCGCTGTTGACGAGGAGGACCTCGCCGTCATCTCGGCCCATGTCCAGGACGCCGTGCTCAAGGTCGGCGATCTGGTCTATCTGCCCAAGCAGAAGCGCTTCGCGCTCGGCATGAACCGCTTCACCTGGGAGACCGCCGAGGGCGCCCGACGCAAGGGCTATGAGCGCCGCCGCGCCGCGCTCACCTTCGACCGGGTGCTCGGCGTCAGGACGAGCCATATCGACCGCGACCGCAAGGATGCCGTGCTCGACCTGCTCGCCGTCAATTTCGAGGCGGCCGAGCAGCCGGCCGGCACCATTACCTTGATCTTCGCCGGCGGGGGCGCTATCCGCCTCGACGTCGAATGCATCGAGGCGCGGCTCGCCGATCTCGGCGCCGCCTGGGCGACCAGCGCCAAGCCCAGCCACGACCTCGCCGCTGACGACGCCAAATCCCGGACCTGACGATCCGGGGTCTGGGCGGAGGATCGTTTCGCCGAAACGCTGATCCGCTCTATCCTGTCGACCTGTGGCATTGCCCGATGGAAAGCCGGGTCCCGCCTTTCCCGGAATTGCCCAAGCTCAGCGAAGGAGGCGGCGTGGCCGTCAGGCTTTCTCAATCCGACGCCGACTTCGAGGCGCGTTTCACGCCCTGCTCGGCGCCAAGCACGAGATCGCGGCCGATGTCGAGGCGGCGGCGCGCGCCATCATCGAGGACGTGCGCGCGCGCGGCGACGCCGCCCTGATCGACTACACCGAAGCGCTTCGACCGCATCGACGCTGACGGCCGAGGGGCTGGCGATCACGCGAGGCGGAGCTCGATGCGGCCGATGCCGCCGTGGCCCCCGAGCAGCGCGCCGCGCTGCATCACCGCGCGCGACCGCATCGCCGCCTATCACCAACGCCAGATGCCGAAGGACGATCGCTACACCGACGCGCTCGGTGTCGAGCTCGGCACGCGCTGGACGGCGCTCGATGCGGTCGGCCTCTATGTGCCCGGCGGCACGGCCGCCTATCCCTCCTCGGTGCTGATGAACGCCGTGCCGGCCAAGGTCGCCGGCGTCGAGCGCATCGTCATGACCGTGCCGACGCCGCCGGGCGTGACCAGCCCGCTGGTGCTCAGCGCCGCGCGCCTTGCCGGCATCGACGAGATCTACCGCGTCGGCGGCGCCCAGGCCGTCGCCGCGCTCGCCTATGGCACCGAGACCATCCGCCCGGTCGCCAAGATCGTCGGGCCGGGCAACGCCTATGTCGCCGCCGCCAAGCGGCTGGTGTTCGGCCATGTCGGCATCGACATGATCGCCGGACCGTCCGATGTGCCCGTGATCGCCGACGACGAGCAACGATCCCGACTGGATCGCCGCCGACCTGCTCGCCCAGGCCGAGCACGACGAGGCCGCGCAGGCGACCCTGATCACGCCCTCCGCCGAACTCGCCGACCGTGTCGCGGCCGCCGTCGCGGGCCAGCTCAAGGCGCTGCCGCGCGGCGACACCGCCGCCGCGAGCTGGCGCGATCACGGCGCGATCATCGTCGCGGCCTCGCTCGCCGGGGCCGTGGCGCTCGCCAACCGCATCGCGCCGGAGCATCTCGAACTCGCCGTCGCCGACCCGGAGGCGCTGCTGCCGCATGTACGCAATGCCGGCGCCGTCTTCCTCGGCCGCCACACGCCCGAGGTCATCGGCGACTATGTCGGCGGCCCCAACCACGTCCTGCCGACGGCCGCGCTCGGCGCGCTTCTCCTCCGGCCTGTCGGTGTTCGACTTCATCAAGCGCACCTCGCTCCTGAAGCTCGGGCCGGAGCAGCTCGGCGCCTCGGCGCCGGCCGCGATCACCCTGGCCGAGGCCGAGGGCCTCGACGCCCATGCGCGCTCCGTCGCCATCCGGCTGAACCGCTAGGCACGACGATGACCGGCGCCGCGAACAGGCCACGCGACCGGCCGGCTGGTCGCGGTCGACCTCGACGAGGCCTCGCTCGGCCATCGCGCGCGCCTATCGTCGAATATGAGCGGGCGACGGCGATCCGCGACCTGCTCGGCGAGAACTCCTTCCGGCCGGTCGGGCCGTCCGGGCGGCGAATTCCGCCTGCGCCTGTCGGTGGTCGAGAACAAGCTGGTCCTCGACGTCGCCGACGCCGACGGCACGCCGGTCGTCCGCCACATCCTGTCGCTGACGCCGCTGCGCCGGGTGATCAAGGACTACTTCCTGTCTGCGACAGCTATTACGCCGCCGCTGCGCACGCGCCAACCCGGCCAGATCGAGGCGATCGACATGGGCCGGCGCGGCATCCACAACGAGGGCTCCGAGATCCTCAAGGAGCGGCTCGCCGGCAAGATCGACGCTCGATTTCGAGACCGCCCGGCGCCTGTTCACGCTGGTCTCGCGCCCTCGGCTGGAAGGGCTGAATTCCGCTATTCTTCGGTTCACAAGGCCGGCCTAATCGGCTACCTTCCGCCGCGCTCGTGGCGCTTGATCAAGGACCGCATGGCAAAGGAAGAAATCATCGAATTTCCCGGCGTCGTCACCGAACTGCTCCCCAACGCGACCTTTCGCGTGAAGCTCGAAAACGATCACGAAATCATCGCCCACACCGCCGGCCGCATGCGCAAGAACCGCATCCGCGTGCTGGCCGGCGACAAGGTTCTGGTCGAGATGACGCCCTACGACCTGACCAAGGGCCGCATCACCTACCGCTTCAAATAGGCGGCGAGCCGATGCGCCGTGCCTCTCGCGAAAGAAGCGGCGTGGCCGAGATCCCCGTCTGAAACTGGTTCTTGCCTCCGGCTCGCCGCGCCGGCTGCAGCTTGCTCGACCAGATCGGCGTCGAGCCCGACCGGCTGCTGCCGGCGACGATCGACGAGACGCCGAAGAAGAACGAACTGCCGCGCAACCTCGCCAAGCGGCTGGCGCGCGAGAAGGCCGAGGCGGCGTCGCCGCGCTGAAGGCGCGAGGCGCGGCTTCGACGGCGCGCTGATCCTTGCCGCCGACACGGTCGTCGGCCTCGGCCGCCGCTGCCTGCCCAAGGCCGAGCTGATCGAGGAGGCGGCGACCTGCCTGCGGCTGCTCTCCGGGCGCTCCACCGCGTCTACACCGGCCTCTGCCTGGTCACCGCCAAGGGGCAGTATCCGCCAGCGCCTGGTCGAGACGCGGGTCCGCTTCAAGCGCCTGTCGCGCGAGGACATGGAGAGCCTATCTCGCCTCCGGCGAATGGCGCGGCAAGGCCGGCGGCTATGCCATCCAGGGCTTTGCCGGCGCCTTTGTCGTCAAGCTGGTCGGCTCCTACACCAACGTCGTCGGCCTGCCGCTCTACGAGACGATGGCGCTGCTCGTCGGCGAGGGCTATCCGGTCCATTTCAACTGGCTGAGCGAGGGCTGAGCAGGTGACGGCCGGACCGAAAAGCCAGACAAGGGAGCGGCGGGCAAGGCCGAGGTCGTGCCGCTGCGGCCGCCCCGCGCCCTGCCCGATCTGCGGCAAGCCCTCGGTGCGCGCGCGCCTATCCCGTTCTGCTCCAAGCGCTGCGCCGACATCGATCTCAATCGCTGGCTGACCGGCCGCTATGCCATTCCGGTGGTGGAGGAGGATTTGTCACCGGAGGATGGCGAGGCGGGCGAGGAATAGGCGCGGGCATATGCCGGCAGGGCGGGCCCCGCCCTCCGTGCGAAACCGCGGAGAAAACAATCGGTTCGGGCGGGTCGGCGGCTCCTGCGAATGGCGATCCGCTGCCGCCGCAGGAAACTGTTCGCGTGGCGCGGTTTGTCGCCGTCCGCGGCCTAGACACTGCCCGGCGAGTCCCCTATAAACCCGACGCTTCGCACCGTCGGCGGCCCCCGCCGCGGCCCGCGTCAGCCCAGGTAGCTCAGTTGGTAGAGCAGCGGACTGAAAATCCGCGTGTCGGTGGTTCGATTCCGCCCCTGGGCACCATTAATCTACGCGCTAAATCAATTGGTTGTGCTTTTCGGCCAATATTTGGAGCGCGTTGCCTTAAGCTCGTGGTACTGCAGTGGTACCAGCCGGAGGCTCTTTCTCGCGTCTGAGGCGAATTCCTGCTGAGAGTCCGTTCAACAGCATCCTTGGAATTGATCGATCAAAGCCGCCCCTCAGCGTTTGATCGTCATCGCTTCCGCACTATGCCCCCGAATTCCGCATAGCCTTTTCGATAACTCCTCGGAGGCTCGATCCGACCCTGTCGAAGCCGAAGGCTCTGGCGACGGCCCTGATAATCTCGTCAGGCATCGCGCTGCCGCTTTCTTCAACGACCATTTTCAAGGCTGCTGCGATCTCCATTGGAGGCAGCATCTCAGCCTTCTGCAATGTGGGCGATTGGTCCGAACGAGACCGGACGCGGGAAGCCTGCTCCTGCAAGTCAGTGAACCAGAATTCACCGTCCGACTTGATCACGCCCTCTGAATCTCAACTGACAGTGGAGCCCCTGGCTTTCCTCAGCGCCTCAACAGTCTTTTCAATAATTCTGCGGCCGGCTCGTTCTTTGCCGAACGCGGCCGCCAGACGACGCGCGACTTCCTCCTGATGGATTGGCCCTTCGCCATCAACAATGGCCTTCACAATTTCCACAAGAGAACTCAACGGCGCTTCGTGCGGCTCGACGTTGGTATTTATGCGGATCTCTACGCGATCTTGTACGGCTCGGAATTAAACGTCGCCTCCGGGATCTCGGTAATGAAGATGTCGTCGGCCAATGCGGGATCGGCATCCGCTTCAGCGCTCGGCTCATAGCCGCTATTTGCGCCCTCAACGTCTATACCGTTCTCGCTTGAGTTCGCTACGCTCTCAAGAGTGAGTCCAAGACGTTCGATTTCCTTTTCCCGACGATAGAACCAGTCGGTGCTCCATATCCGGTGGAATTTCCAGCCAAGGTGCTCAAGGATCTCTTGTCTGAGCCGGTCGCGTTCGCGCGCCCAAAGGGCGCTGTGATATGTTGCGCCGTCACATTCTACAGCGATCATGTACTGGCCTGAACGCTTCGGATGCTTCACGCCGAGATCGATCAAAAAACCGGCGCTGCCAACCTGATGGTCGACTTCGTACCCCAGGCCGCGGATGGCCGTTGCTACATCCTCTTCAAACGGTGAATCGGCGAGCCCGCCTGTGGGGACGGATTGTTCAAGTTGGCCCGTTTTCGCGTACTGCAAGAATCTCTTCAGTATACGCGGCCCGTCTTTTGATGTCCGGCTAAGGTCAATCTCCCCCGGATCAAAAGAAGCATACACGTCGCATCTGATGCGTGCGCGGCTGAACAGGACATTCAGACGGCGTTCGCCGCCATCTGTGTTCACCGGGCCAAAACTCATCGATTGCAAGCGTCCGCCGGTCTCGTGCGGTCCATAGCCAACGCTGACCATGATCACGTCGCGCTCGTCACCCTGCACGTTTTCGATATTCTTGACGAAGAGATCTTCCGGCTTCCCTTCTCTCAGGAACTCATCCATACGGTGGTTCTTCCTGCGCTCAAGCTCCAGTAGATCGGTAATCATGTTTCTTTGCGTGACCGAAAATGCGACGATGCCGAGTGACAGGTTGGGATGCTCTACAGCGTGCCGTGCAACCGCTTTGACAATTTCCTGGGCTTCAATCTTGTTGGTTCCGGGACGCCCCGATCCCTTTGACTTGCTCGTGTAGGCTCCCTTTACCGGGATGAAGCGCAACCCATACCGATTGTCGTACTGCAAAGGCGACGGCGGAAGGACAAGTTCGCCGCGATAAAACTCGACATTTGACACCGCGATCAATGACGGATCCCGGGACCGGTAATGCCACTCCAGCATGCGGCCGGGGATACTTCGGGCTTCACACAGACTTAGAATCGACTCTGTTTGTGTCGCGCGCGCCGCCCCGCCAAGGAGGTCATCCTGCTCATCGTCCTCCGAATCATTGCCGGTCAGCCGGTCAAAGAATGATGTCGGAGGCAATTGCTGTTGATCGCCGACGACGACGATTTGCTTTGCCCTCGCTACGGCCCCAAGCGCATCTTCTGGACGCACCTGGCTGGCCTCATCGATCACGAGCAGATCAAATTCAACAGAGTTGGGAGGCAGGAATTGTGCAACCGAAATGGGGCTCATCAACAGGACCGGTTTGATGCGCTGCAAAATCGGTCCGGCTGCATCGAAGAGCTTTCTGATCGGCTTGTGACCGCGCTTTCTTGCGATTTCTCCCCGTATGATTCCCATTTCGCCAATCGCCCCCGAGGGCAGTTGGCCAAGGTGTCTTGCCTTGATGAGGCTCTGGACGTCCTTGATACGATCCTGCTCGCAATCACGAAACGCCTGGACGATCTCGTGGCGATCGAATTCAGAGAATGTATCGAGTTGCGGCAGCTCCCGGCGGGCCTTTTTCCAGAGCGCTTCCGCATATGCGAACTTCAGTTCGTTTACGGCTGCATCGGCATCCAGCTCGCCCGCATCGATCCTGTCTGCGAGTGTTTCAAGACCGAGGCTCGCGACATTCGCAGCCAAGCGCTGGTTCTTGCACCATTCGGCATATCGTTCCTGGTTCGACCCGATTGCCGCAAGGCGATTGAGGATAGATGCGATTTCGCTCTCAGGTGCCGAGCGCGCTCCATAAGCGCTGTCCGGGGCTATCTGGAGGATTCCGTCAACCTCTTCGACGGCATCTTCGGCCTGCGAAACGAGCGTGTGCAGCGATTCCGACATCTGCGCGCAGGCCTCCGGTGAAGCTGTTAGCTTCTCCAGATTTTCGACGCTGATATCCCGACTGACCTTGCGTACCCTTTGGTACCAATTTGAGACTTCCAGAATTTCTGCGAACGGCGTATCTTCCTCGAACCAGAATCTCCCAAGTAATTGTTGTAAATAGGGATATTCATTCCGGAAGCGCTTCCGTTTCTCTTGCACCGCAATCAAATTGTCTACCAGATGAAGCCTTTCAGCCGCTACTTTCGGCAGCGAAATTTTGAGGAGTGTTCCGAGTTCCCGGCTTGCCGACCGATAGCGAGAGCCGAACCTGGCAAAGAAGGACCCGACTCCGATGGCAATCGCGCTTCTCAAATGTGATGCGGGAGCTTGCCAAGCGACATCCTGATATTTCTCAGCCGAATGCCGCGACCATTGCCAGTCATGGCCGATCTTCAGCGATGTGGCAAAACGCGGGTGCTCCGACGACGTCGCGACCGTTCTCAGATAGGGCTCGGCATTGGGTGGCGCATCTTTGATCAGTTCAAGCACGCGGATGACGATTTCGCACTGACCCAGTGTTTCGCCATCGAGGCCGAGTGAGCGATCTACCTGACTCGATGCATCAGCAACAAGCTTGAGCCGCTCTATCGTCGTCTCAGTCTTTTCACCTAGCCGCTTGATGTCGAGAGGCTGGAGCCCAAGGTTACCCACCCCGAAGAAAGGATGCTCTTTCGTTGCACCAGTCTCGGCGCGCGAAGCCCCATATTCTGCGACAGCTCTGAGCGCCTCTTTCAGATCACTTTTCTTGAGATCCGCTAGCGCTTCATCTTCCAGCTTCGGAGGAGGTACACCAAGCCCGACACATCTACTCATGATGGCCACTGCGTCGAATGGCGTTCCCTCTGTTCCCGCTATTTTGTTGTGAAGGGCCTGCTCTATCGCGTTCAGCTTATCACGCAGTTCCTTGAGGCGATCAGGCGGGCCAGGTGTCGCAGGCACTGTTGCGCCAGCTGCCAACGTCCGCGCGATTTCATTGATTGCCCGCTTCTTGTTAGCGGCTCGCGAATGAAGCTCAAGGCATACAGATTCAAGGCCCACTTTCTTCAGCCGATCATGCACGACCGACAACGCCGCCATTTTCTCGGCGACGAAAAGCACGCTCTTTCCATCGTGTACTGCGGCCGCGATGATGTTTGTGATCGTCTGCGACTTGCCCGTTCCCGGTGGCCCTTGAACGATAAGATTCCTACCCGACCGGACTTCTTCGATCACCTTTGTCTGCGAAGCATCAGCATCGACCACCTGGATGATTGAGGCCGGTTCGAGGATTTGATCGAGCCGATCCTCCTTGCCAAACAATGGCGGCTCAGCCTCAAATCCACTGCGCAGCAATCCTTCGACGAGCGCCGAAGCCCGCAATCCTTCCTCACCCCAGTTGTCCGGATCAAGGTCCTTGAGCATGAGGAGCTTGGCGAACGAGTAGAAGCCAAGCTGCATGCCGTTCCGATCAATCTCCCATCTTTCCCGATTTTCTATCGCCTCATCAAGCCGGTCGAAATAGCCGGACGGCGTCCACCCTTCTTCATCTGTTTCAACCTCGGGAGGTCGATACCAAAATCCTGTTTCAGGCGCTCTTGAAGGGGAAGATTCGTAGCGATGTCCTCGTCGCGGCAACGCAGATCATACGTCGATGTCCGCATATTCCGGACGAGCTCGACGGGAAGCAAAATGAGCGGCGCCTCGCGCTTCACGTCGGAATTTCTGTCTTCGAACCACGTGAGAAAACCGACGGCCAGGAACAGAATATTATACCCTGCTCGTCTTCCGCGGTCCGCGCGTCCCTGGCCAGCCGAAGGAGGCGTTTGTGAAGGGCGTCCGGCCCTAGCGGCGTCTCCAGGCGATTGTCGGTATATCGCGTTTCATCAAATTGACCGTCCTCTTCTACAATTGTCTCAAGAAGAGGTATGTCGTCATTGCCATTGGTTTTTCCGTCCTTGCCCGTCGCCAGGATTCGCATACGCTTCCCGCCGATCTTTATTATCTCTGAAATATGTCGTCGGAGCGCTCGTTTATAATATTGAGAGAATTTGCGCGTTTGTTTTCGCGATTTACATGAATCAGCCGATTTCTTGTTCCAGTCTCGACGAGTTTCTTGCGGATGTCTTCCAGTAGGCGATCGAACGCCTCGTCGACCGTGAATGCCTCGGATTTTTGCACGTCCGGTTTATTCATGCGCTTAAGTCTATCTAGTCGCCGATTAGCTTGGTGGTTGCGACAAATCCCGATCATTCTCGGGGCATCGGCGAGTGTTTGCAAGGCAAGAGGGCTCGACCTGTGAGTACACAGCAAACCACAATTCAAAATGAACTGACCTTGGTTCCGGTCTGGCTGTCGCGTCACCTTTTTGGTTGATTTAAACTGGGCCGTCAGCAGCGCTTCTCAACAATGCTTGTGAAGCGGCTTCGAAGACGGACCCTCGCGAGTTCACTGCCAACCTTATGATATTGCGAATAAATTCTCGTTTGTGGTCGGGGTCATGCCCGGCGCCGATTGAGCCCCCACCCCGAGTAGGGAATCCGCAGGCCAATCAACGCGTTGCGTCAGATTTGGACGGGGTCACGTCTCGACGCTTATTCACAGCGTTGGCCCCGAGACGCATGCGGCGCTCACGAACTTCCAAACGGACTGGTACATGAAGGTGACGGGAACGATCACGCTACAAGTCTTGGACGCACTCAGTGTCGCGGCAAACTAATCCGGGTTCGATCTGATGGGAGCTCCCGTGCAGCGGCCTCTGCTGCGATCCGCCAATGGCCCACTAAGTCAAGAAGAGACACGGGTTGATGTTGGTACATGTCAACGCACCGGGCCGAGATGCAGAACCACCCAGACCAAGAATGCGAACGCAAGCACGGATGCAGCAACCGACAGCCAGAACAGGATGCGGTATGTCGTCAGCATGAAGGAAACGCTTTTGCGCTCACGGATCGCAGTCTCGTGAGTGCGTCCATAGATCAGCGTCACAATGGCCGACACGGTAGAGACTAGGAACAACAGCCCGCTGATCGTGCTCAGCCAGAAATAGGCCCCCACGTCCGCCGCAGTCCCCATGTCCGTTATCTGGCTATCGGCGGCCGTCATCAGCACCCATCCGGCGAGCGCCGAGGCAACGATAACCGCGAGTTTTTTTATGAATCCCTTTTGGGGTTCATTCCACGTCGCTATTGCGGCCTTTCCCACATCAGGTTGAATGGTGCTTTTCACTTGTATTCCTCAGATGGGATTGTCTGACGCCGTAATATTTTCACGCACTGAACCGCCCCAGTTTCCAAGTTTGCCTTGGTTTGTCGAGCATCCATTCCTCGTCACAGCGACCTCAGCCATCTGGAAGGCGACATAGCAGCCGTGGCTGACGAGCTTGGCCGCGTGAGCAAGTAGGCGCGAAGGGGTGTCCATCGCCGGTGGGGCAGGCCATACTTCGGCGGCTGTTCATGTTTTCTGCAAATGAATGTCGGTGCGGTCGGGCGATGTGCGCCGGTCGTCAGGGAGAGGGCTAATGATGGCGCGGCTTTTCACCCGCTGGGTCTATGGCGGCTTTCTCGCCGGCATCATGATCTTGGCACTCATGCCTCTGCTTGCCGGAGTCTGGAGCCCTGCCTTCACGGCAATTTTCCTGCTGTTGCCGGTCTATATGATCCATCAGTACGAGGAGCACGACGCCGACCGCTTCCGGCTCTATGTCAACCGCACGGTTGGCCACGGCGCCGAAGTGCTGACACCGGCCGCGGTCTTCGTCATCAACATCGGGGCCGTTTGGTTGCTCGATGTCGTCGTGATCTATCTGGCGTGGCGCGTCGATCTCGGGCTTGGGCTGGTCGCTGTCTACCTCATGCTCATCAATGCCGTCGTCCACATCGTCGGCGCGCTCCGCTCCCGAAGCTACAATCCTGGGCTCGTCACCGCCGTCGTCCTGTTTCTGCCGGTCGGCGGTTATGCCCTGTGGCGCATTCAGGCATCGGGGGCAGCGACGACGACGGATCATGTGATTGGCCTCGTCATCGGAGTTGCCGTCCATGCCCTGATCGTCGTCTATGCTGTTCGCCGCCGATCCCTGCTGGCGCGCCCCGCGTGAGGCGGCTCCCGGCGAATGGGCGAGGTGCGGTGGTGGCATTCACTTGTCCGAGCCCCTTCACTGGGCCCTCCAGGACGGGGTCAGGATGACAGCCGCTATTTCCGATATGTGAATAGGCGTCGAGACGTGACGCCGTCCAAATCTGACGCAACGCATTGATTGGCCTGCGGATTCCCTACTCGGGGTGGGGCCCCAATCGGCGCCGGGCTTGACCCCATCACGAACGAGAATCTATTCGCAATATCATACGGTTGGTGGCAATCCGGCGGCGAGTAGTCTTCGAAGCCGTTTCATACATAGACGCGGCCCTCGGCCCATATCAGCGCGCGCCCACACCGCCGACGAGCCCGCCGCTGTCATTCGTGTGCGGCCGCAGCTCGGAGGCGGTCCGGCGTCCGGGCCCGAGGCCGACGGCAAGCGTGCGGTGGACGCCCTTCGGCTTGAAGGCGTAGCTGTCGGCCATGCCCAGCATGAGCGCGGCGAGATGGACGACGGAGAGCCACATCTCGGTTCCCTGCAGGCTCGGTGGCTGGCCGTCGGCGAAGCCGAAACCTTCGCCGTCCGTCCACTGGTCCGCCGCCCTGACGATCGTGTCGCGTGCGATCGACAGGGCCAGCTCGCGCAGATGGTCGCACTGCTGGCCGCATAGCCACAGCGGATGGATCGTGTCGAGCAGGTTGCAGGCCGTCCAGGTCGGGCCGGTGAAGCCGCCATGGTTCTGCCAGTTGGCGATGACCGTGCGGATGGCGGCGTCCGGGTTGGGCACCGGCAGGCCGAACTGGGCATAGGTGCCGCGGGTCAGCCGGTAGAAGCCGTTGACCGGCTGCAGCAGGCCCTGCTCTTTCGTTGGCTTGCCCCACAGCCCAGTGGCGCGGTCCTGATGGGTGGCGAGCCAGCCGAAGACCATTTCCCGGTTGATGCCGGAGACGCCATGGTAGCGGGCGTTCATGTAGAAGGCGGTGCCCATGGCATCGACCGCGGCACCGGCGCCCCAGGCACGGCTCACCCAGGTGAGCAAATCGAGCCACTCGACCATTTCCGCCGGGCTGATCAACTCGACCGCCGTCACCGGATGACGCAGATGGCTGCCGAGGCATTCAAGCGCGTAGCCGATGGCGAGCACGTTGTAGAGCGCAAGGCCGTTGTCGCGCACCGCCTGGCCGGGGGCGGGCGGGCGATGCGGATCGGGCAGCAGCCCGGTCTCCACGTCCTGCGTGCTTGCCAGGGTTTCGATGGCGGCCGGCAGGTCGAGGCCGGGCGGAAGCGAATCGAAAGCGGTGGCGATCTCGATCGCGTCGCACAGGTGCCGCATGCTTGGCCGCTTCTCGGCGTCGTTCTCGAAGGAGAGGTAGCCGTCCGCGGTCCTGTGTCTGGCGAGGATGTCCTGCCACTGCTCGCGCGCCGCGTCGCCGATGCGATGAAGCGCCGCCTCCGCCGCGTCCGCGCTGACCGGGGCAGGGGTCACCCGTGTCGCCGGCTGCTGGCCGCGGCGGCCGATCTCGCGCGCCGGCACGCCGCCGACGATGGCATAGGAGGCGATGTCGCGCGTCACGACCGCGCCGGCGCCGATCACCGCGCCGCGCCCGATGGTGACGCCGTCGACGATCGAGGCGCCGGCGCCGACCCAGACGTCGTCGCCGATGACGATGCCCCGGGTCGAGGTGCCCTGCTCGCAGATCATTCGGTCGGGATCGGCGTAATTGTGATTGAAGCCGACGATGGAGGCGAGCGAGGCGATGCGCACGCCGTCGCCGCAGCGCACGCGGCCGGAGATGCAGGCATAGGGATTGACCGTGCAGCGCGCACCGAATTCGACGTCGCCGCGGACCAGCGCGTGGCCGGCGATCCAGCTATCCGCGCCCATGACGAGGCGCTCGGTGAAGATGCGCGCCTCGGAGGCGATGAAGGCGCTGTCGGCGAGTTCGGCGCCGGCGACGATGGCGAGTTCGCGCTTCAGTGCCTGCTGCTCGGGCGTCGACACGTCCTCAGGCTTGCGCTCCCAGGTGAGGAACTGGAGCCGCAAGTCGTGCCTCGGATCGGGCGCGCGGGCCGGTGCCTCCTGCGGCTTGGACATTACTTCGCTCATGGCTGCGGCTCTCGTTGGTCCGATTGGGCAGTGGACAGTGCGAGCCGGCCGTCAGATGGCGCGGCCGCCTCGCATCTCCGGGGTTGAAGGATCATGACAGGTCATCGTGTCGGCGGCACCTGGATCGCGCTCACCGAGATTCCCTCGGCGGCGAACTGCGCCTCGAGCGCGGCAAGGTCCGGGGCGGCGGGCGGTGCGGCATCGGCGGCGCGCGCTTCCTCGCCCTCGGGCATGGCCATCGCGGCCGTGACGAGGATTGTCGTGCCGACGGGGATATCGCCGGTAAGCTGCGGCACCAGCGTCTTGGCGGAGATGAGGTTGGTGTTGGGGTGGGCCGGCAGGACGCGGGCGCTGCGCTGGGTACCCGGCGTCAGGTCGAGGATGACGGAGCGGTCGGCGTTGCCGACGGCGCGGGCGAGCCGGTCGCCGGCATCGGTCTGGTCGGCGTTGAGATCGGTCCGGTCGATGGCGAAGCCGCCTTCGGTCGCATGAAGCGGCCGCGGCGTCGTCACGCGGTGGATGCGGATATGCCAGGGGTTGGCCGGCAGCAGCCAGGTCTCGACGGTGACGTCGGCCCACGGGTGCCAGCGGGCGAAGAGTGCGTTGCCCGCGATCTTCGCTTCTTCATTGTCCTCACGCACACGGTAATGGCGGCCGTCATCGGAAAAGGCGATCATGCCGTCCGTCGTGACCGATCGGTATTGCCGCTGGTCGACCTCGACCGAGAAGCCGTAGCGCGAGGAATAGACGAATTTGGCGTATTTCTCCGCGCCACAGCGCATCTGCAGGTTTTCCTGGCCGCTCGACAGGGCGACGACATTGCCCTTGGTCGCCATCATCACCATGCCGGGATGCTTGAGCGGCACGGGCTCGCTCTGCACGGTCGCGGGCGCTTCCTCGGCCTGCCAGAAGGCGTGCGAATCCGGCTGGGCCAGGGGCAGAAAGGCCTTGAACGCCCAGTAGGGCGAGCCGGCCGAATTGTAGCCCTCCGACATCATCAGGTTCGGATAGCCGTAGCCGATCGGCAGGATACCGTCGCGGTTGGCGATCGGACGCTTCGCCCACCAGCGCAGATGGCGCATGTAGAGGCCCTTCACCTCGCTCCATGGCAGCGCCTCGACATCGGCGAAGGCGAGGGCGCCCCAGAAACCGGCGCAGGCGAAGCGGTAAGTGAGGCTGCGGCCGAAGGCGAGGACGCCGCCGTCCTCGTCGTACCAGCTCGCGATGTCGCGGGCGAAGAGGCCGGCCCGCTCGACATAGCGCTGGCGGCGTGCGTCATCACCCTTCTTCAGGCGGGCATAGATCAGCCCGTAGAAGTGCATCGCGAAGGGAATGTAGTGATCGATGCGACGCACATTGCCGTCGCGATACCAGCCGTCATCGATGTAGAAGGCGTCAAGCTCCTCCAGATAGGTTTGGGTGAGGCTGGTGTCATAAGAGACGCCGACCGTCTCAAGCCCCAGATCGACGAGAACCCGAAAGAACTTCCAATTGTTGTTTGCATAGTCGAACTGGCGGGCATGCTTGAGATAGTCGGCGAGATTGTCCTTGGCGCGCTGCGGCAGCGGCTCCCAGACTTTGTCCGGATGCATGGCAAGGGTGAAGCCGAGGGCGGCGAGCTCGACCATGCGCTGGTCGCGACCGTTGACCTGGCCCCAATATTCCGGGTGGTCGGGGTCGGTGCCGTTGGCGAGGCCCTCCCGGTAGAGCGCCCAGTGGTCGAAAGAGTCGCCGCCGGCGACCATCGGCGTCAGACCCCAGAGCGGCCGCGCGAAGCCTTCTAGGTCGGCGGCCGCCCGGTCGAAATGCGCTGCCGCGGCATCGAGCCGGACCCGCGCGCCGCCCTTCGAGAAATAGGGGAGCAGCGGGGTGAACAGGTCATTGAGCGCGGTGACGACATCGGCACGCGAGCGCAGCGGATTGGTGGCCATCGGATTGGCGGCGGCGGGATCGTAGGTCATGCGGAAGGATCGTCCTGACAAATCAGAGAGAAGAGGTCGGCAGCGCGGTCATCGCCACGCCGAACTTGGGAAAGAAGAGGGGGGAGACGCCCGGATGCGGGAGCCATCCGTGGCCGGTCCGCCTTGCGGGCCAGCCTCGCGCTCTGGAACCGGTGGTCCATCTGTCGTCCGGCGGCAAAGCGGCGGCCAACAGACGTCTGGTCGAGCAGCAAGCGTCTCCTCCCCGAGCACCGCGTTGTAACCGGACAGTTACTCGCATAAGCCCGGAGGTGAGCGCCGTCAACCCGGGGTACGCTGCCGCTAGCCGATATCGAGGTCGGCGAAGCGCTGGAGCAGGGCCGGGCGCTCGGCGAGCCTTTCCGCGACGATGTCGGGACGCTCCAATTCGGTCACGGCGGCGGCGAAGACCGTCTCGCCCGGCTCGATGGTCGCCACCAGTGTCGGGATGCCGGTGCGCCCGAACATGACATTGGTGTTGGGCGCACCATAGAGCATCCGCCCGGCGCGGTTGCCGCCGAGGTCGACGATCAGCGAGGAGCCGGTCGGGAAGATCGCGGCGCAATGATCGGCCGCCTCGCAACTCGCATTGTTATTGACCGTGAAGTCATCCTCGTGCCGTTCCGCCGAGAAGCCACCCTCCAGCGTCTCGATGCGTTTGTCGGTGACGATGCGATGGACGCGCAGGTGCCAGGGCGAGGCGGCGATGAGCCATGTCTCGATCCTGACGCCGGGAAGAGGGCTCCATACGGCGTGAAGCGCGTCGCCGTCGGTGTCGACCAACTCTGTCGTCTCGCGGACCCGCCAGAGCGTGTCGCCATCGGCACGCAGTGCCAGCGTATTGTCGAAGGCCGCGTGGGCGGCCGAGCGCAGGTCGAGTTCGACGCTAAATCCGGAACGCGAGGAATAGGCGAGCTTGGAATACTTGGCCGGCGCGTTGCGGTGGCGGGTGACCGACTGGCCCGCCGCCAGAATGATCGCATGACCTTCGTTGCGATAGAGCAGCATCTTGGGATGCGGCTGCAGCGAAGTCGCGGTGTCGTCGCAGGGATGCTCCGCTTCTTCCGCCGTCCAGAAGGGGTGGTCGGCCGGCAGGGCCAGCGGCAGGAAGGCCTTGAGCGCCCAGAAGGGCGAGCCGTCGGCGCTGTATTCCTCGAGCATGAGCGCGTTCGGATAGGCATAGCCGAGGCGGACGACGCCGGTCTGATCGGCGATCGGCTGGCCGCCCCACCAGCGCATGTTGCGCGCCACCAGGCCGCGGATCTGCGCCCAGGGCAGGCCCTCGACATCCGCGAAAGCCAGGGCACCCCAGAACGAGGCATGGGCGAAGCGGTAGGTGAGGCTGCGACCATAGGGAACGGCACTGCCGTCCTTGCCGAACCAGGCGAGATAGTCCCTGGCGAAAATCGCGGCGCGCTCGCACATCCGCTGCGCCCGCTCCGGATCCCTGTCGCCGCGCAGCTTGGCGTAGATCAGGCCGTAGAAGTGCATGGCGAAGGCGATGTAGTGGTCGTAGCGCCCGGTCGAGCCGTCAACGTACCAGCCGTCGCCGACATAGTAGCCCTCGAGCTGGCGCAGATGGTCCTCGACCGGCGCCCAGTCGAATGCGTGGCCGATCTTTTCCAGCCCGAGGCCGACCAGCACCCGGAAGAAGCGCCAGTTGTTGTCGTTGTAGGGCCGGGTCATGCAGGTCTCCAGCCAGGCCGCCAGGTTGGCCCTGGTGCCTGCGTCGAGCGGCTCCCAGAACTTCTCGGGCGCCATGGCGAGGGCGAGGCCGATCGGTGCCATCTCGACCAGGCGCTGGTCCTTGGCGCCGCGCAGATCGCCGCCGGGCTCGCCCCAATATTCGGGATGGTGCGGATCGGTGCCGTTCTTGAGGCCGTCCAGAATGCGTGGCATCGCGTCGTCATATGTGCCACCGCCGGCGATCAGCGGGATGATGCCCCACAACAGCCGGGCGAAGCCCTCGAGCTCGGCCGTGACCGGCTCGTAGGAAACCGCGGTCTTGCCCAGCCTCAGCCGCGCGCCGCCGGGGCTGAGCATCGGTAGGGTCGGCGCGCACACGTCCCGCACGGCGCGGGCGAAATCCGCGCGCGAGGCAAAGGGATTGCCGGCAATGGGGTTCCTGGCACCCCTCGATCGGCTGGTGCGTCGGCGAAACGGTCTCGTGCATCTTTCCTCCTCCAGTGATGCGCCCTCGCGCCGGATGCGGCGGGCAGCTCGCCTCGGGCACTGGTTTGACGGGTTGCGGATCGGGCTGGCTGTGCGGAACACCGGGGACGGTGTTCCGCCCCTGACCGGCGGGCGCGAACATTGCGGCTTGCAGGTAACCAGATGGTGACTTACCCTGCAAGTCACTTGCGGCCGATGGCCGCGAGACACGTTCGGTGGTCGCCGCGGCGCGGAGGAGCCAAGGCGAAAAGCTCGCAAGTGGTGGTGATGAAGAACCGACGGCGGCCGATACCGCCGCACGGTCCGGGTCGCCGCGCGAGACGGCCGCAGGACGAACAGGGGGGAGAAACGACATGAAGACGGTCACGATCGGGTTCGCCGGCGCGGGGTTCTCCGCCAGCCTGCACGCCGAAGCGCTGCGGCAGGTGCGGGGAATTGCGGTACGCTTCGGCGGTGTCGCCGCGACGCGGCCCGAGCGCGCTCGCGCCTTCGCGGAAAGGCACCATGTTGCGCAGTGCTTTTTGACCGTCGCGGACCTGATCGAGGATCCGGGTATCGACGTCGTCTGCGTCTGCGTGCCCAACACGTCTCATGCCGAGGTGGCGATCGCCGCTGCGCGTGCCGGCAAGCATGTGATCTGCGAGAAGCCCCTGACCGGCGCCTTCGGCGACTTCACGGGCCTCGACGGCGTCGCGCGCGCCCATGCGGAACGCGAGCAGGTGCGCGGCACCTGCGCCGCCATCGAGGAGGCGGTCGCCACGAGCGGAGTCCTCTTTCTCTATGCCGAGAACTGGGTCTATGCGCCGGCGGTGAGCAAGACGAAGCGGCTGCTCGAAGCTTCGGGTGGACCGATCATCGACATGCGCGCCGAGGAAAGCCACAGCGGCTCGCATGCTCTGCGCTCGCGCCGGCGCAGCACGGCCGGCGGCGGTGCCCTGCTGATGCAGGGATCGCACGCCATCGGCGCCATCCTCCATCTCAAGGATTTCGAGGGGCGCCTCGCCGGCGGTCCGATCCGGCCGGTCGCGGTCAGCGCCGAGATCGCCGCGCTCTACGACACCGATGTCGTCAGGCAATCCGGCCACGATTGGCTCGTCTCGGACTGGGAGGACGTCGAGACCTGGTCGAACCTCGTCATCTCCTTCGCCGACGGCACCAAGGCGGTGGTCACCGCTTCCTTCGCCATGCTCGGCGGCATCCGCAACATCTTCGAGGTCTACACGACCAACGCCGTCTTCCACGGCAACATGACGCCGAACAATGCGCTGATGGTCTATTCGCCCGACGCCAGGGCGTTTGGGGACGAATATCTTCAGGAGAAGATCGAGACGCGGGCGGGATGGATTTCGGCCGCGCCGGACGAGGACTGGGAACGGGGCTATCCGCAGGAAATGCAGGACTTCATGGAGGCCGTCGCCGGCGGGCGCCAGCCGGTCTCCGGCCTCGACCTCGCACGCAGTGTCGTCGACGTCATCTACGCCGGGTACCAGTCGGCGGCCGAGGGGCGGCGGATCGCGCTCGGCTGAGCCCGGCCATCCGCGCACTTCAATCACATCCAGATGGGAGGACAGGCACCATGATCCACGAACTCAACCACTTCGGCATCGTCGTCCGCGATCTCGAGAAGTCGCTGGCTTTCTACCAGGGCGTCCTCGGCGCCAAGATCGTCTACAAGGGCTTTATTCCGCCGTCGAAGACCGACGTCATCTACCTGCTGATCACGGGCGGCCTGATCGAGCTTCTGCATCCAGCGGAGCCGAAGCCGGACACGGCCTTCGGCATCACCCATATCGCCTTCATGACCGACGACCTTGAAGGCGACTATGAGCGGCTGACCGCCTCGGGCATCGAAGGGCTGAGCGCGCCGCGGCCGGCCGGCAGTGGTGCCGGGCGGCTCGCCTTCGTCCGCGATCCGAATGGCGCGCGCGTCGAACTGATCCGCCGCGACCTGGCGATGCGCGACGAGCCGGTCGAGCATCCGATCATCAGGTCGTTCGACCACTATTCGATGATTGCCAATGATCTCGACGCTGCGCTCGACTTCTATGTCGGCAAGCTCGGCATGCGCGAGTTGAAGCGCTTCCAGCTCTCCGGCGATCTCACCATGGTCTATCTGAACTACGGCTACGATGTGCTCGAGCTGCTGCACCGGCCGACGCCCAACACGACCGATTCCATGTACAAGCATTTCGCGCTGCGGGTCGACGACGTCGATGCGGCGCTGGAGGCCTTCGCCGGGCAGGGCGTGCCGATCGTTCCTGGAACCCCGCGCCCGGCGGGCATCGGCATCGGCAAGGTCGGCGCGATCCTCGATCCCGATGGGGTCGAGATCGAGGTGCTCGACAGGCCGGACCTGCGGGACCTGCAATAGGCGATCCGGGCGTCGAAGCCCCTCAGGAGGGCTTCCGGCCTTCCCGCTTGCCGGCGTGCCGGACGCGATCGTTGAGCGGCAGCCCGGTCATGGCGCCGATGCGCCCGGCAATGGCACGGACCTCGGCCGTCCGGCGCCCGCGTGCCTGTTCGATGCGGTAGCGCCGGCCCTTGGTGTCTTCCATGTCGAACGTGACGTAGCTGCGCCATGAGGGAACCGGATTATCTTCCTTGCCGACCCCTCGAGTCCGCTGCGATGATGCCGGGATGTAGAGCCCGCCGAGGGAGAGACGCGCGATCTCCGCGAAAGGGAAATTGCGCGTCGCATAGACGAAGAGCAGCCCGACCTGCCGGCGCAGCACCTGCCGGGTCCGGTCGAACACCCAGCGTTCGTTGTAGAGTGCGCCGAGGGCGCACAGCAGCGCGATGATGGCAGGCACAAGGTGCCAACTGGAAAAAGGCGGTGCGCCGCCAAAGATCGAGACCAGGATTCCGAGGATGAACAGGGCCGCGAAGGTGCCGGGCAGGATGCGCGTGCGCATCGGGATCTCGATGACGATCACGCCGGACTCTTCCGCGGATTTCCTGGCGTTCAGCGCGAGCATGGGCGGCGGGTCCGGTCGTCGACTGGGCGGGCGGGTCTGGACCGGACCATCGTGCCCGGCAGGCGGCAGATTAGGGAGCACGACCGGTCAAGACCAGCACCGATGTCAGGCGCATTGCCGGCCTCCGTCCTTGTCCTTGACGCGGTCGGGGAGCGCCGCGCGTTGCGGCGGTGCATGAGGGCATTCCGGCGGGTTGACACCCGCCCTGCGCTGTGTCCTACTTGTAACCGTCTAGTTATTTAGCGTAACCGTCCAGTTATTTAATGCGCTGGAGACCGCGCTAAATAGCGTCAAGGGGAGGGGCCCGCGCCGCGGCGTAACAAGTCGCGCGGGGCAAGTGGGAGGAGATCGAGCCTGGCGCCCTCAGGCGGGCGCTTCAGCCATGTTGATAGCTCCGCCAGCATCCGTCGGACGTCGGTCTGGAAAGACCGGCACCCGAAGCGGAGAAAAGTGACTTACCTGCTGGAAGGGCATCGGGCCCCAAGCAAGCGTCGCGGTCGGGTGGGCTGTCGGCGTGTAGAAAAGTCATCGGATCCAAAGGGAGGACCTTATGAACCGGAAGGTAACTAGCCGCGCGTTTGCGCTTTCTCTGCTTGCGGGGGTGTCTGCGATGACCCTGCTCGCAGGGGCGTCGATGACGCCCGCCCTCGCGGGTGACGCCTCGAATCCCTATGCCGCGTCGAACTTCATCGACCCGGCGATTCCAAAGGCCTGGTACGCGGCGCCAAAGACGGCTTCCGAAGACAACATCACCAGCTTCAACCAGTCGCCGATGCTGGATGCCAAGGTTAAGGACGGCAGCCTGCCGGCCGTCAAGGATCGCCTGCCGGACGACCCGCCCGTCGCCACGCCCTACAAGGACGTCGGCAAGTACGGTGGCACGCTGTCGATTTGGGCCAAGTACGACTATCGCGGCAACACGCTGATGTTCAAATGGCCCGAGCACGCTCCGGGCGCGGGCATCCCGACGCCGGATGGCCAGAAGATCGTCCCCTATCTGCTCGCTGGCTGGGATTACAACGCCGACGCCACCCAAATCACCCTGCATATGCGCAAGGGATTGAAGTGGTCGGACGGCCAGCCGTTGAACGCTGATGACTACATGTATTGGTGGGATCACGTCGCCTTCAAGCAGGACCTGACGCCCATTCCGCCGAACAAGCTGGCGCCGGTAGCCATCACCAAGATGGAGAAGATCGACGACTATACGGTTCGTCTGACCTTCGACAAACCGAACCCCCGCTTTCAGGACCAGTACTTCTGGTCGAACATGGGCCTCGGCACGCACTTCGCGCCAGCGCATTTCATGAAGAAGTTCAATCCGGACTTCACGCCCATGGATACGCTCAACGCGGAAGCCAAGGAGCTGAACCTCAATAGCTGGTACGAGCTCTACACCTATGTCGAGCAGCAGGGCGCCGATCATCCGGAGAAGCCGAAATACCAGCGTCCCGTTGCGCGCCAGTTCATCGTGACCGATCGCAAGCCGACCTTCATGATGTGGGAGCGCAATCCCTACTGGCCGTTCGTCGACACCAAGGGCAACCAGCTTCCCTACATCGACAAGGTCCGCGTCAACATCGCGGCTAATCCGGATCTCGCCGCCGCAAAGCCGCCGACGGGTGATGGCGACTTCGGGGCCCGGTTCCTCCAGACCAACCAGATCCCGCTCTATAAGGCCAACGAGAAGAAGAGCCACTACAAGACCTATATCTACCGTCGTGTGTATGGCTCCGACATCGCGGTCGAGTTCAACCTGACGGCGGCCGATCCGGAACTGCGCAAGGTCTTCGACGACAAGCGGTTCCGCCAGGCCGTGTCGACCGGCATCAACCGCGACGAGATCAACCAGAAGGTCGATTTCGGTCAGGCTCTTCCGATGCAGGCGACGGTGCCGCCGGTGTCGAGGTATTTCGACCCGAAGGCAGCCAAGGCTTTCGCCACGTATGACGTGAAGAAGGCCAACAAGATGCTCGACGACATGGGCATGGTCGACAAGAACGGCGATGGCTGGCGTGAGACGCCGGACGGCAAGCCGTTCAACCCGACTCTGGTCTACGGCAATATCGGTCCGGTCGACGGCACGCCCTATGTCGAGCTGCTGGCGCCGATGTTCAAGGCGATGCACCTCAACATCACCATCAAGTTCGTCAACCGCGCGCTGCATGACACGATGTGGCCGGCGAACAAGGGTGATGCCCATGCCGAGCAGATGGATCAGCTCACCGACTTCGAGTTCGGCGTCGGCGACCGCGATCTGTCCCCGGCGGGTCTCGATACGGGCAAGGACACGCCCTGGCCGTTGTGGCGCCAGTGGGTGATCTCCCGTGGCACGCAGGGCGAGGAGCCGCCTGAGCTGCTCAAGAAGACGGTCGCTCTGCGGACGACCCTCGGCTACAGCCCGGACGAGAAGGCACGTGCCGATGCCGCCAAGCAGCTCATCGACATCCAGGCCGAGAACCTCTGGTACATCGGTCTCGTGTCAATGGCCCCGCAGCCGGTCATCGTCTCCGACCGTCTCCACAACGTGCCGCATGCCGGCCTGTGGGATTGGGGCCTTGGCTACATGCATTCCATGTGGCCGATGCAGTTCTACCTGACGGATAAGTAAGCAAGCATTGGCTTCCGGGCCCGACGGCCCGGAAGCCAACCAGCACTCTTGTCAGATCGGGCCGCCAATGCTGACCTACATCATCCGACGCCTGCTCTACATGATTCCGACGGTCATCTTCATCTCGCTGATCGCGTTTGCGACCATCGAGGCGCCGCCGGGCGACTTTCTGAATTCCAAGCTGGACCAGATCACCGAGCAATATGGTTCCGCCGCGCCGGCGCAGGTCGCGCTGCTGCGCAAGCAGTACGGACTCGATCTGCCGGTCTACCAGCAATATTTCCACTGGGTCACCAACATCGCGCTCCACGGGAATTTCGGGCAGAGCTTCGCCGAGAACCGGCCTGTCTCCGATATCCTCAAGGAACGGATACCGCTGACGATCATGATCACGCTGGTGACGTTGGTGTTCACCTGGATCGTGGCGGTGCCCATCGGGGTCCTGTCGGCGGTGAAGCAATATTCGGTGATGGACTATATCTTCACCTTCACCGCCTTCGTCGGATGCTCGGTGCCGAGCTTTCTGCTGGCGCTGGTCCTGATGTACATCTTCTACTCCGCCTTCGGCTGGAGTCTTGGAGGGCTGTTCTCCACATCGTTCCAGGGGCAGCCATGGTCGATGGCGAAATTCGTCGACCTCATGCAGCACATGGTGCTCCCCATCGTCGTCATCGGTACGGCCGGTACGGCATCGCTGGTGCGCGTGCTCAGAAGCCTGGTGCTCGACGAGCTCGGCAAGCAATACGTCCAGACCGCCAGGGCCAAGGGGCTTAGCGAGCGGGTCGTCATCTGGAAGCACGTCTTCAAGATCGCCATCAGCCCGGTGGTCAGCACCATCGGCTGGCTGCTGCCCTCGCTGATCTCGGGCTCGATGATCACCTCGATCGTGCTCAATCTGCCGACGACCGGCACGGCGATGTACAACGCGCTTCTCAACCAGGACATCTACGTCTCGGGCGCCGTGGTGCTGACAGTCAGCACCTTCACGGTCTTCGGCACGCTGGTTTCCGACGTTCTGCTCGCCGCCATCGATCCTCGCATCCGTTACGACTGAGGGACCCCAAATGGCAGAACAAAGCTTTGCAGGTCCGCAAATCATCGGCCAGCCGGGTATCGCCCCGGAGGCGCTCGTCATCGAGGACGAGCCCATCAGGGTCGAGGCACAGACACAATGGCGCCTGGTGTTGCGGCGGTTCCGCAAGCACAGGCTCGCCCTTTTCTCCTTCTATGTGCTCGTCTTCTTCTATGTGATCGGCGTCGGCATACCGGGCTTCGTTGCGCCCTATGCCTCGGACACCGCTTTCGACAACACCTATCAGCCGCCGCAGGGCATCCACTTCGTCGATGCGGATGGTCACTTCCACTTGCGGCCCTTCGTTTACAACTGGGCGAAGAAGCTCGATCCGGCGACCTGGCAATACACCTACGCCGAGGATACCTCGGCCATGTATCCGATCGGGCTCTTTGAGCGCGGTCCCAGTTACAAGCTGCTCGGATTCATTCCCACCAACATCCATCTGTTCGGCGTCGCGGACGGCGGGCGCGTCAATTTCTTCGGCACCGACTCTCTCGGCCGCGACCTGTTCAGCCGGTCGCTCTATGCGCTGAGGGTCTCGCTCACCATCGGCTTCGTCGGCGTCGCCGTCAGCCTCGTGCTCGGCGTTCTGTTCGGCGCGATCTCCGGCCTTGTCGGTGGCGTGGTCGATGACGTCATCCAGCGCGTCGTCGAGACGCTGATGTCGATCCCGCAGATTCCGATCTGGATGGCGCTGGCGGCGGCGGTGCCCAAGCACTGGTCGGCGACCGAGATCTATTTCGCCATCACGGTGATCATTTCCCTGTTGAGCTGGACGCGGCTGGCGCGCGTCGTGCGCGGCAAGTTCATCTCGCTACGCGAGGAGGACTTCGTCACCGCGGCCGAAGGGTTCAACGCCACGACGATGACGATCATCATGCGTCATCTCATTCCCAATTTCATGAGCTACATCATCGTCTCGCTGACGCTGGCCGTGCCGGAGATGATCCTCGCCGAGACCTCGCTGAGCTTTCTCGGCATCGGTCTGCAGCCGCCCGTGGTCAGTCTCGGCGTGTTGCTCGAGGATGCTCAGAACCTGCAGGCCGTGTCGCTTTACCCGTTCCTTCTGATCCCCGGCATCCTGGTGGTGATCGTCGTGCTGGCGTTCAACTTCGTCGGCGACGGCCTCAGGGACGCGGCGGATCCTCACAGTTGAGCAGCGAAGTGAAGATGTACATGGGCAAGCAGGTTGCTGAAGCGGTGCCGCTGCTGCGCGTCAACGGATTGAAGAAGTACTTCCCGATCCAGCGCGGCCTGTTCCGCAAGACCGTCGGCCACGTCAAGGCCGTCGACGATGTCAGCTTCGACGTCGCCGAGGGCGAGACGCTCGGCATCGTCGGCGAGAGCGGCTGCGGCAAGACCACCACCGGCCGCTGCATCCCGCGTCTGGTCGAGCCGACCGAAGGGGAGGTCCTGTTCCGGCGCGACAAGGGTGTCGTCAACATAGTCGACGCCGACAAGGCCGGCCTGCATGAGATCCGCCGGGAGATCCAGACGATCTTCCAGGATCCGATGTCCTCCCTCAATCCGCGCATGAGCGTACGCGACATCATCTCCGAGCCGCTGAGGGTCAACGGCATCGGCACGCGCCGGGAGCGCACCGAGGCAGTGGAAGAGGCCATGGCCCGGGTCAGCATCCGGCCCGAATACATGAACCGCTTTCCGCATCAGTTTTCCGGCGGCCAGCGCCAGCGCATCGGCATCGCCCGCTCGCTGATCCTCAAGCCACGGCTGATCATCTGCGACGAGGCGGTCTCTGCGCTCGACGTCTCGATCCAGGCGCAGGTCATCAACATGCTGATGGACCTGCAGAAGGATCTGAAGTTCACCTATCTGTTCATCGCCCATGACCTCAGTGTCGTCGAGCATATCTGCGACCGGGTGGTGGTGATGTATCTCGGCAAGGTCGTCGAGACCGGCCCGACGGAGCGGCTCTATCAGCGTCCACGCCATCCCTATACGGAGGCGCTGCTCTATTCGATCCCGATGGCCGACCCGCTGGCGCGCCGTCGCCGCGCGCCGCTCGAGGGCGACGTGCCGGATCCCTCGAACCCGCCCAAGGGCTGCTACTTCCATACCCGGTGTCCCTACGCGACCGACCTCTGCCGCCGGGAGGCGCCGCCGCTGGTGCCGCTCAAGGATGAGCCGAGCCGGATGACGGCCTGCCACCGCGTCGATGAGATCGACCTCAAGGGCTTCGACGTCATCCGCGACGATCGGCGCAGCGCCGACGCCCCGGCGCCCCGGCGCGCCACCACCCCGGTCTGAGGAGGAAGCCATGAGCAAGAGCGACGGCGCCATCCTCGATGTGCGCCATCTGAAGACCTCCTTCGCCACCGATGACGGCAATTTCGACGCCGTCAACGATATCAGCTTCACCGTCGGCAATGGCGAGACGCTGGGCATCGTCGGTGAGAGCGGTTCGGGCAAGAGTGTCACCGCGCTCTCGGTGATGCAGTTGCTGCCGCAGCGCAAGGCGAAGATCGCCGAAGGCGAGATCCTCTTCACCCATGGCGGGCGGCAGGTGGACATCGCCAGGCTCGATCCGCGCGGCCAGGACATGCGCGACATCCGCGGCAAGGCGATCGCCATGATCTTCCAGGAGCCGATGACCTCGCTCAATCCGGTCTTCACCATCGGCCAGCAGATCGCCGAGGCCGTGCGCCTGCACGAGGGGCTCGGCAAGCAGGGCGCCTGGGACCGGGCGCTGCAGATGCTCGAGCGTGTGCGCATCGCCAATCCCAAGCAGCGGCTCAAGGAATATCCTCACCAGCTCTCCGGCGGCATGCGCCAGCGCGCCATGATCGCCATGGCCCTGTCGTGCAATCCCTCGCTGCTCATTGCCGACGAGCCGACAACCGCGCTCGACGTGACCATCGAGGCGCAGATCCTCGGTCTGATGCGCGACCTGCAGTCCGATTTCGGCATGTCGACCATGATCATCACCCACGATCTGGGGGTGATCGGCGAACTCGCCGACCGCGTCTGCGTCATGTATGCCGGCAAGATCGTCGAGACGGCGACCACCTATTCGCTCTTCTACGAGCCCAAGCATCCCTACACGGTCGGACTGCTCAACTCGGTGCCGCAGATCGGTCACGCCAAGCGCCTGACGCCGATCGAGGGCACCGTGCCAAGCATGATCCGCCTGCCCAGGGGATGCGCCTTCGCGCCGCGCTGCCAGCACGCGATGGATATCTGCCGCCGCGAGGAGCCGCCGCTCTTCCAGGTCGGCGAGGGGCAGGCCACCAAATGCTGGCTCCACAAGTCAGACGGGACGGTGGAGGCGAAGGACGCCGCGCCGGCCCAGCCCGAACTGTCCGTGGCCGGAGGCGGGAACACGGCACCCGCCGCGGATCCGGCCAACACATCCGTTTGAGAGAGAGTGCATCATGAAATTATCGTTCAGCACGTTGGGATGCCCCGAATGGAGCGTCGAGCAGATTTGCGAGAACGGCGCCAAATGGGGCTACCAGGGCGCCGGCATTCGCGGAATTCTCGGTGAGTTCGATCTCACCAAGATCCCCGAGCTCAATGACGAAAATCGCGCCAGGACGATGAAGACCTTCGCCGACAACGGCATGACGATCATCATCCTCGGCACCTCGGCCCGCTTCTCGTCCGGCGATCCGGCCGAGCGCCAGAAGAACTTCGACGACGCCAAGGCCGCGATCGACCTCGCCCAGAAGCTCGACTGCCGGATGATCCGCGTCTTCGGCGGCAAGATCCCCGACGGGGTCAAGCCGGACGACGCCTATGTCTGGGTGGCGGAGAACTTCAAGCGGCTCGCCGACTACGCTGCGACGAAGAACGTCATCGTCACCATCGAGACTCATGACGACTTCACCGACACCTATCTGGTGCGCGACATCGTCGAGCGCACCGATCACGACCACATGCGCGTCCTGTGGGACGTGCATCACACCTTCCGCGCCTGCGGGCATTCGATGCAACTCGCCTGGGACAATCTCGGCCGCTACGTCACCCACACCCACTTCAAGGATTCCAAGCTCGATCCGAGTCAGAAGTCCGGCTTCAAATATTGCTTCATGGGCGAGGGCGACATTCCCAATGTCGAGGCGCTGCAGATCCTCAAGGACAACAATTACGGCGGCTTCCTCTCCCTCGAATGGGAAAAGGCCTGGCATCCCTATCTCGATGATGCCTCGGTCGCCTTCCCGCAATATGCCGAGAAGATGCGCGAATACATGGCCGGTCTGAAGGAGGCGGTCTGAACGATGGTGAAGAAGGGAGAGAAGGTCCGCGTCGGCATCGCCGGTCTGGGGCGCAGCGGCTGGGACATCCATGCCCGCCTCCTCAGGAAGCTGCCCGAGGAATTTCAGGTGGCCGCCGTCGCCGACAAGATCGCCGACCGGCGTAATCAGGCCAAGGCGGATTTTGGCTGCGCCACCTATGACGATTTCGATGAGATGATCGCCGATCCGAACATCGACCTGGTGACGGTCGCGGTGCCGAGCTACCTGCATTCGGATTATTCGATGAAGGCGCTGCGGGCCGGCAAGATGGCGGTCACGGAAAAGCCGATGGCGACCAGCCTCGAAGCCGCTGACGCCATGCTGCGTTGCGCCGCCGACACCGGCAACTTGCTCGCCATCTTCCAGAACAAGCGCTATTCGCACGACTTCCAGGCGGTCAGGCGGGTCGTCGATTCCGGCGTCCTCGGACGGGTGGTGCAGATCCGCATCGCCTATCATGGTTTCAAGCGCCGCTGGGACTGGCAGACGCTGCGCGAATATGGCGGCGGCAGCCTCAACAATACCTGCCCGCATCCGATCGACCAGGCATTGACCCTGATGGGCAACAAGACCCCGCAGGTCTTCTGCGAGCGCGATCGCATGCTCACCCTCGGCGATGCCGACGATCACGTGCGCATCATCCTCAGGGCCAAGGACGCGCCCACGGTCGAGATCGAGGTGACCGACGCGGTCGCCTTCCCGCAGCCGCACTGGCATGTGGTCGGCACGCGTGGCGGGCTCACCGGCACGACCAAGAAGCTGCAGTGGCGCTATGTGCGGCAGCAGGAGTTCGAGCCGCGCGAGGTCGATGCGAAGTCCACCCCCGACCGCAGCTACAATCGCGAGAACCTCGTCTGGCACGAGGAATCCTGGGACGCGGATGCGGAGGACGCGCCGGGCGAGGAGGCCTTCTATCAGGACCTCTACCGCACCATCACCGAGGGCGCGCCGATGAGCATCGATCCGCAGGTGGTGCGCACCCAGATGTGGGTGATGGAGGAATGCCGGCGGCAGGCACCTATCTAGGGCGGTTCCCGGACAAGGCGGAGAGCCGCCTTTCCGTCCGGGATTGCCGGGAAAGCAAATCGATGGATCGGGTCGTCGGCTCGGCTGAGACGATGATCCGGTCCGGGCGTGCCGGAGGGCGGTGCCTGCCGCCCTTCTTGATCTGAAGCGTGCCGGCTGCGACGGTCCATCGCGACCCTCGGGCCGCCCGCTCACATGACACATGAGGGGCCAACCGTGGCTGAGCAATATCGAGCCGTCTTCATGGCGGAGCCTGAGGCGCGCGACCGTTTCGAAAAGGTCTTCGGCGACGGCCGCCGCGAACGCATCGAGCGGCAGGTGCCGGCCTATCCTCGGATCGTCGGCACCGACAATTTCGAATCCGTCGCCGGCGACCTGAAGGACGTCGAATTTATCTTCTCGACCTGGGGCACGCCGAAGCTCACCGTCGAGCAGATCGGGCGGATGCCCGCGCTCAAGGCGCTCTTCTACGGCGCCGGCACGGTCCAGTATTTCGCTCGCCCCTTCCTCGAAGCCGGCATCACCGTGGTCTCGGCGTGGCGGTCCATCTCCGTGCCGGTCGCCGCCTACACCGCCGCGCAGATCATCCTGGCATCGAAGGGCTATTTCCCGAGTATCCGGAATTGCCGCACCCACGAGGGCCGCCTCAAGGGCAAGCCGGACTATCCGGGCGTCTCCGACGCGCCGGTTGCGATCCTCGGGGCCGGCAGCATCGGCTCGATGGTCATCGACAATCTGCGGCCCTATCCGTTCACCATCCTGGTGTTCGATCCCTTCATGAGCGACGAAAGGGCGGCCGAATTGAATGTCGAGCGCGTCTCGCTCGAGGACGCATTCGCGCGCGGCCTCATCGTCTCCAACCACATTGCCAACCTGCCGACCACCGAAGGCATGCTGCGCAAGGACCTGTTCGCCCGCATGCCGCAGCGCGCGACCTTCATCAACACCGGGCGTGGCGCGACGATCGACGAGGAGGGAATGCTCGACATCCTGGCCGAGCGGCCGGACCTCACCGCCCTCATCGACGTCACCTGGCCCGAGCCGCCCAGGCCCGACAGCCGCCTCTACAGCCTCGACAACGTCTTCCTGACGCCGCATATCGCCGGCTCGCAGGGTAAGGAGATCCTCCTGCAGGCGGACTACGCGATCGAGGAGTTCGAGCGCTATGTCAAAGGCGAACCATTGCGCTACCAGGTGACGGCGAAGATGCTGGAAACCATGGCCTGATGCGCGATCCGGTCGTCGATGAGCTGCGCCCGGTCGTCGTCCAGGTCTATCCGGAACTCGCGGGCTCGCGGTTCACGGTCTTCACCGGCGGCTGGAGCAGCATTGCCATCGACGTCGACGACCGGCTGGTCTTCAAGTTCCCCAAGGACGACAAGGCCGCCAAGGCGCTGCGTATGGAGGCGAGCGTCCTGCGTATCATCCGGCCGGCGGTGACGATGCCGGTGCCGGACATGACGATCGTCGAGGAGCCACGCCTGTTCTCCCGTCATGAAAAGCTGCCCGGCGGCTATCTGCTGACGCCCGACTATGAAGCGCTCCCGGCCGCGGCCAAGGACAGGCTCGCCGCCGATCTCGCGCTCTTCTACTCCCAGGTCCACGCCCTGCCGGACAAGACCATGGAGGCGGCCGGCGCCGGTCCTATCCCGTCCTGGCTGCCACCGGACGTGATCCTGGCGCATGTCTTGCCGGCGCTCGAGCCGGAACTGCGCGCCTTTGCCGAGCGGTCGGTCATGGACTGGCAGGCGCTGCCGCCGGACCCATGCGGCGAGACCTATGGCTTCTTCGACGGACACGGCAAGAACTTCGCCTTCGATGCAGAGCGCGAGGTCCTGAACGGCGTTTTCGACTTCTCCGATTCCGGCTTCGGCGGCCTCCATCAGGAATTCATCTATTCGAACTGGATTGCGCGCGATCTGACGGCCCGCATCATTCCGCGCTATGAGGCGCATACCGGGCGCGCGCTCGATACCAAGCGTATCGAGCTTCTGAGCGGCATCATCCGGCTGAGCGAGATGGCCGAGGAGCGCGTGGCCGGTAAGTCCGGCGCGGTCCAGCACAAGGTGCTTGCCGACTGGGTGGGGCGAGAACAATCGCCATGAGGCAGATTCCTGACGCCACGCTGGCCGCGCACCTCGCCGAAGCAACGGCCGGTCGGGCACCGCGCGCGGTCAACCGTTTTCCAACCGGATCGCAGCATTACGTCTTCGAGGCGACATTCGATGACCGGGCGCCGCTGGTCGTCCGCATTGCCGATGACAGCGGCCGTCAGGCGATGGCGGGCGCCCTGGAACTGTCGCGGCAACTGCGCCCGCTCGGCGTGCCTTTGCCCGAGATCCTCGCCGAGGGCCTGGACGATCGCTTCGCCTGGATCGCCATGGAACGTCTGGAAGGCCGCGATCTCGGCCAGGTCATCGCTACACTTTCCCCCGATGCGCTCGCCGACATCGCGACCGGGGTCGCGAGCGCTCAAGCCACCGTCGCCGCTACGGGCGCGAGCGGCCGCTACGGCTATGCCGTTCGCGCGGCCGAGGCACCGCACGAAAGATGGTCCGCCGTGGTCGCGGACAATGTCGCGCGCTCTCGCCGCCGGATCGCGGCAGCCGGGCTCTTCGATCTTCAGCCGGTCGAGAGGCTTGAGGTGCTGCTTGCGCAATCGGCGCCGGCGCTCGATGAACAGCCGGCCGTTCCCTTCATGCACGACACGACCACCAAAAATGTCATCGTCACGGCCGACGGACGCCTGTCGGGGATCGTCGATGTCGACGACCTCTGCTTCGGCGACCCGTGCTATGTCGTCGCCCTGACCCACGCGGCGATCATCGCCTTTGGCGGCTCGACCGACTACGTCGCCGCCTGGCGCGAGCGCGCCGGTTTCGCGGCGGACCGCCTCTACCGGCTCTACGTCGCTGTATTCCTGGTCGATTTCATGGCCGAGCATGGCGGCACCTTCAACGGCAACATGCGGCCATCGAAGCGGGAAGAGCGGGAGAGGCTGCTCGGCCTCTTCGGACGCTGGGTGGAAAATCTGGACTGAGGGCCGCGGACGCAGCGGCCAGATGGGAGGAACGAGTGGACAGGGCAGACAGCGACGCGGATCTGATCCGCGCGGTTATCGATCGTATCATGCCGCCGGACGACGACCCCGGCGCGTTGGATCTCGGCGCGGATGAATTCGTCCTCGCGCAGTTGCGGGGCGATTGCCTCGAACTGGCGGCGGTGATCCGTGACGGCCTTGTCGCGCTGGACCGGTCGGCGCGGGACCGCTTCGGCATGGGACTGGTGGAACTCGATGCGGCCGGCCGCGACGCGATGATTTCGACGATCGAGGACGCCGCCTGGTTCAGGGCCCTGGCCGAGCTGACGATGGAGGGCTTCTACGCCGACCCCGCCAATGGCGGCAATCGCGACGCGTTGAGCTGGACGATGATCGGCTATGAGCACCGGCTGCCGGAGGGGCCGAGCGGGCGCCTCGCCGGCGCCTCGCGCCTCGAAGGGCAGGAGGTCTGAGATGCACAGCGAATATGATTGCATCGTCGTCGGTGCCGGTGCCGGTGGCGCCGTCACCGCCGCCCAGATCGCCGCGGCCGGCCATCGCGTGCTCCTCATCGAGCGCGGCGGATGGCTCGATTACGGCAACAACGGGCGCCGTGACCATCTGCGCAACCAGCGCCTCTCGAGATACGGCCACAATGCCGGCCCGCCGATCGAGGGCAATCCGCGCGTGGCGGTCGACATGAACGGGAACGAGCGCGTTCTGCGCCCGCATGAGCCCGGCTACCAGAACAATGCGGCGGCGGTCGGCGGCGGCACGGCCGTCTACGGCATGCTCGCCTGGCGCTTCATGCCGCAGGACTTCCGCATGGCCTCGATCTACGGGCGACCGGACGGCTCCTCGCTGGTCGACTGGCCGATTTCCTATGAGGATCTCGCCCCCTATTACGAGCAGGCCGAGCACGAGATCGGCGTCTCCGGCGACGGCGAGGGCAACCGCCATCAGGGCAAGCGGGGCAGGGACTATCCCATGCCGGCGCTTTCGCCGACCATCCAGGGCGACGTCTTGCGACGCGGCGCCGAAGCGCTCGGCATCAGCACCTTCGTCCCGCCGCAGCTCATCAATTCCGTGCCGCGCGATGGGCGCGACGCCTGCATGCAGTGCGGCTCCTGCGTCGGCTTCTCCTGCCCGAGCAATGCCAAGAACGGCACCCAGAACACCATCCTGCCGAAGGCACTCGCAAGCGGCGCGCTGCGAGCTTCTCACCAACGCCATGGTTGCCAGCGTCGACACCAACGATCAGGGCAAGGTCGTCGGCGTGACCCTGATCGAGGAGCGCGACGGCGGCGCGACGCGCGCCCCGTGCGCGCCAGGATCGTCGTCGTCAGCGCCGGCGCGGTCGAATCGGCGCGCCTCCTTCTGATGTCGCGCTCCAGTCCATCCCGAAGGGCTCGGCAACGAGCACGGCCTTGTCGGGCGGAATCTCCAGGGCCACTACTATCCGACCACCTTCGGGCTCTTCGACGAGACCGTCTACGATCCGCGCGGGCCCGGCGTGACCTCGCCACCTGCGACTTCAACCACGGCAATGACGGCATCATCGGCGGCAGCATGCTCGCCAACGACTTCATGTGGCTGCCGATCATCTTCTGGAAGACCGTTCGGCCCGACGACACGCCCGTCTGGGGCGCCGGCGCCAAGGCCTTCATGCGCGACAGCTATCGCCGCGTCGCCGCGGTGAAGGGGCCGGTCCACGAGATCCCAAACCCCGATTGCCGCGTCTCGCTCGCCACCGATGTCAAGGACCGCTTCGGGCTGCCGGTGGCGCGGCTGTCCGGTGTCGCTCATGAGGAGACGGTGCGCACGGCCACTTTCATGCTCACCAAGTCGCGGGCCTGGCTGGAGGCCTCCGGCGCCATCCGCACCTGGAGCCAGAAGCCGGTGGCGCGCCTGTCCGGCGGCCAGCACCAGGCCGGGACCTGCCGCATGGGGAGCGATCCGCGCGAGTCCGTCACCGACGAATGCGGCCGCGTCTGGGGCCACGACAACCTGTTCGTCTCGGACGGCTCGCTCCATCCCACCAATGGCGGCTTCAATCCGGCCCTCACGATCATGGCCATGGCCTTCCGCAACGGCCAGAACATTGCCCGCGAGCTGGGCGGCGCGTCATGATCTACGGCCTGGCCGCATACGTCGGACAATCACGCAGAGAGGATCGTCCATGAGTACCGAAATCACGCTGGAAAGCCTGCTCGCCGAGGAAGAGGCACTGCAGATCGATACCTTCGACTATGACTTCATCTGGGCCCTCGGCAGTCGCATCCGCGGCGAGGCCTCGGAGAAGAACCTGCCGGTCGCGATCGAGATCTGTCGTGGCAGCGAGCCGGCCTTCTTCTGCATCTGCCCCGGCGCCTCGCCCAACAACCACCACTGGGCCCAGCGCAAGCGCAATGTCGTGCTGCGCTTCGGCCACAGCTCGCTCTATTGGCGCCTGCACAGCGACAATGCGGGCGTCAATTTCAACACGCGCCAGCGCGTGCCCGACACCGAATATGCCGCCAGCGGCGGCGGCGTGCCGTTGATCGCCCGCAATGCCGGGCTGGTCGGCGTCGCCGCCGTCAGCGGTCTCGTCGATGTCGAGGATCACCGGCTGATCACCACCTGCCTCGCCGAACTGCTCGGCAAGGCGAAGCCGTGACGGATTGTCGACCACGGCCCGAATCGCCGTTCATTGAAAGGGCTCCCATAGGATGAGCACAGCCAAATTCGCGATTGTTGGCGGCGGCTTCCGCGCCAACTTCTTCCTGCGCATCGCGCGGAGCCTGCCGGAGCTTTTCATCTGCGCCGGCATGGTCGTGCGCCGCGCCGAGCAGGGCCAAGGCTTCAAGGAGAGATGGGGCGTTCCATTCTATCCCGACCTCGATGCGCTGCTCGCCGCCGGCCGGCCGGATTTCGTCATTCTCTCGGTCTCCAAGTCCGCGGCGCCGGGCCTCATCGCCGAGATCACAAAGGCCGGCCTGCCGATTATCACCGAGACGCCACCGGCGCTCACCCTCGACCTGCTGCTCGAACTGACCGATCTTGTGCGTAAAGGCGCGCGCATCCAGGTCGCCGAGCAATATCCGGTACAGCCGCTCAATGCCGCCCGCATCGCGCTCGCCCGTTCGGGCCTCCTCGGCACGGTCACCGAGGCGCAGCTCGCGCTCACCCACGAATATCATGCCATGGGCCTGATGCGGCGAATGCTCGATGTCGGCTTCGAGCCGGCGCGCATCACCGCGCGCGATTTCAGGGCCAAGGTCATGCGCCAGCCCGGTCGCGGTGGGCCGCCGAGCGAGCCGGCGATCGACGATGAGACCCAGGTCTTCGCTTACCTGGATTTCCCCGGAAAGCTTGGCGTCTATGAGTTCACCTCCGCCCAGCCGCGCTCCTGGGTCCGGGCCGGGCGCGTGCTCCTGCGCGGCGAGCGGGGCGAGCTCAACGACAGCGAGCTGCGCTATATGAGCGACTTCCGCACCTCGGTGCGGCTCGACCTCCAGCGCATCGACACCGGCCAGAACGGTAGCCCGGAGCCTTACTATCATCGCGGCTTCATGGCCGGCGAGCGTTGGCTCTACGAAAATCCCTATCCGAATGTCTCGATGGGCGACGACGACATCGCCGGCGCGGTGCTGATGGAAAAGATGGCGGAATATTCGGGCGGCAAGGGCGCCGGACCCTATCCCTTCGCCGAAGGGGCACAGGACCAGTATCTCACCCTCTGCATCGAGCAAGCGCTGGCGAGCGGCGAGCCCGTCACTTCGACCGTCCAGCCCTGGGCCGATCTTCCGCGAGGATAAGCGGCTGATCTGAAATTGCCGCTTTGTCGGAGTGGAAACGCGAACGGGCCTGGCGGCATGCACCGCCAGGCCCGTTTTGTCTGGTTTGTTCGACGGATCAGCCGGGGAAGAGCGTCAGGCCGCCGTCGACGCACAGCACCTGGCCGTTGACGAAGCGCGACTGCGGGCTGCACAGGAACGCGACCGCATCCGCGATCTCGTCCGGCTCGGCATAGCGGTCGAAGTGACCTCTTGTTCGAATCCATCTTCTTGGGATCGACCGTGCGCGTCGCCTGGAACCGTGCCGTCTTGCTCGGGCCGGGGCTGACGCAGTTGACGCGCACGCCGTCCTCCTGCAGTTCCTTGGCGAGGCACCGCGTGTAGTGGCTGACTGCCGCCTTGAGGATGGCGTAGATCGCGCCGTTGCTGACGCCGAAATGCGCCGCGACCGACGAGAAATTGACGACCGTGCCGCTGCCGCGCTCGCGCATCGGCACGACGAACGTCTTGCACATGACGATCGTGCCGATGAGGTTGTTGTTGGTCAGCGCCTGAACGTCCTCAAGCGGAATATCGAGCGCATTGTTCGGCACCGGCTTGCCGCCCGAGGCACCGATATCGCCGCCCGCGACATTGACGAGGATGTCGACCGGGCCGAGGGTTGATTCGATGTCCTGGCGCATCTTGGCCACCGCGTCCGGGTCGCCGATATTGCCGCTGACCGCGACGATCCGCGTGCCGAATTCCTCTAGCTGCTTGACGACCACGCCGAGATCGTCCGCCTCGCCGTATTTCGCCGGCGCGGTCCAGTCGAGGTCGTGGATCGCCACGTCGGCACCCATGCGGGCCAGCTTCTCGGCCACACGGCGACCGAGGCCGCGCCCCGACCCGCTGACGAAGGCGACCTTGCCGATCAATTCACCTGCCATCTGAAAATCTCCCTACATAATTCCGAGTGCGCGCATGTTCTCCGCGCTTTTGTGAATTTGGTTGAGCTCGTAGTCGATTAGCGCCTGACCGTCTTCCTTGGTCTCCCACGGCGTGCGCCAGTCGGCGTCGTCCGGCAGGCGGCGGTGGCGGGCCGCCGCAAGGCAGGCGGCAAGCTCGGCGCCGGTCGACGGCGCGTAGCCGTTCCACCATTCCGGCCGATAGAGCCGGATGTGGCGCGCCTCCAGCGCGGCAAGCTCGAGCGAGGCGGTCAGGTGCTCGTGGTGCTTGGCAAGGATGTCGACGATCTCTCTTGATCGGCACCGCTCCGTCGCCGATCGCCGAGCGCACGAGACGAATACCCTCGTCGGTGAACTGGACATTGTAGTCCTTGAGATGAATGTGGCGGACCTTGGACGCGATGCGATGGGTGAAGTCGATCGGCGCCTCGCCGACCGCAAAGGGGTTGGCGATGTCGTAGCAGATGCCGACATTCGGTCCCGCCTCGTCGCACAGCGCCATCAGCTCGCGGCTGGTGAAATCCTGGTGGTCCTCGATCGCGAGCCAGATATCGTGCTCGGCCGCCGCCGCCGCATAGCGCTTGAGCCCTTCGCGCACCGAGGTGACGAGCTTCGGCCAGTCCTCGCCGAGCGCGTTGCGCTCGCCGCACAGGACGCGGGTGAGCGCCAGCCGGATCGTCTTGGCGCCGAGCGCTGCCGCCGGCCGCACCGCGGTCATGTCCGGATCATGGGCGAGGCCCGAACCGATGACCGGCCGCAGATTCAGGCCGGCGAGCCGTTCGCGCAGCGCCGCCAATTCGTCGTCCGACATGGCCGTCAGCCACGGATTGTGCAGCTCGATGACGCGCGCGCCGAGCTCGGTCGCGAGTTTGATGAATCCTTCCAGGCCCACGCCCTTGGGGTTGGCGCGCGGCGAGCCCGCGCCTTGCAGGCCCAGCCAGTAGGTGAGGCCATAGGGGTTCAGTCCGACTTCAAGCATTCCGGTCTCCGGGTGGGAAAGTGAGTTCAGGTGGCGGGCGGGTCCCGGTGGCGGTCACCGGAGCCCGCCGTCCACCACGAGCGTCTGCTTGGTGATCATCCCGGCGTCGTCCGAGGCGAGGAACAGGGCGGCGCAGGCGATGTCCGCTGGCAGCAGGCGGCGCTTGATCGCCTGCCTTTGCGCGGTCGCGTCCGCGTCCTCCTCCGTATACCACAGGCGCAATTGGCGTTCGGTGACGCAGGCGCCCGGGGCGATGGCATTGACGCGGATATTGTCCGCGCCGAACTGCCGGGCGAGGCTGTTGGTGAGGCCGACCACCGCCGCCTTGGCGCTGGCATAGACGGTGAGGTCGCCGCCCCCAAACATCCAGGCGATCGAGGAGAAATTGACGATCGCGCCACCGCCGAGCGACTTCATATGCGGGTGCACCGCCTGGGCGGCGAAGAACTGATGGCGGAGATTGACCGCCATCGTCTGGTCCCAGAACTCAGGTGTCACCTCCGCCACCGCGTGCCGTGTGTCGTTGGCTGCGTTGTTGACGAGGACCCCGATGGGGCCGATCTCGTCGCGAACGCGGGCGATGACCGCCTTCAGCGCATCGAGATCGGTGAGGTCGCATTTCATGAAGACCGGCCGATGCGGCGCGTCCGAGAGCCGCTCGACCAGTGCGTTGGAGACATCGTCGAGAATGTCGATAAAGACGACGCGCGAGCCGTTGCGCGCGAAGGCCTCGACGATGGCGGCACCGATGCCGCTGCCGCCACCGGTGACGAAGACGACCCGGTCTTTCAGGCTCGGATAGGATGCGGATGACAAAGGCGTCGCCTCAGATCAGTTGCTCGGTATCGGCGTCGAACAGGCACGCCTTGGCCAGGTCGATCGCAAGCGTGACCTTCTCCCCGACCTCGGGAGCATCGTCGGGCTCGAAGCGGGCGATCACCTCCCTGTCGCCGACCCGGACGATGACGATCGTCTCCGCACCTGTCGGCTCGACGACCTCGACCGGCGCTTCGATGGTGCCGAAGCTGGAGCGGCGCGCGACGAGATCCTGGTCGTAGAGGTTGATGTGTTCGGGCCGGATGCCGAGGACGACACGCCGGCCGGGTGCCAGGCTGCCGTTGCCGTTGGGGAGCTTCAGCGTGACGCTGCCGGCATTATCGGCAAGAACGACAGCCGGCCCGCCTTCGCCCGCCACTGTCTCCGCCGGCAGGAAGTTCATCGCCGGCGACCCCATGAAGCCGGCGACGAACATGTTGGCCGGACGGTCATAGACGACACGCGGTTCGGCATATTGCTGAAGGATGCCGAGATGCATCACGGCGATGCGCGAGGCGAGCGTCATCGCCTCGACCTGATCGTGCGTCACGTAGACCGTAGTCTTGCCGATTGTCTGGTAGAGCTTCTTGATCTCAGTCCGCATCTCGACGCGCAGCTTGGCGTCGAGGTTGGACAGCGGCTCGTCGAAGAGAAACAGCGCCGGGTCGCGCACCAGCGCCCGCCCCATGGCGACGCGCTGGCGCTGGCCGCCGGAGAGCTGGCTCGGCTTGCGCTTGAGCAGCCCGTCGATATGGAGCAGCGAGGCGACCCGCTCCACGGCGGCGTTCTGCTGGTCCTTCGGCACGCGCCGGCTTTCCATGCCGAAGGTGATGTTCTGGCGCACCGTCATCGTCGGATAGAGCGCGTAGGACTGGAACACCATGGCGATGTCCCGGTCCTTCGGCGGCACGTTGTTGACGACGCGGTCGCCGATCCTGATCTCGCCGGCACTAATGCCTTCCAGGCCGGCGATGGTTGCCAGCAAGGTCGACTTGCCGCATCCGGAGGGTCCGACGAGCACGATGAACTCGCCCGTCTCGACCTCGAGATTGATCCCCTTCAGCACCTCGACGGCGCCGAAGCTCTTGCTCAGTTCGCGGATTGTAAGTGATGCCATGGTCGCCTGCTACTTGACTGCGCCTTGCGTCAGGCCGCGGATGAAATAGCGCCCGCCGAAGAAGTAGACGAGCAGTGGAGGGATGGCGCCGTAAAGCACCATGGTGCTGGACACGGCGATATCGCGTACTTGCAGGCCAGATTGACTGACCGCGATGATCGCCGCCGTTACCGGCTGTTTGTCGCCCGAAGTGAAGACGACGGCGTAGAGGAACTCGTTCCAGATGCCGGTGAACTGCCAGATGACCGTGACGATGATGATCGGCGGCGACAGCGGCAGGATGATCCGGAAGAAGATCCGCCAGAAACCGGCACCGTCGATGCGCGCCGCCTTGGTCAGATCATTCGGGATGCCGATATAATAGTTGCGGCAGAACAGCGTCGTGAAGGAGAGGCCCTGCACGGTGTGGACCAGGATCAGGCCCGAGATGGTGTTCGTCAGATGCAGCTTGCCGAGGATGTAGGCCCAGGGCAGCAGCGCCATCTGTCCCGGCATGAAGACGCCAAGGATCATGCATCCGAAGATGAACTCCGATCCCCTGAACTTCCACTTCGACAGGATGTAGCCGTTCACCACTCCGAACGTGGTCGAGATGATCGTCGCCGGGATTGTTAGTTCGAGCGAGTTGTAGAAGTTCTGCTTGATCCCTCCGCAGGTGCCGCCGACGCAGAACGTGTCCCAGCCGGCGATCCATGCCCTCAGCGAGAAGCTGTGCGGAAAGCCGATCAGGCCGTAGCGCGCAACCTCGGGCAAGGTTCGGAAGGTGTTCGAGATGACGACCAGCAGCGGCAAGAGATAGTAGACCGCGAACAGCGTCAGCAGAATGTATACGAAGATGCGGGCCCGGTTGCGGCGCCAACCGCCGGAGGTGGCGAGCGGATCGTATCCGCGAGCAGCGACGTCAGCCATGAGACGCCTCCTGTTTCCGGCGCCAGGTGAGCCACAGAGCATAGGGCACGAGGACGACGGCCAGAGCGCACAGGATCATGATCGCCGCCGCCGCGCCCTGTGCGATCAGCCCACGCTGGAACATGAAGTCGTAGACGATCATCGCGGGAACGACGGTCGAGATTCCCGGGCCGCCGCCGGTCAGCGCCAGGACCAGGTCGAAGGTCTTGATGGCGTATTGCAGCAGCACCACCATCACCGCGATGGAGATCGGCCGCATCGCCGGGAAGATCACCTTGCGGTAGATCCGTCCCATGGTCGCGCCGTCGATCTGCGCCGCCTTGATCAGGTCCTGGTCGACCGAGCGCAGCCCGGCGAGGAACAGCACCATGCAGAAGCCGGATGCCTGCCAGAAGCCGGTGATGACGATCGTGTAGAGGGCCCGGTTGCGATTGACGATCCAGTCGAACTGGAAGCTGGTCCAGCCAAGGTGATGGACGAGGTTCTCGATGCCGGTCGTAGGATGAAGGATCCAGGCCCACACCGTGCCGGTGACGACGAAGGAAACAGCGAGCGGGTAGAGATAGATCGTGCGCCAAACGGACTTGGCCCGAATGCGCTGGTCAAGCAGGATGGCAAGCAACAGCCCGATCGCCATCGAGCCGATGACATAGACGGCACCGAAGAAGAAGAGGTTCGTATAGGCGATCTGCCAGCGATGGTTATGCCATAGCTTGGCATAGGCCTCGAGGCCGACGAAATGATAGCTCGGCAGGAGCGTCGAGTTGGTCATCGAGATGTAAAGCGTCCACGCAGTGAAGAGGAACACGTAGACGAAGCTCGCGATCAGCGAGGGGGTCAGCACGAGCTGCGGCGTGATTGCGGCAAGCCGCTCGCGCAGCGAGCGGCGCTCGCCGGATGCTGATGAGGCAAGAGATATCGTGGACTGCACGGTTCGGTCCGCCCTGTGTGCAGAAGATGAGGTCGAAGCCGGGTGCGGCGCGGTTCGTCCGCCGCACCCGGCCGCTACTTCGCCGTGGACGCCTACATCTGGTCCTCGACCGCACTGGCCATCTGCTCGGCCGCGGCCTCAGGCGTCATGCTGGGCGTGTTCACGAACTCCGTGATCGTGTCCATCATGGCACCGCGATACTTCTGCAGGACCGTCATGTTATGGGCCATCGAACGGACCAGCGTGCCGTCCTTGATGGACGCCTTGAGGGCCTCCTGCGCGGTGCGCTGGCAGGGGTTCCAGCCATCACCCGACAGATCGACATCCAGACGCGAAGGAATCGAGCCCTTCGTCTGATTGAAGATGGTCTGGAAGTCCTTGGTCATGATCAGGTGAGCGAGAAGCTGCTGACCCGCGACGTAGTCGGGATCCGACTGCTTGAACATCACGACCGAGTCCGAGTTCAGGATGTAGCCGGGCTTGCCCCAGTCGGTCGGCGACTGCGCGCAGAGAATGTCGGAGCCGGGCTTGAAGCCGGCGGCCTTGAGGACGCCGATCTCCCAGTCACCCATGATGAAGAAGGCGGCCTTGCCAGTCGCCATCATGTTGGAGGCGGCATCATAGTCGCGGCCGGCGATGTCCGGATCCATGTACTTCGAGACCATCAGACGCATCTGCTTGAACGCCTTGACCATGCCGGGGCTGCGCAGGGCGTCGACGGTGTCCTGGTTGATGTTGCCTTTGCCGATGTCCATGAACGCCTTGCGGTACAGATCAAGGTCCTGACCATAGACGACGTTCTCGAACGTGGTCGCGTCCGTCCAGTCGGCCGAAAGATGGGCGATGCAGATCTTGCCGATCGCGATGATCTTGTCGCAGTCGGCGTTGAACTCATCCCACGTCTTCGGCATTTCCTTGATGCCGGCCGCGTCGAGCACGCTCTTGTTGGCCCAGGTCCAGTTGATGCGGTGGATGTTCATCGGCACCGCCACCCAGTGAGCCATCCGGCTTCATCACCGGCAGCAGCTCGGGCGCAACCACCTTCTCCCAGCCTTCCTTTTTGGCCAGGTCGTCCATGTTTGCCGTACCGCCGGTCGCGTTCCACTCAGCGATTTCCGGGCCCTTGAGCTGGACCGCGGGCGGCGCGTTGCCGGCCACGACGTCGGCCCGCAGTTTGGCAAGTGTATTGGCCGTGTGACCGGCGATCGAGGTCGCCTGCCACTTGCCTCCGGCCTTCTCGAACATCTCGCCAAGCTTGGCGATGGAAGCGGCGTCGCTGCCGCTGTCCCACTGGCTTAGAAAGTTGGTCTTCGGTTGGGCTTGCGCCGGCAAGGCAATAGCCAGCGAAAGCAACGCCGCGCCGACCGCCATAAATCCTGTTGTCTTCACGTTTTTCCTCCCTTGTGTTGAGGCTTGTCGGGCCGACACGACGCCGGCCACTGCCCCGATAATTCCCACGGCGTTAGGCACTCATGGGTAGTTCAGCCGTCTTTCGCGACGGGTATCCTCCTGTGATTTCGAAATCGAAGAAATGCTGGATCGCCAGGGCCGCGGCACCGCGCGACCAGCTGTCGTCCTGCCAATCGACGGCTATTCGCGGCACGCCGCCGTAACACAGGCCCGCGAGCTCGCGCCTCAGCGGGTCGAAGAGATGGCGGCCGAAAGCGACGCCCTCGCCGCCGAAGACGATGATCTCCGGGTCGACGACATTGACCAGGCCGGCGATGTGACGGCCGAGCATCGTGCCGGCATCGGCGAGAATCTTCCGCGCCACCGGATCGCCGGCGGCCGCGGCCGCGGCGAGGTCGTTCGATGTCGCATCGCGCATCGCCGGGTCGATTTCCGCCCAGATGTCGAGCATGGCGATGTCGGCGCAATAGGCCTCGAGGCATCCGTCGCGCCCGCATTCGCAGCGGCGCCCGCCCGGCACCGCCAGGCTGTGGCCGAATTCGCCGGCCGCTCCGCCGGCGCCGCGATAGATGCGTCCGTCCAGCACCAGACCGGCACCGATGCCGCGCCCGACCGCGATACCGACGATATTGCTGAAGCCGCGCCCGTGGCCGAACAGGTGCTGCGAGACGGTGAAGGCGTTGACGTTATTGTCCACCCAGATCGGCGCGTCGACCATCTTCGCCAGCAATGCCGCGATCGGTGCGTCGTGCCAGTCGAAGCGCTGAAGCTGGCGGCAGACACCGGCCTCGACGTCGACCTGGCCCGGAATGGCGAGGCCGACACCGATCACGCGGTCGTCCTTGATTTCGGCTTTGGCGACAAGGCGGCTGACGCAGTCGGCGACGATCCTGACGATTGTCTCCGGCCGGTGATCGAGCGAGGGGACGTCGATACTCGCCAGCGGTCGCGTCGCCAGATCGGTGAGCACGCCGACGACCCGCTTCTCCGTCACCTTGAAGCCGATGGAAACCTTCGAGGAATAGTCGATGTCGAGAGGGATCGGACGCCGGCCGCCGACCGCGCTTGAGCTGGCGGAGCGTTCGACGAGCAGGCCTTCATTGATCAGATCGGCCGTGACGAAGGAGATCGCCGCCGGGCTCAACCCGATCGCGGCGGTAATCTCGGAACGGCTCATGGGCCCGTTTCGGCGAAGCTGGTTGAGCACCAGGCGCCAATTCAAAGCCCGCGTCGTTCCTTGATCTCCCTTCAAATTCACCGGCGTTTCCTTAATTTTATTAACTAAAGCATCTCACACGATTTCTGAATCGTCCAAGGTTTTTTCGCCTCGTCCGCACAGAAAATGCCTGTGCACCGCACAATCGGCCATGAACCCAAGTGCCCGTGGCATCTCCCGAATACGAGGCCGGATCGCGCCGGAAGGTGGTGTCGGTTCGCGATTGTGCGTGGCCATTCGGCGGGCGGTCACGGGGCGCCCGGTCCCCGGAAAAGTGCCTTCGCCGGGGTTCGCGCGCTGGTCGGGATCGGCGCACACGATCGATCGCCATGCCGAGGATGTGGTTGCGGCCGTTCGCGCCGTCGCGCCCGAGGGCGTCGATCGCATCATCGAGATGGACTTCGGTGCCAATGACGACGCCGACGCGGCACTGATCAAGCCGAACGGTGCCATCGCCAGCTATTCCTCGACCTCCGCGCCGGAGCCGGTCCTGCCTTATTATCCGCTGCAGATGAGGGGTGCGATCGTACGCTTCGTCCAGGGCAATCTGCTGCCAGAAGTGGCGCGCCGGGGGGCGATCGCGGACATCAATGCGATTTTGACCGCGCATGAGCTGGGTGAGGGCGAAGTCGATCTCCTCGTCCTCAAACTGGTCGAGTTCGGTTGCCGCCGCGATCGTCGGCAGGGACGGGGTGGTCAGCGCCGGGTCGTGACGGAAGCGCGGCACGCGGGTGAAGTTGATCGGCACGAGGATGCGCGCCAGCGCGACGATGGCCGCATTCGCCTTGTCCGCCGGCTTTGGCAACCTCGATGAGCGCGTCGCCATCGGTCTTGTTGACCGCGACCACAGGGATGGTCGGCTTGGGTGGCAGATCGTCGAGATCGGGCGTTCGCCAGACGGTCGTGCTGAGCAGCCCGATCTGACCGGTCCAGATTGCCAGATTGGTTGTCAGTGCATGACTGGCCTCGGTTCTACCGGGAAGAGCCGTTCTGGAGCCACCGCGCCGGTCGCCGAGGACGCCGTTGGCTGAAGCATTTGCTGGAAAAGTGGAGACCACGCTCCCGTCTGAAATCGCGGCAAAAACAAAGAGCTGGAGCGGATCGCCAATTCCATGGAACGCTGATCCACTCTAGCGGCGTCCGCGCCTGCCGGGCCTTGCCGGCGGCGGGTGATCGGGCCGGGGCAGGGCGGCCTATGCGCGGGGTGACTGCTCGTTCTGTTTCGCCCGAAGCTGCTCTGACAGGTGCTGTCCCGATCCCATGACATGGGTGGCGACCGTTGCCGCGGCGCCGTCCGCGTCGTGACGGCGGATGCAATCGATTAGTTGCCGGTGTTCACGGACGATCGCCTCGCCGCGCCAGCGGGCAAAGCGCGTATTGCGCGACAGCGCGTTGACGATCTCGCGATGCTTCCACCACAAGTCGAGGGCGTGTTGGTTGTAGTGGCGATCGTAAATGATCCGATGGAACTCGGTGTCGAGCGCGCTGTAGCGCACGGTGTCGGAGAAGCCGAGGTCCTCGATCCGCTTCTGGACGTCGGCGAGCCGCTCGATGTCCTCATTGGTGGCGATCTCGACGAACCAGCGTGTCAGGTGCGGCTCGATCAGGACTTCGATCTCGAGCACGTCGCGCACGAAGTCGCCGTCCATCGGTCGCACCCGCGCACCGCGATTGGGCATCATGATGACGAAACCCTCGCCGCGGAGCTGCTGAAGCGCCTCGCGGACCGGATTGGTGCTGGTGCCGTAGAGTTCGGCGAGCGCGCTGATCTTCAGGCGTGAATTGGAGGCCAGCCGGCCCTGCACGATGTCGTCGCGTATGCGCTCATAGATCGTGGCTGTCCGGTTGGACCTTTCGGATCTGTCTTTCGATGGCGCTTCTACGGTTCCGTGCATGGAGGCGTCACCTACCCCAAGTCGTCTCGCCACGCCAGAGTGCGCAGGATAATCCGCGAGCATTGACAGATAATGTATGATCTGAAACGGTGAGTCCATTCAACAGAGCGGGAAAAACCCGCCATCGGAGGGAGCAGACGCCTGCTGGCGCCCGTCGGCGCGGAGGATTCTCTGCCCTCGTGTGGCAGCAGGATTTCCATGGCGACCGTGCGACTCGACAGACTGACCAAGGAATACGCCGGCAACGGCGCCAAGGCGGTCAACAATCTCAGCCTCGATATCGCGGACGGCGAATTCCTTGTGCTCGTGGGGCCCTCCGGCTGCGGCAAGTCGACGGCCCTGAAGATGATTGCCGGGCTCGAGGAAGCGACCTCGGGCGAGGTCTGGATTGGCGGCGAGATGGTCAATGACTATGCGCCGCGCGACCGCGACATCGCCATGGTCTTCCAGAGCTATGCGCTCTATCCGCATATGAGCGTCTTCGACAACATCGCCTTCGCGCTGCAGATCGCCAAACGCCCGAAGAAGGAGATCGAGCAGCGCGTCGCCGAGGTCGCCCGCATCCTGCAGCTCGAACAATATCTGGAGAGGCGCCCGGGGAACCTGTCCGGTGGCCAGCGCCAGCGTGTCGCCATGGGGCGGGCGATCATCCGCCAGCCCGCAGTCTTCCTGATGGACGAGCCGCTCTCCAACCTTGACGCCAAGCTCAGGGTGCAGATGCGTTCGGAGATCGCCCAGATCCAGGATCGCCTGAAGGTGACGACCGTCTACGTCACCCACGACCAGGTCGAGGCGATGACCATGGGCGACCGCGTCGCGCTGATGCGCGACGGCGTGTTGCAGCAGGTCGATACGCCGACCAACATCTACAACAAGCCGACCAACACCTTCGTCGCCTCGTTCATCGGCTCGCCGTCGATGAACCTCTACCACGCCGAGGTCGCATGCGACGGCACCAGCGGTCGGCTGTCGCTTGGCGGCAACAGTCTGACAATTCCCCAGTCGGTCGTCTCCGGCCATTCGGCCCTGGCCGGCCGCCACGGCGAGGTGATCGTCGGCATCCGTCCCGAAAACATGGACGACGCAACTCTTATTCCCGACCATCCGGCCGACCAGCGCCTCAAGGCGCCGATCGTTCTGACCGAGTCGCTCGGTTCCGACCAGATGGTGCACTTCACCATCGATGCGCCGACGGCCAAGGTCGCAGATCAGGATTTGCTCGACGAGATCGAGATCAGCGATGGCTCGGGCGTCTGCATCGGCCGCTTCAGCGCCCGCTCGGCGGTGCGCGCCGGTGACGTGGCCGATGTCGCGATCGACTGCACGCGGCTCCACTTCTTCGACGCGGCGAGCGGGCTCGCCATCTGAAAGGCACGGCCGGCAGAGAACCGGCGGTGAAGCAGGCAGGGAAGAGACCGAAAAGACAATCACAGAACTGCGCGCGGCGCGAAGAAGCCGCGATACCAACCCCGAGGGAGGACTGAATGAAGCACATCCTGACCAAGGCGCTGCTTGCCGGCGCGCTGCTGGCGTCGTCCGCCAGCCTCAGCTTCGCCGCCGACAAGGTGGTGCTGACCATGTGGCATGGTCATCCGGAATGGAAGAATGCGGTCGAGAAGATCATCGCCAAGTTCGAGCAGGAGAACCCGAACATCGAGATCCAGCTCGAGGAGATCCCGGGCCAGAACCTCGCTGCCCGCCTCAACACCGCGCTTGCCGCCGGCGAGGCGCCGGACCTCTTCGCGCTGCAGCTCGGTCCGACGGTCGCGGCCGCCGGCAAGGCCGGCCAGGTCCTCGACCTGACCGACAAGGTCGACATTTCCGGGTCTGACCCAGCGCCGCCCAGGACGCCGCCACCATCGACGGCAAGGTCTGGTCGGTGCCGGTTTTCGGCTCCTACACGGTCGGCCTCTATTACCAGACGAAGATCTTCGCCGATAACGATCTGACGCCGCCGACCAACGAGACCGAGTTCATGAAGGTCTGCGAGGCGCTCAAGGCGAAGGGCATCACGCCGATGATCGCCCCGGCCCAGGACGGCATCATCCCGGCGTTCCTCTACATGATGATGGCCTCGAGCGTGCTGAAGGCCGACGGCTTCGCCGACCTGCGCGCCGGCAAGCGCAAGCTCACCGACCCCGACGTGGTCAAGGCCGCCAAGTTCCTGCAGGACATCTATCCGTGCTTCGAGGACGGCGCGCTCGGCACCGCCTATACCGAGGGCAAGGCGCTCTTCGCGCTCGGCCGCGGCGCGATGCTGGAAGGCGGTTCGGCCGACTATGCCGGCTTCCGCCAGACCAATCCGAAGATCGACGTTGGCGTCGTGCCCTTCCCGGCGGTCGACGGCGGCACGCCGGCAACCGTCACCGGCATGCAGGACACCTTCAGCGTCAACGCCAAGAGCGAGCATCCCGGCCGAGGCGGTCAAGTTCATCCAGTGGCTGATCGGCAAGGAGGCGGCGCAGATGGTCGCCGACTCGATCACCCTGAGCAACACGGTCGGTGTCACGCCCACTGACAATCCCGGTCATGCAGCAGATGGTCCAGGCCTCGCACTCCAACGACGTTCGCGTCTGGTACGAGTTCCCCGAGACCGGCAACGTCTTTGCCACCGTGCAGAAGAACGCCGCGGCTCTGTTCCTGAAGAAGATGACGCCCGAGGAGTTCTCGGCAAAGCTCCAGGACGCGGTGAAGCCGTCGGGCGGCAAGTAGGCCGGCCTCCAGCGCGACCTTCCGGGCGCCGTCGGTGAGGCGGCGCCCGGCCTCTTTTCTCACTCAGGCATTCCACGGCACAGATGGTCGAGAATTCGCGAGCGTCGACAGGGCAGGAGAGGCGGGGCGCGAACCGCCGCGGCGCCGCGCCGCTCTCGATCCGCGCGCACGCCGTCGTGCGAAATTCTATCGGAAATACAGCCACCTTCTCTTCATCCTGCCCGGCCTGCTCTTCTTCCTGGCCTTCATGGTCTACCCGTCGGTGTCGGGTTTCGCCATCAGCCTCACCGCCTGGACTGGTGTCGGCAACGACTTCCACTTCATCGGTCTGGAGAATTTCAGGGAGGCGCTGACGTCCTGGCCGCTCTACCGCGCCGCGTTCCACAACCTGATCATGTTCGTGGCGATCCTGATCTTCCAGCACACGGTCGGGCTGTTCATCGCCGTTCAGCTCCATGCCAGGCCGCGCTTCATGGAGGTCTACCGCACCATCCTCTTCCTGCCGGTGATCATCTCGCTGGTCGCGACCGGCTTCATCTGGACCTTGATGCTTAGCCCCAATATCGGCGTCATCAATCCGCTGCTCCACGCCGTCGGGCTGGGCTTTCTGGCGCACTCCTGGCTGAGCGATCCCTCGCTCGCCCTCGCGACGGTCATTGCGGTCGCAGTGCTGGAACGTTCTCGGCTGGGCGATCATCATCTACCTGTCCGGCCTGCAGAGCATCCCGGAAGAATTGACCGCAGGCGGCCGAGATCGATGGCGCCAGCGGCTGGCAGCGCTTCCGCCGCGTCGTCTTTCCGATGCTCTCGCCCTCTTTCACGGCGCTGACGGTGCTGACCTTCATCGGCCAGTTCCGCGTGTTCGACATCGTCTATGTGCTGACCGGCCCGATCGGCTCGCCCGATTTCGAGACCGACGTGCTCGGCACGCTGATCTATCGCAGCGCCTTTGGCGGCGCGAGCATTGCCAGCAACGACGTGCGCATGAGCTATGCCATCGCGCTCGCGGTCATCGTCTTCATCGCCATGGCGATCGTCAGCACCGTCCTCATCCGCGTCGCTCAGGCGCCGGGAGATCGACGCATGAGCACCGCCGTTCCACAAGGCGCCGGCCGCGAAGCCGCCGCAGGACGCAGCAGGTCACCTCCTTCGCCCGTCACCTGCTCCTGATCGGCGCCTCGATCGTCATCCTCGTGCCGATCGGCTACATGGTGCTGGCGTCCTTCAAGAGCGGTTCCCGACTTCTTCGGCAATCCCTATGGCCTGCCGACAGAGTGGGCCTTCGACAATTACACGCGCGCCTGGACCGAGGCGCATGTCTCGATCACCCTGCCCAACACGATCTTCGTTACCGTCTGCTCGGTCGCTCGGCAGCACCTTCCTCGCCTCCCTCATCGCCTATGGGCTGAGCCGCAAGGAGCGGCCGCTGGCACTGGCCCTCTACACGATGTTCGTCTCCGGCCTGCTCGTGCCCGTGCAGATGATCATCCTGCCGCTCTTCATCCTGCTGAAGCAGCTCGGCCTCTTCGGCACCCTTTTCGCGCTGATCCTGCCCTATATCGCGCTCGGCCTGCCCCTCGGCGTCCTGGTGCTGACGCCGATCGCGGCGGCGATCCGCCGGTGACCTCGTCAGCGCCGCGCGGGTCGACGGCGCCACGGAATGGCAGATCTATCGCCGGGTCGTGCTGCCGCTGCTGAAGCCGGGGCTGATCTCGGTCATCATCCTCAATGGCGTGTGGATGTGGAACGAGTTCTTCATCCCCCTGATCGTGGCGTTCAAGCCCGAAGCCCAGACCATGCCGGTCGGCATTGTCTCCTTCATCGGCGTCTATTCGACCGAATGGGGCCTTGTCTTCGCCAGCGTCGTCATCTCCACCATCCCTATCGTCGTCGCCTATCTGCTGATGACCCGGCAGTTCCAGTCCGGCCTCACGTCGGGCGCCCTCAAAGGCTAATTCCGAGGTTCAAGATCCATGAAAATCAGCGCTATCCGGCCCTTTCCCGTTTGGGTGGGGCGTCGCAACCAGCTCATCGTCAAGGTGGAGACGGACGAAGGCGTCTTCGGCTGGGGCGAGAGCGGCCTGTCGGGGCGCGAGAAGGCCGTCGTCGGCGCCATCGAGCACTACAGCCAGTTCTTGGTCGGGCGCGATCCCTTCCATATCGGCGCGCTCTGGCAGGAGATGTATCGCAGCCAGTATTTCGAGGGTGGCCGCGTGCTCCAGGCGGCGATCTCGGCCATCGACATCGCCCTTCACGACATCAAGGGCAAGGCGCTGGGCGTCCCCGTCCACCAGCTCCTCGGCGGCAAGCAGCGCGACCGCATTCCAACCTTCGCCTCGACCTTCGCCACGCCGGGCGACGAAATGATCGAGCAGGCCAGGGCCCTGCGCGAGGCCGGCTGGACGGCGATCCGCTTCTTTCCCGCGGGCCAGGGCAGCGACTCGACCTACGAGCCGCGCGAGAGCATCGCCGCTACCGCCAAATGGTGCACCAGGGGCCGCGAGGAACTGGGCGACGGAGTCGATTCTCGGCATCGACTATCACCACCGCCTGACCGTCGCCGAGGCGGCCAGCTTCTGCCAGAAGATGCCAACAGGCACGCTCGATTTCCTCGAGGAGCCGATCCGCGACGAGGCGCCGGAAGCCTATGAATCGCTGCGCACGATGGTCGACGTGCCCTTCGCCATCGGCGAGGAGTTCTCCTCCAAATGGCAGTTCCTGCCCTACATCGAGCGCGGCATCCATCAGTTCAACCGCATCGACGTGTGCAATGTCGGCGGGCTGACCGAGGCGATGAAGGTCGCCGGCTGGAGCGAGGCCCATTATGTCGACATGATGCCGCACAATCCGCTCGGGCCGATCTGCACGGCGGCGACGGTACATTTCGGGGCGGCGGTGGCCAATTTCTCATGGCTCGAATGCCGGGCGACGTCGACCGAGCTTTACAGTCACGGTGAGAACTCCGATCTCTTCCCGGTCCAGATCCGCCTCGACGGCGCCTTCTACCCGGTTCCCGATACGCCCGGCCTCGGCATCGAGGTCGACGAGGAACTTGTCAGGAAGCAGAGCTTCAAGTTCTGGGAAGCGCCGCACCTGAAGCGTCGCGACGGCTCGGTAACCAATTGGTAGACCGACCGCTCGGACCGCTGCCGGGCCCGGCTTTCGAGGTCGTCGACGAAGCCTTTAGGGCCTGTGTCGCGCCGGACATGCGCCCCGAGCGGCTGTGGACCGGCGGCGTGTGGACCGAAGGGCCGGCATGGCAGGCGAGGGAAGGCCGGCTGATCTGGTCGGACATTCCGAACAACCGGATGCTGGGCCTGGATCTCGCCGAGGGCCGCGTCGGCGTCTTCCGCGAGCCCTCGCGTGGTGGCAACGGCAATACGGTCGACCGTCGGGGGCGGCTTGTCACCTGCGAGCAATTTGCCCGCCGCATTACCCGGACCGAGCCCGACGGAAGCCTCACGGTTCTCGCCGATCGTTACGAGGGCAAGCGCTTCAACGCACCCAACGACGTCGTCGTGAAGTCGGACGGGTCCATCTGGTTCACCGATCCCGATTATGGCAGCGGCTCGCCGCACTACCAAGGTGAACGCGAGCTCGAGGGCTGTCACGTCTATCGCATCGACCCGCGAAGCGGCACGGTCCGGCAGATGATCGACGATATGGTCATGCCGAACGGCCTGGCCTTTTCGCCGGACGAGCGGTGCCTCTATGTCATCGACACCGGCAGCACCCATTATGCGGATGGCCCGAACCACATCCGCGTCTTCGATGTTGACGAGGATTCCAACCTCTCCGGAAGTCGCGTGCTCGCCGAGGACGCGGCGCGTTTCTTCGATGGAATGCGGATCGATCGGGACGGCCGGTTGTGGTGCGGCGTTGGCGAGGGCGTCCGCTGCTACCAGCCCGACGGCACCATGATCGGACGCATCCTGCTTCCCGAACGCGCTTCCAACCTCACCTTCGCCGGTCCCGACCTCTCCCTTCTTCTTATCTGCGGCACGACCTCGCTCTATGCGGCCGGGACACGGGTCACCAGCGCAATCCGGGCCTGAGGCACGTCTCCCGGAGCCCGATCTGATGGGCGCACCTCAGATGGCCGGCTGCTGATCGGCTCGTCCGGTTGGCCGGCAAATCCGCAGGTTACCGCCAAAGTGACGGTCAATTTGTAAATTCTTCACTTGTCCTACAAGCGACGTGTAAAAAAATCACGACGTTTGATCTGTATCAAAATTCAATGGCAAATTCGCGCGAGAATTTGGAAGTAACCAGCCGTATACTTCGGGGCCTGTGCATGCGACGACTTGGCCCTTTTTTCCATCGTCGGCTGTAAGTTCTTGCGTGAGAACCGTCTTGCTCGATATGTTACGGCTCGTTGGCGGCCAGGCCGGCGAGGGTTCCTTCTGACTTCCGCGCAAGCGGTCCAGAGTGCACGGGCTTGGCTGATGAGCGCCGTACGTCAGTGGTGGCGTGGCGACGGTGCGCTGTTTTGGCGCCACTCCAACTGGGAGGCTAGGATGAGGAAACTTGTCATTGGTGCCCTGGCAGCGACAGGGCTGGTTCTTTCCGCCAGCATGTCCTTCGCGCAGGTCATCGTCGGCGTGTCCTGGAACAACTTCCAGGAAGAGCGCTGGGGCAAGTGGGACGAGCCGGCAATCAAGGCGCGTGCTTGACGCCGCCGGCGCCAAGTACATCTCGACCGACGCGCAGTCCTCCGCTTCCAAGCAGCTGGCCGACGTCGAGAACCTGATCTCCCAGGGCGCCAATGCGCTCATCATCCTGGCTCAGGACACCGACGCCATTCAGCCGGCCGTCCAGAAGGCCGTCGACGAGGGTATTCCGGTCATCGGCTATGACCGTCTGATCGAGAACCCGAAGCGCCTTCTACATCACCTTCGACAACAAGGAAGTTGGCCGCATGAGGCCAAGGCCGTCTATGCGGTCCAGCCGAAGGGCAACTACGTCTTCATCAAGGGCAACGCTGCCGACCCGAATGCCGACTTCCTGTTCTCCGGCATGGAAGAAGTCATGGGCCCGGCGGTGAAGAGCGGCGACATCAAGATCGTCGGCGAAACCTACACCGACAACTGGGATCCGGCCATTGCCCAGAGCAACATGGAGCAGTTCCTGACCGGTCAACAACAACAAGGTCGACGCCGTGCTGTCCGAGAACGACGGCATGGCCGCCGGCGTCGTCGCGGCTCTCGCAGCCCAGGGCCTTGCCGGTCAGGTTCCGGTCTCCGGTCAGGACGGCGACCACGCCGCTCTGAACCGCGTCGCGCTCGGCACGCAGACCGTGTCGGTCTGGAAGGACGCCCGCGCGCTCGGCAAGGCGGCCGCCGAAGCCGCTCTGGCGCTGGCCGGCGGCAAGACGATGGACAACGTCGACGGGTTCGGTCATGTTCAATGGCGGCCCGAAGGGCGTCAACATGCACTCGATCTTCCTGACGCCGGTCCCGATCACCAAGGACAATCTCAACGTCGTGATCGACGCTGGCTGGATCACCAAGGATGAGGTCTGCCAGGGCGTTGCGGCCGGGCACCGTGACCGTCTGCGACTAAGCGCACAGTCGAGGCTCTGAACATGGTCGCTGCGCCGCTGGTACCCGGCGGCGCGAGCTGCGTTGGCAATCGACAAGCGACGACAGAACGGTCGCGCGGCTCGCCCATGGCGGAAGGCAGTCATGTCCATGGCTGAGCTGCCGACTCGGCGCCGAAGACGGCACGAGCCCGCGGACGCGGCGCGATCCGCAGCTTCATGCAGGCCACCGAGATCGATGCCCGCATGTTCGGGATGTATCGCGCTCGGCGATCGTCTGGGTCGGCTTCAACTATCGCGTCCAGCGGTCTGTTCCTGACGCCGCGCAACCTCTGGAACCTTCGGTGCAGACCGCGACGGTCGCCATCATGGCGACCGGCATGGTGCTGGTCATCGTGTCGCGCAACATCGATCTGTCGGTCGGGTCGATCCTCGGCTTCATCGGCATGATCATGGCCGCGTCGCAGGCCGAGATCCTGCCGCCATCGTCGGCTACGACTTTCCTGGGACCTGGATCATCACGCTCGCCGTCGGGCCTCATTCTTGGGGCGCTGATCGGCGCGTTCCAGGGCTTCGTCATCGCCTTCCTGCACGTCCCGGCGTTCATCGTCACGCTTGGCGGCCTGCTGATCTGGCGCGGCGCCGCGTGGTGGGTGACCACCGGCCGACGCGTCGCGCCGCTCGACTCGACCTTTCAGCATGATGGGCGGCGGCGACAACGGCACGATCGGCGCCATGGCGAGCTGGGTCATCGGCGTCATCGCCTGCGTCGGCATCGTCTTCGCCATCATCAACGGCCGCCGGCAGCGGCAGCGCTTCAATTTCCCTTGCGGCCGATCTGGGCGGAACCGCTGCTCGCCGTTGGTCGGCTGCGCCGCCGTGCTCGGCGCGGTGGCTGTCTTCAACGCCTATCCGATGCCAATCGGCCTGGCGCGCCAATATGCCGAGGCGCACAATATCCCATGGCCTGACGGCGGTCTCGTTCATCCCGCTCGGCATCGCCAGTTCCGGTGCTGATCGCCATCGGCGTCGCCGTCGTCATGACGTTCATCGCCACGCGCACGCGCTTCGGCCGCTATGTCTTCGCCATCGGCGGCAACCCGGAAGCGGCCGATGCTCGCCGGCATCAATACGCGCTGGGTGATCATGAAGGTCTTCATCCTCATGGGCGTCCTGTGCGCGATCGCCGGCGCCGTCGCCACGGCCCGCCTCAACGCGGCGACCAACGCGCTCGGCACGCACTACGAGCTCTACGTCATCGCGGCGACGGTCATCGGCGGCACCTCCTTCGCCGGCGGCATCGGCACGGTCTTCGGGGCCGATGCTCGGCGCGCTGGTCATGCAATCGCTGCAGTCGGGCATGGAGCTGATGGGCGTCGAGTCACCGCTGCAGAACATCGTCTCGGGCATGGTTCTGGTCATCGCGGTCGGCATCGACACCGCCTACCGCCGGCGAGCGGCCTGACGAAGAATAGGAAAGGGACAGTCCGATGGCTGACGCGTCGCACGCCGCTTGTCGAGATGCGCAACATCTACGTGTCCTTCGGCGGCATGCACGCGGTCGAGAACGCCACGATCGATCTTATGCCGGCGAGGTCGTCGGTCTGGTCGGCGGCAACGGCGCCGGCAAGTCCACCCTGATGAAGGTGCTGTCGGGCGCCTATCGCGCCGATTCCGGCGAGATCCTGATCGACGGCAAGCCGGCCACGATCAACAATCCGCGTGACGCCAAGGCCTACGGCATCGAGACGATCTACCAGACCCTGGCGCTCGCCGACAATGTCGACGCCGCCGCCAACGTGTTCCTCGGTCGCGAGCTGATGACGCAGCTGGGACACGCTCGACGACGTGGCCATGGAGGCGGCAACCCGCAAGGTCATGGGCCGGCTCAACCCCCATTTCAAAGGCTTCAAGACCCCGGTCAAGGCGCTGTCCGGCGGCCAGCGCCAGTCGGTCGCCATCGCCCGCGCCATCCATTTCAACGCCCGCATCCTGATCATGGACGAGCCGACCGCGGCGCTCGGGCCGGCGGAAACCGCGCAGGTGCGCGACCTGGTCAAGCAGCTCAAGAAGGAAGGCATCGGCATCTTCCTCATCAGCCACGAGATCCACGACGTCTTCGATCTCGCCGACCGCATCGCCGTCATGAAGACGGCGCGCATGGTCGGCACCGTCAACAAGGACGACGTCACCAAGGACCAGGTGCTGGGCATGATCATCGGCGGCACGATTCCGCCGGGCGTCGAGATCACCAATGCCTATCCGGGAGCGCATGTATGACTGACACCCCTGCGGATCCGCGGAGCCGGCTGAGGCTTCGTCTGACCGCGGCGGTCTGTTTCCTGGGACTGGTCCTCGCTGGCGCCGCCGACGCCGGCGACGCGGCTCCCTGGGCCGAAAAGGGCCTGTCAGGACACATCGATTTCTCCAGCCTCGAAGGCACCTTGTCCGCCGCCGGTCTCGACAAGCTGATCGGCGAGGGCAAGCACATCTTCACCGCGCGCTTCACAACGGCCGATGGTCTCGGCCGGCCGATGGCGACGCAGGCGATCATTCCGACCAGGCGCAAGCATCCCGTCGACGTCATGTTCCGCCGTACGGCCGGGCTCGACTTCGAACAATTGCCAGAGCTGTCACAATGTGCCGGTTCTCGGCGGCGCCGGTGACTTCACCGCCAATGCCTTCATCTCGGAAGGCTTCGAGAGCGCCGATTTCGATACGCTCGATCCGCAGTTCTCCAACGAGCGCGGCTCGGTCAGCCTGTTCGGCGACGGCTTGATCGAACTGCTCGCCCGCGAGATGACGGCCGCGCTGCGTGGCGAGCGCGACAAGGCGGTCGCCGCGGCGCGCAAGAGCGGCAAGCCGGAGACGATCACCCTGTCGACCAAGGGCGTCGATTTCGGCAAGCTCACGGTGATGCCCGATGGTCTGGTCGATTTCTCCGGGCTGCAGGGGATCGATTCGGACCTGACCGTGCGACCCTTCAGCCAGAAGGGCGTCTTCGCCTCGCTGCGCCAGTTCACCGTCAATGCCGGCAATATCCATCTCGGTCTCGAGGCCAGCGAACGTTGGGGCAGGCGCTGGACCGGCACCGACGATTTCGATGGCGACGGTCATCCGGACGAGCTGTCGCCGGGCGATGTCTCGGCGCTGGTTGCCTTCCAGGCGACGTTGCCGGCGCCTGTCCGCAAAGTGCCCGATGATCCGGCCTGGCGCGCCGCGGCCGCCACGGGCGAGACGCTGTTCGCCTCGATGGGCTGCGCCGCCTGCCACAAGCCCTATCTGCCGCTCGACAGCCTTACCTTCACTGACCCGGCCCCCTATGACACCGCCGGAACCCTCCGCCGTGGCGAGGTCGAGAAGCCGATCTCCTACGATCTCGGCATGCTCGATTGGGTGAAGAAGCTGCCGCGCAACGACAAGGGGCAAATCCTCGTGCCGCTCTTCGGCGACCTGAAGCGTCATCACATTTCCGATGCCGAAGTCAGCCGGCTCGGCAATGAGCTGCTCGCCCAGCGCTTCGTCGAGCGCGACGTCTTCATGACCGCCGAGCTGTGGGGCGTCGGCTCGACCGCGCCCTATGGCCACCGCAACGACATCACGACGCTCGATAGTGTCATCCGGGCCCATGGTGGGGAAGGGCGCGACGCGCGCCAGAAATACATCGATGCCAGTGATGCCGACCGTTCGGCGCTGATCGCCTTCCTGAAAACCCTGGTGATCCCGCAATGACCTGGAGATTGTTCGCCGCGTTGCTGCTCGCCGCCGGGCTTGGCTCGGCGGTGACGGCGCACGCCGACGATATGGCCAAGCCGGTGCCGAACGACATCCCGGATCTGCACGAAGAGGCCGCTGCCGCGGGCATCGACCACAAATATACCGGCGGCTGGGAGTTCTTTGTCGGCGGCGGCGTCGCCGCTTTCGACTGCAATGGCGACCGCCGGCCGGACCTCTTTCTCGCCGGCGGTACCAGCCCGGCCGAGCTCTACGTCAACCAGAGCCCGACCGGCGGGGCGCTCAAATTCGTCAAGGCCGACATGGGCATTCCGGCCGAGGACCTGACGAACGTCACCGGCGCCTATCCGCTCGACATCGACAATGACGGCCTGATGGACCTTGTCGTCCTCCGCCTCGGCCGCAACCTTGTCCTCAAGGGCGAGCCCGATTGCAAATTCCAGGTGGCCAACAAGGCCTTTGCCTTCGATGGCGGCAGGGATTGGACGACCGCCTTTTCCGCCGAATGGGAGCTCGGCCAGACATACCCGACGCTGGCCATCGGCAACTATGTCGACCGCATGGCGCCGGGCGCCCCCTGGGGAACCTGCGCCGACAGTTACCTCATGCGTCCGCAGTCCAAGGACCAGCCGGACTATGCCAACCCGGCGTCCCTGCATCCGAGCTATTGCTCGCTTTCGATGCTCTTCACCGACTGGAACCAGTCGGGCGTGCAGTCGCTGCGCGTCACCAATGACCGGCAATATTACCGGGGCGGCGAGGAGCAGATGTGGCACGTCGATCCCGGCAAGCCGCCACGCCTCTACACGACGTCCGAGGGCTGGCAGCATCTTTCGATCTACGGCATGGGCATCGCTCAGGCCAATCTCAACGGCAACGGCTATCCCGTCTATGCCTTGACCTCGATGGGCGACACCAAGCTGCAGGAACTGTCCGAGGAAGCCGATACGGATCGTCCCGTCTACAAGGACATGGCCTATCCCATGGGCGTCACCGCGGCGCGTCCCTATACCGGCGGCGATGTGCGGCCCTCGACCGGATGGCACAGCCAATTCGCCGACTTCAACAATGACGGCCTGCTCGACCTGTTCATCGCCAAGGGCAATGTCGACGCGATGCCGGACTTCGCCGCCGATGATCCCGACAACCTGCTGCTCGGCCAGTGGGACGAGACCTTTACCGAGGTTGGCAAGCGCGCCGGCATCGCGCTGCCGCGCAAGGGGCGCGGCGGTGCGGCGGTCGATCTCAATATGGATGGCATGCTCGATCTGGTCGTGGTCAACCGCGAGGCGCCGGTCAGCCTCTTCCGCAATCTTGGCACCAGGACGGCTTGGGGCGGTGACGAGCCGCTCGGCAACTGGCTCGAGATCGAACTCGTCCAGCCGACGGCCAACCGCAATGCCGTTGGCGCCCGCATCAACGTCAAGGCCGGCAACAATGTCATGGACCGTATCGTCCATGTCGGCGGCGGACATGCCTCTGGACAGGCCGGGTTTGTCCATGTTGGCCTCGGCACGGCCGAACGCGCCAATATCCGCGTGCGCTGGCCGGATGGACAGTGGAGCGGCTCGTTCAGGGTCTTTGCCAACAATTTCGTGCGGATCGAACGCGGCAAAGACGAAGCGGAATACTGGCTGCCCGAGCCACCACCCGGCCAATAGGCCGCACTCCACCGCAGTCGCGCAAAGGACGACCGAGCGCCCTTGCCTCTGGCGGGTCGTGACGAATTCGAATACGATCCGTGCCGCGAGAAGCGGCCGAGCACCCGAAATTGCGGGAAGCGCCAAGGCCGTCCAATCATTTGGGAGACTCGGCAATGGCCCATTCACCAGCGGGCGCCGCGGCAGATTTCGCCTGGACGGCGCGCATGGTTCGCCCGCTCGCCGACAGGGGCGTCGGAACGCCCGCAACCTTCCTCGCCAAGACGTTCAAGGTCGCCGAGATCGTCGGTGACGAGACCCTTCGCATCAGCGCTCACGGGCTTTACCGCTGCTTCATCAATGGCAAGCGCGTCGGCGACGATCTCCTGACTCCGGGCTGGACCTGCTACGATTTCAGGCTCTCCTATCAGACATATCTGGTCGCGCCTTATCTTCGGGCCGGCGACAACCGCATCGAGATCTGGCTCGGCGATGGCTGGTTCCGCTCCCCGCTTCTGTGGGGCAAGATCGCGATTTTCAACACATGGGGCGAACACGTCGCGGCCATTGCCGAGTTGCGCGACGGGGCGGAGAGCGATGCGCGGGTCCTCCTCGCCACCGACGATACCTGGACCAGCGGCGCCCTGCCGATCCTGAGGTCGGGGATCTATTTCGGCGAGATATTCGATGCCCGTCTCCCGGTCGAAGACACCGCCGGCAGCGCCGTCGTTCGCTTCGACACCGCCGTTCTCGTCCCCCATGAGACGGCGCCCGTCCACGAGCTTGACCCGTTGCCCGTCCGCTCCTCCTGGCAGGATGAGAACGGTGCCACGGTCTACGACTTCGGCCAGAACGCCGCCGGCTATGTCGCCATTTCGGTTCGCGGCGAGGCTGGTGCGACCATCCGCGTCGAGCATTCTGAAGTGCTTGATCGCGACGGGCATATGGAGAATTCCAATTACCGCACCGCCGAGGCGCGCCTCGAATACGTCCTCAAGGGGGGCGGGGAGGAGCACTACCGTCCCCATTTCACCTTCCAGGGCTTCCGTTATGCGCGCGTAACCATCGACGGCCAGGCGGAAGTCACCGCGATCGTCTTCGTGCCGATCAGCTCGGTCGGCGAGCCGACAGCTTCGTTCACCTCAGGCCATCCGCTTGTCAATCGCCTGGTGCAGAACACCCTGTGGTCGCAGCGCTCCAACTTCATCGAGGTGCCGACCGACTGCCCCCAGCGCGACGAGCGCCTCGGCTGGACCGGCGACGCCCAGGTTTTCGCCGGCACAGCCTGCTCCCTCTTCGACAGCCAGGCGTTCTTCCGCAAATGGCTGCGCGACGTCATGGCGGATCAGCGGCCCGATGGCGGCATCGCCCATTTCGTGCCAGACCCGACGCGGCTGCATCCCGACACCCATCCCGACTTTTACGGCAGCACCGGCTGGGGCGACGCGATCTGCATCGTGCCTTGGACCCTGTGGCTTCGCTACGGCGACCGCGATGTGCTGGCCGAGACGTTGCCGGCGATGGTGAAGTGGGTCGATTTCGTCTGGTCGATCAGCGACGGCCCGATCGTCAGCCCGCCGCGCGGCATGGGGCGGGTCGGCTTCACCTTCGGCGACTGGCTGCAGCCCGGCGGCTCCACCATGAAGCCGCTGCCGACGATCGGCGACGAAGCGGCGGCGACGATCTACCTCTTCATCGCTTCCGACCTCACCGCCAAGGTCGCGCGCGTCCTTGGCCAGACCGGAATAGCCGAGCGCATGCGTGCGCGTGCCGACACGGTCCGCTCCGCCTTCGCACGAGAGTTCATCACGGCGTCGGGGCGCCTCGCCTATGACGACCAGACCTCCTACGCGCTCGCCATCCTCCACGATCTCGTGCCGGAAGAGCATCTCGGCGCGGCCAGGCGCTACTTCAAGGCGGCGATCGCGCGCTGCCAGGGACGTATCGGCACAGGCTTCATCGGCACGCCGGCGCTGCTGCCGGCCCTCCTCAAGATCGACGAGCCGGAGCTTGCCGCCGCCGTCTTTCTGCAGGAGGAGGTGCCCGGCTGGCTCTATCAGGTGAAGAACGGTGCCACGACCATCTGGGAGCGCTGGGACTCGATCAAGGCCGACGGCAGCATCTTCGAGCCGGAGATGAATTCCTACAATCACTACGCCTATGGCGCCGTCTGCCAGTGGCTGTTCGAGGCCGTCGCCGGCATCAGGCCCGACCCGGACGAGCCGGGCTTCCGCCACGTCCTGTTCGAGCCGGCGATCCTGCCCGGTCTGTCGCCGGTCAAGGCGCACTACGATTCGGTCAGCGGGCGGATCGAGGCCGGCTGGACCGCGACCGGAGACGCGGTGACCTACACCGTCGCCGTGCCGGACGGCGCGCGCGGAACCGTGATCCTGCCGCGCGGCAGCGCCGAGGCCGCGCTCGATGGGCAAGCTGTCGCCGCCGCCGACGAGGGCGGGATCAGCCTGGAGGTCGACGCCGGACAACACACGATCAGCTTCCGGCTGGCGCGGCTGACTGCCGCGCCTCAGGCGGCGAGCGGTTTGAGCACGGCGTAGAGATTGTTCTTGGCCTCGAAGCCGATCCCGGGAATCTCGGGCAGGCGCACGCGGCTGTCCTCGACCGGGCAATCGTCGGCGAAGCCGCCGAAGGGCGCGAAGACCTCCGGATAGGATTCGTTGCCGCCAAGGCCGAGGCCGACCGCGATATTGAGCGCGAACTGGTGCCCGCCATGCGGCACGCAGCGACGCGGCGACCAGCCGTGGGCGCGCAGCATGTCGAGGGTCCTCAGATATTCGACCAGCCCGTAGGAAAGCGCGGGATCGAATTGCAGGAAGTCACGATCGGGGCGCAGCCCGCCATGGCGCATCAGGTTGCGGGCATCCTGCATGGAAAAGAGGTTCTCGCCCGTCGCGATCGGCCCGGCATATTCGGAGGCGAGCGCGGCATGTTGGAGGAAGTCGAGCGGATCGACTGGCTCCTCGTACCAGTGCAGACCGAAAGGCGCGATCGCCTTGCCGAAGGCGAGCGCTTCTTCCAGCCCGAACCGCCCATTGACGTCGACGCAGAGCCGGTCGCCGTCGCCGCCGACAACGGTGAGCGCGGCTTCGATGCGTTTGAGATCCTCGGCGAGGTCCGTGCCGCCGACTTTCATTTTCACAGTCGAATAGCCGAGGTCGAGATAGCGCTTGAGCTCCGCCTTGAGGCTCGCCACGTCGTCGCCGGGATAGTAATAGCCGCCGGCGGCATAGACCCAGGCGGCATCATCGGCGGGCCCGTCGCGGAAACGTTCCGCCAGCAGGCGCCAGAGCGGCTTGCTTTCCGTCTTGGCCAGCGCATCCCAGAGCGCCATGTCGAGGACGCCGACCGCGACCGAGCGCTCGCCATGTCCGCCGGGCTTCTCATTGCGCATCATCGCCGCCCAGGCCTTCGCCGGGTCGATCAGCCCGTCATCGGCGAGCAGCAACTCCGGATCGGCCTGGCTGAGCCGCGGGATGAAGCGCTCGCGCAGCAGCGCCTGCTGGGCATAGCGCCCGTTCGAATTGAAGCCGAAGCCGACGACCGACCGGCCATCGCGCACCTGGTCGGTGACAATGGCGACGACGCTCGCGGTCATGGTCGAGAAGTCTATATAGGCGTTGCGGATCGACGAACTGATGGGGACGACGATGTCCCGGATTTCCGTAATGCGCATGGACGTTGGGTTTCCTCCCCCTCACCGGTGTCGGCGAGCGGTTTTGGTTCGAACGATGGTGGTGCCGATGGGAAGTGGGACTCGCGGACGCGTCATGTGGCGGGATCGGGTGCCCCCCAGCTTCCATCGGCAAGAGGAGAGAGTAGCGGAGTTGAGAGAACGCCGACAAGGTGGTCCGGCCATTTGTCATCGAATGAAGCGAGATGGGCGCGCCACCGCTTCGACTGTTTCATGGCGACGCCCAGCACCACCGGCTCGACGCCGATGGCGGCGAGGAGTTGCAATCCGGCAAGCATCGAGCGTCCGCTGCTGACAACGTCGTCGATCAGCGCGACCCGCCGCCCCTGGACTAGCGGCAGCATCCGTGGATCGACATGCAGTCGCTTCGTCTGCTCGGGCGTGGTGATGGATGAGAGCGGCACCGACAATTCGTCGAGATACCAGAACTTGCGCGAGGTGCCGAGTGGCACATAGCGCGAGTGTCCCAGAACCCGCGCCACTTGCGCGGCGAGCGTCAGGCCGAGGGTCGGCAGGCCGACGATGACATCAGGCGCATGCGGTGTCAGCAGGCGCGCCAGGTCTTCCGCCAGTGCTTCCTGCACGGTGAAGCTCGCCTGGTTGATGATCAGCGAGGCGACGGCGTGATGGCCTTGCGGCAGCTTGCGGATCGGCAGGCGGAGCTGCCGGCCGTCGGCGAAGGCGGCGGGATAGAAATCCGTGAAAGGCCGGTGGAGGACGTCCGTACCGGCGGGCAGGATGTCCTGCCAGAAATCCTGCGGCCTGAAGTCCTGCGCCGTCATGGGCTTTGCCGATCCGTCACCTTATGATCCCCATAGCCGAGTGGGATTCGAGAGACCAGATGCCGACACCGAAACCGATCGCCGACGACCTTGCCTATCTGACCGAGCTGCGCCACGACCTCCACGCCCATCCTGAACTCGGATTCGAGGAGACCCGCACCGCCGACCTCGTCGCCCGCCATCTCGAGGAGATCGGCATCAAGGTCCATCGCGGCCTCGGCGAGACCGGTGTCGTCGGCACGCTCCAGGTCGGCAACGGCACCCGCAGCATCGGCCTTCGCGCCGACATGGACGCGCTTGCCATGACCGAGCGGGTGCCACGACCCTATGCCTCGACGGTGCCCGGCAAGATGCATGCCTGCGGCCATGACGGGCACACCGTGATGCTGCTCGGCGCCGCGCGCTACCTCGCTGCCACAAAAGGATTTTCCGGCACCGTCCATTTCATCTTCCAGCCCGCCGAAGAGGGCCGCGGCGGGGCGAAGCGCATGGTCGGGGACGGGCTTTTCCGCCGGTTCCCCTGCGACGCGGTCTATGGGCTTCACAACATGCCCGGCCTTGCCGTCGACGAGATGGCCGTGGTCGAGGGGCCGCAGCTTGCCTCTTCCGATAGCTGGCACGTGACCTTGCGCGGTGTCGGCACGCACGGCGCCAAGCCGCATCTCGGCAAGGACCCGATCACGGCGACGGCGACCTTCCTCGGCGCGCTGCAGACGATTCCCGGCCGCGTAGTCGATCCCCTGCAGCCCTCCGTCGTCAGCGCCTGCTCGCTGCAAGCCGGCGATCCGCGCGCGCTCAATGTCATTCCCGACACGGTCGCGATCGGCGGCACCGCGCGCTGCTATTCCCCTGGCGTGCGCGATCAGCTCGAGGAAGAGATCGGCCGGCTCGCGCGCGGCACGGCGGCGATGTTCGCCATCGAGGCCGACTACGAATTCATCCGCCGCATCCCGCCTGTCATCAACGAGCCGGCCACCACGGCACGGGCGCTGGCCGCGGCCGAGGCTGTCTGCGCCTCCGGCGTACGCAGGACCTTCCCGCCCTCGACGGCCGGCGACGACTTCGCCTATTTCGCGCGGGAGGCACCCGGCTGTTACGTCTGGCTCGGCAACGGTCCGGCCGTCGATGGCGCGCTTCATCACAACACCGCCTATGATTTCAACGACGACGCCATCCCGACCGGCGTCGCCTTCTGGTCGAAGCTGGTCGAGACCGAGCTCCAGGCCGACAGCTAGAGAATTTCGAGGACGGGAGTTTCGAGTAGCCGGTGCTCGGTGACATCGGCGATCCCCCGGTCGGTCTGGTGCGGTCCGTCATTGCACGCAAGGTTGGCCCCGAAGCAGGCCTTGAAGACGCGAAGCGGCGGTTCCCAGTCGGCGATCCGGTCGACCGCCGCGCGGACGCTGCGGAACCCATCGGCGACCTCGGCGAGCGGAGCGTCCGAGACCAGTCCCGAAAGCGGCAGCGGCAGCAGTGCATCGAGCTTGCCACCCGATGCCACCGCCATGCCGCCACCGGTCGTGATCACCGAATTGGCGGCAACCGCCATGTCGCGCGGATTGCCACCGAAGACCGTGAGGTTGTGGCTGTCATGGGCGACCGTGGTGCAGAAGGCGCCGCGCCATTGCCCCCATCCGGTGAGAAAGCCGACACGCGGTTTGCCCTCCCCACGCCCGTGGCGATGAGCGACCGCGATCAGCGTGGCGTCGTCCGGCGGCACCACGAAGCCGTCCCGGACGTCCGCGACCCGCTCGTCCCAGCGGGTGAAACGGGGCCGATCGATGACGGCGATACGCGCCCTGTCGCCGGAGGCGGCGACACGGAAATCATCCTCGCCTAGAGCCACGAGCTTCATCGAGCCGAGCAGGGGCGAGGTGTCGTATGCCATCACCGGCGCGACCATCGTGCCGTCACGCGCGACGAGGCGGCCGTTCGCAAAGACATACCGGGCATCAAGCGTCTCGAGATCGGAGAACACGACGATATCCGCGCGCCGGCCGGCCGCGATCATGCCGAGATCACTCCGTCCCAGGCGCGTTGCCGCGTTGAGCGTCGCCGCCCGCAACACCTCTTGTGGCTTGAGGCCATGCCTGACGAGCCGGCGCGCCACGTCATCAACACCGCCCTTGTCGAGCAGATCGTCCGGAAACACATCGTCCGTGCACAGCGTCACCGTCTGCGGCATGTGACCGAGGCCGGAGAGCGCTCTGGCGAACTCCGGCAGCAGATAATCGTGCGAGCCGCGCAGCTCGATCGTCAGGCCGGCGCGGAGCTTTGCCAGAAGATCCTCGCCCGAGGTGAGTTCATGGTCGGAGCTGATGCCGGCGGCCATGAAAGCGTTGAGATCGGCGCCGGCGAGCCCGCGCGCGTGACCATGAACTGGTTTGCCCGAGGCAAGGCCGGCCTGGACGATTGCGCTCATGCGCGGATCGCGGGCGATGACGTCGCGCATGTTCATGACTTCCGCGACGCCGCCGACTTCGGGCCAGGCGAGAATATCGGCCACAGCATCG